>PIUA01000029.1 GCA_017577405.1 Bacillota bacterium
GGCTCCTACCCACCCGCCTCTTCCAGGACCCGTTCGATCCGCTGCTCCACCAGGTCCAGCCCCTGGGCCCCCGCCTGGAAGTGGCGGAGCTGGCCTTCCCCGTCAAAGACGTAGTAGGCCGGGGTGAACTGGTTCTGAAAGCGATCGCTGATGCTCAGCCGGGAATCAACGGCCACGGGCTGGGTGAGGCCAAGCTGTTCCACCGCTTCCCGGATCCGGTCCAGATCGGTGTCCGCCTTCTCCAGAGGCATGTGAATGGCCAGCACCTGGAGCCCCCGGGGTCCGTACCGGTCCCGCCACTCGTTCACCCGGGGCATGGCCTCTTTGCAGAGCCCGCAGGAGACGGCCCAGAAGTGGACCAAGAGGGGCCGGCCCGGCTGGATGGGGCCTTCGGTCTCGGTGGGTTCCGGGGTGTTGAGCCAGGCCACCGCCCCTTCCAGGGAGGGCAGGGGGCTTCGCAGCCTTAAAGGCATAGGTTCGCCTCCTTACCGGGCCTTCTCCCTACTGGCCTTCCACATGCTCGTCGCCCGGCCGCCAGCCGGCCCCGCAGAGGCCACCCGACTGAAGGGCCTGGAGCACCCGCAGGGTCTCCTCCACGCTCCGCCCCACCGCGTCCTCGTGGATCACCTCGTAGCGGACGATCCCCTCGGGGTCGATGATGAAGAGTCCCCGCAGGGCTGTCCCCGTTACCTCGTCCAGCACGCCGTAGCTGCGGGCAACTTGGTGGGTGGGGTCGCTGGCCAGGGGGTAGTTGATGGGGCCCAGCCCCTCCAACTCCCCGTCCCGAGGGGTCTTGATCCAGGCCCTGTGGACGTAGACCGAATCGACGCTGCAGCCCAGGACGTCGCAGTTGAGCGCCTGGAACTCTTCGTAGCGCTCGCTGAGAGCCCGGATCTCAGTGGGGCAGACGAAGGTAAAATCGGCTGGGTAAAAGAAGAAGACCAGCCATCGGCCCCGGTAATCTTGGAGGCGAACGGGCTCGTTCAGCTGCTCCAAGTTCTTGGTGCTGGCCATCTCGAAGACAGGCGCGGGCTTCCCTACCAGGGTCATGCTGCGATCCCTCCCAAAGCCTCGTGCCCGGAGGGCCCTCGGGCATGCCCGGAGCGTCCTTCGGGGTCTCCGCCGGGGTCGTCGGGTGCCGGCCGTAATGAAGCATCCCCCACGGCCTGGGCCCTATGAAGGGTTCCAAGGGAGGGGCTGGCAGGTGCTGCCAGCCCCGCGGGGCGGTGGGGGAGGGCTCAGAAGGGAGGCTGACCATGGAACGCATCTTCCGCGACGATGTGGCCCGGGAGATGGCGGGCCACGATTTTCTTACCATCGCCGATCTCTCCAGCGAGCAGTTCCAGCGGCTGATCGACGCGGCCCAGGTTCTGAAGCAGGCCCGGCGGGCCCCTTGGACGCGCCGGCTGCTGGAGGGGCGGACCTTGGCCATGATCTTCGCCAAGCCGTCCACCCGGACCCGGGTCAGCTTTGAGGTGGCCATGTACGAGCTTGGGGGGTACGCCCTCTTCCTCAACCCCCAAGACCTCCAGCTGGGCCGGGGCGAGACGGTGGCCGACACGGCCCGGGTCCTTTCCCGGATGGTGGACGGGATCCTCATCCGGACCTTCGAGCAGGCGGAGGTGGAGGAGCTGGCCCGCCATGCGACGGTGCCGGTCATCAACGGGCTGACCAACACCTTCCACCCCACCCAGGCCGTGGCCGATCTCCTCACCCTCCGGGAGCACAAGGGCGATCTGCACCGGCTGGTGGTTACCTACGTGGGCGACGGGAACAACGTGGCCCACTCCCTCATGCTGGGCGCTGCCCGGGTAGGGATGGAGCTGCGGGTCTGCACGCCGCCCGAGCTGGCGCCCGATCCGGAGGTGGTCCGCATGGCCCAGCAGAAGGCGGAGGAGACGGGGGCCCGCATCCTCCTCTGTCACGACCCCGCCGAGGCGGTGGACGGGGTGGATGCGGTCTACACCGATGTCTGGGCGAGCATGGGCCAGGAAGGCGAGCGGGAGCGCCGGCTGGAACTGCTCCGGCCCTACCAGGTGAACCAGGAGCTCCTGAGCCGGGCCCGGCCGGGCGCGGTGGTCCTCCACTGCCTGCCCGCCCACCGGAACGAGGAGATCACCGATGAGGTGATGGACGGGCCCCAGTCGGTGGTCTTCGACCAGGCGGAGAACCGGCTCCACGCCCAGAAGGCGATTCTCACCCTCTTCCTGGGCACCGAGCCCGTCTAAGGGGTGCCCGGCCCCGAGAGGGCCCCGGTGGGCGGGAAGGGGCGAGCCTTCCCGCCTGCCGGGCCGGAGGCCCTCGAATTTGGGGAAAGCTCCGCGTGGACCGTCACCAATCGGCCTGGAAGTGTGTATCCCCTCGTTAGAAGGGGATGGCACGCACCCCTTTGAGGGGGGAGGGCGGTTGGAGGAGCCGGTCTTTGTGGGGGGGCGATACGGTCGACGGTATCATCGGGCCCGGTGCCCGCTCCTTTCGCGGGCGGAACGCCGGGTGTTGCCCCGGTCCCAGGCGGAGGCCGAGGGCTACGATCCTTGCGGGTACTGCTTCCGTTTCCCCATCTCCTGCCTTGCGCTCCACTGTGAAGAGAACGACGGCAGCGGGCGCTGCCAGCTCCAGACGTCCCCCCGGCCCGGGTTGACGGTCCTCGGCTGCGGCAAGTTCCGCCTCCGCCGGCCCCGGGGCGGGGAGCGCCGCTTCGCGTAGGCCCTGTCCTTGCACGCCGCCGGGGCGGAGGGTATGATGGCCTCCGAGATCGGCGGGTGGAGGGATGTGGGTGGCCCGGCAGGCCTCGGTGGGCACGGCTGGTCCCAGGCCGGCCCCCGGTGACCAGATCGAGCTTGAGGTGGTGGATCTCAACCACTCGGGCGAGGGGGTGGGCCGGCACCAGGGCTTCGTCCTCTTCGTGCCGGGGGCCCTGCCGGGCGAGCGGGTGACCGTGGTGGTGGAGGCGGTCCAGGCCCGGTACGGCCGGGCCCGCCTGCTGGAGGTGCGCGAGCCCTCGCCGGATCGGGTGGCGCCCGCCTGCCCCGTGGCCAGCCTCTGCGGGGGCTGCCAGCTCCAGCACCTGAGCTACCCGGCCGAGCTCGCCTGGAAGCGGCGGCGGGTGGAGGCGGCCCTGGAGCGGGTGGGGCGGCTGGGGGCGGTGTCGGTGGAGCCCGTCTGGGGCATGCCCGCCGACCCCTGGCGGTACCGGAACAAGGCCCAGTTCCCCGTGGGGCGGAGGGGCGGGCAGGTGGTGGTGGGCTTCTTCCGAAGGGGGAGCCACCAGATCGTCCCCTCCGAAGACTGCCTCATCCAAAGCGAGGCGGTGGTCCGGGCGGCCCAGCTGGCCCGCCGTCTGGCCCAGGAGGCGGGCCTCGTCCCCTATGATGCGACGACCCATGAGGGGGACCTGCGGCACCTGGTGGTCCGGGAGGCGGTCGATCCGGCCCAGCTCTTGCTCGCCTTGGTCACCCGGACCCCCGAGCCCGTTCCCGAGGCGGTGATCCAAGGGCTGGTGGAGGGGCTGCCCCAGCTGGTGGGCATCGTTCAGAACGTCCAGCCTGAGCGGACCAACCGGATCCTGGGCCCGGAGGAGCGGCTCCTCTGGGGCCGGCCCTACCTGGAGGAACGCCTCGGGCCCTTCCGTTTCCGCCTGGGTGTCCAGTCCTTCTTCCAGGTGAACCGGGTCCAGGCCGAGCGCCTCTACCGGCTTGCGGTGGAGCTGGCCGATCCCACCCCCGACGACACGGTGCTCGACGGCTACTGCGGTGTGGGCGGCATCACCCTCTTTTTGGCCCAGCGGGCCGGTCTGGTCTGGGGGGTGGAGGAGAACCCCCAGGCGGTGGCCGACGCCCGGGCCAACGCGCAGCGGAACGGCGTCCCCAACGCCCGGTTCGCCGCGGCCCGGCTGGAGGCGTGGCTCCCCCGTCGGGTGGCGGCAGGCTTCCGCCCCCGGGTGGCCGTGGTCGACCCGCCCCGGAGCGGGGTCCGGCCTGAAGCCCTGGAGGCCCTGGCGGCGGCTGAGGTGGAGCGGCTGGTCTACGTCTCCTGCAACCCCGAAACCCTCGCCCGGGACCTGGCCCACCTGGTGACCCGGGGCTACCGGGTGGTCCACGTGCAGCCGGTGGACATGTTCCCCCGGACCGCGCACGTGGAGGTGGTCGCCCTCCTCCAAAGGGCCCCCGCCTAGCCAGGACCTTCTCCCGTCCACGGGGAAAGAAGAACGAGACCCACTCGTCGTTGGGATTGGGCCCCTGGCTGATGGGTGCGAAGCGCGGGACGAGCGGTGCGGCCCGTGGCTGGCGCGCCCGTCAGATCCGCGAGGAGGCGAAGGCTGTGCCGGTGCAGCACGTGGTCTTGGTGGTGGGCGATCTCCTCGCCTTCCTTCTCTTCGGCGCCCTGGGGCGGGCGAGCCACGGGCTGGAGGTGAGCCTGGGGACGGCTGTCGGGGCGGCCTCCCCCTTCGCCCTGGCCTGGCTGGGGATGGGCCTGCTCCTGGGCACCCTCCGGCCGGAGCGGGCTGCCCGGCCCCTGGAGGCCATCAAATGGGCTTGGCTCACCTGGGGGGGTGCCTGGCCTGTGGGCCTCCTGCTCCGGAGCTGGATCCTCCAGCGGCCCATCGTCTGGACCTTCGCGCTGGTGGTCTTGGGCACCAACCTGGTCATCCTGGGCCTGTGGCGGGCGGCGTACGGGTGGCTGGCCGGCCGCCAGGGGTGGGCCCGGGCCGCCACCGCCGGCCGCCCCCGGTAAAGGAGGGGACCTGCCCGGAAGCGAAACCCTGAGCCAAGAACCCTTTGGGACGGGATCAGGGTGCGGGCACGAGACGTCATGCAGTATCCGGCGGTGGTGGTGGAGAGCCGGGCGCCGGTCCTCTACGCCATCGGCCTGCTCGATCAGAGCGGCTACGCGCAGCTCCCCGTGGTCCAAGACGGGGAGCTGGTGGGCACCTTTGTCGCCGCCGATGTCCGCCACCTCTACTGGGAGGTGGCGGAAAAAGAGGGCGAGATCGACCTCCGGGTAGAGCTGGCCCGGCGGAGCGTGGGCCAGGTCTGCAGCCCGCCCCTGCCGGTGGTGGAGCCCGACCGGAGCCTGAGCGGGCTCCTCCGCCTCCTGGATGAGCACCACGCGGTCCTGGTGGCCTGCGACGAGGGGTACGGCATCGTCACCTCCATGGACCTGGTGGTCCAGGTCCGCCCGGCCATCATCCTCGATGAGCTGGAGGATGAGCTGCGGGCCTTCCTTACCCGGGAGCTGGCCCGCACCGGCCCGGACTGGTGGGAGCGGCGGGTGCCCACCCCGGTCCGGAAGCGGTGTGAGTCCCGCCGCCAGGATGAGCTGGCCGGGCTCCCCGCCGCCCTGGCCCAAGTGGAGCAAGAGACCCCTCTTCTGGAGTACGCCAGTTTCGGCGACTACCTGGCCATCATCTTGGAGGACCGGAACTGGCAAGAGCTCTTCCAGCCCATCTTCCGCTCCAAGGAGTGGGTGATGCGCCGCTTCACCGACCTCCGGGAGCTCCGCAACCGGGTGGCCCACAACCGGAAGCTCGATCCGGACCGGTGCGAGCTGCTGGATGTGTACGCCGGCGAGTTTCTCGCTGCCATCCGGGGTGAACCCCTCCGCTAGCCGCCCGGCGGCGCCGATGGGGGCCAACCCGGCTCCGCCAGGGGCCAGAGGTGGTTGGTGGGGCCGTGGCCTTCGCCGATGGCGGGCGCGGTCTCGATGGCCCGGGTGACGAAGGTTTTGGCCAGCTGGATGGCCTCCAGCACCGGCCGGCCCTGGGCGAGGAAGGCGGTGATGGCCGCCGCGAAGGTGCAGCCCGTGCCATGGGTCCGGGTGGTCTCCATCCGGGGCGCCCGCAACTCGTGGAAGCTCTGGCCGTCGTAGACCACATCGACCGCCACCGGCCCCGGCCGGTGGCCGCCTTTCATCACCACCCAGGCGGGCCCCAGGTCGTGGAGCCGCCGGGCCGCCTCCCGCACCGCCTCGGGGGTCTCGAGGCGCAGGCCCGTCAGGGCTTCGGCCTCCGGTAGGTTGGGGGTGATGACCGTGGCCAGAGGCAGGAGCAGGCGGATCACCGCCTCCCGGGCCTCGGGCGCGAGGAGGGGAGCGCCCCCCTTAGCCACCATCACCGGGTCCACCACCAGGGGCGACAGCCCGTGAGCCCGCACCCCGTCCGCCACCGCCTCCACCACCCCGGCGTTGGCCAGCATCCCGGTCTTGGCCGCGTCGGCCCCGATGTCGCCCAAGACCGAGTCCATCTGCTGCCGGACCAGCTCCGGGTCCAGGGCGGAGGACGCCTGGACGCCCAGGGTGTTCTGCGCGGTGATGGCGGTCACCACCGACATGCCGTAGCACCTCAGCACAGTGAAGGTCTTGAGATCGGCCTGGATCCCAGCCCCGCCGCCCGAGTCGGAGCCGGCGATGGTGAGGGCGATGGGGGGCCGGGCGTCCCCCTCGGTGGGCGGGCCTTCCCGGCCCTTGGGCGGGAGGTGCAGCGTCAGCTCGCCCCCGGGATCCCCCGGGGGAGGCGCGGGAACCATGATCACCCCTCCTTACGTCGGCACGTTGGACGAGGGAACGGCATCGGGCCGGTGGACCCAGCCAGTGGCGGCCAGGGGCTCCTCCCGCCCGTCCCGCACCAGGGTGATGCCTGCCTCAGGCGGGGTCACCTCCCCCAGGGTGTGGAGGGCCAGCCCCGCTTCGGCCAGGGCCTGCTGCACCCGGTCTTCCACCGCCGGATCGTAGGTGAAGAGGAGCTCGTAATCCTCCCCGCCGCCCAGGGCCCAGGCCCAGGGGTCCTGGTCCAGCAGGCGGGCCACCACCTGGGCCTCGGGCGCGATGGGGACCTGGTCGGCCCAGAGGCGGAAGCCCACGCCCGATTCGCGGGCCAGGTGGTGCACCTCCGAGGCCAGCCCGTCGCTCACATCCATCATGGCCCGCACCCCTCGGGAGGCGGCCAGGAGCTGGCCGGCCCGCACCCGGGGCTCGGGCTCCCGGTGGGCCCGGAGGCAGGCCTCCACCGCCCGGGCGTCCGGGGGAGGGAGCGCCCGGAGGGGGCCGGGGTGTGCCAGGAGCCAGGCCAGCCCCGCGGCGGAGGCGCCCAGGGGGGCCGTCACCCCCACCCGATCGCCGGGCTGGGCGCCGCTCCGCAAGAGGGGCTGCCCGGGGCCGGGCACGCCCAGGATGGCCACGTCGATGAAGAGGCGTTCAGGGCTGGTCACCGTGTCGCCACCCACCACCTGGACGCCGTGATCCCGGGCCAGACGAAGGAGGCCGTCGTAGAGTGCTTCCACGAAGGCCTCATCGAGGCCCGGCCGGAGGCCCAGGGTGATGAGGGCGAAGAGGGGCCGGCCCCCCATGCTGCCGATGTCGCTCAAGTTGACCGCCAGCGCCTTCCAGCCCAGCTGGCGGGGGTCCATCAGGTCCAGGCGGAAGTGGATCCCCTCCACCAGGGCGTCGGAGCTGGCCAGCAGGCTGCCCCCCGGCAGGGTGAGGACGGCGGTGTCGTCCCCGATGCCCCGGAGGACGCCAGGACCCGGCGGCCCCACCTGGCGGCGGATGCGGGCGATCAGATCGAACTCAGCGGGCATCAGGCCTCGCCCCTCTCGGCTTGGATGAGCCCGGCCAGCTCCGCGGCCGCGGCCCGGACATCCTCGGCGGCCACCACCGCCGAGACCACCCCCAGCCCGGCCACCCCCGTGGCCAGAACCTGGCGCGCGTTGCCGGCGTGGATCCCGCCGATGGCGACCACGGGGATCTGGACCGCCTGGACCAGCCGGGCCAGCTCGTCCAGACCCATGGGCTCCCGGTACGCTTTGGTGGGGGTGGCGAAGATGGCCCGAGTGCCCAGGTAGTCCGCGCCCTCCTCCTGGGCGGCCACCCCTTGCTCCACCGTCTCGGCGGTGATCCCGATGAGCAGGTGAGGCCCCGCCAGACGCCGGGCTTCCGCCAAAGGCAGGTCCTCCTGGCCCAGGTGCACGCCGTCGGCTTCGACGGCCAGGGCGATGTCCAGGCGGTCATTCACCACGAAGAGGGCGCCCGCTTCCCGGGTCAGCTGGCGGAGCTCCCGGCCCACCCGGTAGAGCTCCCGGCTGCTCCAGTCTTTCCCCCGAAGCTGAATCGCGGTCGCCCCGCCCTCCAGGGCCGCCCGGACCACCTCCACCTCCGAGCGGCCCCGGGCGAGGGCCCGGTCGGTCACCACGTAGAGCCGGAGCCGGTTGGGATCCAGCGGGCGCAAGGAGGAGGCCCGGCCGCTCTCGCCGGCCATCTAAGCCACCCTCCTCAGCCGCGCCCCTTGGGCCAGCTGGGCGGGGGTGAGGCCGTGGAGGCTGTCCAGAAGACGAGCCTGCAGCGTGCCCGGGCCCTGGGCTTCCTGGGCGGCCTGCTCGGCGGCCAGGCCGAAGGCGGCCAGGGCGGCCGCGGTCGCTTCCAAGGGGTTGGGATGGACAGCCACGAAGGCGGCCACCACCGACGTGGCCATGCAGCCCGTGCCCGTCACCAGCTGGAGCCACGGGTGGCCATTCTCCACCGCCAGGACCGCCCGGCCGTCGCTCACCCAGTCGGTGGCGCCGGTGGCCGCCGCCACCAGCTGCCGCTCCTGGGCCAAGGTGCGGACCAGGGTGGCCACGTCCCCCGCCTGGACCCCGTCCACCCCCCTGACCGTCGCCTCGCCGCCGGCCAGGATGGCCACCTCCGCCCCGTTGCCCCGGAGGACGGTGACCGGCAGCCGGTCCAGGAGGCGCTGGACCGTCTCCGTCCGGTAGGCGGTGGCGCCCGCGCCCACCGGGTCGAGGATGATGGGCACCCCCGCCTCCGCCGCCGCCTCGCCGGCCAGGAGCATGGCCTCCACCTGCTCCCGGGAGAGGGTTCCGATGTTCAGGACCAGGGCCCGGGCCGCCCGGGCCATCTCGGCCACCTCTTCAGGCGCGTGGGCCATCACGGGCGAGGCGCCGATGGCCAAGGTGGCGTTGGCGGTGGTGTTGGTGACAACCAGGTTGGTGATGTGGTGGATCAGAGGCCGTTCTTGCCGAAGGCGTTCCAGGATGGCGGCCGCTGTCGCCAGCAGGCCGGTGGGAGAAGAGCTCACTGGGATTCCCTCCTGCAGAGGGGGGCCGTCTGCCACCCAGACGGCGGGGAGGGAAAAACCGATGGAAGCCGTCCCTGCGCTGGCATGACCCAGATCAGGTTCCAAGGGTTGGGTGATTCCCTCTCAGCCCCGAAGGGCACCCCCCGGCTTGGCCGGCCACGGGGCCAGCCTAGGGGTATGGTAGTCCGATCCGGCGGGGGCGTCAACCGGCACCCCCGACCCGGGATCCGTGGCCGGCAGGGCTGACCGGGAGAGGGAGCTGGTCCGGGGGGCTTGGGCGGGCCCGCTCCCAGGCAGGAGGGCTCTTTCGCGAGAAGAACCATTCCCGTGCGGTCCTGGCGAAGGAGGTTCCCTGTGGAAGCAGCCTTTCTCCTGGCATCGGTCAACGCGCTCATCAACGCCGCCAGCGCCGTGGTCATCGTCCGGGCCCGGCGGGCCATCGCCGGCCGGGACACCCCGACGCACCGGCGGCTCATGCTGCTGGCCACCTTCCTGCAGGCGATCTTCCTGGTTCTGTACCTGGCCAAGTCGGCCCTTTTCGGCACTACCCCCTTCGTGGGCGACGGGACCCTGCGGCTGGTCTACCTGGTCATCCTCGGCCTCCACACCCTGGCGGCCACCGTGGGCGCGCCCTTGGTGCTGATCACGCTCATTCTCGGCCTCCGCCACCGCTACCCGAAGCACCGGGCCTTCGGCCGGTGGGCCTACCCCGTCTGGCTCTTCGTCTCGGTGACCGGCCCCCTCACCTACCTGATGCTCTACGGCCTGGGCCGGCCGGGGTACGGGCTCCAGGCCCTGGGGCTCCTCTAGGTCCGGGCCTTCTCGAGACGGGCGCGCGCCGCGTCACCCGAACCGGGAGCCTTGGGCAGGAGGTGGCCTGGCGGCCCTTTTCGGGGGAGGGGAAGGGGCGGCCCGGCGGAGCAGGAAAGGGTGACCAGTGGACCCTTGACACCGGTCCGCGCGGTGTTATACTGGGTCGGGAAGAAAGGCAACTATTTCACTCGGGATTACCCTGCCGCTTCCGGTGGCGGGGAGCGGACGGAAAGGTGGACCGGACTTGGCTGTCACTCTCCAGGTCGAGGATCTACACGTCGCAGTGGAAGGGAACGAGATTCTGAAGGGTGTCTCCCTGGAGGTCCGGGGCGGCGAGCTCCATGCGCTCATGGGCCCCAACGGCTCCGGGAAGACCACCTTGGCCTTTGCCCTGATGGGCCACCCGCACTACGAGATTACCCAGGGCCGCGTCCTCTTCAACGGTGAGGACCTGCTGGAGATGGGTCCCGATGAGCGGGCCCGGGCTGGGCTTTTCCTCTCCTTCCAGTACCCGGCCGAGGTCTCGGGGGTCACCGTGGCCAACTTCATCAAGCAGGCCATGAACGCGGTGCGGGGGCCCGGCAACGAGATTTCTCTCCTCGACTTCCAGAAGAAGATGCTGGAGAAGCTCGAGCTTCTCGAGATGGATGAGAGCTTCGCCGGCCGCTACCTGAACGAGGGCTTCTCGGGCGGCGAGAAGAAGCGCAACGAAATCCTCCAGCTCCTCATGCTCGAGCCCAAGATGGCCATTCTGGACGAGACCGACTCGGGGCTCGACATCGACGCGCTCAAGGTGGTCGCCAGGGGCGTCAACGCGCTCCGGGGGCCCGAGTTCGGCGCTTTGGTGATCACCCACTACCAGCGGATCCTCCACCACCTCAAGCCCGATGTGGTCCACGTCATGATGAACGGCCGCATTGTCCGGTCCGGCGGGCCGGAGCTGGCTGAGGAGCTGGAGGCCAAGGGCTACGAGTGGCTGCGTCAGGAGGTTGGGGCGTAACCATGGCCGATGTCAGCACCCAGGCGGCCATCACCCGCGAGCAGGTGGCCGCCCTGTCGGAGATGCGGCGGGAGCCCGGCTGGCTCCGGGAGCGCCGCCTGCAGGCCTGGGAAGCCTTCGAGCGCCACGAGTGGCCCCGGGGCCGGTGGACCCGTCTGGATGATCTGCCCCTGGCGGGCTATTCGGTCAACAGCAAGGCCCAGGCCAACGGTAACGTGGGCTTGAGCCCCGCCACCCGGGAGGCGGCCTTGGAGGCGGTCAACCCCTTCCTGGGCGGAGAGCAGGAGCTGGCGGGCGTGCTGGTCCACGTGGGGAGCGAAGTGGCCCGCCACACGCTGGATGAGGCCCTGGCCCGGCAAGGGGTGCTCCTCCTGGAGATGGACCAGGCGGTCCACGAGGCCGAGGCGATCCTGAAGGAGTATTTCATGACCCGGGCCGTGACGCCGGACCAGGGCAAGCTGGAGGCCCTCCACGGGGCCCTCTGGGCGGGCGGGCGGCTCATCTACGTCCCCCAAGGGGTTGAGGTGCAGCTTCCCATCCAGCTCTTCCAGCACGCCCTCGACGGTGACGCCTACCTCTTCCCCCACACCCTGGTGGTCGCGGAGCCCAACAGCCGGGTGACGGTGGTGGAGGGGGCCACCTCTCAGGACAGCCAGGAGCGGCTCCACCTGGGGGTCGTGGAGGTGATCGTCCGCCAGGGGGCGAGCGTCACCTTCGCCACCTTCCAGGATTGGGGCCGGCAAACCACGAACATCACCCTGAGGCGCGCCTGGCTCGAGCAGGATGCCCAGGTCCACTGGAGCGTGGGTGAGTTTGGCGGCCAGCGGACCATCTCCCGCTTCGAGACCCGCCTCGACGGCCAGGGGAGCCAGGCCCGGCACCTGCTGGTCTTCTTCGGCAACGGCGACCAGTACATGGACCTGTTTACCTTTGTGGACCACTGGGGCCGCATGTCGCAGGCGGAGATGCTGGGCCGGGGCGTGTTGACCGACCGGGCGCGCAGCATCTACCAGGGGAAGAGCTACATCCGGCGAGGGGCCAAGGGGGCCGACTCCCAGCAGCACGAGGACAACCTGCTTCTGAGCGCCGAGGCCCGGGCCGACGCGGAGCCCAGTGTCTACGTGGACGAGGACGACGTGAAGGCAGGGCACGGGGCCACCTCCGGCCAAGTGGATGAGGAGCAGGTCTTCTACCTGCGGAGCCGGGGGCTGACGGAGAAGCAGGCGATCGGGATGATCGTGCAAGGCTTCTTCGACCCCTTGCTCCAGGAGATCCCGGTGGAGGCAGCCCGCGAGAGCGTGGCCCGGCTCATCGCCAAGCGGCTTGAGTAGTCCAGGCGAGATGGCCGCGCGCAGGGCGTGCCCGACGGGTGCGCCCTGCGCGGCGCGTTTGGGGCCAAGTTCGGATACCCTGAGACCGTGGGGAGGCTGGTGGGTATGGACGCCAGAGCGGTGAGGCGGCACTTTCCCATCCTCAACCAGGAGGTGAACGGGCGTCCCCTGGTCTACCTGGACTCGGCGGCCACCTCCCAGAAGCCTCTGGCCGTCATCGAGGCGGTGGACCGCTACTACCGGGAACAGAACGCCAACGTGCACCGGGGGCTCCACACCCTCTCGGAACGGGCGACCCAGGCCCTCGAGGAGGCCCGGGCCAAAGTGGCCCGCTTCATCAACGCGCGGGAGCCGGCGGAGATCATCTTCGTCCGGAACGCCACCGAGGCCATCAACCTGGTGGCCTACAGTTACGGGGCCCGCCTCCGGGAGGGGGACGAGATCCTCCTCACCCCCATGGAGCACCACAGCAACCTCATCCCCTGGCAGCTGGCCGCCCGCCGGAGCGGCGCCCGCCTCCGCTACATCCCCATGAACCCCGACGGGACCCTGGATGTGACCGACCTGGACCGCCTCATCACCCCCAAGACCCGGCTGGTCGCCCTGACCCACGTCTCCAACGTGCTGGGCACCATCAACCCCGTGGCCGAGATCGTCCAGGCTGCCCACCGGGAGGGGGTGCCCGTCCTGGTGGACGGGGCCCAAAGCGTCCCCCACATGCCCGTGGACGTGCAGGCCCTGGACTGCGACTTCCTAGCTGTCTCGGGCCACAAGATGCTGGCCCCCATGGGGATCGGGTTCCTCTACGGGAAGCGGGAGCTCCTGGAGGGCATGGAGCCCTTCCTGGCCGGGGGTGAGATGATCGCCGAGGTGGATCTGGAGCGGGCCACCTGGGCCGAGCTCCCCCACAAGTTTGAGGCGGGCACCCCTGATGTGGCCGGCGCGGTGGGTCTGGCGGCGGCCATCGACTTCCTGAATGATCTGGGTATGGAGGCGGTCTTTCAGCACGAGCAGGAGCTGGTCCGCTACGCCCTGAACGTTCTCCGGGAGGTGGACGGGGTGACCATCTACGGTCCCGAGCCCCCCCGGGGCGGGGTGATCGCCTTCAACGTGGAGGGGATCCACCCCCACGATCTCTCCACGGTGCTGGATCAGGAAGGGATCGCCATCCGGGTGGGCCACCACTGCGCCCAGCCCCTCACGGAGGCGCTGGGCGTGCCCGCCACCGCCCGGGCCAGCTTCTACGTCTACACGCTGCCCGAGGAGATTGATGCGCTCGCGCGGGGAATCGAGCGAGCAAAGGAGTTTTTCGCCCATGGGATCAGACGCTAACCCCTTGGAAGCCCTCTACCGGGAGGTCATCCTCCAGCACTACCAGCACCCCCGGAACAAGGGGCGCATGGAGGATGCCGCGGCCACCATCCGCCTGACCAACCCCTCCTGCGGTGACCGGATCGAGCTCTTTCTCAAGACCAGCCCCGACGGCCGGGTGGAGGGGATCACCTACGAGGGGCAGGGCTGTTCCATCAGCCAGGCGTCCGCGTCCATGATGACCGAGCGGATCCGGGGGCTCTCCCTGGATGAGGCCCTGGAGCTGGCCGAGCGCTTCCACCAAATGCTCCGGGGGGATGCGGAGGCGGCCAAGGACGAGCGGCTGGGTGATCTGGTCGCCCTGCAGGGGGTGAGCAAGTTCCCCGTCCGGGTGAAGTGCGCCGCGCTCGCCTGGGAGGCGTTGGAGCGGAGCATCGAGCAGGTCCGGTCGCCCCAGAGCTGAGCCGCCCGCGCCTGGGGGCAGGGCCGGCCGCGCGCTGGGGCGCCGCGGTTGCCAGTTCGTGCCAGGGAAGGGCCGTCCCGGGCCCGGCTCCGGGACGTTTGTCCTTGCCCTGGGGGAAGATCCTCCCTCGAACCTCGCCATTTGGGTCTGAGATAATGGGGTTGCTAGGGTGAGGGGGAGGCTTCCATGGACCAAAAGATCCGGCTCTGTCTCGTGGACGACCACGAACTGGTGCGTCGCGGCATCGCCAGCCTGGTCTCCACCCAAGAGGACATGGAGGTGGTGGGGGAGGCGGCCTCCGGTGAGGAGGCCCTTCAGGTTTGTGCGGCCTGTGAGCCCGACGTGGTCCTCATGGACCTGCAGCTCCCGGGCATGGACGGGGTGGAAGCGACCCGCCGGCTGAGGAGCCGGCAGCCTGACGTGCGGGTCTTGATCTTGACCTCCTCAGAGCGGGAGGCGGACCTGATCGCCGCCCTGGAGGCGGGCGCCCAGGGGTACTTGGTGAAGGATCTGGCGCCCGAGCTCTTTTTCAGTTACATCCGAAGGGCGTGCCGGGGTGAGATCCCCATCTCCGGAAGCCTCACCACCCAGCTGATGCGCGGCTTCCGGGACCGCTCGGCGGCCTCCCGGTCCCGGCTGCCCCCGACGCCCAAGCCGGGAAGCCACCGGAGCCTCACCGAGCGGGAGCTCCAGGTGATCCGCCTTGTGAGCAAAGGGGCCACCAACGAGGAGATCGGCCAGGAGTTGAACATCTCGGCCAACACGGTGAAAAACCACCTGAGGAACATCCTGGCCAAGCTGGGCTTGCGCAACCGGGCCCAAGCGGTGACCTACGCCCTTCAGCACGGGCTGATCCCCGAGGAGGAAGATGCCGAAGCCCACCGGTAAGAGCCGGCGCCTGACGGTCGCTGCGGCCATCGGCGGAGGCTCGCCCCTCCGCCGGGCGGCCGGCTGGCCAGCGGAGCGGCCGAGGGCTGGCGGGTGATGAGGACGGGGGACCACGAGCTGTGAGCCAACCCATGCTCCGCCTGGAGCACATCTCCAAGCAGATCGGCCACCGCCCCATCCTCCACCAGGTGGATCTGGAGGTGGAACGAGGCCAGCGGGTGGCCCTCTTGGGGCCCAACGGGGCGGGAAAATCCACCCTGCTCCGGATTGCGGCCACCCTTCTCAAACCTTCCTCCGGCCGCGTCTGGATCGGGGGCCGGCCCGCGGGCGACGACCCGTCGGTCCGGGCCCAGGTGGGGGTGGTGTTGGAGCCGACCCTTTTTTATTTGAGCCTGACCGCCCGGGAGAACCTGACCCTCTACGCCCGCCTCTACGGGGTGCCCCAGGCGGGGAAGCGGGCGGCGGAGCTGCTGGAGCTGGTGGGGCTCGCCCTCTTCGGGGACGAGCCGGTCCGGACCTACTCCCGGGGGATGCGCCAGCGCCTGGCCCTGGCCCGGGCTCTGGTCCACAGCCCCCAGCTGCTCTTGCTGGACGAGCCCTACACGGCCCTGGACCAGGAGGGGTGCGCCCTCCTGAACGGGCTCTTGGAGCGCCTGGCCGCCCAGGGGACGGCGGTGGTGGTGGTCACCCACGAGCTGGAGCCAGGGGGAAGCCCCCTTCCCGTGGACCGGGCCGTCCTCTTGGACCGGGGCCGGCTGGTGGACGGAGTGGCGGTGCCGCCAGGCCGGGAGGCTGGGTGGCTCCGCCGCTGGTACCGGGAGCGGGTGGGCTCCGGGTTGGGACGGGGCTAGGAGGTGGGGCGGGCGGTGGCGGCCTTGCGGCGAGTGGTGCTCCTCGCCTGGAAAGACCTGGTGGTGGAGGCCCGGAGCAAGGAGCTCCTGGGCGCCATGTTTGTCTTCGCCCTGTTGGTGGTGGTGATCTTCAGCTTCGGCCTCGATCCGGCCCGGAGTGAGGTGCGGCCCCTCTTTCCCGGGATCCTCTGGGTGGCCGTCTTCTTCGCCGGGGTCTTGGGGCTCAACCGGAGCTTCACCAAAGAGTTGGAAGATCACGCCCTCTGGGGGATGATGCTGGTCCCCATGGACCGGAGCACCGTCTTCTACGCCAAGGCCCTCTCGAACCTGCTCCTTTTGCTCTTCACCGAGGCCATCGTCCTGCCGCTTTTCTTCGTCCTTCTGGGCCAGACCTTGCCTGGCGGCCTCCATCTCTTTCTGGCCGCCATCCTCTTGGGGAGTGTCGGCTTCACCTTGGCGGGCACCCTCCTTGGGGCCCTGGCGGCCGGCACCCGGTCCGGCGAGATGCTGCTCCCCGTCCTGCTCTTTCCCATCCTGGTGCCGGTGGTCTTGGGGGTGGTGCAGATCACCCAGGGCCTCCTCCTGAACCTGGACCCCGCCGGCTGGCGCCACTGGTTCCAGCTCCTGGCCGCCTATGACCTGATCTTTCTGGTCCTTCCCTTGCTCCTCTTTGAACAGGTGATCGAACTCTAGGGCCGGGGTTTGAGCCTGGATCCCCTGGGAGCCGGACGGGCCCACCCGAGGAGGGCCCCGCCGCCGGCCACCATGACCAGGCTGACCCACTGGGCCAGGGTGAGCCCCCAGGCCACAGGCTCGCCGATCCGGAGGAACTCCACCACGAACCGGATCGCCCCGTAGCCCAGCAGGTACCAGGCCACCTGCAGGCCCGGCCGGCTCTTGGGCCCTTCTGCCCCGGCGGCCACGGCCCGCCGCCAGAGGAGGGCGAAGAGGGCCAGGCAGGCGAGGGACTCGTACAGGAAGACGGGATGGAAGGCGGCGCTGGCGGCGAAGGGGGCGGGCCGGTAGGCCGGTTCGACGAGGACCCCCCAGGGGAGCTGGGTGGGACGGCCCAGGAGCTCCCGGTTGAAGAGGTTGCCCCACCGGCCCACCGCCTGGGCCAGGGGGAGGACGGTGAGGAGCTCGTCGGCCCGGCGCAGAAAGCGCCCGCTGCGTCGCTCCCGCCAGGCGAGGGCCAGGAGCCCCCCAACCAGGGCCCCGTGGAGGGCCAGGCCCCCCTCCCAGATGGCGACCATCCGGCCGGGGTCACCAAGAAAGAGAGGAAAATTCTGAAGAATAAAGGCCAAACGAGCCCCCACCAGGCCCAGGGGACCCACGGCCAGGGCCAGGGAGACGGCCTCATCCCAGGCCCGGGGGTGGCCCTGCCGGCGGAGGAGGGCGGCCAGAGCCCCGGTGGCCAGGAGGATGGCCAGCGCCAAGAGGAGGCCGTACCAGCGAATCGCCACGGGCCCGATCCGGAGCAGGACGGGCTCAGCCCATGGACTCACAGGAAGGGATCCGGCTCGTCCAAGAGGTGGCGCCGGACGGCGTAGGCGGCCGCTTCCGCCCGGTTCGAAAGGTTCAGCTTGGAGAGGATGCTGGAGACGTAGTTCCGCACCGTCTTCTCGCTCAAGTAGAGCGCTTCGGCGATCTCCTTGTTGGTCCGCCCATCGGCGATGAGGCGCAGGATCCGGAGCTCCTGGTCGGTCAGCTTCTCATGCTGCTGCTGCTCCCGGCTCATGCCCCGCATGCGCTCCAGCACCTTCCCCGTGATGGACGGGTCCAGGAGGGAGCCCCCGGCGGCCACGGTCCGGATCGCCTCCACCAGCTCGTGGCTGCCGATCTGCTTGAGGACGTAGCCGGAAGCGCCGGCCATGACCGAGGCGAAGATGGCCTCGTCGTCGGTGTAGGAGGTGAGCATGATCACCTTGATCGCTTCGTTCTCCGAGCGGATGGCGCGGCATGCCTCGATCCCCGAACCGTCGGGCATCCGGATGTCCATCACCACCACGTCGGGCTTCCGGGACCGGGCCAGCTCGATGGCCTCCTGGGCGGACGCTGCCTCGCCCACCACCTCGAACTGGCCGATCCGTTCCAAGAGAGACCTGAGGCCGATCCGGACCACCTCGTGGTCGTCAACGATCAGGATACGAATGGTTTCCACGGGCCTCATCACCACCTGATAGGATGAGCGTCACCCGGGTCCCCTCACCCGGACGGCTCCAGATTTCGAGGCGCCCCCCGATGAGGGCGGCCCGCTCGTGCATGTTGGGCAGGCCATGGCCCCGGCCGTCCTCCCGCTGAACGACCCCGTTGGGATCGAAGCCGCGGCCGTCGTCCTCGATGGAGACCACCAGCCCCTGGCCCGTCCCCTCCAGGCGGACGGTGATCACCCGGGGCTGGCCGTGCCGCACGGCGTTGGTCATGCTCTCCCGGGCGATCTGGACCACGTGCTCCACCGCCTCGGGGGAGAGGTTGGTCCGGCCGACCCGCCGCACCTGGACCCGCACCTCGACGGGGTAGGTGCGGCGGAACTCGTCGGCCAGTCGCCGCAGGCGGGCCGGCAGGGGGGCCGCCTCTTCTCCCGAACTCCGCAGGCCGGTGATGTACCGGCGGATGTCCTTGACGGCCTGGTCCAGCCGGTCCATGTTCTCCCGGATCTGGCGGCGGGCCTCGTCGGGGGCCTTCTCCAGCAGGTAGAGGGAGCTCTCCAGGTGGAGGCCCACCCCGTACAGCTGCTGGATGACGCCGTCGTGCAGCTCCCGTGCGATCCGGTCCCGCTCGTTGAGAACGGCCACCATCCGCTGGTGGGTCTCGTGCTGGAGGGCGGCCTCCACGTCGTACAGCTCCAAGAGGCGGATGGTCACGTAGGCGATGGCCAGGCCCGCCAGGGCCCGGAGCGCGTGGACCGGGATGCCGAACCACGCGAAAAAGGCGGCGTCGTTCAGCCGGTTGGCCGGGAAGAAGGTGGCCGCCGGCACCACCAGGCCGCCGCTCAAGGCAAAGATCAAGAAGGCGACCACACCCAACCCCAGGTGGAGCTCCAGGTGGCCCAAGCCCATCTCATCGAACTGGGCCCGCTGCTCCGCAAGCCCCCAGGCGGCCAGGATGGAGCCGGTAAAGCCCAAGAGGTACCGAGACCAGACGTCGCTCAGGAGGAGCCAGCCCCGGATCCCCGTCGCGCCTTCCCGCAGGCCGGACCAGACGAAGGCGACGAACCAGGCGGCGAAAGCCACCCAGCCCAGCCAGGGCAAGAACCCCAGGCGGGGGCGGGTCTCGGCCAGGAGCCGCGCGCCGAAGCTAAAGAGGAAGGCGAAGGAGAGGGCCAGAAGAATGGCCATCAGGCCTTCCAGGCCGGCGACGATAGCCTCCGGCAGGTAGGTCCGCTGGATGGGGATGAAGACTTGGCCCCAGGCGGCGACGCCGTTGATCATGCCGAAGAGTCCCAGCAAGGGGAGATGGCGGGCGAGGCGGAGTTGGCTCGGGCGGCGGGCTTCCAGGTAGATGGAAAAGCCCATGACAAAGAAGACCAGGCCGTAACCGAAGAGAATGACGATTTCATTGGTCCGAAAGAACTGCTGAAGCAGTTCCATGACAGAAAAAAGCCCCCATCCCTACTAGCCCTTCTCCCCTGATACCGGCTATACTACGATTGTACCATAGTCGGCCGGCCTGGACCATGGCACCCCTCCCTTCCTCCTGAGGGCTGGCAGACAAAAGGAGCGGGTCCCATGGGTGGATACCTCCTCCCCCTCATCGCCTGGTTGGCCGTTTCGGCCTACGGGACGAGCCTGATCTTCCGGGAGCTGCAGCCGAGCCTCCGGCGCCTGCGCGGCTTCCGGGCGGTGGGTGCGCCCGTGCCAGCGCTGGAGGCCCTGGGCGTGTGGGGCGTGGGCGTGGGCGGGAGCTTGGCCTGGACCACGCTTCTTGGGATGACAGCGCTCCGGATCTTTTCGTGAGCCAGCCCGATCCTCCCTTCCGTCCCGCCGGGCGGGGCAGGCGCTGTCCCGGGGCAGGAACCACTCCCAGGAGGAAGAAACGATAACTGTTGGTGCGTCAATCGAGGCCTTTTTCGCGCACATCGGACTCGGCAGGAGGAGATCTGGATGGCTCATCGTGTGACCCTGATCCCGGGGGACGGGACGGGCCCCGAGCTGGTGGAGGCGGCTCGCCGGGTGATCGACGCCTCGGGGGCTTCCATTGAGTGGGAGGTCCAGGAGGCGGGGGCCGACGTCATGGAGAAGTACGGCACCCCCCTGCCCGACAGCGTCCTCGACTCCATCCGGCGCAACCGGGTCGCGCTCAAGGGTCCCATCACCACACCCATCGGCACCGGCTTCCGCAGTGTCAACGTGGCGCTCCGGCATGAGCTGAACCTCTACGCGTGCGTCCGGCCCTGCAAGCTTTATCCCGGTGTCCGGTCCCGCTACGACCAGGTGGATCTGGTCATTGTGCGGGAGAACACCGAGGATCTGTACGCGGGCGTCGAGTTCGAGGCTGGCAGCCCTGAGGCCCAAACCATCCGCTCTTGGGCCCCTGCCAAGATCCAGGAGGATGCGGCCATCTCCATCAAGCCCATCTCCCGGACGGGGAGCGAGCGGATCATCCGGTACGCCTTCGAGTACGCGCTGGCCAACAACCGGCGGAAAGTGACCGCGGTGGCCAAGGCCAACATCATGAAGTACACCGACGGGCTCTTCTTCCACGTGGGCCGGGAGGTGGCCAAGGAGTACGAGGGCCGGGTGGAGTACGAGGAACGCCTGGTCGACAACATGTGCATGCAGCTCGTCCTGAAGCCCGAGGCCTACGACGTGCTGGTCATGCCCAACCTGTACGGGGACATCCTGTCCGATGTGGCGGCCGGCCTCGTGGGCGGCCTGGGGATGGCCCCGGGGGCCAACATCGGCGACGGGGTGGCCCTCTTCGAACCCACCCACGGTTCCGCCCCCAAGTACGCCGGCCTGAACAAGGTGAACCCGACGGCCATCATCCTCTCCGGGGTCATGATGCTCCGGCACCTGGGCGAGCGGGAGGCGGCGGACCGGATCGAGCAGGCGGTGGCCCGGGTGATCGCCGAGGGCAGGTCGGTCACCTATGACCTCAAGGCGGATCCCAACGATCCCACCGCCGTCGGCACCTCCGAGATGGCCGACGCCATTATTGCTGCCATGGCTTGAGTCACCCCAAGCGCAGAGAGAGCCCCGGCTCCGGCCGGGGCTCTCTCTTTCAGGCGGTCGAAACCTTCCGGGGCCGCCGCCCTCATCCGCTGGGGGCGTTGCCGCCTGGTCCGGGGGCCGCCAGGGGACGGCCGTGCCCCCCGGGGTTACCGCAGGGCCTCGCGAAGCTCCCGGATCCGGCGTTCCAGCCGGAGCTGGCGGCTGCGGAAGAGGGTCAGGAAGACGTAGAGGGCGGTGTAGGCCAGGACGTTGATCACCAGGGCGTGGACCATGGGCGAGGCGAAGCTGGTCTCCGTCGGCGAGGGGTGGATGGTCCGCCACCAGACAGCCGACAGGTAGACGATGGGCACATCGATGAAGCCGATGATCCCAAAGATGGCCGCGTACCGGGCTTGCCGCTCGGCGCCCTCGGTGAGGGAACGGAGGAGTAGGTAGCCCACATAGATGAACCAGAGGATCAGGGTGGTGGTGAGGCGGGGATCCCACGTCCACCACGTGTTCCAGATGGGGCGCATCCAGAGGGTGCCGCCCATGAGGGTCAAGGTGGTGAAGAGCACCCCCACCTCCGCGGAGGCGTGGGCGATGTGGTCCCAGCGGGGGGTGCGGGTGATCAGGTAGCCGATGCTGCTGGCGGCCACCACGAAGAAGGCGAAAAAGGCATTCCAGGCCGAGGCCACGTGGAAGTAGAAGATCCGCTGGACATCGCCCATGGTCCGCTCCGGCGGGGCGTAGACCAGGGCAAAGTACAGGCCCAAAAGGATCAAGAGCGCGGTGATCAGGCCCAGCCAGCGGGGCGGTGACCAGGAGCCGGGGGCTGAAGGGGATTGGACCGTCACGTGGAACGCCTCCTGCAAAGGCCGGCGAAGCCGGGACCATGGCATGTACGGGACCAGTATAGCACACGCCCGGTGGGGGAGCACCCGCGCGCCGCCGGCGCTGGTCGGAGGAGTGAGGCCGTGGTAAGATGAACGGTGCAAGGGGAGGGAGTGCCGTGGCGCTCAGCCGCTCCGTGGAGGACTATCTCGCCGCCATTTACCGGGCCACGCTCAAGAACGGCACGGCGACCACCAGCGAGATCGCCCGCCGGCTCAACGTCTCGGCTGCTTCCACGACCCACATGTTCCAGCGGTTGGCCCAGGAGGGTTTGGTCCGGTACAAGGAGTACTCGGGGGTGTCCCTTACCAAGGCCGGTGAGGCCGCCGCTTTGGACATCATCCGACGTCATCGGCTGGCCGAACGGTTCCTGACCGACGTGTTGGAGATCCCTTGGGACCGGGTCGACGCGTTGGCCCATCGGATGGAGCACGCCCTCCCTGCCGAAGTGATTCAAGGGTTTGCCCGGATCCTGGACAATCCGACCACCTGCCCGCATGGCTACCCCATTCCCGATGCCGAGGGGAATGTGGCGCCCCTCCATGACTTCCTGCTGCAGGAGGCGGAAGAGGGGCAGGAGTTCGTCATCACGCGGGTGGACGAGGAGGATCCGGAGCTCCTGCGCTATCTGGCGGAGGTGGGCATGACGCCCGGCCAGCAGATCCGGGTGATCCGCAAGCCTCCCTTCGACGAGCCCATGGTGCTCCAGGTGGGGAGTGAAGAGCGGACGGTCGGTTCCCGGATCGCCCAGGCCGTCTACGTGCGCGAGCCGGAGACGGCCCCGGCCTAGCCCATCCCGGGGCCTCCGATTGACCAGGCGGGGTCAGGTTCTTATAATACGAGCGAATCTCGTTAAGAACACGCGTCGCCGCTAGGGCTGCGCTTTTGGGGAGGCGCTCGGGTGAACCGGAAGATCCGCTTGGCCATCGTCGGCGCACTCTTTGTGGCAGCGCTCGGGTACCTCATCTCCACGGCCATCGCCAACACGGGGATGTACTACTACACCGTGGCCGAGGCCGTCGCCCTGAGGCCCGAGCTGGAAGGCCGGTTTCTGCGCATCAACGGCGAGGTGGCGCCGGACACCATCCAGTGGGACCCCGTGGGCATGGTGCTCACCTTCGAGGTGCAGGAAGGGGGCCACCGGATTCCGGCCGTCTACCACGGCGCGCGGCCGGACACCTTCGCCGCCGGGGCGCCCATTATCGTCGAGGGCCGTTGGGAGGCGAGCGGCACCTTGGTGGCCGAGCAGCTCTTGATGCAGTGCCCGGCCCACTACGAGCCGGCCCTGCCCAACGCCTGAGCAGGAGCGTGCCAGACCCGCGGAGGAGGAAGGCCGCTTGTCCTTCTTAGTCGCTGCGTACCTGTTGCTCTGGGTGATTCTCTTCGGCTACCTCATCCGGTTGGGTCAGCGCCAGCGGGAGCTGGGCCGCCAGTTGGAAGCTTTGGAGCGGGCCCTCCAGGCGGAGCAGGCCCACCAGCGGGAGGCCTGAGCTGGAGGCGCCCTCGAGCTGAACCGTCCTCGACCAGCGCTCGGAGCCGGGCGCTGGTCTTCGCCGCGCCCATGGATGCGCCCTTCTCGGCCCTGGGATCGGTCCCAGGGCCTTTCCGTGTGGCTGGCCGGGCCGTCGCACGGGACCCCGCCACCCTCCGCGGAGCCAGGTTCGAGGCACGCTTGGCGCCGGGGGTATCACCTTGACAATCGCCTTTTAGACTCATACCATGGATATGACCATATACCGGTAGATGGTATCTTCGAGGAGGTTGGAGCCATGGCGGGCCAGGCCGGCCAGCGGCCTCACGGCGGCCACGGGGAGTACCGGGAGCGGGACAAGAAGGCTCTGACCCAGCGCCTCCGGCGGATCGAAGGGCAGATCCGGGGGATTCAACGGATGATCGAGGAAGACGCGTCCTGCGTCGACATCCTGATCCAGGTGTCGGCGGCCCGGGCGGCCCTGGAGAAAGTAGGGCTCCTGCTCCTGGAAGACCACACCCGCGGCTGCGTGGCCCGGGCCGTCCACGAAGATGGCAGCCAGGAGGCCATCGACGAGCTGATGGATGCCATCGCCCAGTTCATCCGCTGACCTTGCCTCAGGAGCGCCTTGATCCTGCCTGAGGGCCTCTTTCCCGGGGAAGGGTATGGGGGGAGGGAGGCCTGTGGAGCGAGGCACCCTGGGCCCGGCCGTCGGTCTGCTGGTGGGCCTGCTGAACGGCTTGCTGGCCGCGGGGTCCACCCTTCTGGTCCCAGCCTTGGTGGACGTCCTGCACCTGGAGCAGCGGGTGGCCCACGGCACCTCATTGGTGGTCATCCTCATCACGTCCACCATCAGCCTCTTCTTCTACCAGCTGGGCGCTTCCGTTCCGCTGGCGGAGGCCTGGCCCCTGGCCGCTGGCAGTGCGGCCGGGGGGCTTCTGGGCGCATGGCTCACGCCCCGCCTGCCCAACCGGCTCCTCCGCCGGCTCTTCGCGGCGGTGGTGGTGGTGGCCGGTTTCCGGATGGTGACGGGCTGATGGGGCCGCTAGTGGGGGCCGCCCTGGGGGTGGCCATGGGTGTGTTGAGCGGCCTGGGGGTGGGTGGGGGCAAGCTGGTCGTTCCTGTCCTGGTCCTCTTCTTGGGCTTCACCCAGCAGACAGCCCAGGGCGCGGTCCTCCTGGCCTTCCTGCCCCTGGCGGCGCTGGCCGCTTTCCAGCACTGGCGGCAGGGCACCTTCGACGGGGCCGTCGCCCGGCGGGTCTTCCCAACGGCTGTCGTGGGCGCGGCCCTTGGCGCGCTCCTGGCCCAGCGGGTGGACCCCAGTGGCCTCCGCACGGCCTACGGGCTCTTCCTTATAGCCATGGGCCTCTACCAGTGGGTCGTCCCGGGAGGGGAGGCCAGGGCCGAGGCGAAGCCCTAAAGGGGGCCGCCGGCGAGGCGGCCGGAGGAGGGGGCGAGGGCATGCGCCAGGTGGGCCTGGTGGCCATCCAGCAGCGGCTGGAGCCAGAGGAGTACGCGGACCTCTCTCGGTTGGAGCGGCGGCTGGCGGCGCTGGTGGAGGAGGGCTTGGGCCAGCTCCCCGGGGATCTGCCCACCCTGGTGGCCTTCCCGGAAGACACGGGCACCCTCCTGGCCTTTGCGGAGGACGGCGACCTGCTCACCGCCCACGGGGAGCTCGCGGCGGCGGTGCGGGCCCTGGCCCTGCGGCACCTGTGGGGGGCCCTCCGGCTCCGCCTCACCCGACGGGTGAGCACCATCCGGGCCCTCTTTCTGGAGCGGGCGGCCCGGGCCCATCAGGCGTACGTGGAGCTCTTCGGGGGCCTCGCCCGGCGGTACGGCTGTTACCTGGTGGCCGGGAGCGGCGTCTTCCCCGACCATCGCCTGGAAGACGGCCAAGCTCGCCTGCTCCCGGGCCCTCACGTCTACAACACCAGCTACCTCTTCGACCCCGACGGCCGGGTGGTGGCCAGCCAGAAGAAAGTCCATCTGGTGGAGCTGGAAGGGGAGGGCTACCTGGACCTCACCCCCGCGCCCCTTGAGGCGCTCACGGTGGTGCCCACGCCCGTGGGCCGGGTAGGGGTCGCCATCTGCTTCGATGCCTTCCACGAGGATGTGCTCCAGCGCCTGCAGGCGCAGGGCGTCCAGATCCTGGTCCAGCCTTCGGCCAACCCCCGGGTCTGGGACGAGTGGCAGCGGGACGACTGGGTTCGGGGCGCCTGGGCGGCGGTGCTGGCCCACCCGGGATGCCCCCTCTACGCGGTCAACCCCATGCTGGTTGGTTCCCTCTTCGACTTGGGCTTCGAGGGTCAATCGGGAATCTTCACAGGGCATCCCGCCCTCGGGCGGGAGGCGGGCTACGCCGGCCGGCCCGCCCGGCCGGGGGTGCTCGCCCTGGCCCGGAGCTGGCAAGAGGGCGAGGTGCTGGCCGTCGCCGTGCCCCACCCCGACGAGGTGCCCCTTTGAGCCACAGGACGCCCTTTCTGAGCCGATTTGTCGTCTGGTGACAGGAGTTTCAGACCTGCGCAGCGAAACGGGCAAGGAAGATGGGATCGATTCCCATCTTCATTTTCTTTCGGAAAGGAGCATGCCCGTGCGACGCAGGCTGGCTGTGGTATGGCGTTCCGTGGCGTCCGTGAGCCTGCTGGTGCTCACCGCCCTGACCCTCCCAGCTCAAGCTGCCGCGCCTGCCGACACGCTGGTCGTAGGCATTGATGAGGATGCCATCACCTTGGATCCCATGAACTTCCGCCACCGGCAGACGGAGACCATTCTGCGGAACATCTACGACGGGCTGGTCACCCGGACCCCCGATATGGAAATTGTCCCGGAACTGGCCGAATCGTGGGAGCAGGTGGATGAGACCACCTGGATCTTCCGACTGCGCCGAGGTGTGACCTTTCACGACGGAACACCGTTCACCGCCGCCGATGCCGCCTACAGCATCAACCGCACCGTGAAAGAAGGGGCCATGGGAGGCCAGACCTCGCCGCGCCAGGGACTTCTGGGGAACGTCATCGGGGCGGAGGCACTGGATGAGTACACCCTCAAGATCGAGACCGATGGACCGTGGCCGGCCCTCCTCTCTTTCCTCCCCTTCCACCTGATGGTGCCCGCCGCCACGGGCGACGGGTTGATTGAGCAGCCCATCGGAACCGGGCCCTTCCGCTTTGTGGAGTGGCAGCGGGGTCAGCGGGTGGTGCTGGAACGGTACGACGGGTACTACGGCGGCTCCCCGGAGCTCCCGCCCGTGGGGCCCGCGCAGGTGCGGCGGGTGATCTTCCAGGTCCTGCCCGAGCCGGCGACCCGTCTTGCCGCCTTGCGGGCCGGCGAGATCGACATCATGGTCGACGTGCCCGTCGATCAGATGGGCGCCATCGAGGCCGACCCCAACCTGGAACTCCTCGCGGTCAACGGGACCCGGAGCTTCTTCATGGAGATGAACGTCCAGAAGCCGCCCTTCACCGACCCCCGGGTGCGGCAGGCCATCAACTACGCGGTGGATGTCCAGGCCATCGTGGACGGGGTCCTCAACGGCTTGGCCACCCGCACGCCCACCCTCCTGTCGCCCCAGGCCTTCGCCTTCGACGACAGCCTGGAGCCCTACCCCTACGATCCCGAGCGGGCCCGGGCCCTGCTGGAGGAGGCCGGTGTGGGGCGGGGGTTCGCCATGACCATCGACACCATGCCGGACAACCGCTCGGCCGCCGAGGTGATCGCCTTCTACCTCCAGCAAGTGGGCATCCAGGCCCAGGTCCAGACCTGGGGCGATTACGGCGCCATGATCGACGCCATCCGCCGGGGGGATCGGGACGCCTGGGTCGACTCGTGGGGGAACGCCACCCTCGATCCCAGCGACATCGCGGAGCCCAAGCTCCAGACGGGCGGCCGGGGGAACTACAGCGGCTATTCCAACCCCCGGGTGGATGAGCTCCTCGCCCTCGCGGCGCGCAGCAGCGACCCGGCTGCCCGGGAGGCGGCCTACCGGGAGGTCCAGCAGATCATCTACGACGAAGCCCCCATGCTCTTCGGGTGGGTCGCCCAGGACCTCTACGCCATCAACCGGCGGGTGGAGGGCTGGCGGCCCAGCCCCGACAGCCGGATCAACCTCCACGACGCGGTGAAGCGTTAGCCCTGGAACCGGAGGGGCCCGGCTCTGGCCGGGCCCATCCCTGCCACCCTTGGGTGGGTGGCGTGCCCTTGGGGAGGTGAGGCCCCTGAGCGGCCCGTATCTTGTGCGACGCCTGCTCCAGACGGTCCCCGTGGTGCTGGGGGTGACCCTGCTCGTCTTCACCCTCATCCATCTCACCCCCGGCGATCCCGTGGAGGCCATGATGGCCGGGCAGGGGAGCGTCACCCAGGAGCAGATGGACCAGCTCCGGCGGGAGCTGGGGCTGGACCTGCCCCTCTGGCGCCAGTACCTCCGCTTCCTGGCCGGTCTCGCCCGGGGCGACCTGGGCCACTCCTTCTACTACCGGGGGGCGCCCGTCGGCCGGCTCATCGCCGACCGGCTGCCGGCCACCATCGAGCTGACGGTGGCGGCCATGGTCATCTCGGTGGTGATCGCCTTGCCGGCCGGGGTGCTGGCCGCGGTCCGCCGCAACCGCTTGGCCGATCGGGTGGGGAGCGTCGGCGCCATGCTGGGTGTCTCCCTCCCCGATTTCTGGCTGGGTTTGGTGCTGATCCTCCTCTTCTCCGTCTCCCTGGGGTGGCTGCCCATTGCGGGGCGGATCACCTACGGGATGGAACCCCCGCCCGTGACCGGGCTCTACCTGGTGGACAGCCTCCTGGCCGGCGACTGGGCCGCTTTCGGCGATGCCCTACGGCACTTGGTCTTGCCCGCCGTCACCCTGGGGACGGCCATGGCCGCCCTCACCATGCGGATCACCCGCTCCTCCATGTTGGAGGTGATCCGCCAGGAGTACATCACCTACGCCCGGGCCAAGGGGCTGTCCGAGTGGGCGGTGGTGGTCCGCCACGGGCTGCGGAACGCCCTCATCCCCACGGTGACGGTGGTCAGCCTCAACGCGGGGACCTTGCTCGGCGGCAACATGATCGTCGAGACCATCTTCGGCTGGCCGGGGCTGGGCCGGCTGGTGGTGGACTCCATCTACGTGCGCGACTACCCGGTGGTCCAGGCGGCGGTCTTCATCTACGCCCTCACCTACATCCTGATGAACTTGGTGGCCGACTGGCTCTACACCTGGCTCAACCCGCGGGTGACCCTCTAGCAGGCAGGGGAGGTGGACCCTTGAAGGAGTTGGAATCGCTGCCCATCCGCGAGATGGCCACGCCCTGGCTGGAGGTGGAGGCGGACCCCAGGCAAGGGGAGGGCGCCCCCACCAGCTGGCGCCTGGTCTGGCGGGAGTTCCGGAAGAACCGGCCGGCCTTGGTCGGGGCGGTGGTGGTGCTCATCCTCATCGGCGTCGCCCTGGCGGCTCCCTGGATCGCCCCCCATGATCCGGCCCAGATCAACCCCTTCCGGCGCCTCCAGCCCCCGGCGTGGATGCCCGGCGGGAGCTGGGAGTACCCTCTGGGCACCGACCACCTGGGCCGGGACCTCCTCAGCCGGTTGATCTACGGCTCCCGGGTCTCCCTGGCCGTGGGCGCGGTGGTGGTCCTCATCGCCACCACCGTGGGCGTGGTCATGGGGCTGATCTCCGGCTACTTCGGCGGGTGGATCGATACGGTCATCCAGCGGGTGGTGGAGATTCTCCTCGCCTTCCCCTACCTGGTGCTGGCCATCGCCCTCATGGGGGTGATGGGCCCGGGGTTGGTCAACCTCCTGGTGGCCTTGGTCTACAAAGAGTGGGTTACCGCCGCGCGGGTGGTCCGGGCCGAGGTGCTGGCGGTGAAGAGCCGGGAGTACGTGGAGGCCGCCCGGGCCCTGGGCGCCAGCGGGACCCGCATCATGTTCCGGCACATCCTACCCAATGTGCTCGCCTCCGCGGTGGTGATCGCCACCCTCCGGGTGGCCTGGGTCATCCTGATGGAGGCCTCCCTCTCCTTTCTGGGGCTGGGGGTGCAGCCGCCCACGCCCTCGTGGGGGGTGATGGTGGCCGACGGGCGGAGCGCCATCTTCCAGCAGTGGTGGATCTCCACCTTTCCGGGCCTGGCCATCCTGGTGACGGTGCTCGCCATCAACCTGCTGGGGGAAGGCCTCCGGGACGCCCTGGACCCCCGGCTGAGAGAGTGAGCGCCCGGGGAAGAGCCGCCCGGTGTGGGCCCGCCGGAGGGGTAGGGATAGGGGGCAGGGTAGGGGCGGGGCCCCCTCCGACGAGAAGCTGAAAAAGGGCTTGCATCTTGGTAGCGACCCTGCTATACTTGCTCATGGCCGCACGGCCGAGGGAAAGCCTCCAGACAAGCCCCCATCGTCTAGCGGCCTAGGATGCATGGTTCTCAGCCATGAGACCCGGGTTCGAATCCCGGTGGGGGTACCAATCGTTTCGAAGAGCGCCGGCGACAATCGCCGGCGCTCTTTCCCTTTTCGGGCGCGGTGGAGAAAGAAGAAAGCCGGTGGAACACCCACCGGCTTTGGCTGGGGAGGAAGGATTCGAACCTTCATTACTGGATCCAGAGTCCAGCGTGTTCCCGTTACACCACTCCCCAACGGGGTCGGAAGGCACGCCTCCGACGCCTAAGAGGGTATCATGACTCCTGCTGCCTGTCAAGACCCGTTCGGCCGCGGCCGGCCCACCGGCGGAGGCGCCGGCAGGTGGCCTCCTTGCCCAGGAAGTGGATCACCTCATACATGCCGGGGGAGACCGTGGTCCCTGTCAGGGCGACCCGCACGGGCTGGAGCACGGCCCCCAGCTTCATGCCCCGCCGCTCCCGGATCCCCTCGAAGACGGCCTCGATCCCCTCGAGGGTGAAGGGCTCCAAGGCCTCCAGGCCATCGGCCGCCTCCGCGAAGATCTCAGGGATGGCCTCCTGCTTGAGGAACTTCTCCACCGCGGCCGGGTCGTACTGGATGTCGTCGGTGAAGTAGTAGTAGGTCCAGGGAACCAGCTCATCCAGCCGCTTGATGCGGGTCTGGACCTCCTTCAGGATCGTCTCCAGCCGGGGCAGGACCGCCTCCCGTTCCTCGGGCTTGGTGTAGCCCGCCGCCTCCAGGCGGGCGGCCGCCTCCTGGGCCAGGCGGTCCAGAGGCATCTGCCGGAGATAGACGCCGTTCATCCACTCGATCTTCTTCAGGTCGAAGATGGCCGGGTTCTTGGAGACCCGCTCCAGGGAGAAGTGGCGGATGAGCTCCTCCCGGGTGAAAAGCTCCGTCCGGTCATCCAAGGACCAGCCCAGGAGGGCCAGGTAGTTGATCATCGCCTCGGGCAGGTAGCCCTGCTCCCGGTACTGGTCGACGGAGGTGGCCCCGTGGCGCTTGGAGAGCCGCTGGCGGTCCGCGCCCAGGATCATGGGGACGTGGGCGAAGTGGGGGACGGGGAGGTTCAGCGCCCGGTAGATCTGGATCTGCCGGGGCGTGTTGGAGAGGTGATCCTCGCCCCGGATCACGTGGGTGATCCGCATGAGCGCGTCGTCCACCACCACCGCGAAGTTGTAGGTGGGCATGCCGTCGGACTTGATCAGCACCAGGTCGTCCAGCTGGCGGTTGTCGAAGCGGACGGGCCCCCGGATCAGATCCTCCACCACCGTCTCACCCTCATCCTCGGCCAGGAAGCGGATGACGGGCTTCCGCCCTTCGGTTTCGTACGCTTGGCGCTCGGCCTCGGTGAGGTGGAGGCATTTGCGGTCGTACTTGACGGCCTCGCCCCGCTTCAGCATGGCCTGGCGGCGCTCGGTCAGCTCCTCGGGGGTGCAGTAGCAGAAGTAGGCCCGGCCCGCCTCCAGGAGCTTCTGGGCGTACTCCCGGTAGATCTCCAGCCGCTCCGTCTGCCGGTACGGCCCATAGGGGCCGCCCACCTCGGGCCCCTCGTCCCAGTCGAGGCCCAGCCAGCGCAGGCCGTCGAGAATGGCTGCGAGGGACTCCTCGGTGGAGCGCTGGGTGTCGGTGTCCTCAATGCGGAGGACGAAGGTGCCGCCGTAGTGGCGGGCAAAGAGCCAGTTGAAGAGCGCCGTGCGAGCCCCACCCACGTGCAGGTAGCCGGTGGGACTGGGCGCAAAACGGGTCCGAACCTCTGCCAAGCCCGATCCTCTCCTTAAACGAGATGGCGTCCCACGAGGTCCCGTGCCGAGCGCGGACGGGTTACGGGGCGGCCACGGCTGGGGGCCACGGACCGCCGAGGGAGGCGCAGGCGCAGCCCCGGGCAGGGAGGCGGCCGATGACCGTCTCCAGCAGGCGCTGGAGCCGCTCGGAGGCGCGGTTCATCACGTCGACGACCTCTTGGTGGGACAGGGGGGTGTCCGCCAGGCCGGCGGCCAGGTTGGTGACGATGCCGATGGTGGCGTAGCAGAGGCCCGCCTCCCGGGCCAGAACCACCTCAGGGACGTTGGTCATGCCCACCAGATCCCCGCCCAGCTGGCGGAAGGCGCGAATCTCCGCGGCCGTCTCGTACCGGGGCCCTTCGGCGCAGACGTAGGTGGCGGAGGGGTGGACGGTAAACGCCTCTTGGTTTCCGAAGAGCTCGGCGGCCGCCGCCTGGATGGTGGCCCGCAGCTCGGGGCAGTAGGGTTCGGTGACGTCCACGTGGTAGACGCCCGCCGGCCCCCCTTCATAAAAGGTGCTCACCCGCCCCCGGGTGAAGTCGAGAAACTGGTCCACCACCGCCAGGTCGCCGGGGCGCATCTCCCGCCGCAGGGAGCCGACGGCCGAGCTGGAGAGCACCCGCTCCACGCCCACCTCGCGCAAGGCCCAGATGTTGGCCCGGTAGTTGATCCGGTGGGGCGGCGTCTGGTGCTGCTCCCCGTGCCGGGGCACGAAGAAGACCTCCTGGCCCGCCCACTCGGTCTGGCGCAGCCGGACGGGGCCGAAGGGGGTCTGGACCCGCACCTCCTGGGCCTCACCCGAGCCGATCTGGTACAGGCCGGTGCCACCGATGAGTCCGACGCGCATCGGCACCCCTCCTCCGCCTGAGAACCCACGTGCCGCCGGAGTCATCATTTCCTTCGCCAGGAGGTGGCCGCCTCCTCCCTGGGCCCTGGGTTCCCCTGCCAGCCGGGTCCCGCCGGCGGGGCTCGCCGCCCCGGCGCCGGACCGCCCCCCTCCCCGGGGGCCCCGGAGCGCTGACCATCGCCTGCCGCAGGCCCGCCGACCCTGGGATGTCAGCTGACGATGGAGAAGTAGGCCATCACCTCATCTTCCGGCGCCTCTTCCAGGGAGCGGGCCAGCTCGTCGACGATCTCCGGGGTCACCCGGGCCACCTCACCGTCCAGCGCCCGGCGGCAGACGGCCAGGCTGGCGTAGGACTCGGGATGGCGTCGCACAAAGTCCAGAATCCGCTCCACCCGTTCCTTGGCTTGGGCCAGGGACCATCCCTCCACTCGCTTCCTGGGGCTAGTCTGGCGCGCCGGCGCCGGCCCTTATGCCGGCCCGATCCCGCGGGGCCATCCGGGACTGGAGGGAGGGATCGGGAGCCGGAGGGAGGGGCCGGGCGGGAAAGGGAGCCCTGGGCGGATCGTGCCTCCAAGTCCCGGCCATAGGGCCGCGGGGGCGGGTTCAGACTAGCGGCGAGGGCGAAGGGAGGGACGCGCGTGAGCTGGTGGGAGACACTGAAGGACCTCTTGGGCTGGAGCGATGAGGTGAGCCTCAAAGAGCAGGAACGCCTGCGCCGGGTGAGTGGGGCCCGGATGGAAGCGGCCGAGGAGCTGGCCAGCTTCTACAACGGCCAGAGTATCGCCCGCACCGCCACGGCGGAGCCGGCCCTGGAGGCGTACCAGTTGCGCCCCAATGACGGCGTGAAGGTGGAGCCCGTCCCCATCACCCGGTACGAGACGGTGACGGTCACCTACGACGGCCTCCTGGCCAAAGCCGGAGCCCAGCAGGTGATCCTCCACTGGGGGTACGGCCCCGGGCCCTGGCGGAAGGTGCAGGAGCAGGTGATGGAACGGACGCCCGAGGGTCACTGGGAGGCCCTGGTGACCTTGAACGAAGGCGGCCGCTTCAGCTTCTGCTTCCGGGACAACGCCTACAACTGGGACAACAACGCCGGGCGGAACTGGAGTTACGAGATCCATGATGGCCGCATGCCTTGGTAGCCGGTGAGGGGTGAAGGCCGAAGGGGGGAACCGCCGTGGCTCGGCTCCTGATCGAAGGGGGGCACCGCCTCTGCGGGGAGGTGGAGATCTCCGGGGCGAAGAACGCGGCCCTGCCCATCATGGTGGCCGCGGCCTTGGCCGAGGGGGAGTCGGTGCTGGAGCGGGTTCCCCCCACCACCGACACCCTCATCATGGCCCGCATCCTCCGGGAGCTGGGCGTCACCGTCGCCTTCCTGCCGGAGGGTGCGTGCGCCATCGACGGCACCCGGCTCCGGCACCACCGGGCGCCCTACAGCCTGGTCCGGCGGATGCGGGCTTCCTTTTATGTGGCCGGTCTCCTCCTGGCCCGGCTGGGGCGGGCTCAGGTCCCCCTGCCCGGGGGCTGCGCCCTGGGCTCCCGCCCCGTCGACTTCCACATGCGGGGCTTCGAGCGGCTGGGGGCCCGGGTGACGGTGGAGCACGGCTACATGGTGGCCCGCACCGGGGGCCGCCTCCAGGGCCGTCCCATCTATGTGGAGCGGGCCAGCCTGGGGACCACCGTCAACCTGATGCTGGCCGCCGTCCTGGCCGAGGGGACCACCGTCCTCGAGAATGCGGCCCGGGAGCCGGAGGTGAGCGATCTGGCCACCTTCCTCAACCGGATGGGCGCGCTGGTGGAGGGGGCGGGGACGGACCAGATCCGCATCACCGGGGTGGACCGGCTCCGCCCGGCCCGCCACCGGATCATCCCCGACCGGGTGGAGGCGGGCACCTTCCTCCTGGCGGCCGCCATCACCCAAGGGGAGGTGGTCCTCCACGGGGTGAACCCCGATCACTTGCGGGCCCCCTTGCGGAAGCTGGAAGAGGCGGGGGCCCAGGTGACGGCCGAAGGGCCCCACCAGCTCCGCCTGGTCATGGAGGGCCGGCCCCAGGCCCTGGAGATCGAGACCGCGCCCTATCCCGGCTTTCCCACCGACCTGCAACAGCCCTTCGTCTCCCTCCTCAGTTTGGCCCGGGGGACGAGTGTTATCCGGGAGACCATCTTCGACCGGTTCCGGTACGTCGACGAACTCCGGCGGATGGGGGCCCGCATCCGGGTGGAGGGGCAGCAAGCCCTGGTGGAGGGGGTGGAGCGGCTGACGGGCGCGCCCGTGGAGGCGACGGACCTCCGGGGGGGCGCCGCCCTGATCCTGGCCGGTCTGGCCGCCCAGGGGGTGACCGAGGTACAAGGGATGGAGCACGTGGACCGGGGCTACCACCGGCTGGAGGCGAAGCTGAACCGCCTGGGGGCCCGAACCCGCCGCCTCGACCCCGACCGGCCGTCGCCCAACCACTCGCCCGTCGTCCTCCTGGAGTCGTAGGCTCAGGGGCCGGGGGCCCGGTCTGCGCCCCCCTCTGCGGCCCGAAGCCAGACGACCAGCCGGTCCCCTACGGCCCAGATGAAGTCGACGGTCAAGGTGTAGGTGGCCTCCTCCAGGCGGACGGTCCGGTTGTGGGCCACCGCCCGGAGGATGGACGGGTCCAGCTCGGAGAGGTCGCTCCCGATGGCGTGGCGGTACAGCTCGTGGGCGGCCGCCTCCAGCTCCACTTTCCGGCGGGGGTCGGGGAACTCGAGGAGGCGGGCCTCCACCTCCCGGATGGCCGGCCGCCGCCGGGCCACCTCCAGGCTCTCCTCCAGGCGGCTGATCTGGTCGGTCCGGCGGGCCAGCTCCACTTCCAGGCGGCGCCGTTCCAGCTCCAGCCGGTCCACCTCCCCGCCCAGAAGCAGGGTCCCGGCCACCATCCCCACGACGATGCCCAGGAGGAGCCAGGCCAGGTGGCTCTGCAGTTGCCGGCGGCTCCAGGTGATGAAGAGGGCTCGGCTCCCCATGGATCAGGGCTACTCCCGCAGGTTGACCAGCGCGGTCAAGAGCCAGTGCCCGGCGTGGGCCCCGAAGAGCGCGGCGGCGATCACCGCGCCTTGCCGGACCAGGAGGAAGACCTGGCCCCGGAGGAGGCCCGATTCGATGGCGGTCAGGGTGTCGAAGGTGCCCCCGATGGCCACCGCCATGGCCCAGAGCCGGATCCGGCGGGAGAGCTCCGCGATGGAGGCGAAGGGCGACCCCTGGGTGAGGACGATGGCCAGGGCGCCCAGCAACGACCCGCCCATCACCACCCCGAAGGCGGTGCAAAAGGGGAGGAGGAGCTCTTTGGCCACCCGGAGCATCACCTGGCCCGCCCCCTTGTGACCCGTCCTCCTTTGGTCCTATGCGGCGCCGGACGCCAGCAGACCCGGGGGCCGGTGGTTTTCCCGCGCCGGCCTGTGGTATACTGAAAACAATTCGAACACGAATTCGAAGGCCGCGAGAACGGGCCTGCCACGGACGGTTTGACGGGAGCGGGCTCCATGTCCTTTGTCCACCTGCATGTCCACAGCGTCTACAGCCTCCTCGACGGTGCCGCCTCCATCGACGGGCTTTGCCGGCGGGCGGCCGAGCACGGGATGCCCGCTCTGGCCTTGACCGATCACGGGGCCATGTACGGGGCCGCCGCCTTCTACCGGACGGCCCAGGCCTACGGGCTGAAGCCCATTCTGGGCTGCGAGCTGTACGTCGCGCCGCCCCACGAGGCGGACCGGGGGCGCCGGCGGCACCACCTCCTGGTCCTGGCCCAGACCGCGCAAGGGTACCGGAACCTGGCCCGCCTGGTGACCGCCGGCTTCACCGACACCGCCTCCCAGAAGCCCCGGATCGACCGGAGCCTTCTGGAGGCGCACAGCGAGGGCCTCATCGTCCTGTCGGGCTGCATGTCCAGCGAGGTGCCCGAGCTGCTCCTGGCCGGCCGGGAGAAGGAGGCCCGCCAGGCAGCCCGGTGGTACCAGGAACGCTTCCCCGGCCGGTACTACATCGAGCTTCAGGAGAACGGCATGGCCCGCCAGGAGGCCCTCAACCGGAAGCTGGTGGCGCTGGCCCGGGAGCTGGAGCTGCCCCTGGTGGCCACGGGCGACGTCCACTACGTCGACCCGGGGGACGCGGAGGCTCAGGATGTGCTGCTCTGTATCCAGACGGGGAAGCGCCTGGCCGACCCCGACCGGCTCCGCTTTCCCACCAACCGCTTCTACCTGAAGTCGCCCCAGGAGATGGCCGCCCACTTCCGGGAGCTACCGGAGGCGCTGGCCAACACCCTTCAGATTGCCGAGAGCGTCGAGCCCGTGCTGGAGCCGGAACCCACCCAGCTGCCCGACCCGCCCCTCCCCCCGGAGGCGGGGGGCGACCCGGCGGCCTGCCTCCGGAAGCTGGCCGAGGAGGGGGCCCGGCGCCGGTACGGGACGATCAGCGAGGCGGTCCGGGAGCGGCTGGACCACGAGCTGGACGTGATCACCTCCATGGGGTACGCGTCCTACTTCCTCATCGTGGCCGATTTCGTCGGCTGGGCCCGCCAGCAGGGGATCGCGGTGGGCCCGGGAAGGGGCTCGGCCGCCAGCAGCCTGGTCGCCTACTGCTTGGGGATCACCCAGGTGGACCCCCTTCGGTACGGGCTGGTCTTCGAACGGTTCCTCAACCCGGCCCGGGTCTCCATGCCCGACATCGACGTGGACTTCAGCGACGCCCGGCGGGGTGAGGTGCTGGAGTACGTGGCCCGCCGCTACGGCCCCGAGCGGGTGGGGCAGATCGCCACCTTCTCCCAGCTGGCCGCCCGGGCCGCCCTGCGGGATGTGGGCCGGGTGCTGGACGTGCCCGTGGCCGACGTGGACCGGGTGGCCAAGCTGGTCCCACCGGGGCCGGGGGTCACCCTCCAGCAGGCCATCGACCAGGAGCCCCGCCTGCGGGCCATGCTCCAGGGCGAGGAGGGCCCCCTCTACGCCCGCTGGCTCCGCCTGGCCCAGCAGGTGGAGGGGGCGCCCCGGCATCTCTCGGTCCACGCGGCGGGGGTGGTGATCACCCGGGAGCCTTTGGTGGAGCGGGTGCCCCTGGCCCGGACCCACGAGGGGGTCCTGGTGACCCAGTACCCCATGGAGGATTTGGAGTGGCTGGGCCTGCTCAAGATGGACTTCTTGGGCTTGCGGACCCTCACCGTTCTGGAGCGGGCGGTGGAGCTGGCCCGGGCGGAGGCGGGGGAGGGGGCGGTTCCCGACCTGGAGAACCTGCCCGACGATCCGGCGGTCTACCAGATGCTGGCCGAAGGGCGGGCGGAAGGGGTCTTCCAGCTGGAGACCTCCATGTTCCGCTCCCTCCTGCCCGAGGTCCGGCCTGACCGCTTTGAGGATCTGGTCGCCTTGCTCGCCCTGGGGCGGCCCGGGCCGTCGGGGCGGGTTCAGGAGTACATCGAGCGGAAGCACGGCCGCCAGCCCGTCACCTACCTCCTGCCCGAGCTGGAGCCGGTCCTGGCCGAGACCTACGGGGTGATGCTCTACCAGGAGCAGGTGATGCAGGTGGCCATGGCGGTGGCCGGCTACACCGCGGGGGAGGCCGACCTCCTCCGGCGGGCCATGGGGAAGAAGGACCCGGCGGCCATGGCGGCCGAGGAGGACCGCTTCGTCCAGCGGGCGATGGCCCGGGGGGTGGCCGAGGCCAAGGCCCGGGCCCTCTTCCGGGAGATGGCCGACTTTGCCGGGTACGGCTTTGCCAAGAGCCACTCGGTCGCCTACGCCCACATCACCTACCAGACGGCGTACCTGAAGGCCCACTACCCCGTGGCCTTCATGGCCGCCCAGCTGAGCAGTGTGATGGGACAGGACCACCGGGTGGCCGAATACCTTGAAGCGTGCCGCCGGGAAGGGATCCCCGTCCTGCCGCCCGACGTCAACGCCAGCAGCTGGGTCTTCCGGCCCGAGGGCGGCGGGATCCGCTTCGGGCTGGGCGCGGTGAAGAACGTGGGCTGGGATTTGGTCCGGGCCCTGGAAGAGGCCCGGCAGGAGGGGCCCTTCACCAGCCTGGCGGACCTGCTCGATCGCCTGGAAGAGGCCCACCCCAACCGGAAGGCCCTGGAGAGCCTGATCAAGGCGGGCGCCATGGACGCCTTTGGCCACCGGCGCTGGCTGCTCGCGGAGCTGGAGGTGCTGATGAACGCCCGGGCCGCGGGCCAGCCCCGGGCCCGGGGCCAGACCAGCCTCTTCGGCCCGGAAGAGCCGGGAACGGGGGGGTTGGGGAGCCGCCCGGCCGACGTGCCCCCCTTCGACCGGCAGGAGGAGCTGGCCCTGGAGAAGGAGGTCCTCGGCTTCACCCTCTCGGGCGATCCCCTGGCCCCCTGGCGGGAGTGGCTGGCCCGGGCGGGGGCCCTTCCCCTGCGGGAGGTGGGCCGGCACGTTGGGCGGGAGGTGCTGGTGGGCGGCACGGTGGCTGGTGTCAAGGCGATCACCACCCGGCGGGGGGAGCCCATGGCCTTCCTCACCGTGGCCGACGGGGTGGACCAGCTGGAGGCGGTCCTCTTCCCGGCGGTCTACCAAGGGTGCCGGGATCTCCTGGAGGAGGGCCAGCCCCTCCTGGTGGCCGGCCAGGCCCGGACCCGGACCACCAGCGGCGGTGAAGAGCTCCAGCTGGAGGCCCGCTGGGTCGCCCCCCTCACCCCCCAGGGGCTTTGCCTGGAGGTGGAGGCGGGCGGGGGCTTGGACTGGACCGAGCGCCTGGCGGCCCTCCTCCGGGGCCGGCGGGGATCGGTCCCCGTCTGGCTGCTGGTGGAGGGGGAGCAGGAGCGGGCGCTCATCCTCCTGCCGCGGTCCCTTTGGCTTGCCGATGGAGAGAGTGGGCGAATGGCGGAGCGGCTGGCGGCCATGGAAGGCATCCCGGTCCGCACCGCGCGGACGTTGGGAGAGGAGCGTGCACGAGCATGAAGAACGGGTTGCAGGAAGCGGCCTTCCAGGCCCTGGCGCGACGGGGTGTCCAGCTGGAGGAGATGGCCCGGCTGGTCCAGCAGGTGGTCCAGGAGCAGGGGATGGACCTCTCCCTGGCCGAGTGCCGGAACCATCTGGAGAAGGTGCTGGAGAAGCGGGAGGTCCTCTACGCCATCCTCACCGGGGTGACCCTGGATGAGCTGGCTGAGGCGGGGGCCCTGCCCGAGCCCCTCCAGGAGGCGGTGGCCAACGACCTGCCCCTGTACGGCGTGGACGAGATCCTGGCCACCTCCATCACCAACATCTACGGGGCCGTCTCCCTCACCCGCTTCGGCTACCTGGACAAGAAGAAGCCGGGGCTGGTGGGCCTGCTCAACCGGAAGCTGAAGGGCGGCGCCATCCACACCTTCATGGATGATCTGGTGGCGGGGATCGTGGCGGCCACCGTGGCCCGGATCGAGCATGCGGCCCTGAAGGGGGCCGCCCGCCTGCCCGGTCTGGAGAAGAGCCCGCCCAACGGCCTGGCGACGGCGGCGGAAGGCTGATTCCGGCGGCCCTGGCGCTGGTTGACACCCCTTTTGGCCGCCGACTATAATGATGGCGATTTCCGGGCTGTCCAGAGGAGGGACCGGCGGCATGGATCAGGCTTGGGACGAACCGGTCGCCGGTGACTTCGTGGTGATCCAGGCTCTGGAGGACGGGGTGACCATCTTCGGCCTTACCCGGGGGAAAGAGACCCGCTTCCACCACAGTGAGAAGCTGGACGCGGGCGAGGTCATGATCGCCCAGTTTACCCGGCACACCTCGGCGATGAAGATACGGGGCAGGGCTCGAATCCTCACCTCCCACGGTACGGTGGAATCGGGCCCCCAGAGCGAGTCCAGGCGGTAGCCTGGATCTTTTTTGATCAGCCCGGTGGGCGCCCGGGGCCGGTTGGGGGGCAGGCACATGTGGACGGTGGTTTACATCGCGCCGAACCGTCCGGTAGCTGAGATGCTGAAGGAACTCCTGGAGAAGGAGGGTCTGCTCACCATGCTCCGCCCGCTGGGCGTGCCCCACCTGGGCGACTCGGCCAACGTGCAGATCCTGGTGCCCGAGGCGGAGGTGGAGGAGGCCCAGGAGATCCTGAGCCAGGTGATCGGCGGCGCATAAGCCCGGCGGAGCCGGCGAGACCAGCATCCTGGGAGGAGTCGTGACCCGTGCTGAAGGATCTGTTCCGGGGCCGGCCCCGGTATGCCACCATCAACCCCACGCCCGGGGAGAGCCGCCAGGAGCCCCGTCCCGTGGCGCCCAAGGAGGCGCCCGACGGCCTCTGGCTCAAGTGTGACGGCTGCGAGACGATCCTGTACAGAAAAGAGCTGCAGCAGCACGCCCAGATCTGCCCCAAGTGCGGCTACCACTTCCGTATCGGCGGCTGGGAGCGGCTGGAACAGCTGGCCGACGAGGGTTCCTTCACCGTCTGGGAGGACCACCTGGCCTCTGTGGACCCGCTGGGCTTCCCCGGCTATCCCGAGAAGGTGGTCCAGGCCCAGGCCCGCACGGGTCTTTCCGAGGCGGTCATCGTGGGCCGGGCGGCCATTGAGGAGCTGCCCGTTGCCTTGGGGATCTTCGACTTCAACTTCGTGGGCGGCAGCATGGGGAGCGTGGTGGGCGAGCGGCTGACCCGGCTCTTCGAGCGGGCGGAAGCCGAGCGCCTGCCGGTGGTGGTGGTCTCCGCCGGCGGGGGCGGCGCCCGGATGCAGGAAGGGATCCTCTCCCTGATGCAGATGGCCAAGACCAGCCAGGCCGTCGCCCGCTACCGCCGGTGCCGGATGCCGTTCATCTCCGTTCTGACCGACCCCACCATGGGGGGCGTCTACGCCAGCTTCGCCTCCCTGGGCGATGTGATCATCGCCGAGCCGGGGGCCCGCATCGGTTTCGCCGGGCCCCGCATCGTCCAGGAGACCACCCGGCAGGTCCTGCCTGAGGGGTTCCAGACGGCCGAGTACGCCCTCCAGAACGGCATGATCGACCTGGTGGTTCCCCGGCCCAAGCTCCGAGAGCAGGTGGCCCAGCTCCTCCGCCTCCACCTTTAGACCGGGGCGGTCACGGACGAGAGCCTGGCATGAGGAGGGCAAGCGGTGGCGGCGACCGATTTCGAGTGGGAACGGCCGTTGATCGAGCTGGAAGAGCGGATCCGGGAGCTGGAGAGCTTCACCGACCAGAGGGGGATCGACCTCTCGGAGGAGATCACCCGCCTCAAGCGCCGGGCCGATCAGCTCCGGGAGGAGATCTTTGCCAACCTGACCCCCTGGCAGCGGGTCCTCCTGGCCAGGCACCCCGGGCGGCCCACCACCCTGGAGTATATTGCGTCCATCTTCGATGAGTTCGTGGAGCTCCACGGCGACCGCACCTTCCGGGACGACCCGGCTATGGTGGGGGGCATCGCGCGGCTCAACGGCCGCCCCGTGACGGTGATCGGCCCTCAGAAGGGGCGGGACACCAAGGAGAACATCCGCCGGAACTTCGGCCTCCCCCATCCGGAAGGGTACCGGAAGGCGATCCGCCTCATGGAGCAGGCGGAGCGGTTTGGCCGCCCCATCATCACCCTGATTGACGTGGTGGGCGCCTACCCGGGCATCGAGGCGGAGCAGCGGGGCCAGGGCCTGGTCATCGCCGAGGCGATCATGACCATGTCCCAGCTGCGGGTGCCCATCATCTCCGTGGTGACGGGCGAAGGGGGCAGCGGCGGGGCCCTGGCCATCGGTGTCGCCGACCGGGTCTGGATGCTGGAGAACGCGTGGTACTCGGTCATCTCGCCGGAGATGTGCGCCCAGATCCTCTGGAAGGATTCGAAGCGGGCCCCCGAGGCGGCCAGCCTCCTTAGGCTGACGGCCCGGGACCTCATGGAGCTGGGGATCATCGACGGGATCGTCCCTGAGCCCATGGGGGGCGCGCACCGGGACAAGGAGGCGACGGCCCGGAACGTGAAGGAGGTGCTGGTGCGGGAGTTGCAGGTCCTGGAAGGGATGGACCCGGACGCCTTGCTGGAAGCCCGCTACCAGCGCTACCGGCGGATAGGGGCCTTCGCCGAGGGGCAGAGCCAAGAGCTGGCCTCCCGCCGGGAGGACGGGGAGGAGGGGCAGGTGCCGGAGGAAGCCGGGCTGGGCGGGCAGGCCGTCACCGGGGTGGGCTCGCCGCCGGCGCCTTCGGAGTAGCCTGCCCTGGACAGAGAAGGGGCTAGGAAGATGCCACAACCTGACGGCACACCAGCACAGAACCTGAAACGCACGCAGACCTTGAAACGGACCAAGATCATCGCAACCGTCGGACCGGCCAGTGAATCGCCCGAGATGCTCCGGCGGCTGGTGGCAGCCGGCGTCGACGTCTTTCGCCTCAACTTTTCCCACGGGAGCCTGGAGGAACACCGGCGCCGGATCGAGTGGATCAAGGCCCTCCAGGCCGAAGGGTTGCCGGTGGCGATCCTGCAAGACATCCAGGGGCCGAAGATCCGCCTGAGTGAGGTGCCCGGCGGCCGGATCACCTTGGAGCGGGGCCAGGAGGTGCTGATCTCGCCTACCCTGCCGCCCCAGGCCTTCCCTTTGCGCTTGCAGATCCCCTATCCACCCCTGACCCGCCAGCTGGCGCCGGGATCTCTGATCTACCTGGATGACGGCGAGCTGGAGCTGGAGGTGGAGGCGGTGGAGGCGGAGCTCCTCCGCTGCCGGGTGAGGGTGGGCGGCGAGCTCACCTCCCACAAGGGCGTCACCCTGCCCGGGCTCCGCATCGACCTGCCGCCGCTCACCCCGCAGGATGAGGAGCACATCCGCTTCGGCGTCGAGATGGGCGTCGACTGGGTGGCCGCCTCCTTCGTGCGGGAGGCGGCCCATGTGGAGGCGGTCCGGGAGGCCATCCGCCGGTACGGCGGCGACCAGCTGGTAGTGGCCAAGATCGAAAACCGCCAGGGCTTGGAGGCGGTCGATGAGATCATCCAGGTGGCCGATGGGGTCATGGTGGCCCGGGGCGACATGGGGGTGGAGATCCCGCCCGAAGAGGTCCCCCTGGCCCAGAAGATGATCATCCAGAAGTGCAACGAGGCGGGCAAGCCCGTCATCACCGCCACCCAGATGCTCGACTCCATGGCCCGCAACCCCCGCCCCACCCGGGCGGAGGTGACCGACGTGGCCAACGCCATCCTGGACGGGACCGACGCGGTCATGCTCTCGGGGGAGACGGCCGTCGGCCGCTACCCCGTGGAGAGCGTCCGGATGATGGCGGCCATCTGCCGGCGGACGGAAGCCGCCATCAACCACGGGGCCATCCTCCGCGACCGCCAGCCCCGGCCCGGGGCGACGGTGGCCGAGGCCATCGCCTACGCCACCTGCCAGACCGCGCAAACCCTGGGCGCCCGGGCCATCATCACCTCCACCCAGACGGGGGCTTCGGCCCGGCGGGTCTCCCGCTTCCGGCCCAACTGCCCCATCGTTGCCGTCACCCCCAACCCCCGGGTGCGGCAGCGCCTGGCTTTGGTCTGGGGCGTCTACCCCTGCCGCACCGCCCGGCCGGGCAACATCGACGAGATGATCGATCTGGGCGTGGCCGCCGCCCGGGAGCAGGGCTGGGTGACCGACGGGGATCTGGTGGTCATCGCGGCCGGCGTCAAGACGGGCACCCCCGGCAACACCAACCTGCTCCAGGTCCACCGGGTCGGCGGGAACTGAGGGCCCTGGCAGGGCCATCCCAGCAAGAGGAGGCGGCCCGTCCGTGGGGGCGGGCTGCCCCTGAGGGGTCCGCTGGTTCCTGGCGGAGCGGGCTTCGGGCAAGCCCTTCTTGGGGCCGGCCTCGGGGGACGAGCCTTTTCCAGAAGGGAAGGAGATGAGCATGCTCCGGACAAAGACAGAGAAACAAGGGGGTTGGGAGTACGCCTGGAGGGCGGGAAGGCCGTGGTCATAGGAGTCCCCAAGGAAGTCAAACCGGGTGAGCACCGGGTGGCCCTGACGCCGGCGGGTGTTGCCGAGCTGGTCCGGGCTGGCCACCGGGTGCTGGTTCAACAGGGCGCCGGGGTGGGGAGCGGCATGGGCGACGAGGAGTACCAGGCGGCCGGCGCGACCATCGTTCCCACCCCTGAGGACGTCTTTGCCGACGCGGAGCTCATCCTGAAGGTGAAGGAGCCTGTTGAGCAGGAGTTTCCTCTCTTCCGACCGGGGCAGATCCTCTTCGCCTACCTCCACCTGGCAGCCCATCCCGGCGTGACCCAGCGGCTCCTGGCGTCGCAGGTGACGGCCATCGCCTACGAGACCATCCAGGAGCCCAATGGCGCCCTGCCGCTTTTGACCCCCATGAGTGAGGTCGCCGGCAGGATGAGCGTGCAGGTGGGTGCCCAGTTCCTGGAGCAGATCCACGGCGGGCGGGGTGTCCTCTTGGGCGGCGTGCCCGGGGTGCCCCCGGCCGAGGTGGTCATCTTGGGCGCGGGGACGGTGGGGACCAACGCCGCCCGCATCGCCCTCGGCCTGGGCGCCCATGTCACCCTCATGGACAACCGGATCGACCGGCTTCGCTACTTGGAAGATGTCCTCCGCGGCAACCTGATGACGGTGGTGGCCAACCACCACACCGTGGATCGGGCCGTCCGGTACGCCGACCTGGTCATCGGCGCGGTGCTGGTGCCGGGAGCCCGCACGCCCCGGCTGGTTACCGAGGAGATGGTGCGGGGCATGAAGCCGGGTTCGGTCATCGTCGACGTGGCCGTGGATCAGGGCGGGTGCGTGGAGACCATCGACCGGGCCACCACCCACGACGATCCCGTCTACGTGAAGCATGGGGTGATCCACTACGCGGTCTCCAACATGCCCGGGGCCGTGCCCCGGACCTCCACCCGGGCCCTGACCAACGCCACCCTTCCGTACGTGGTGGAGCTAGCCAACAAGGGGCTCCACCGGGCCATGGTTGAGAATCCCGTTCTGGCCGGCGGGCTGAACGTGATGGCGGGCCAGATCACCCACCCAGCCGTGGCTGAGGCCCACCAGATGTCGTACACGCCCGCCGCCGAGGTTCTGGCTGGGTAGGAGAGCCGGCCGGTCCCTGCGGCCGGCTCTCCCGTCAGGAGTTGCAGGGGAAAAAAGGAGGATCCATCTGAAACCTGAGGCCGCGCAGGCGCTGGATCACAGCTATGCTCGGGCATTTGCTGCGTCAGGGGCCGTCTACAAGCAGGCGGCCCAAGTGCTGGCTGGTGGGCTCACCCACGACTCCCACCGGTTGGAGCCCTTCCCTCCCTACATCACCAAAGTGCAAGGTGCGTACAAGTGGGATGCCGACGGCCACCGGCTCGTGGACTACTGGATGGGCCATGGCGCCATGATCTTGGGGTATGACCACCCCAAGGTGGTGGAGGCGGTGGAGCGCCAGCTCGCCCGGGGGAGCTTCTACGGGGCGGAGCACCCCCTGGCCCTGGAGTGGGCCGAGCGGATCCAGCGGATGGTGCCCTCGGCCGAGCGGGTCCGCTTCACCGTGACCGGCAGTGAAGCGACCGAGCTGGCCCTCCGCCTGGCCCGGGCCGCCACGGGCCGCCCGTGGGTGGTCAAGTTTGCGGGCCACTACCACGGCTGGCACGAGCCCCTGGCCAAAGGGGTCCTGCCGGGGGAGGCGAGCCCCGGAACCGATGGCCGGCCAGCGGGGGACGGCCCGGCGGCCACCCGGCTCGTGGCTCCCGACCGGCTGGACGAGCTGGAGGCGCTCCTGGACACCCGCCAGGTGGCGGCGGTGATCCTGGAGCCGGGCGGGGGCTCCTGGGGGGCCATCCCTGTGGATGTGGGCTGGCTTCAGACCGTCCGGGAGCTGACCCGTCGCACCGGGACCGTCTTGATCTTCGACGAGGTGATCACCGGCTTCCGCTTGGCCCCCGGCGGGGCCCAGGAGCGGTACGGGGTCTTGCCCGACCTGACCTGCCTCGCTAAGATCGTCTCGGGCGGCATGCCCGGCGCGGCGGTGGCCGGCCGGGCGGAGATCATGGCGTACCTGGATTTCCGCGATGAGGCCTGGAACCGGTCCCAGCGGGTGGCCCATCTGGGCACCTTCAACGCCACGCCTCTGGCGGCGGCGGCGGGCATCGCCACCCTGGACGAGATCGCTTCGGGGCGGGTGCTCCCCGCCATCGACCGGCTGGGTGCCCGGCTGGTCCAGGCCCTCAACGAGCGTCTCCGGGCCCGGGGGGTGCGGGGCTACGCCTACGGCCAGGCCTCCATCTTCCACATCGCCCTGGGGGTGGACCCGCCCGAAGGGGAAGAACCCAGCCCTTCCGAGTGGCAGGCGCTCCTGGAGGCGGCCAAGGGCCCGGCCACCCAGTGGCTCCGCAAGGCGATGCTCCTCGAAGGGGTGGACCTGATGCGGTCCGGCGGGTTCCTCTCGGCGGCCCACGGCGATCAGGAGCTGGAGGAGACGGTCCAGGCCTTCGACCGGGCGCTGGAACGGCTCTCCAAGGTGGAGCCGGCGTGGTTTGCATGAAAGGGGCGGCGGTGTGCAGGCAGGGAAGCTCTCCATCGCCGAGTTGAGGCGGCGGGTGCTGGGTTATCTGGGCCAGGAGCGGCCCGAGGTGGCGGTCCACGCGGGTGTGGGGCTGGATGCCGCGGTGGTGGACCTAGGCGGTGATCTGTGCGTCCTGGCCAGCGACCCCATCACCGGGGCCGTCGAGGGCGCAGGGCGGCTGGCCGTGCAGGTCTCCTGCAACGACGTGGCGGCCATGGGGGCGGAGCCCGTTGGGGTGCTGGCCACCGTCCTCCTGCCCGAGGGCTCAGGGCCCGAGGACGTGGAGCGGCTCATGCAGGAGATCTCCCGCCAGGCCCAGGCCCTGGGGATCGAGGTGCTGGGCGGGCACACGGAGATCACCTCCCGGGTCACGGCGCCCGTGGTGGTGACCACGGCCGTGGGCCGGGTGCAGCGGGGCCGGCTGGTGACCGCCTCCGGCGGCCGGCCGGGTGACGGCCTGGTGGTGACCAAGGGCGTGGGCATCGAGGGGACCGCCATCCTGGCCGCCGACTTTGGCCAGGAGCTGGCAGGGCGGGTGGCCCCGGAGGTGCTGGAGCGGGCCTGCCGCTTCGCCGACGAGCTGAGCGTGGTGGGCGAGGCCTTGGCCGCCGCCCGCCTGGGCGCCACCGCCATGCACGATGTGACCGAGGGAGGCCTCTACGGCGCCTGCCGGGAGCTGGCCGCCGCCTCCGGGGTAGGGGTGGAACTCTGGATGGACCGGCTCCCCGTGCGGCCCGAGACCCGGGCGATCTGTGACGCCTTCGGCCTGGACCCGGCGGGGCTCATCTCCTCGGGGAGCCTCCTCATCGCCACCCCGGACCCCGAGGGTATGGTGCGCGGGCTGGAGGCCCAGGGCTTCCAAGCCTTCGTGGTGGGCCGCCTCGTCCCCGAGGGCCTCTGGCGGGTGACCAAGGAGGCCCAGCCGGGCTCCGGCGCCCAAAGACGCCCCTTCCCCGAGAACGAAGAGGACGAACTCTGGCGGTTTCTGAGAAGCCGGTAGCCGGCGGGGTGTCCCATCTTTCCTCCCCTGCGGCGTCCGGTCCTTCTCCCTCGTGAGATCGGGACTGGGCCCTCAGCCCGGCCAAGCCACCTCCGCGTAGTTTGGGACAGGGCCAGCCCTTGGCCCAGCTCGCCGCGGAGGTGAGACCTATGTGGACGTACCAGCTCACGCCGGGCCAGCAGCCCATTCAGGTCCTTCCCTTCCCGATCGGGCCCCGGCCTGGTGTCCGACCGGCCGCCCAGGGCGCTCCCACGCCTTAGGGCAGCCCGCCGCCGGTGAGGCAGGAGCTTGCCGCCGGGCCGGGCCTGTGAGCTTCGCGGGCACCTGCCGAGGCGGGTCTCCCGGCTCACCGCCGGGATGGCCCCTCCGCCACCTGGACCGGAAGCTCCTGGAGCCAGCGGATCCCCTGGGGGGAGACGGTGCAGGCGCAGGCCCGCACCTCGACCCCGCGAGCGGCCGCCTGGGCGAGGGTCTCGGCAAAGGCCGGGTCGGCCTCGTGGTGCGGTGCGAAGAGGCGGGCGTCGTCTCGCAGGACGACGAAGAGGACCAGGGCCAGCGCCCCCTGGCGGCGGGCCTCCATCAGCTCCTCCAGGTGGCGGCGGCCCCGCGCCGTGGGCGCGTCGGGAAAGCGGGCGACGCCCTCTTCCACCAAGGTGACGGACTTGGCCTCGCCCCAGAAGGGCTGGCCCGTTCCCGCGACGGTTCCGGCCAGGTCCAGCCGGCTCTGACCGAAAGCCACCTCGGTGCGGACTGCCTCTAAGGGGGCGAAATCCGCGAGAAGCTGGTGCTGGAGGATGGCTTGGCCCAGCCGGGCGGGGAGCCGTGCATCGACGCTCACCCAGCCGGTCCCGTCGGGACCGGCTGCCTGGACCAAAACCAGGTCGCCCACCGTCCGCCGCCCGGGGGCGTCGGCCCACCGGAGGAGGGCAGGGGCCTGGGGGTGGAGGAGTTCGTGGAGCCGTCCCGAGTTGGGCAGGTGGGCCAGCCGCTCCTGGCCCTCGTGCTCCACCAGGACGGCAAACCGGTTCACCCGCCGGAGGATGCGGACGGGGGTGAGCTCACCGAAGGTATGGAGAACCGGGCCCTGCTGGCCCTGGGGGCCTGGAGCGGGCCCGGATGCGGGCTCTTGGTTGGGTGGAGATCCTGTCACTGCTGCTGCTTCTGGCACTCGGCGCATACGCCATGGAATACGAGACGGTGGCTGGTGATCCTGCCGTCGGTCCACTCGGCCGCCTGGCTTTCGAGGGAGTCCATCACCGGCATGTCCAGATCCTCGATCTTGCCGCACTCATCGCAGAGGAAGTGGTAGTGCGGGGTGGGATCGCCGTCGTAGCGGCTGTAGGAGCTGCCGAAGGTGAGCTCCCGGGCCTCGCCCATTTCCGTCAGGATCTTCAGATTCCGATAGACGGTGCCGAGGCTAATATGGGGAATCTCCTTCCGGACTTCCTGGTAGATCCAGTCCGCGGTGGGATGCTCGTGGGTTGTGCGCAGGACCCGCAAGATCGCCTCCCGCTGGCGGGTGTGGCGGAGGAAACGGGGACGCCTCTGTTGCGATTGTTGCGTTGCCATAACCACGCCTCCCTTAGCTGTTCGGGGCCCGATCGGTCGCGCGAGCTCCGGGGGAAAGGGGAATCATTAGCCATCTCCACTTTATGATCCGTTTCACAATCGGTCAATCGGGCCTTCCTCCTAGGGAGGAAAGGACATAACTCTCTTTCCCATGAGCCATTGGGCGGGGTTGGCATAGGACATTTGCCATGGGGTTTAAGGGCGTGCATCCCCCTCACAAACCTCGACCAGGAGCCCGGTTCCAAGAAAGGAAGCGGCGGCCGGTCAACCGGCCGCCGCTTCCCGTGAGAGAGGGTCGGGGTAGACAGAAGGGTTCAGAGAAGCTTCCGAAGCACCGCCTGCAGGATACCGCCGTGGCGGTACGACTCCAACTCCACGGGCGTGTCGATGCGGGCAATGGCCTGGAAGCGGATCTCGGAACCATCCTCCCGCCGGGCCCGGACGGTGAGGGTGGCGCCAGGGGTGAGCTGGGCGATTCCCTCGATGTCGTACACCTCCGTGCCGTCCAGCCCCAGGCTTTCCCGGTTCTCGCCCGGCCGGAACTGGAGGGGGAGGATCCCCATCCCGATCAGGTTGCTCCGGTGAATCCGCTCGAAGCTCTCCGCCAGCACCGCCCGCACCCCCAAGAGGTACGGCCCCTTGGCCGCCCAGTCCCGGGAGGAGCCGGAGCCGTACTCCTTCCCCGCCAGGACCAGCAGGGGGACGCCTTCCTTCTGGTAGGCGAGGGCGGCGTCATAGATGGTCATCACCTCGCCGTCGGGCAGGTGGCGGGTCCAGCCGCCCTCGGTCCCCGGCGCGAGCAGGTTCCGGAGCCGGATGTTGGCGAAGGTGCCCCGCATCATCACCTCGTGGTTGCCCCGGCGGGAGCCATAGGTGTTGAAGTCGGCCACGTCCACGCCCCGCTCCTGGAGATACTGGGCGGCGGGCGTGCCCAGGCTGATGGCCCCGGCGGGGGAGATGTGGTCGGTGGTGATGGAATCCCCCAGCACGACCAGCACCCGGGCGCCGGTGATGTCCTTGGGCTCCGGCGGAGTCAGGGGCATGTCGGTGAAGAAGGGCGGCTCCTGGATGTAGGTGGAGGCCTCATCCCACTGGTAGAGGTCCCCTTCGGGCACGGGGAGGCTCTGCCAGCGCTCATCGCCGTCGAAGACCTCCGCATACCGCCGCTTGAAGAGCTCCGGGTCGAGGGTCCGCTCGATGATCTCCCGGATCTCCTCCTGGCTGGGCCAGATGTCCCGCAGGTAGACGGGCTGGCCATTGGGATCGTACCCCAAGGGCTCGGTGGTGAGGTCGATGTCCATCCGGCCCGCGATGGCGTACGCGATGACCAGGGGCGGGGAGGCCAGGTAGTTGGCCTTCACCAGCGGGTTGATCCGGCCCTCGAAGTTCCGGTTCCCCGAGAGGACCGCGGCCACCACCAGATCGCCCTCCTCTACCTGCTGGGCGGCGCTGGCCGGCAGCTGGCCGCTGTTGCCGATGCAGGTGGTGCAGCCGTAGCCCACCACGTGGAAGCGGAGCGCCTCGAAGTAGGGGAGGAGCCCCGCCGCCTCCAGGTAGTCGGTCACCACCCGGGAGCCGGGGGCCATGCTCGTCTTGACGTAAGGCTTCACCCGCAGGCCCCGCTCCACCGCCTTCTTGGCCAGGAGCCCCGCGCCCACCATCACCGACGGGTTGGAGGTGTTGGTGCAGCTGGTGATGGCGGCGATGGCGACGGCCCCGTCGGACAGCCGGCCGTTCTCCGAAGGTCCGGGCAGCTCGGCCTCGCCGTTCCGGCCGAAGTGCTCCCGAAGGGTCTTCTGGAAGCTGGCCTTCACCTGCCCCAGAGGCACCCGGTCCTGGGGCCGGCGCGGCCCGGCCAGGCTGGGCTCCACCGTGGACATGTCCAGCTCCAGGAGGTCTGAGTACTCGGGATCGGGCGAGTCCGCGGTGCGGAAGAGGCCCTGTTCCTTGCAGTAGCGCTCCACCCGGTCGATCAGCCCGGGGTCCCGGCCGGTGCCCCGCAGGTAGTTGAGGGTCTCGTGGTCCACGGGGAAGAAGCCCATGGTTGCCCCGTACTCGGGGCTCATGTTGGCGATGGTTGCCCGGTCGGGGAGGGTGAGGTGATCCAGGCCGGGGCCGAAGAACTCCACGAACTTGCCCACCACACCCTTCTGGCGGAGCATCTCCGTCACCCGGAGGACCAGGTCGGTGGCGGTGGAGCCCTCGGGGAGCTGGCCCGTGAGCCGGAAGCCCACCACCTCGGGGATGAGCATGGAGTAGGGCTGGCCCAGCATGACCGCCTCGGCCTCGATGCCGCCCACGCCCCAACCCAGCACGCCCAGGCCGTTGATCATGGTGGTGTGGGAATCGGTTCCCACCAGGGTGTCGGGGAAGATGGTCAGCTCCCCATCCTGCTCCCGCAGCTCCACCACCCTGGCCAGGTACTCCAGGTTCACCTGGTGGACGATGCCCGTGCCGGGGGGGACCACCCGGAAGTTGGTGAAGGCCTTCTGGGCCCAGCGCAGGAAGGCGTACCGCTCCCGGTTCCTCTCAAACTCCAGCTCCACATTTCCCAGGAAAGCGTACTGGGTGCCAAAGAGGTCAACCTGAACCGAGTGGTCGATCACCAGGTCGACGGGGATGAGGGGGTTGATCCGCTTGGGATCGCCGCCCATCCGCTTCATCGCCGCCCGCATGGCCGCCAGGTCTACCACTGCGGGGACGCCCGTGAAGTCCTGGAGCACCACCCGGGCCGGCATGAAGGCGATCTCCCGGGGTTCGGCCCCCGGCCGCCAGCGGGCCAGGGCCTCCACATCCTCGGGGTTGACCACGTACCCGTCCACGTGCCGGAGCAGGTTCTCAAGCAGAATCCGAAGGGAGTACGGCAGCCGGTCGATGGAGGCGATGCCCAGCTCCTCCAATCGCCGGAGGCGGTAGATGACCGCCGGGCCCTGGGGGGTCACGAAGGTTCCCCGGGCCCCAAAGGGGTCGATGCGGGCAGCCATAGGGTCCCTCCCAGCAGCGAACAGTCAAATGAGTCGTGTAGCTAGAGTGATGATCGCTACGAATCCATTATAGCGGCACAAGGGTGGGGGCACAAGGAAGGGGGTCCGCCCCGGCATGGACTGGCACCTGCTTCCATGGGCACCGCCCCGCTCCTGCCACGAGCAGGGAAAATCCGACGATGACAGAATTCTGTCGATAGCGGGGTCTTGATCGGGGGGGACTCCAGCTGACCACCTTTGAGACGTTTTTCCGAACGGCCACCGGTCATGCTCCGTGGCCCTACCAGCAGAGGCTTGCCACTGAGCCCGAATGGCCGCGGGTGTTGCACGTGCCCACAGGTGCAGGCAAGACCGCGGCGGTGCTCCTCGCCTGGCTCTGGCGGCGGCGGTTCCACCCGGATCCAGCGGTCCGGGAGGCCACGCCCCGGCGGCTGGTCTACGCGCTGCCGATGCGGGTGCTGGTCCACCAGACCTACGAGCGGGCCGTGAGCTTTGTAGAAGGGCTGGGCCTGGGGGCGGGCCAGACGGACCGGCCCATCCGGACCGCGCTGCTCATGGGCGGCAGCCGGGACCGGGAGTGGTGGCTCTATCCTGAAGATGACCTCATTCTTATAGGCACCTCGGACATGCTCCTCTCCCGGGCCCTCAACCGGGGCTACGCGGAAAGCCGGTTCCACTGGCCCATCGATTTCGGCCTGCTCAACAATGATGCCCTCTGGGTCTTCGACGAGATCCAGCTCCTTTCCGAGGGGCTCGCCACCTCCCGCCAGCTGGACGGCCTGCGGGCGGCCCTGGGGTGCTGGGCCCCCACGCCCACCCTCTGGATGTCCGCCACCTACCACCCCGCCTGGATGGAGACCATCGATGGGCCGCCCATCGCTCCCGAGCAGGTCTGGACCCTGGAACCGGCCGATCTGGAGGCGGCGCCGGACCTGGCCAAGAGGATGAACGCGCCCAAGCGGCTGGAACGTCTCTCCTTGACCGTGCCCGATGGCGAGACCAAGGTCCGGCGCTATCTGACCGGGTTGGCCGAGCTGGTCGCCGAGCGGCACCAACCGGGGGCCCTCACCCTGGTGGTGGTGAACACCGTCGAGCGGGCCCAGAGGCTCTTCGACGCCTTGCGGCGCTCGGCGGTGTGGAAGAAGGCGCCGGCGGGGGCCCAGCCCGAGGTGCTCCTGCTCCACTCCCAGTTCCGGCCCGCGGAGCGGGAGCGCTTGAACCAGGAGCTCTTCGCGCCTCCAAGCGACCACCCGGCGGGGCGCGTGCTGGTCGCCACCCAGGTGGTGGAGGCTGGGGTGGACCTCTCCGCCCGCACCTTGATCACCGAGCTGGCTCCCTGGCCCAGCCTGGTCCAGCGCCTGGGCCGGGTCAACCGGTATGGGGAGCATGACCAGGCGGACGTCCTTTGGATCGACGTGGAACCCAAGGCGAGCGCCCCCTACGAGCCCGAGACGTTGGAAGAGGCGAAGGGCCTGCTGGAGCAGCTCCCGGCGGACCGGATCGCGCCGGCGGACCTGCAGGCGGTGCCCTACGAGGGCCGCCCCGGGTACCGGCACATCGTGCGGCGAAAGGACCTCCTCGACCTTTTCGACACCACGCCGGACCTGTCGGGCAACGACATCGACATCTCCCGCTTCATTCGGGCCGATGCCGACCTGGACGCGCACGTCTTCTGGCGGAGTTGGGAGCAGGAGGAGGCAGGGCGGGAACCACCGGGCGATTGGCTGCCTGTGCAGCGGTCTGAGCTCTGCCCGGTGCCGGTGTACGGCCGGACCCGGGGCCTTCAGGAGTTCTTGCGGCGCACCTGGGAGAAGGGGCGGGCATGGCGCTGGGACCACGTGGAGGCCCGGTGGGTCCGGGTGACCCAGATCGACGCCATCCGGCCCGGTCACGTGGTGTTGCTCCCGGCGCGCCTGGGTGGCTACGACCCGCAGCTCGGCTGGACCGCGGACCCGGGGGACGGCCCCGTGGAACCGGTCGTGGCGGAACGGCGGGACGACGAGCCGGACCAGCGAGAGGCCGAATCCACCGCCGGAGACCCCTGGAGCACCGCCCGGCCGTGGATCACCCTGCGGGACCATACCGACGCGGTGGTGGCGGAACTGGACGCCCTCCTGGAGCGTCTGGACTTGGCGTCGGTGCCGGAGGCGGTGGTGCGGGCCCTGCGCAAGGCGGCCCGGTTCCACGACTGGGGCAAGGCTCACCCGCACTTCCAAGGCCGCTTCCTCGATGCGGCCGAGGAGGCTGAGCGGGCGGCTCGAGCGGGCGAGGTGTGGGCGAAGGCCCCCCGGTCGCGCCTGCGGCCCTTCATCCGCCATGAGGTGGCCAGTGCGTTGGCCTTCCTGGATCACGTGGCCCGGGAGGCCGAGGACGACCTGGCCGCTTTCCTCATCATGGGCCACCACGGGAAGGTGCGCCTGGGGCTCCGCACGCTGAGGCCCCGTCACGGGACGCTGGACGACGACGGGTCCCTCTTTGGCCTCCGCGACGGCGACCGGATGCCCGAAGACGGCCAGACCGTGGACCTCGGTGGCGGGGTCCGGGTGCCCTCGGTCACCTTACACCTTGCCCCCTTCGAGCTGGGCTCCGCGGACGGCACGCCCTCCTGGCTGGCCCGGGTTCTGGCGTTGCGGGACGATCCCGATCTCGGGCCCTTCCGTCTGGCGTATCTCGAGGCACTGCTGCGGGTGGCGGACATGCGGGCCAGCATGAAGGAGGTGTCGCCGCATGCCGCAGGTTGAGCTGGCCGGCTGCACGCCCGAGCCTCTCCACAGCTACCTGAAAGCCCTTGGGGTGTTCCGCATCGTCGGCGAGCAGCTGGACCCAGACGCCGAAGGTTGGTGGCAGGGCGGCGTCTTCCACCTGCGGAGCCGTTTCGGCGCCGACGAGCTGGTGGAGGCCCTCTTCACCCAGTACACCCCGACGCCCATCGTCGCGCCGTGGAACGGCGGCAGCGGGTTCTTCCCCAAGGACAAGCAGGAGGCCCTCCAAGCCATCGAAGGGTCCGATGAGCCCCGGTTGGCCCTCTACCGTGAGACCATCGCCCGGGCCCGCTCCATTCTGGACCGCTTGGGCATCCGGGAGAAGCCCGACAAGGACGAGAAGCCGCGGATTCTGGCCGAATGCCGGGCGTGGTTCCCCGACGAGGCGGTGGCCTGGCTTGATGCGGCGTACGTCCTCACATCCGAGGATCCCAGGTACCCTCCCCTGTTGGGCACCGGGGGAAACGACGGCCGGCTCGAGTTCTCCAACAACTTCATGCAGCGCCTTTTGGACGCTCTTGGGCTGGAGACGGGCCAGCCCAAGAAGCGGAAGAAGGGGCCGGACCCCCAAACCAGGGCCCGGGGTTGGCTCCGGGGCGCTCTCTTCGGCGAGGCGACCCCGCCGCTGGTTCCCGCCGCCATCGGGCAGTACCATCCGGGCGGCATCGGTGGTCCCAACGCCACCCAAGGCTTTGAAGGCGACTCCCTGGTCAACCCGTGGGAGTTTGTCCTGCTCCTGGAAGGGTCGCTCCTCCTGGCCGGGTCGGCCGCCCGCCGGCTGGGCGTGGACAGCCGGGACAAGGCGAGCTTCCCCTTCACGGTGACAGGCGTGGGGACAGGCTATGCCAGTGCCGTCGCCGCCGAGTACGGGAGCGGGATGAGCCGGGCGGAGATCTGGATGCCCTTGTGGGAGCGGCCCGCCAGGCTGCCGGAGGTCCGCCAAGTCTTCGCCGAGGGACGGGCGCAGTGGGGCGGGCGCCAGGCCCGCACGGGCACCGACTTCGCGCAGGCGGCCATCTCCCTTGGGGTCGAGCGGGGCCTCAGCGAGTTTCGGCGGTACGGCCTGCTCCAGCGCAATGGACGGGCGTACCTGGCCAGCCCCTTGGGACGGCTGCGGGTTCAGGTGCGGCCGGAAGCGAGGCTCCTTCGGGAGCTGGACCCCTGGCTCAACAGCCTGAGAAACCTTTGCACCGGGAACGCGAGCACGCCCGCCAGTCTCTGGAAAGCCTTGCAGGGCCTGGATGAGGCGGTCCTGGCCTACGCGGCCCAGGGTCGGGAGCGGCTGCTCGATGTGCTGCTGGCCGCCGGTGCGGCCGAGTGGGTGGTGGCGGGCCGGCCCCGGGCCCGGGGCACCCGCCTTCAGCCCATCCCCGCCCTTTCCCCCGAGTGGCATGACGTCTGCCGGGAGGAGACGACCGAGTATCGCCTGGCGGTGGCCCTGGCCTCCATCGCGGGCGTCCGGTTGGCGGCGGCCAGGGGTGGTGGGCCATCGCAGCCCGAGGATGAGTGGCTGGCGCCCCCCATCCGGGCCAACCTGGAGCCCGTCGCGTGGCGCCACGGGCGCTGGGTCTGGGCGCCGGAGTCTCGTTCCGCGGTGTGGGGGCCCGGTTCCCTGACGCGCAATCTGGGGAACGTTCTGGTCCGGCGGGCCACGGAGGCCATGGCCCGGCGGGTGTACCCCCTCCCCATCCGCAGCCCCCGCCCCGCGTCCCTTCGGGATGTGCACCGCTTCCTCCTCGGCCAGACGGACGACCGCCGTCTGGAGGCGCTGCTCCGGGGGCTGAGCTTGATCGACTGGTCGCGTGGGTGGGCCTCAAGCGGGGGGGCGGAGGCGTTGCCACCCGATGAAGGTGATGACGAGGGGTTCATCCTGCCTCGGGCTTACGCCGTCTTGAAGCTGGTCACCTTGGACAGGCCCCTGATCCTGACGCGGGGCGGCGACCGGGTGACCATCCGGCCGGAGCCCGCCATCTTCGCGCTCCTCCGGGCCAACCGCGTCGCCGACGCGTGCGCCCTGGCCCTCCGGCGGCTCAGGGCCAGCGGCCTGGTTCCCATGATCCGAGATCCCCGGGATCTGGCCATCCGGGTCGACGGCGAGCGGATGCTGGCCGCCCTCCTGATCCCGGTGCGGGAGACGCGCCCCCTGGCGCGCTGGGCGCTGAGGACGCCGGCCACCACCGATGAGCCCCCCGGCGAGGCAGAGGCGACGGCTGCGGGTGGATGAAGCCTAAAGACGCCACCGGGAGAGCTTGCGATGGTACGCCATTTCAAGAAGGGGTGAGTGCCCATGGCCTACGGGTGGATCGAAGCCCTTCGGGGCTTGCCTCGGATGCTCATCGAGGCGGATTTGAAGCCGGTCCAGGGGGACCGCTTCCAGCCCACCGGCTTCCCGGACCTGGGTGCGGCGACCTACCGGCTCCCTGATGGGACGGAGATGCTGCTGGTGGAGTCGGCTCAATCGGTGGCCAACCGGCTGGAGGCCGTCTGCTGGGACGAGGCCGCTCAGGACCTGGCCGAACCCCTGCGGGGACTCCCTTATGGCAGGGCGCGGCTGGTGAAGGCGGATGAGGAGTTCGGGTTCACCACGACCCTCCATGAGGCCCACCGCCTCAACTCGCCCTACTTCATGCTGGCCTCCCAAGGGGACCTCTTGGACCGGGTTCAGGAGGAGAGCGGTCTCCAAGGGGGGAAGCGGCAGCGCCAGCGGTCCGGGGCCCAGGACGAGGACGCGTCCGCCGCGGTGCTGCACTTTGACCTGGCCCGCCTGGCGAGAACCCTGTTCAAGTATGATCCCAACTCCCTCCTCCACGGGGTCTTCCTGGAGAAGCTGGACGGCCGTGCCCGGCTCCAGCGGACCTTGAGCGGCTTCATCGAGGCGAGGGAGGTGGCGCCGGCCACCAGCGGCGGGGTGAAGAACGACCGGATCAGCCCTTCGGGCGACACATCCTTGGGATACGGGAACGTTCCCTTCTCCCGGACGGAGTACGTCGCCCAGCAGATCACCGCTTACTTCAACCTGGACCTGGCCCAGCTCCGGGCCTACCGGCTGCCCGATCCCGGCTTTGATCTGCTCGTCACCTTGGCCCTGTGGAAGATCCGGGTCTTCCTGGAAGAGGGGCTCCGGCTCCGAACGGCCTGCGACCTGCAGTGCCGCGAGGTGAGGGTGACCAAGCCCGAGGGCGCTTCCCTGCCCGACCGGGCCGCCTTGGAAGAGGCCCTGCCGCAGCTGATCGAGGCGTGCCGGCCCCACTTCGCCGATCCACCCGTCTCTGAGGTGGTGTGGTCCGAGAAGGCGAAGAAGGGCTCCTGAGCAGAGGGGTGGAGGCTTTGGTAGGGATCGCGCTCCGGTTCACCGCGGGACGCTTTCACGCAACGCCTTGGGGCCGCCACGTCAACGAAGGTGTGGTCGAGTGGCCGCCGTCGCCGTGGCGCCTCTTGCGCGCGCTGGTGGCCGTGTGGCGCCGCACTCTGCCCGACGTGGACCAAGCCTCCGTGGAGGAGCTCTTGGCCCGCTTGAGCTCGCCGCCTGAGTTCTTCCTGCCTCAGGCGCGGACGGCGCACACCCGTCACTACATGCCTCTGGGGGCACCCAAGAGCACCGCCCTGGTCTTCGACACCTTCGTGGCGCTCTCGCCGCACGAGCCGGTCGTCTGTGTCTGGCCCGCTGTCGACCTCAGCCCGGACCAGGAGGAGCTGCTCCGGCAGCTCCTGGACAACCTCCCGTACCTCGGTCGGGCCGAGTCGTGGGTCCGCGCGTCGCTGGTGGACCAGGTTCCGCCAGTGAACTGCCGCCCGGTGGCCAGGGACGCGCCTGACCCGTCGGTAGAGCTGGTGCGCGTCTTGGCGCCGGCGGAGCCCTTCAGCCTGGCCGCCCTGATTGCGGAGACGGGTTCGCTGCGGTCTCTCGGGTATCTGTCGCCCCCAGGGAGCCGCTGGGTCACCTACGCGCTGCCCGAAGGGGCGCTGGAGGGCCCGCGGCGGAGTCGGCGGCCAAGAACCCGCGGCGCCCAGCACCCGGAGGTGACCCTGGTCCGCTTCGCTCTGGATGGCCCCGTCTTACCCCGGGTGGTGGACACCCTCCGGGTGGGGGAGGTCGCCCGGCAGGCCGCGATGAGCCAGTATGGCCGCCGCCACGACGGCCGGGTCTCTAGCACCTTCTCCGGCCGGGCGGAGGATGGGACGCCGCTGCAAGGCCACCGTCATGCGTTCTACATCCCCACGGACGAAGACGGCGATGGCCGGTTAGACCACCTGACCATCTGGGCCCCTGGCGGTCTTCAGCCCGATGAGCTGGAGGCCTTGGCCGCCGTTGAGGAGCTGGCGCGTGGTCGGGAATCGCTGCGGCTGAGCGTGATCTGGCTGGGAGCGGGGAGGCCAGAGGATTTCCCGATTCCATGGCTGGGATGGCACCGCCGCTGGCGGAGCCAGACACCCTTCGTCCTGTCCCGCCACGTGAAGCTCCGAGGCGATACGCAGGGCGGAACCGTTCCCAAGCAGCTCGTCGACGGGCCTGAGGATCAACTCCGGCTCGAGCTCCGGCGCCGCGGGTATCCCACGCCCGTTTCAGTCCGGAGGCTTCCAGCGCTCCCCCTGGGGTCCGGGGCCGGCCCCACCCGTTCCAGCAGGGCGTACCGCTGGTACGAGTTCCACCGCTGGCGGTCGCGGGTGCCGCCTGCAGGAGGCGCTTACGGGTTCGAGATGGAGTTCGAGGAAGAAGTCCCCGGCCCGTTGCTGTTGGGCTACGCCTGCCACTTTGGCTTGGGGCTCTTTGTGCCCAGCGAATAACTAAGACGAGTTCTCAATAATCCGGAAGGAAGAGCGCTGACTGGCCCTTGCGGCTATGGTCAGCGCTTTTCTTACCGATTTGTAAGTGTAGAAGGAGGTGAATTGAAATGGCCGACACCATCGGAAAAGAAGACAGAAAAGTCAGCGAGCCCTGGGATGTACCGGAGTTGATCCCAGTACGGATGCTGAATGAGTTCACCTACTGCCCGAGGCTCTTCTACCTGGAGTGGGTCCAGGGGGAGTTCGAGGACAACGCAGACACCCGCGAAGGGCGATTCCAGCATCGAACCGTGGATCGGGAGCGGGAACGGGTGGAGCGGGATCCCGAAACCTCGGAAGCCGGCATGATTCGGACGACATCGGTTCTGATGAGTGCCCCAGAAGAAGGCCTGATCGCCAGGATGGATCTGGTGGAGTTCGACGGCCACACAGCCGTCCCCGTTGACTATAAACGAGGCCGGGTTCCCGACATTCCAGGCGGTGCCTGGGAACCAGAGCGGGTCCAACTGTGTGCGCAAGGGCTCATCCTGCGGGAAAACGGGTACAACGCCAAGTACGGCGTTCTCTATTACGTGGAATCCCGCACGCGGGTGGATGTCCCGTTCGATGATGAACTCATTCACCGAACCCGCTCGCTCGTTCAGGAGTTGCGGAAGACGGCAGCGCGGGGGCAGATCCCACCACCCTTGCAGGATAGCCCGAAATGCCCGCGATGTTCGCTGGTGGGCATTTGTCTGCCTGATGAGGTGAACTATCTCGCCCAGCGAGTCGCCGCCGCGGATCGGATCCGCCGGCTGACCCCACCCCGGGATGATCGGGTTCCTGTTTACGTTCAGGAGCAAGGGGCTTACGTTCGGAAGTCGGGTGATCGGCTCCAGGTGACCAAAGACGGCGAGACCTTGGCCGATATGCGCTTGCTCGACGTCATGGAGCTGAACCTCTTCGGAAATGTGCAGGTGAGCACCCAAACCGTTCGGGAGCTGTGCCAAAGGGACATCCCGATCGCCTATTACTCTTACGGGGGCTGGCTTTCGGGGATCACCGTCGGGATGGGCCACAAGAACGTGGAACTGCGCCTCCACCAGTACGGCGTAGCCACCGATCCGGTGGCTCGCCTGGACATCGCCCGGGAGATTGTGGCAGGGAAGATCCAGAACTGCCGCACGTTCCTCAGACGCAACCACACCGACCCACCCAAAGCAGCCCTCGACGAATTGAAACGGCTGCGGAACAAGGCCCGGCGTGCGTCCTCCCTCGACGCCCTCCTCGGAATCGAGGGAGCGGCGGCGCGGGTCTACTTCAGCCACTTCGCCGGAATGTTACGCGAGCCTTGGGATTGGGATTTCACCGGTCGCAACCGGAGGCCTCCGCGGGACCCAGTGAACGCGTTGCTTTCGTTCTGCTACGCGCTCCTCACCAAGGACGCTCTGGCCGCAGTCCTCAAGGCAGGCTTCGATCCGTTCCTCGGTGTCTACCATTCGGTCCGGTACGGTCGGCCCGCCTTGGCCCTCGACCTGCAAGAAGAGTTCCGTCCTCTGATTGCAGATTCCGTTACGGTGAGTGTCCTCAACAACGGCGAGATCAAGGAGCAGGACTTTGTCCGCCGGGCGGCGGGCGTGGCTCTCACTGAGAAAGGCCGCCGCAAGGTGCTCGAGGCTTACGAGCGGCGGGTGGACACCTCGGTCACCCATCCGGTCTTCGGCTACAGCCTGACGTACCGGCGTGTGATGGCGGTGCAAGCCCGCCTTCTGGCCCGACGGATGCTTGGTGAGATTCCCAGGTACGTTCCCTTCGTGACGAGGTGAGGATGATGCGCCGGCGGTATCTGGTATGCTACGATATCTGTGATGAGAAGCGCCTCCGACAGGTTTTCAAGATCATGCAAGGTTTCGGGGAACGGCTGCAATACAGCGTCTACCTCTGCGACCTGTCGGCGGAAGAGCGGATCCTCCTCCGGGCCAAGCTTCACGAAGTCATCCATCATGAGGAAGACCGGGTCATGATGGTGGATCTTGGCGAGGTGGGAACCGCTCGAGCCCATGCCTTTGAGTTCATGGGGGCAGCAACCCCCGTGGAGGAGCGGCGGGTGGTGGTCATATGAGCACGTGCCCGCTCATGCGAGCGGTTCGGTGCGCGCCACAAGCCGGGGAGCGGTCGATCGCTGCTTTGATCGATCTCGTCTGCCTTTGCTCAGGGGACACCTACTCGATCGCGATGGCCTGGGCCGCGTCGAACAGCACTGCTCGAAATGGGATCTCCAAACCCGCGCCAGAAGCACCTTGACAAACGAGCTAATGACCACCTCTAAAGAGAGGTGGCCCCATTGAAGCATGTTCATCCCCTCCATTCCCCGCACGCTATCAGTAATGACCACCTCTAAAGAGAGGTGGCCCCATTGAAGCGCGGAGAGCCCGGCGCGCCCGGGTTTTCTCTCGAAATGACCACCTCTAAAGAGAGGTGGCCCCATTGAAGCTCGTCGAGTCCGGCCGCGTGGGCGCGGTCGATCAGCAATGACCACCTCTAAAGAGAGGTGGCCCCATTGAAGCGCGACCAGAGTCGCAAGGTGTGCCACCTGCGCGGCTATGACCACCTCTAAAGAGAGGTGGCCCCATTGAAGCCGGAGTATCCTGGTAGACCTTGAGCGGCAGCTTGGCCATGACCACCTCTAAAGAGAGGTGGCCCCATTGAAGCTTGACGTGGACGACCTCGCCGTTGACCCGACGGATGATGACCACCTCTAAAG
>PIUA01000009.1 GCA_017577405.1 Bacillota bacterium
CCCTTAGCGCAACCCCCCTCCACGTCCCTACTATCTCCTCCGCCCCCGCCTTCTCCGGATGGCGCCTCTCCCCCCCACTCAGCTCCCACACCCCCCAGGCGGTGGTTTCGTAGGCCCGGGCGGCCGGCTAGAAGATTGCAGGCCCGACGTCGAGGTCGTGCCAGAGGGGGAGAAGGGACCCCGCCGGGGGGCTCTTCCCGCCGTAGCGGCCCAGGAAGGTCTCCCCCCGCTCCCGGGCGATGGCGTTCAGCCGGTTGGCGTAAGGCTGGGCCGAATGGTGCTTCCAGAGCTTCACCCAGCTGTGGGGGTTGGCCCGGTACTCCTCCAGGAAGCAGAGGGGGGTGCCGTCCGCCTTGACAGGCAGCATGGTGCAGGCGGTAAAGTCAATGCCGATGCCGATCACCTGCTCGGGGGCCACCCCGCTCTCCCGCAAGACCTGGGGGATGGTCACCTCCAGGGTACGGAGGTAGTCCGCCGGGTCCTGAAGGGCTGTGTCCGGCGGCAACGGCACGCCCAACCCTGGAACTCCCGGTCGATGACACCGTTGGCGTACTCGTAGACGGCCGTCGCCACCTCTTCCCCCGTGGCCACGTCCACCAACACCGCGCGCCCCGACAGGGTCCCGAAGTCGATCCCGATGGTGTACCGGCTTTGCTCCACGCCTGTCCCCTCCCCTTACCGGCGGCGCTGGGTCGAGTACTGGCCGATGATCACCGCAATGATGACCACGATGCCCAAGACCAGCTCTTGCAGGTAGGCGCTGACGCCCATGAGGACCAAGCCGTTCCGCACCACCGCCATGATGAGCGCACCCATGAAGCCGCCGATGATGGAGCCAACGCCGCCCATGAGGGAGGCGCCGCCGATCACCGCGCCGGCGATGGCCTGCATCTCAAAGCCCTGGCCCTGGGTGGGCGTGGCGGTCCCCAGGCACGACAAGGAGATGAAGGCGGCCAGACCCGCCGCGACCCCGGTCAGAATGAAGCCGATCACCTTCACCCGGTCGGTGGGGATCCCAGCCAACCGGGCCGCCTCCTTGTTGCCACCGGTAGCGAAGACCTTGTACCCGAAGCTCGTCACGTGGAGCAGGTAGTAGGCGGCCACCCCCGCCAGGATGAACCAGATGGCCGGCGCGGGGATGAGGCCCCACAACCGGGGCGCCCCCGTGATGGTGTAGAAGGTCTCAGGAAGCCGCACCGAAGCGGGCGAGCCGCCCGATAGCACCAAGGCGACGCCCCGGTAGACCATCATCATACCGAGGGTGACGATAAACGACGGGATCCGAGCCTTGACGGTCATGAGACCGTTCAGCACACCCATGGCCGCCGCGACCAAGAGACCGATCAGGCTGGCGAGCCAGATGTTCACGCCTGAGTTGAACAGGGTCGCGACCAGAATCCCGATCACGGCGTACATGGAGCCGACGGACAGGTCGAACTCCTGGCTGATGATCAAGATGGTCATGGCCAGGGTGATGATCCCCACCACCGAGACCTGGCGCATGACGTTCAGCAAGTTCAGGCTGGTGAAGAAGGTCGGGGTGGCCAGGCTGAAGAAGACGACCAGAAGCACCAGGGCCAGCAGAACCCCGGCCTCCCGCTTCTGCAGCAAGCCGGGGAGCTGCCCCGCCCGGCGTGTGCCAGTTTGCGTTCCCATCTCGATCCTCTCCCTCGAAAACCTCTGCTCCTCCGGTCGATCAGCCGCCGCTCACTTGGATGTCGCCAAGGCCAGGACGCGCTCTCGGGTCGCCTCCTCAGCGGTGAGGGTTCCGACCACGCGCTTGCGGGTCATGACCAGCACTCGATCCGCCAAGGCCAGCAGCTCGTCGAGATCCGAAGAGATGAGGATGACCGACAGCCCCTGGGCCACCAACCGGCGAATGAGCCGGCGAATCTCAGCCTTGGAGCCCACGTCGATGCCCCGAGTCGGTTCATCCAGGATCAACACCGACGGCTCCGCGTTGAGCCAGCGTGAGAGGAGCACCTTCTGCTGGTTCCCGCCGCTCAGATAGCGAATCCCCTGATCCAGACCCGCCGCCCGGATGTTCAGGGCCTGGACCGCCTGCTCGCCCCGCTCCCGGGCTGCCTGGCGGTCGATCCGCCCCAGAGCCCCGGTGATCCGGTCGATGATCACCGAGATCAAGTTGTCTTCTACGTCCATCTCCCAGAAGAGGCCCAGGTTCCGCCGGTCTTCGGTGAGGTAACCAATCCCCAGCTCGATGGCCTGCCGGGGTGATGTGATCCGAACCGGCTGGCCCTTCAGGCGGATCTCGCCCTCCGTCGCCGGGTGGACGCCGAACAGGCACTGGGCCAGCTCCGTCCGACCGGCTCCTTGAATGCCGGCCAAGCCCAGAATCTCCTGGCGGTGGAGCTGGAAGGAGATGTCCTTCAACCCCGTGGTCGCCTGGCCCAAGTGCCGCACGTCCAGGATCACTTCGGACTGGGGCGCCCGGTTGCTCGCCGCCCGCTCATCGACCGCAATCTCGCCGACCATCATCCGGACCACATCGGCGGTGGTGAGCTCTGACGTGGGTCGGGTGGCCACATGCCTGCCGTTGCGGAGCACCGTCACCGCATCGGTCAGCTCCATGACTTCGCTCAAAATGTGGCTGACAAAGATGATGGTGGTGCCCTCCCGCTGCAGGGTGCGAAGGACCTGGAAGAGGGTTTCCACTTCACCCGGCGTGAGGGCCGCCGTCGGCTCGTCCAGAATGAGCAAGCGGCACTCCCGGGAGAGGGCCTGGACGATGCACGTCAGCTGCTGCTCGGCGACGCTCAACTCCCCCACCAACCGCCGCGGGTCGAGGCCCGTCTGCCCGATCCGCTCGAGGAGCTCCGTGGTACGGGCCTCCATCGCCGGGAGATCGACCCGCCCTCCTGGCTTGCAGATGGGGTGGCCGAGGAAGACGTTCTGCGCGACGGTTAGATTGGGACAGAGGGGAATCTCCTGGTGGACGACGGCGATGCCAGCCTGGTGGGCCTCCGCAGGCGATGTGGG
>PIUA01000007.1 GCA_017577405.1 Bacillota bacterium
GTCGAAGACGCCATACCCAACCCTGCATGGCGCGGGCCCGGGGGGGAGGTAACCCTGCAGGCACAAAAGCTGCTGGTCGCACAGCCACCGCCACTCGGTGGCTTGGATCAGGCCCCAGCCCACCTGGTCCAGGCTGAGGCGCCTCTCGGAAGGAGCACCGTCCAGCCGGGCGGCGAAGTGGGAGCCGGCCAGGCTGATCTGGAGGGCCCGATGCCCTCCAAGCGGGTGCTCAAGGCTCACCTGAAGGGTTTGCTCCAGGGTTTCCAGCCGGGTCCCGTCGGCCAAGACGGCCCCGTCGGGGGCCACGGCGAGGCTGACCGCCAGCCGGGGCGCGGCGCCCACCGGGGCGTACAAGAGCGGGTCAATCTGGCCCCGCGCCCCGCCGGGAAGGACGAGGTGGAGTCCCAAGATCAGGACCAGCCGCCCGACCCATGATCTCTGGCCCACACCGAGGAGAACAGCCTGTGCCCGCACCGCCAGCCACCTTCTCTCCGGAAGATCCAGGAAGCGCAGGCCCACCATACCAGGGGCGCGGGGTGAGGTCACACGGCGAGGCTTGCGGATAAGGAAGGCGCCCCCATCCGGCCCCGAGCTCCGCTCTGCAGGGTGGCTCGGGGGCAGGCTTTGGGGTTCTTGCTCGCCGGCACGGGGGTCGGGGAGGCCTCGGGCCTCTGGCGGCCTCTTCCCGGAGGTGGCTGGGCGATGGGGTAGGTGAGCGTCAAGGGATGGAGGCCGCCTGGAAGGAAGCTGAGGCGTCAGGCTCGCCGGTTTCCGCCTCGCGGCCCCGTCCTGGGCTGGATAATCGCCCGCCGGGCTCGGGACGGGCCAAGCCCGAGAGGGAGCCGCTGGGGCCGTTCGCCCATTCCGTGCGGGCCTTGAAGCCGACCGGGAACGGCTCCTTGACGAATCAACGACTCTTTATATGATGAAGGTGAGGGGTGAGGGAAGGGGTGATGGCCATGGAGCAGGGGGAGCGGCACCTGGGCGTGGTCCGGGCGGCCAAGGCCCTGAGCGACCCCGTCCGGGTGCAGATCCTCCATCTGATCAGCCAGGGCAGATCCGGGTGGAACCTGCCCACCGATGAGGGTACACCCGACGGGCTGTGCGTCTGCGAGCTCCAGGAGCACCTGCAGCTGGCCCAATCCCTAGTCTCCTACCATCTCCGCATCCTGAAGCAGGCTGGGCTGGTGAGCGAGGTGCCCCGGGGCCGCTGGACCTACTACGTTCTCAATCCCACGGGGTTCGAAGCCCTCCATCACTTCACCCGGGCCCTGGTCGCCGCCCCCCTCACCCTCTGACCGGCAGGGCGGCGGCCCTTCCGCCGCCCAGGGGAACCGGGGTCAAGCGCCCCCGGTCGGCCTGTTCAGGTCCAAGGGATCAACATATCTTGATGTAACGGGGAGGTGCCGTTCGATGGTCCCCTATGGCGACCCGCTGCTCTGGTACGCGGAAGAACGGCTTGAGGAGTTCCGTAAGGAAGCGGCGCGTCAGCGGGAGGCCCGCCGGCTCCTCGCGGACGACCCGCACCCCGCAGCCGGTGAAGAGGGCGCCGTCTGGCGCCTGGCCGGGCGGCTGCTCCGCCTGATCCCTGCTGGACCCAGACCCAACACGGCGGCCAAACCCGAAGGTCCGGCTGTCGCCGTGGCCGACCCGCGCTGCTGCGAGACGTGCGCGGGTGGGTAGCCTCCCCGACCACAGGGCGGACCCGACAGGGTCCCCGAGGTGAGCCCTCAGCCTCCAATCCGTCCACCCGGGCGATCCGCCCGGGTTTGATCGTCTCTTTCGGTGAGCATCCCCGCGCCCCGGGGCGGCTGGAGGATCAGGCGGGAGCCGGCATTTCCCGGGAAATCCAGCCCGAACCCGCGAAATCCGACGCCCAGGAAGACCGGGGCACCCGGCCGCCAGGAAGCGGATTGGGGAACCGCCTGGGCTGGTGGGCCCCTTCCCCGCCTGAACCCCCGGCCAGCAGGCCCGCCCGGGTTTCCCGGCGAAGAGGGAGCCAACCTGAGACCGTGGAGGTGGGTCCATGGCCGACGAGGCACCCCCGTCCCTGCTGCAAGGGCTGAAGCAGACCCTGGTGCCCGTGGCCGGCAGGCTTCCGGCGTACACCCGTCTTCTGGCCCGTCTTTACCGGGATCCGGCCACCTCCCGACGCCAGCGCCTCTGGCTCGCCGCCGGGCTGGGCTACTCCCTCTCCCCTGTGGACCTGATCCCCGGGCTCATTCCCGGCCTGGGGCAGCTGGACGATCTCTACGCGGTCCTGAGCACCCTCAACCGGGTCTTGGGCCAGCTTCCCCCGGAGCGGCGGGGGGCTCACCTGACGGCCGTGGGGTTGGACCCGTTGGTGCTGGAGGAGGATCTGGAGCGGATCAGGGCGGCCATGGGCCTCTTGGTCCGCGCAGGCCTCCGGGGTGCCGGCCGGGCCCTGGCGTGGACCCTCCGCCAAACAGGGGCTCTGGGGGGCGCCACCCTCCGCCTGGGCTGGCGGGCAGCCACCCGTGTCTGGCGCCGGACAGGCCGGACCCGTCCCGACGCACGCCCCGTCCCGGGAACCTCCCAACCGCCCGAACCCCATCAGCCCGATCCCCGCCTCGCCTGAAGGGTTCCCGCCGGCAGCCTGGGCGTCGCCCCGCGCCGGGAACCCGTCCCTTCAGGAAGGGATTTCCAGAGCTGAAGGGGAAGGTACGCCACAAGAGGTCAGACCATAGATTCAGAGAGGTTAGACCAGTGGAGGCGAGGGCGGTGCCCGCACCCCTTCGACCCTCAGCGGCCGAACTGGAGGGCCGGCTGATCGAGGCCATCCTGGCCGGCCAGTACCGGCCGGGCGACACCCTGCCGGCGGAGCGGGAGCTGGCCCAGCAAATGGGTGTGGCCCGGCCCACCCTGCGGGAGGCCCTCCATCGGCTGGCCGCCCAAGGGTGGATCACCATCCAACAGGGCCGACCCACCCGGGTGAACGACTACTGGACCAGCGGCACCTCCCACATGCT
>PIUA01000018.1 GCA_017577405.1 Bacillota bacterium
GGCACGGGTCTGGGCGGTGTTCTTCGGAGTCATGCTGTTGCATTCAGGGCCCGTTGACCAGCCGCAACATGCGATGACGGCGAGCGGATCTTGCGGAGGGTGGACTCAGGCCTGGCCTAATTCGCGTTCACGGGGTGAGTCCGGACGTGGCGAGCCTTGTACATCTTGGCACGCTGCTGCTGGGCGGCGCTCTGCAGATGTTGGGATTCGGCCGGTGGATGGTTCCACCAGCGGCCTGGCTCGCTCCCGTTTTCCTCTTGCACTATGCGCGGGAAGCGCCGCTCGGCGGCCTCGTCGTTCTTTGGCTGGTGCTAGCCCTGGCAGCGGGTGCAAGCAACCGGGGCGTCATTCCTCTGAAAGGCTTGGGCTACGGCGGCGTCGTCGCGGGCATCGCGGCCGCCATGACCGTGCCCTTCCTGATGGACCGCCTCTTTGCGGCACAGCCAGGCGGCGTCTGGTCCACCCTCGTGTTTCCGGTGACCTGGACGGCTGTGGGGTTCCTGACCGCTCGATTCAATCCGTTCGGCACTTGGGGCATGCTGGCCTACACCCAGCATGGCATCGGCCCTCTGATGCAACTGGCTTCCGTGACGGGCATCTGGGGCATCGACTTTCTCATCACTTGGTTTGCAGCTGTTGCCAACTGGGCGTGGGATCTGCACTTCGATTGGAGCTTGATCCAGAACGGCGTGGCCTTTTACGGGGCCGTTCTAGGTCTGGTGCTGGTGGGCGGTGGTCTGCGGCTCGCCCTGGCGCCCCATCGGGCGACGGTACGGGTGGCGGGCCTTGCCTGGCCCGAGGGAGGGCCAGAATCGGGCGAGTACGAGCGGGTGCTCTCGGCCGTGTTCCGTCAAGCCATCGATGACCAGGTTCAGGAAAGCATGGCGCGCCTGCAGGAGGTCTTCTTTGAGCGCACCCTCCGGGAGGCCCGGGCTGGCGCCCAGATCATTCTCTGGTCCGAGGCCAGTGTGCTGGTGCTGAAAGAGGAGGAGGAGGCGCTCATCGAGCGGGCCAGGAGCCTGGCTCGGGCGAACAACGTGTACCTCTTGATGGGGCTGGCCGTTCTGTCCCCCGGAGCCAACCGGCCGCTTGAAAACAAAGCTGTTTTCGTCAGCTCGGCCGGCGAGGTGATGGCATCGTACAACAAGACCATGGCTGTTCCTGGGCTGGAGCGGCAGCTGATGACGCCTGGTACGGGCAGGATTCCTGTCGTCGAAACCCCTTACGGCCGCGTGGCTTCGCCCATCTGTTTCGATCTCGACTTCCCTCATTTGGTGCGGCAAGTGGGGGTGGCAGGGGCCGATCTTCTGCTGGTGCCGGCGGCGGACTGGGCGGCCATCACGCACCTCCATCAAGCCATGGCCGAGTTTCGCGCCGTCGAGAACGGGACGGCCATGGTACGGGTCACTCGTTCCGGCGGCTCGGGGGCGGTCGACCCGTACGGCCGCCGGTGCGCCTTCCTGGACAGCTATACGACTGAGGACGCGGTTCTGGTGGCCAACGTGCCGGTCCGGGCGGGTCGCGGGACCATGTACTCGAGCGCGGGCGACCTCTTTGCCTGGCTATGCGTGTTTGGCGTCGCTGTCTTGGTCGTCCGGGCGGTGGCGGGAATCCTCGGGTAGCCGGGAGCCAGCGGGGCAGGGAACCCTGGCGGTCAGCGATGCCCCGGTACTGGACGCCAGTAGAGGAGAGCGAGAGGCTGCATTCATGGCGACGATTTGCCACATCACGACCGCATGGGAATGGGCGCGAGCTCTGAAGGGGTGGCCGTGGAAGTACCTTTCCGTTCCCCAGTGCTCAGACCAGCCTGTGTGCACGAGGACGGCTTTGCTTGCCGTCGTCTCTGGCGCCATGGCCGGGGCCCTCTTCAGCCTGGGCGAGCGGAGAACGGTTTTCCCGTACGGCATGATCAACATGCTCTTTGAGTGGGGGGCCTTCGCCGCGGGGGGGCCGGTCTTTTTCGGGATCAAGGGGATTCCGCCATTAGATGCGGTGCGAAACCAGAGGTATTTGTGAGTTGCAACCGCAGCACACCGTGCTCTCTTCCTTGCGGAGCATGGATCCTAGTGCGCGCGGCAAGGCTTCGATCGCTAGAGCGGTGTACATTACAGTGGGCCCATGTACCGACGTGAGCTTGCCGCCAGGACAGCGCATATACCTTGAAATTCCAAAGACGTAGCCGCACCATCGTCACCATCGCCCGGCGAGACGGAGGGGATGACGGCACGAGGTGCCAGCGTCTGGCGTCATCTGTGGATGGCGTGGAGGAACGCCTGGGGCTCGTCGACGGCGAGGACGATCCGGGTGAACCGGACAGGCCGGCTGAACGGGAAAAGGCGTGCCGTCAAGGGCGCGCTGAGCCGCAGCTCGACCAACCCTTCCCGGTGGGGCACGAGATAGAGCGTGTCGTCCTTAGCAAGGTAGAGAGGCCAGGTCTGAGCCGCTGGTGTGACGTCGTGAGGGATGGTCGCCAGGGAATGGGCTGCAACGAGGATAGCGATGGGCACCTCCAGGCGGAAGTAACCGAAGTGGAGCAGAAGCCGGTCGCCGAGCAGCCGGTGCCGCGTGCGGAAGACCCGCATGACAGCGTGGACGATGCCTGTGAGAACAAGGAACCCGAGCCCCGCCGCCACGAACCGCCATGGCGGCGGGAGCACTAAGAAGAGCGCTACGACGACGGTTGTATCAAGGACAACCCACAGGCCCAGGGCGGCGGCCGCGCTTCGCAGGCCGACCGCGTGGCGATGGTAGCTGAACTCCACGGCACCTCCCTCCTCGGAGCGGGCCCGAGCAGTTGGAAACTTAGAATTCCTTCCTCGCATAGAGCCAAACCGAGACGCGCCAGGAGGCCAGCAGCAGGATGATAGGCGCAGTGGCCAGGACGAAAGGTAACGGCAGCTACTGTAGGAACTGAACGACGGCCTCCAACCCCTACAAATTGTACCTGGCGACCAGGTTGTAGACGATCGGGACGACCGTGATGAACAGGAGAAACACGACGAGGAGGCCGATCTGGACGACGGGCGCCGAGCCAGTCGTACGGGAAGACGACCGAGACGACGGCGATCGCGCTGGCTCAAGAAGGACCCCGGATCACCGGCCAGGTGATGCCTCCCTCGCACGCTCCGGGCATAGAATGCCGTGTCTTGGTAAATGGCTATGGCCGATGTCGGGGGCGTCCGACTCCCCGAAGGGAGCAAGTGAGCGTTTGCCTCAACGCGACCACGGTTTAGGAATTCGACTGAGACCAAGGACGGATACGGATATCGAAACAAAACGACGGCAATACGAGTTCCTGTAAGACATGTTGCAAGCCGTGAGGAGAACCATTTCTTGAAGGCCATTGGCGGGGCGGATATAATTGCCACATACAGTCACTCACTGAATGATCGGACTTGAGCATGCAGCGACCAGGTGCTGGGTGTGTCCCGTGAGGTGCGGCTTCACTCCCGGACGACCAGCATCTCGGGCGGTTGGGGTTTGGACGACCGCTCGGCGCTGTGAAATGGCAGTACTTTACAAAAGCTCATAGTAGGCTCTGGGTAGGCTCTGGCAGCTGCTTATCGAGGGGAGGCGTCTCATCGCATGGTTCCAATCGTAGCAACACTCAACCGGGTTCCTGGTGGCACGATGCTCATCCCGCTCCTGCTGGGCTCCATCGTCCGCACCTTCGCCCCCGGGTTTCTTGAACTCGGCTCCTTCACCAGCGCCCTTTTCCGGGACAGCGCCCTGCCGCTGATCGCCCTGCTGGTCCTGGCGACGGGGGCTCAGCTCAACCTGCGCCAGAGTGGGCGGGTGCTGGCCAAGGCGGGCACGCTGGTCCTCTTCAAGACTTTCCTTCCGGCCCTGCTGGCCATCGCCTACGGCTACCTATTCGGCCTGGACGGCATCCTGGGGATCTCCCTGCTGGCGTTCATGGTGGCCTTCATCAACTCCAACGGGGGTCTCTGGATCGCCTTGGCCTCCCAGTACGGCGACGAGGAGGACCGGGGGGCGTACATCGCCAGCGCCCTGAACGATGGGCCCTTCTTCACCCTGCTCTTCCTCGGCTTGAGCGGCCTGGGGGCGATCCCCTGGCAGGCCCTGGTGGCGGCCATCGTGCCCTTCATCATCGGCTTCATCCTGGGCAACCTGGACGAGCGGTTCGCCAAAATGATGGAGCCCACCGCGTCCATCACCATTCCCTTCTTCGCCTTCGCCCTGGGGGCCGGCATCGATCTCCGCTCTCTGGCGGTGGGGGGTGCGACGGGGCTGATCTTGGGGGTGCTGGTCTCGGTGGTCACCGGATACCTGGGGGTCTTGGGGTACCGGCTGCTTCTGGGTGAGCGCTCGGCCGTCGGCTTCGCTGTGGGGACGACGGCGGGGAATGCGGTGGTCACCCCGGCCATCGTGGCCCAGGCGGACCCCCGCTTCGCTCCCTTTGTCGAGGTGGCTGCCGCCCAGATCGCCGCGGCGGTGCTGGTGACGGCCATCCTCACGCCCCTCCTCACCCACTACTTCCACCAGCGCTGGAGCGGCCAGCGTCCCGCGCCTTCGGGGGCAAGGGTCTAGGGCGCCTAGGAAGGAGAGGGGGCTATCATGGAGGCACCCTACGCGGTGATCGCTGACGATCTGACGGGGGCTGGCGATACGGGCGTCCAGTTCGCCCACGCGGGCTTGCGCACCCGGGCCCTGCTGGGGGAGTGGGATGCGGCCGCGGTGGGGGGCGTGGACGTGGTGGTGCTCAACACCGAAAGCCGCGCCCTGGGCCCTGCGGAGGCGTACCAGGTGGTGGAGCGGACCGCCGTGCGCCTGCGGGAGGCGGGGGTCGTGCCCATCTACAAGAAGATCGACTCCACCATGCGGGGGAACGTGGGGGCCGAGGTGGAGGCGGTGATGGATGTCTTCGGCCTCAAGCTGGCGGTCATCTGCCCCGCCTTCCCCGCCAACCGGCGCCTGGTGGCGGGCGGCTACCTCCTGGTGGACGGCCAGCCCGTCGCCCGGACCGCCATCGGGCGGGACCCGGTGGCCCCTGTGAAGATGAGCTCCATCCCCGCGCTCCTCGCGGCCCAGTGCCGGCGCCCCGTCCGCCACGTGGGCCTGGACACCCTGGACCAGGGCCGGGAGGCCCTCCGGCAGGCGCTCGAGCCACCGGCCGAGGGGGCCCTGGCGGTGGTGGACGCCGCCAGCGAGGCGGACCTGGCCGCGATGGTGGAGGCCCTCTTTGATGAACCGGGGGTGCTCTTCGTCGGGTCGGCCGGCCTGGCGGCGCCCCTGGCTGAGCGCCTCGCCCAGCGACGGAGGGTGGAAGAGGCCGAGGCGGGCGACCGCAGGGCCCCAGAGGCCCAGCCGCTGGTGGTGGTCGCCTGCGGTTCGGTCAACCCTGTTACCCGGGAGCAGCTGGACGAGCTGGTCCGCTCCGGCAACGTGACCGTGCTCACCGTGGATGTGGAGGCGGCCCTCCGGGGTGGCCCGGCCTGGGACGGGTGGCTGCAGGCGGCCCGAGGACAGATCCGCGCCGCGGCCGCCCGGCCGGGGCAGGCTTTGGTGGTGGCCACCCCAGGCGGGCGGGAGGATGTGGAGCAGGCTCAGCAGATCGGCGCCGGCCTGGGTCTGGAGCCGGCGGCGGTGGCGGGCAGGCTGGCCAACGCGCTGGCTGAGACCGTGATCCAGATGATGGACGAGATCGACCTCGCAGGCGTCATCGCCACCGGAGGTGACACGGCCCGGGCCCTCTTCGCCCGCCTGGGGGCGGCCGGCATCGACCTCAACTCCGAGGTTTTCCCCGGCATCCCCTACGGCACCCTGACCGGTGGGAGCCACCCGGGCCTGCGGGTGGTGACCAAGGCGGGGGGCTTCGGACCGCGCAACGCCCTGGTGGAGGCGGTCCGCTACCTGGAGAGCCTGCCCCTGTGAAGGAGGGAGCACGGGATGGCCAACGTGACTGAGCTGGAGCGAGAAGCTTCCACGGAGGAGCGAACCGCCCCCCAGCCCCAAGCTTCCGGTGGGGAGGCGAGGCCGGTCCTGGCCCTGACCATGGGGGACGTGGCCGGCATCGGGCCTGAGATCGTGGTGAAGGCCCTGGCCCGGCCCGAGGTCCACCAGCGGGCCCGCTGCCTGATCCTGGGCGACGTGGCCGTGCTGGAGAAGCACCTCCGCTTCTGGCCGGAGACGGCGCCGGTCCAGCCCACGGTCCACCAAGTCACCTCCCCTGCCGGGGCCCGCTGGGAGCCGGGGGTGCTTAACATCCTCCAGCCGGGTGAGCCCCTGGGCGAGGTGGCGCCTGGGCGGCTCTCGGCCACCGCCGGCCGGGGGGCGGTGGAGTTCGTCAAGGGCGCGGTGGAGCTGGCCAAGGCGGGGCAGGTGGCTGGGATTGTGACCGCACCCCTCAACAAAGCGGCCATCCACATGGCGGGCTTCCCGTACCCTGGGCACACCGAGCTCTTGGCCGAATCCTTCGGCGCCGCCCGCTACTCTTTGGTGCTCTCCGCCCGGGGCCTCTTCATCTTCCACGTGACCACCCACGTCAGCCTCCGGGAAGCCATCGAGCGGATCACCAAAGAACGGGTCCTGGCCCAGATCCGGCTCGCCCACCTGCTGGCCAAAGCCCTGGGCCAGGAGGAAGCGACCATCGCCGTTGCCGGCTTGAACCCCCACGCGGGCGAAGGGGGCCTCTTCGGCAACGAGGAGGAGGTGGCCATCGGGCCCGCGGTGGAGGAGGCCCGGGCGGCGGGGATCCCCGTTGACGGGCCGCTGCCGGCCGACGTCGCCTTCCCCCGGGCCGCCCAGGGACGCTACCGCTTCGTCATCGCCATGTACCACGACCAGGGCCACGCGGTCTTCAAGAGCCTCTACTTCGATGAGGGTGTTAACATCACCGTAGGTCTCCCCATCATCCGCACCTCCGTCGACCACGGGACCGCCTTCGACATCGCCGGCCAGGGTGTGGCCAACGAGGCCAGCCTGGTCCAGGCCATCGAGCTGGCCGCCCGCTTGGGCCCCAAGTGGGGAGAGATCTGGCGGGAGGCCCAGGCGTTGATCTAGGCCGTCCGTTCCATGGGCCGGACGGCGCCTGACCCCCCGGCTGAGATCTGGATCTCGACGGGATCTCGTGAGAGGGTTCACCCGAGAAGAGGGGTCCCACCCGGGGCCTTCGCCCGGGTGGGATCGGTCTATCCTCACCCCCGGGAGGGATGGTCTCGTGTATGAAGGGAAGTCCAGTGTTGATGAGATTCGGCGCCGATTTGATCAGGATGTGGAGCGGTTCTCCAACCTGGAGACGGGCCAGAGTGCGACCATCGACGCGCCGCTTGCCCTCGACCTCGTCACCCAGGTGGTGGCCCGGCTCAACCCGAGCGCGACCGCCCTGCTCGACGTCGGGTGCGGGGCGGGGAACTACGCCCTCAAGCTCCTGCAACGCCTGCCCGGCCTCGACGTGACCCTCCTCGACCTGAGCCGGCCCATGCTGGACCGGGCCGTGGAACGGGTGACGCCGGCCACCACGGGGAAGGTGACCGCCATCCAAGGGGACGTACGGGAGGTGGAGCTCGGCCGGGAGCAGTACGACGTCATCTTGGCGGGGGCCGTGCTCCATCACCTGCGCGGCGATCAAGAGTGGGAGCACGTCTTCGCCAAGCTGTACGACGCCCTCAAACCCGGCGGGTCTTTCTGGATCGTCGACCTGATCACCCACGCCATTCCCCAGGTGCAGGAGGTAATGTGGGAGCGCTACGGCGCGTACCTGACCGGGCTGAGGGACGAAGCTTACCGGGATCACGTCTTCGCTTATATCGAGCGGGAAGACACCCCCCGGACGGTCATGTACCAGGTGGATCTGCTCCGGTCCGTGGGCTTCCGCGAGGTGGAGATCCTGCACAAGAACAACTGCTTCGCGGCCTTCGGCGGGGTGAAGGGCCCGTAGGACGGAGGACCGGCTGCCGCAGGACGGCGGGCCGGCGGCACCGCGTGTCGGAGGTGCATCCCATGCGATCCGAGGGCCCCAGGACACGGCGGCCGCCATCACCCGGGCGATGAAGAGTGCGGCATCCGGGCCATTCCCTGAAGAGGTGCGCCCGTGAAGGGAGGGTTGATGTTGGAGCTCCGAGTACCTCCCGCCATCGTCTGGCTGGTCTGCGCGGTGCTGATGGGCCTTGCCAGCAGGCTGGCCAGCTCGCTGTCCATCAGCATTCCTGCGCCCCTGACGGCAGGCTTCATCGTACTCTGTGTGCTCAGCGGTTGCGGCATGGCCTGGCTGGCCCTCAACGCCTTCTACCAGGCCCAGACCACGACCCATCCCATGCATCCGGACCAGGCCTCGGCCCTCGTGACCGACGGCATCTACCGGTACACCCGAAACCCCATGTACCTCGGCATGACCCTGCTGCTCTTGGCGTGGGCCCTCTACCTGGCCAACTGGGCAGCGCTCCTCGGGGTCGCCCTCTTTATGGCCTACATCACCCGCTTCCAAATCATCCCCGAAGAGCGAGCGCTGCAGCGCATCTTCGGAGAGGAGTACGAGGCGTACCGGCGCTCGGTGCGGAGGTGGGTGTAGAGGGTTCGCGGGGACCATTCCACCGCTTGAGTGTGGAGAACATGGGACCGTGCTGGGGATCGCACGGAGGGTCCCTTGAGACATCGTGCGGGCCTGCGGGGTCACCCATTCTGGAAGCAGGGTCGGCGAGCTCTGGGCGCTAATCTGATGAAGGTCTTCACCCTACGTTTCCAAGCAGAGGTGCTGAACCGTGGCCTCTTACGTGATGCATGAGAATCACGGCAGCATCACGGCGGAGCTGCAGTCGGACCAGGTAGTCTTGAGTGCGTCCCAAGCCTTGAGCGCGCTGGCGGAAGGGCGGGCAGCGGCCACGAGCTAGATCCTGCCCGTTGTGGGGCGTCGGCAGGATGACGTGCATCCCTTCAATCTGCCTTTGGGAAGTGCGTTCATGAACATCGCAGTGATTGGCGCAACGCGTGGGATCGGTCTCGAACTGGTGAGAGCGGCCCTGGAAGAAGGGCACGAGGTCACGGCCCTCGTTCGCTCCCCTGCCCGGATGCCGATGAGCCATCGCCGCCTCCACGTGGTCCCTGGGGATGCTCAGGATCCTGACGCCGTGGCGAAGGTGGTCCTGGGGCAAGATGTCGTCTGCGACTGCCTGGGCACGAAGAACGTGTTCACGAAGACCACCCTGTTCTCGCAGAGTGCCGCGAACCTGGCGAAGGCGCTCAAAGCCGAGCAGCTCCTCATCGTCGTCACCGGAATAGGCACCGGAGACAGCCGGGGGCACGGTGGCCTTCTTTACGACCGCCTGATGCTCCCGCTGGTCCTCCGCAGGATCTACGCCGACAAGGAACGGCAAGAACGCATCATCATGAGCCAGGTTGCGCGGTGGATCATCGTCCGTCCCGGCATCTTGACCCATGGGCCCCGAACGGGGCGTTACCGCGCCCTGACGGAGTTGCGGGGGATCCGCGGGGGAACGATCTCACGCGCGGACGTCGCCGACTTCATCCTGTCGCAGGCGAAGACGCCCACCTTTCTGGGCAAGACACCCTTGCTGATCTACTGATCCCTGGCAAGATCCATCCCTGTGGGCAGCTGAGGAGGGTGAGGGACGGTTACCGGGTGCCGAGGATCCCGGCCGGTCAACAACGAAGGACGGAAGCATCTGTTTCCAGGGGGAGGGGCCACAGCGTGGTCGAGCACATTGTGCTTTTCAAGCTGAAGCCGGAGACCACCCAGGCTGAGAAAGAAGAGCTGCTACGGAAGCTGCGCGGCCTGGAAGGTAAGATCGAGGGCATGGTCAGCCTCTCGGCAGGTGAGAGCTTCACGAACCGACATCAGGGGTACACCATCGGGCTTGTCGTCCGCTTCGAGGATCGGGAAGCCCTCGAACGTTACGGGCCGCACCCGGAACACGTGCCCGTGAAGGCGTACGTCGACCAGGTGTGTGAAGACGTGATCGCCGTGGATTACGAGATTTGAGCTCCAGCGACAGAATGGCGTGGCTGGTGGAGATCCAGCAAGGCGGAGCCGTGCCCTTCCTGCGAGGATGGAGCCATACCACACCACGGTGAACGTGATCCACCAGCCCCTGACCCGGACCGCTTCTTCGGCTTCCTTGGGGGTTCCGGGCCGGGTGATGGCCGATCCAGAGGGAGTGGGTCGGAAGGTTGCTCCCGAGATCGGCTCTCACCGGCTCGTGGTAACGCCAGTCTGGACGGAGTGTTTTGGTGAACACGAACACGAAGCGAACATCTGGGGGTGCAAGCGGCTTGGAATGCCATTAACGCGATGGGGAGGTGGGTGGCTCGAGTACGGTTGGTTTGATAAGAATGGAGTATGGCATTTTGACAAAGCCCGTATTCGACACGAGCTTGAGGTAAGGATTCATGAAAATCGGCTATGTCCCGTGCTGGACTCAAGACGGATCATGCAAACATTGGACAAACTCCCCGATAGCATCGATCCCAAGAGGGACCCCAACTGGGAATATATCACAACATACGAAAAAATAAGAGGGGAATATAAAGAGATTGCAACTGGCATCCGGCCGGTTATACGTAGGGCAGCGGGATACGTAATCGGCGATTTTCGGCCCTCGTGGGAAGTGGACGATGAAGCAAACGCCGCTCCGACCGGGCGTAAGATCATGATAGATCCGGCCGAGATGGCAGAAGTGCGTCGTCAGGTAGCGGCAACAAGGGAGCAGCCAAAAAGGTCAGGGTGCCTGTCAGTAATTCTAGTAATGATTGCCCTGATAGGTGTCGTTCTGATCAGTGCGTTGTTAAGTAGTTAGGCGAGTTGGCGGGTGGAAGCTCCACCAATTTCCATCAGGAGCACACCGTCGGTGTGTCTTCCTAATAGGAGTTCTAAAGGAAAACGGCAGTCAGTGGAAACGGTGACGTGGGTACTTGTCCACGCCTTCGGACGGGTGTTGAACCACTAAGGAAGCAAGTTGCCTCCGTACCACGGTCTGAGCGGGGAGGGTCACCTACAGAGAGCCAAACGAGTCAGGAAGCATGGGGTAGATCAGAACGTGGTGATCCTCGCTCATTCTCTTGGTGCGCTCCTACCGGGCGGTGCTCTGCAGGTCCTTGAGTTTGGTCAGTGGATGCTTCCTGTGGCGCCCTGGCTAGGGCCGCTTTTCCACTTGCGTTTTTCCCAGGAAACACCGCTGTGGGGCCTTGTCGTTCTTTGCCTGGTGCTGGCGTTCGCCGGCGAAATCAGTAACCGGGGTGCCATTCGGTGAAAGGTTACGGGCGCGTCCTCGCGGGCATGGCGGCGGTCATGACAGTGCCCTGCCTGGTGGACCGCCGCTCGATAGCGCGTAAAATGGGGAAGATGCAGGAAAAGTAGGACCGCCGAAGAAGACTGCGGCAACTTTCGGGGGCGGAAGCCCAGTAGGGGAGGCGAGCCCCGGTGAACTACTACAACACGTTCATCCAGGTTGCCCCGGATTGCCCTGTAGCCCAGGCCAGGATCCCGAAAGAGTCAACCGTTGCAGGGATTCAGTATGAGTTGCTCTCGCGGCATCCCTATACGTACACCCAGGAGGAAATTCTGTTCGAGGTCTTTGTCAGACGCCAAGGTTTCAGCCGGGAAGAGGTCGAGCGCCGCCGGGATGAGCTGTGGGCGAGCTTCTTCCAGAAGTCGCGGCCCTGTTTCCGGGCGTCTCCGCTGCCGAAGACGCACGGGTGGGGGATTCACTTCGACCATCAGGGCCGCGCAGCGCTCTACGCCGTAGAATCGAAGGAGTACCAGGAGTTTGTTCAGCTGCAGCTCGGGGTCGACCACACTCCGCAGCGCCTCCCGGATCATCTCGGTGTCGATGGGCATCCGCTCGCCTCCTTTACCTCGTCTCAGGGGCCCCCGGGGCGCTGGCGGGCTGGGGGACGTCCGTGGGTGCCCACACCCAGAAGAAGGTGAGGGCGAGGAGCACCACGCCGAAGAGCAGGATGGCGGCACCGGCCAGGCCGAGGAGCTGGGAGCCGGCGGCGATCGCCCCGGCGACCAGGACCACCCCCGCCTGGTAGGCCCATCCCCCTATCCCGACGGCCTGCTCGTCGATCATGTCGCCGATGGTGGGGAGGTTCGGATCACCCGCCCGGTCCGCATAGACCTGGAGCCAGACCAGCATGGGGGCGATCTTGGCCAGCATCCCGGCGATCATGCTGCCGATCCAACCCAGCGCGAAGAGCATCCCCGCTGCCACCAGGAGCCGCTGGGCGGCCGCCGTGGCCACCCAGGGGGCGCCCGCCGCCCACCCGGCCAACAGGCCGGCGAAGAGAAGGGTGGCCAGGACCAAGTGGCCGACGGCGAGCTGGCTCTGCCGCATGCCGGCCCCCAGGTGCTTCCGGAGCCGCCGCTGGAGCATGGTCCGGACATCGAGCCCGTAGAGGACGATGGCGGCCAGCACGCCTCCCGCTCCCAGGAGCCCCACGGAGGGCCAGGAGAGGGCGGCGCCGGTGAGGAGGATGACGAGCCCTCCGTTGTAAAGCAGGAAGACCCGGCGCACCCGCTCGTCCGGCAGGTTGGCGCTGGTGGTGAACATGGGGATCAGCTTGTAGGAGACGCCGATGGTGATGCCGGTGAACCATCCCAGGCCGCCCAGCAGCATGTGGGCGATGAAGCCGTTCAGGAAGAGCCAGGAGGACCAAACCTTCTCCAGCTGGAGGGCCATGAGGAGGCCGAAAAGCACCGTGCCCATCAGGAAGAAGAGCGCAAAGAGGATGAAGAGGGCCGTCCGGTCGTTCCGCCGGTGCTTGGCCAGGGGGGCGAGGAAGGGGACGGCAAAGAGGAAGGTCCCCGCCACCACCAACGCCCCGCCCACGGTGATCACCCAGGGCATCCAGACGGCAAAGCCCGCGGTCTGGACGAGGATCCCTGGCACGAGCAGGGCGTAGGCCGTCTCCTTGTGGTGCCCCGCCTCGATGGGCTGCCCCGTGATGACCTGGATCATCTGACCCAGCACCCCAAAGGTGATGAGGGTGCCGAACCCTAGGAAAAACAGGTGGGCCAGCACCAGGGTGACCGGGTTGTGCCGGGGAGCCGCCATCAGCTCAGGGAGATGGAGCAGGATGACGGCGGCCGCGCCCACCAGGAAGAGCAGCCCCGTCTGGATGTACCGGGAGGCGGTGGCCGCCGTCCTGTTGGAGGGGACCTCCGTGGGGAGGATCATCGGGGATCCCCGTTCCGGAGGGGCTTTCGGATGGCGATAAGGCACGAGTCGTCGGGCTGGACCTCGGCATGGTACTCGTACCCCAGAGCCTTCAGCTTCGGGTAGAGGAACATGGGCTCCCGGTCGTTGTGGGCCAGGAGGTAGGTATCCTCGGGCAGGTCCTTCAGCGCGGCCAGGATGCGGGCCATGGGCTCAGGCGGCTCCAACCCCCGGTTGTCCAGCTCAAGGCGCTTGGCCAGGTCGGGCCAGGGCTGCACGGGCCTCTCCCCCTCTGGGTGGGGTGCTCCGCCACGGGGCGGGCGACGGAGAAACGGCTCCGTCTGAGGCCATTCTGGCACGCGCCGCTGGGGAACGCAGTGGAGCCGGCCACAGGCGGGTGTGAAGTAGATCACACCGTTCGCGAGATCTTCTCCATGGCCTCGGGCCAGTCAACGATCAGCTCGTCCAGGCAGCGGATCTCCCGCCTGATGGGCTCCGCGATCGTGGGGCGGGAACGTGTCAGGAGGAGTGAGGGGTGTCTCGCCGAATCCCTGGGGTCAACGGCGGGCCGGGCCTGGCTTCACCGGGTGCCCGGCCGTCGCCTCAGTGCTGCCTCCGGGCGGCCGCCAGTCTTCACTCGAGGGTGACGTGCCAGTGACCATGAACGGACGAGGCCCCGCCTACCGCATCCACACCGAACGGACCGTGCTCCGGTGCTGGGATCCTGCTGACGCGCCGCTCCTCAAGGAGGCCATCGACGCCAGCTTGGACCACCTCCGCCCCTGGATGCCCTGGGCGGAGAATGAGCCTGAGGACCTGCCCGCAAAGGTGGCCCGCCTCCGGCGCTTCCGGGCGGAGTTCGATCTGGGCCAGAACTTCATCTACGGCATCTTCGACCGGGAGGAGCGGAGGGTCCTGGGCGGCACCGGCCTCCACCTGCGGGTCGGGCCGGGGGCCCTGGAGATCGGCTACTGGATCCGGGCCGACGAGATCAACCAAGGTTTGGCCACCGAGGTGGCGGCAGCCCTGACCCGGGTCGCCTTCGAGGTGGAGCAGGTGAACCGGGTGGAGATCCGTTGCGACCCGGCCAACGTCCGGAGTGCGGCCGTCCCCCGCAAGTTGGGCTTTGTCCATGAAGCCACCCTCCGGGGGAACTCGCCGCGCGCTGACGGCACCTACCGCGACACCATGGTCTGGGCGCTGCTCAAGAGCGAGTATCCCGAAAGCCCCGCGGCTCGATGCGTTGTCGAGGCTTTTGACGCGTTGGGCCACAGGATTCTCTGACGGCTCCGAGGGTCCGTCGAGAACCCTCGGAACCGGCCCATCACCGACGTGGTGCGGGAAGCACCAGCCGCCCGCGGCGGGCGGCCGCTCCGCTAAGGCGCTCCTCCGAAAGGAGGAGGCGCTCTCCTCCCGCTGGCCGATCCAGCCTAAGTTGCCACCGGTTAGAGTGGGATCGTCGCCCACACAGGTGGAGGCGATCCCATCGGGAGGCTCACCTGCCTCGAGCCCGGCGGGCGTGGGCCAGCAGGCTCTTGGGATGGCGGAAAGGGATCGAACTGCCTGGTGCGGCGAGCCGGAACTTCCGGTAAACGCTCCCTTCGAGGAGGGTGAACATGGAACGGCAGAGCCTTGCGGTTGAGTCTGGCCCGGACGCGTCCCCCAGCCGTCTCCTGCTGGTGATCCTCTCCGCCGTCTTCCTGACCACCTTCACCGGCTCGATGATCAATGTAATGATCCCGGTCATCCGGGCGGAGTTTGCTGCCTCGCCGGCCCTGATCGGCTGGGTGGTGACCGGTTACCTGCTGGCCTACGCCGTGGGCGTGCCCATCCTCGGCCGGGCCTCGGACCGGTACGGCGTCCGCCGGCTCTTCGCCATGGGCCTGGCGGGGTTCGCGGTGGGCGGCCTTGTCTGCGCTCTGGCGCCCAGCTTGTCGCTCCTGGTGGTGGGACGGACCTTCCAGGGGGCCACGGGGGCGGCGGTGCCTGCCCTCTCCGCCGTCGCGGTGGCCCGGGCCTTTCCCTCGGGCCATCGCGGCAGCGCGCTGGGCCTCATCGCCTCCACCGTGGGGATGGGCCAGTCGGTGGGGCCCATCGTGGGGGGCGCCTTGGGCCAATGGCTGGGCTGGCGGGGGCTCTTCGGGATCTCCATCACCCTCGCCCTCACCCTGATCCCCTTGGCCCTGCGTTTTCTCCCCGATGGCCGCTCCGCCCAAGTCCGGCGCTTTGACGCCGTGGGGGGCTTGCTCCTCGCCCTGAGCGCGGGCCTCCTCCTCTTCAGCATCACCCAGGGCCAAACGGTGGGCTTTACCGCCTTCTCCTCGTGGGGCGCCTTCCTCGCCGCCCTCTTGGCTGGCATCGCCCTGGTCCGGCGCAGCCAGCGGGTGGCGCACCCCTTTGTCCCCCTGGGCCTCTTCAGGAATCGGAGCTACGTGGCCGCCCTCGCCACCGGTCCCGTGGCCATGTTCGTCAACCTGTCGGTGCTCATGCTGGTGCCGCTTCTGGTGGTGGAGGTGAACGGCCTCTCCTCCAGTGCCACCGGCCTGGTGCTCACGCCCCATGCGGTCGCCATGGCCCTCGCCTCGCCCTTCGCCGGGCGGCTCTCGGACCGGGTGGGAGTACGGCGCCCCATCCTGATGGGGATCGGGCTTCTGATGCTGACGGTGGCCGCCCTCTCCACCTGGGCCGGGGTCTCCCCGGTGCTGATCGCCGGGCTCATGGCCTGCGTCGGGACGGGACTTGCCTGCATCCAATCTCCGGCCAACAACGCGGTCGCCAACGCCTTGCCGGAGGAGGAGGTGGGCGCGGGCATGGGCCTCTTCCAGGGCACCGGCTTCCTCTTGGGCGCGTCGGGCCCGGCCGTCGCCGGAGCCCTCCTGGCGGCCCGCCAGGAGGCGCAACTGGCCCCCTGGAATCCGCTCGCCACCTTGGAGGCGGCCCCCTTCTCCGATGTCTTCTTGGCCCTGCTCCTTCCCTTCGTGGTCGCCCTGATGGCGGCGCGCCGGCTGCCCACCGCCGCCCGAACAAGGCGCGCTGAAGGGGGCGCTGCTCCGGGGCCCCGCCCGGCGCCAGCCGTGGTAGAGCCTGGTGATGGGTCGTAGGCGAGGGCCAGCCGCCCGGGGCTCATCACGCCCGGGAAGGGAAGAAGCGATGGGGGCGGGCGCCAGGCCCGCCCCTGGCCGTTTGGCAGGCGGTGGCGGCATGGGGCGACGCCCCCCGGCCCCCGGGGTTCACCGGGCGGGAAGAGGCGTCAAGACAGGGTGCACCCGGACCTTGGCCTCCTCCCAAAGGAGGAGACGGACCTCCTCCTCCCGGCCGATCCGTCTCTTTCCGAGTTTGGCTAGAGTGGGATCACCACAACCCCACCGGTTCAGTGAGGTGATCCCCATGGAGCGCTCACGCGTCTGGCTGGTGACTGGTGCCAGCCGGGGCTTGGGCCTGGCCCTGGCCAGGGAGGTGGCCCGCCGCGGGGAAGGGCTGGTCATCTGCGCCCGGGGGGCTGAAGGGTTGGCCCAGGCGGCGGCCCAGCTCCGGGCTCTGGGCGCCTCAGTCCACGCGCGGGCGGGCGACGTGGCGGACCGGGACTTGGCCCGCCGCCTGGTGGCCGAAGGGACCGAACGGTTCGGGCGGATCGATGTGCTGGTGAACAACGCCTCCCTCCTGGGCCCGTCGCCCCTCCCGCCCCTGGCCCAGTACCCGCTCGCACAGCTGGAGGAGGTCTTCGCCGCCAACGTCTTTGGGCCCCTGGCCCTCATCTAGGCGGTCCTCCCCGGCATGCTGGCCCAGGGCCACGGCCTCATCGTCAACATCTCCTCCGACGCGGCGGTCGGCGGGTACCCAGGCTGGGGCGGCTACGGGGCGAGCAAGGCGGCCCTGGACCTGATCACCCACACCCTGGCCAACGAGCTGGCGGGCACGGGTGTGGGCGCGGTGGCCATCGACCCGGGCGACATGCGCACCCAGATGCACCAGGCCGCCTTCCCTGGGGAGGACATCAGCGACCGGCCGCTGCCCGAGGAGGTGGCCCCGGCCGTTCTCGAGATCATCGACCGGGAGCTGGCCCGGGCGGGGCGAGCAGGGAACGCCTCGGCGAACGGGGCAGAAGGCTCGTACCCGGCCAGGCCCTGGCGCTTTCTGGCCCAAGGGGTGGTCTACCCATGAGGACCGAGGCCCTCCACTTCGATCTTCCCGAAAGCCTCGCCGCCCGAGTACCGCCTGAAGCCCGGGGTTTGGCCCGGGACCAGGTGCGGCTCTTGGTCACCGACCGCCGCCAGGGGTTCCACCGCCACGACCAGTTCGTCAACCTGGCCCGGTACCTCCGGCCGGGCGATCTGCTGGTGGTCAACAATTCCCGGACCATGGCCGCCTCGCTGCCCGCCCGGATGGGCGCCGTCCCCCTGCGCCTCCACTTGTCCACGGATCTGAAGGACGGTCACTGGATCGTGGAGGTGCGGAGCGCGTGGGGCGGGCCCCACGAGGGCCCCCTCCCCGCCGGCGGGAGGGTGGAGGTGGTGGGCGCCCCCCTCCGGGCCCAGCTCCTCCAACCGTATCGGGACTTTGCCCGGCTCTGGCTGGCCCAGATACAGGGCGACCCCTACGCGGCGGCTGTGCGGGTGGGCGCGCCCATCCGCTACCCCTACGTCCACGGGGAGTGGCCCCTGGCCTTCTACCAGACCCTCTTCGCCCGGGTGGAGGGTTCGGCGGAGATGCCGTCGGCCGCCCGGCCCTTCACCTGCCGGGTCCTTCGCTCCCTTCGGGCGCGGGGCGTAGGCATCGCCCAAATCACCCTGCATACCGGCGTCTCCAGCCACGAGCTGGTCCATCCGGTGGTGGAGGCCCACGGGACGTATCCAGAATGGTATGATGTTCCTGACGCGACCGTCCAGGCCATCCATGCCGCCAAGGCGGCCGGGGGCCGGGTGATCGCGGTGGGCACCACGGTGGTCCGGGCCCTGGAGAGCGCAGCCATCGAAGGGGGCGCGGTGAAGCCGGCGACGGGGTTCACCGAGCTCTTCGTCCACCCCGACTATGACCTGAAGGTGGTGGATGGGCTCCTCACCGGGCTGCACGCGCCCGTCACCTCCCACCTGGCCCTGCTCTGTGCCTTCCTGGAGCGGGCGGCGATCTTCCAGGCGTACGGGGAGGCGATGGCCCTGGGCTATCTGTGGCATGAGTTCGGCGACGTCCACCTCATTCTGTGAGCCGTGCATTCGGTGCGTCGCGCGGGCTCGCCTTCTGGCGTGGGCGGACGGGGGACGATCAGCATGGATGCGAACGAGGCCCGGACCCGGGAGCTTCTGGCCCTGAAGACCATCGCGGAGACCCTGAACGAGGCCACCGACCTGGAGCCCATGCTCCAGGGTGTCCTCCCCAAGGTGCTGGAGGCGTTGGGCTTCACCACGGGTTGGATCTTTCTCACCGGGCCCGGCCCCCGGGCCTACCGGCTCATCGCCGATCACGGGCTCCCGCCCGCCCTCTGCCGGGACGCGAAGCGCCCCATGAGCCGGGGCGGGTGTTGGTGCCTCGATGCGTACTGGGGGGGCGGGCTGGAGCGGGCGGCCAACACCATGGAATGCAAGCGCCTGGACGAGGCCCGCCGGCGCCAGTGGGGCGAGACCCACCAGATCAGCCACCATGCGACGGTGCCCCTCGCCTCCGGCAGCGTCCGGTTCGGCCTGCTCAACGTGGCTCACCCAGAGAAGCGGCACTTCTCCCCGCAGGAGCTGGCCTTGCTCGAGTCCGTCGCCCTCCAAATCGGCACGGCCATCGCCCGCGTCCGCCTCCTCCAGGCCCAGCGGGACCAGGCCCGCCTCGAAGAGCGGAACCGCCTGGCCCGGGATCTCCACGACTCCATCTCCCAGTCCCTCTTCTCCCTGAACCTGCTGGCCCAGGGCGCCCGCAAGCTGATCCACCGGGACCCTGAGGAGGCGGCCCGGGCCCTCGAGGAGATCCAGGCCCTGGCCCAGGAGTCCTTGCAGGCCATGCGCTCCCTCATCTGGCAGCTCCGCCCTGAAGGCCTCGAACAAGGCCTGATCACCGCCCTGACCCAGTACGGCGCCCGCCTGGGCCTCACGGTGGAGGTTGCCGTGACGGGCGGAGGCGCCGTGCCCCAGGCGGTGGAGGAGGCCCTCTGGCGGATCGGACAGGAGGCGCTGAACAACGTGCGGCGCCACGCGGGTGTGGACCAGGTGCAGGTCGAGTACGGGCTGGACCGGGAGATGATCACCCTCACGGTGCGGGATCGGGGCGTGGGCTTTCAGGCCCGGGCTGCCGGCGCTTCGGGCGGTTTCGGCCTCATCGGCATGCGGGAGCGGGCCCAGTCCCTGGGGGGCGATGTGACCGTCCGGAGCCGGCGGGGAGGCGGCACGGAAGTGCGGGCCATCATCCCCCTCCCAGCGGCGTCGGAGGGCGGAGGTGAAGCGCCATGACCCAAGGGAGCGGGCGGCCCATCACGGTCCTCCTGGTGGATGACCATGCGGTGGTCCTCCGGGGCCTGCGCTTCTTTCTCGAAACGGAAGAAGAGATCCAGGTGGTGGGCGAAGCGACGGACGCCGAGACCGCGCTGGAAGCGGTGGAACGCCTGCAGCCGGACGTGGTCCTTATGGACCTGGTGCTGCCCGGGATGGACGGGGTGGCCGCCACCCGGGAGGTGCAGCGCCGCTCCCCCGGCACCAAGGTGATCGTTCTCACCAGCTTCGCGGAGCAGGATCGGGTGGTGCCCGCCATCCAGGCCGGCGCGGCCGGCTACCTCTTGAAGGATGTGGCTCCCGACGTCTTGGTGGAGGCCATCCGGGCCGTCCACCGGGGCGAGGCCCGCCTCCACCCCCGGGTGGCCCAGGCACTCATGCTCCAGGTGGGCCAGCCGCCGGGTCACCCGGCCGCGGCCGCCTCCTCCCTCACCCCCCGGGAGCTGGAGGTGCTCACCCTCCTCACCCGGGGCCTGAGCAACAAGGAGATCGGGGCGGCGCTGGCCATCACCGAGACCACCGTGAAGACCCACGTAAGCAGCATCTTGAGCAAGTTGGGGCTCCAGGACCGGACCCAGGCTGCGGTCTACGCGCTGAAGCACGGGCTCGTCGCGGAGCCTGGGCCCGGCGTTCCCTTGGAGGAGGGCTGAGCGGGCCGGCTCCAAGCTCTGGGCAGGACCTGGACCATCCGCGGGGGACGAGCCCCTGAGATGACTCGCCGGTGGGCAGGACCGGCGGACGGGAGGCGCGCCCGCCTCCGCGGGAACGGAAAACACAAGGTGTAGGGTTGACAACCATTACCATCTACTGTATATTGGGCCTGCAATCGGTCCTGGGCCGGTCCCCCAGACCGGCTCGGGCGAAGAGGGAACCCGGTGCGAATCCGGGACTGCCCCGCAGCGGTGAGCAGGAACGAACGCCGTCATGGGCACTGGGCCGCCAGAGGCCTGGGAAGCGACGGCTAGTAGGTTCGGCGCCCTTCGGGAAGCGCCACTGCCTGCAAGTCCGAAGACCTGCCGATTGCCCTCGCCAGTGGCGAGGTTCACCTTGCGCCTTCGAGGGTAAGGCAGCAAGGGCGTGCGAGGCGTTCGTGGCCCTGCCGGACGCTGGCGGCGTGCCCGCGGGTTGGCCTGCTTCCCGGCCACGGGGCGCCCGTTCCCGCTCTTCCGCCTTGCCTTCCCTCGGGTGCCAGCCACACGAGAGGGAGGCTTTCTTCATGTCTGCCGTCCACCGAGGTGCTTCGTCGCCGGCCCCGGAGCTGGCGTGGGCCGTGGCCGGGATTGAACATGTCTCCTTGGAGACGCTGGCCCAGGCCGCGGCCGGCACGGGGCTGCCCGGCCTCTCCCCCCGGGAGCAGCGCTGGGCCCAGGTGTACGCTGCCCGGGCACTCATCGTGCGCGAGCCCAACTACGCCCGGGTGGCCGCCCGCCTGCTCCTCGACATCGTCTACCACGAGGCGTTGGGTCTGGAGATGAGGGGGGAGCCCCTGGCCTTCGATGAGGTGCGGGCCCGGTACCCGGCGCTCTTCCAGAACGCCGTCCAGTACGGGGTCCGGATCGGGCGGCTCAGCCCGGACCTCCTCCGCTTCGACCTGGACCGGCTCGCCCGGGCCCTCCGCCCCGAGCGGGACCAACTCTTCAGCTACCTGGGCCTCCAGACCCTCTACGACCGCTACTTCATCCATGAGGGCGAGCGCCGCCTGGAGACGCCCCAGCTCTTTTGGATGCGGGTGGCCATGGGTCTGGCCCTCAACGAGGATGACCCCACCCGCCGGGCCATCCAGTTCTACGAGCTGATGTCCACCTTCCGCTTCTGCCCCTCGAGCCCCACCCTCTTCAACGCCGGCACCGTCCACCCGCAGCTGTCCTCCTGCTTCCTCACCACCATCGAAGACGACCTCCACAGCATCTTCATGGGGATCTACAACAACGCCATGCTCTCCAAGTGGAGCGGGGGCCTGGGCAACGATTGGACCCCCGTACGGGCCCTGGGGAGCCATATCCGGGGGACCAACGGCCGGAGCCAAGGGGTGATCCCCTTTCTGAAGGTGGCCAACGACACGGCCATCGCCGTCAACCAGGGCGGCAAGCGGCGGGGGGCCGTCTGCGCCTACCTGGAGACGTGGCACTTGGACCTGGAAGACTTCATGCAGCTCCGCCGGAACACGGGGGATGAGCGCCGGCGGACCCACGACATGCACACCGCCCACTGGATCCCCGACCTCTTCATGAAGCGGGTGGAGGCCGACGGGGAGTGGACCCTCTTCAGCCCCAGCGACGTGCCCGACCTCCACGACCTCTACGGCCGGGCCTTCGAGGAGCGCTACCTGGCCTACGAGGCCATGGCCGACCGGGGTGAGCTCACCCACGTCAAGCGGGTGAAGGCCCGGGAGCTCTGGCGGCGGATGCTCGGGATGCTCTACGAGACGGGCCACCCCTGGATCACCTTCAAGGATGCGGCCAACCTGCGGAACACCCAGGCCCACGCCGGCGTCATCCACAGCTCCAACCTTTGCACCGAGATCCTTCTCAACACCAGCCCCGATGAGGTGGCCGTCTGCAACCTGGGGTCCATCAACCTGGCCTGGCACGTCCGGGAGGGCCGGCTGGATGAGGAGGCTCTCCGGGAAACAGTGACCACGGCGGTGCGGATGCTGGACAACGTCATCGACATCAACTTCTACCCCATCGAGGCGGCCCGCCGGTCCAACCTGCGCCACCGCCCCATCGGCCTGGGTATCATGGGCTTCCAGGACGCGCTTCACAAGCTGCAGATCCCCTATGGGTCCGAGGCGGCCATGGCCTTCGCGGACGAGAGCATGGAGACCATCGCCTACCACGCCATCTTGGCCTCGGCCCACCTGGCCCGGGAACGGGGCCCGTATCCAAGTTACGCCGGCTCCGCCTGGTCCCAGGGGCTCTTGCCCCAGGACACCCTGGAGCGGCTGGAGGCGGAGCGGGGGGTGCCTGTGGAGGTGCCGCGGGGCGGACGGCTGGACTGGACGCCGGTGCGGGAGGCGGTCCGGCGGTACGGCATGCGGAACAGCAACGTCCTCGCCATTGCGCCCACCGCCACCATCTCCAACATCCTGGGCGTCTCCCAGTCCATTGAGCCCGACTACCGGCTCCTCTACACCAAGACCAACCTTTCGGGTGATTTCGCCGTGGTCAACCCCTACCTGGTGGAGGAGCTCCGGGCCCGGGGCCTCTGGGATGAAGAGATGGTGGAGGCGCTGGTCCTCTACGACGGCATCCTGGCGCCCATCGAGCGGATCCCGCCCGAGGTGAAGGAGCGTTTCCGGACCGCCTTCGAGATTGACCCCCGCTGGCTCATCGAGGCGGCCGCCCGGCGGCAGAAGTGGATCGACATGGGCCAGTCCCTCAACCTCTACCTCGCCGAGCCCAGCGGCCGGAAGCTGGACGAGATGTACCGGCTCGCCTGGCGGAAGGGGCTGAAGACCACCTACTACCTGCGGACCTTGGGGGCCTCCCAGGTGGAAAAGTCGACCATTCAGGAGCACCGGCTGGTGGGCGCGCCCCGCTGGCGGCGGGAGGCGAGCCAGCTCGCCCCGGGCCCCGCCGCAGGCCTGGGGGTCGCCCCGGGGACGGACGGTCCCGAGGAGGAGGGGGCCGGCTGTGAGGTCTGCCAGTAAAGGTTCAGGGATGGAGGCGGGTCGGAGCCGCCGTGGGGTGATCGAAACATGGTGGTCCGGGAGGGTGAAGCCTGATGAGCGGCGCTGAGAACCGTCCCTTCGTGCCGGGTCGGCGCTTTGACGCCTCGGAGAAGCGTCTCATCAACTGCGAGACCGTTGATGTGAACCAGCTGATGCCCCTCAAGTACCAGTGGGCCTGGGAGTACTACCTGACGGGCTGCGCCAACCACTGGATGCCCAACGAGGTACCCATGGCCCAGGACATTGAGCTCTGGCGGAGCGGGGCCCTGTCGGAGGCCGAGCGGCACATGATCCTCCGCAACCTGGGCTTCTTCTCCACCGCGGAGAGCCTGGTGGCCAACAACATCATCCTGGCCATCTTCCGCCACGTGACCAACGCCGAGTGCCGCCAGTACCTGCTCCGCCAGGCCTTTGAGGAGGCGGTCCACACCCACGCCTTCCACTACATCGTGGAGAGCTTGGGGCTGGATGAGCGGGAGGTCTTCAACATGTACCGGGAGATTCCCGTCATCCACGCCAAGGACGCCTTCGAGATGGAGCTGACAGCCGCGGTCCTGGACCCTGGCTTCCGCACCGACACCCTGGCCGGCGCCCAGACGTTCCTCGAGAACCTGATCGGCTACTACGTCATCATGGAGGGGATCTTCTTCTACTCAGGGTTTGCCATGATCCTCTCCCTCCACCGGCGGAACCGGATGACGGGCATCGGTGAGCAGTTCCAGTACATCCTGCGGGACGAGACGGTCCACCTCGCCTTCGGCGTGGACCTGATCAACGGCATCAAGGCGGAGAACCCCGAGCTGTGGACGCCCGCCTTCCAGCAGCGGGTGATCGAGACGATCCGCCGGGCGGTGGAGCTGGAGGTCCGGTACGCGGAGGAGGTGCTGCCCCAGGGCGTCATGGGCCTCACCGCCCCCATGTTCCGCGAGTACGTCCAGTCCATCGCCGACCGCCGGCTGGAGCGGCTGGGGCTGCCCGCTCAGTACGGCTCGGCCAACCCCTTCCCCTGGATGGCGGAGACCATCGACCTCTCCAAGGAGAAGAACTTTTTCGAAAGCCGGGTGACCGAGTACCGGAGCGCGGCCACCCTCCAGTGGGATTGAGGCGGCTGTGGGCTGGGCCTGACGGCAGGTGTCACCGGCCGCGGGCTGGATCCAGGCGGGCGGGGGACTCGGTTCCGGGCGGGGCTGGTCCCCAGGGGAGCCGACCCCCGGGGCGAAAGAATGGAGTGGGAGCCACCACCGGAAGGAGGGGACAGGGTGCTTCGCCACAAGGACCGGATCGCGCGCATGACCCTGGAGGAGAAGATCCAGCTCTGTTCGGGGGCCAGCACCTGGACGACCAAGGCCATGCCCCAGCACGGCATCCCGTCCCTCTTCCTGGCCGACGGGCCCCACGGCCTGCGGAAGCAGGTCTCCGAGCAGGGCGATCACCTGGGGATCCACGCGAGCCAGCCGGCCACCTGCTTCCCCACGGCCAGCGCCGTGGCGTCCACCTGGGATCTGGACCTGGTCCGGGAGATGGGGGAGGCCCTGGGCAAGGAAGCGGTCCAGCAGGGCATCAACGTCCTCCTGGGGCCGGGGGTGAACATGAAGCGGAACCCGCTCTGCGGCCGGAACTTCGAGTACTTCAGCGAGGACCCCTACCTGGCCGGCAAAATGGCCGCCGCCTGGATCCAGGGCGTCCAGAGCCAAGGGGTTGGGGTCTCCCTCAAGCACTTCGCGCTGAACAACCAGGAGCTTCACCGGATGAGCACCGACGTGCTGGTCGATGAGCGGGCCCTGCGGGAGTACTACCTGCCCGCCTTCGAGATCGCCGTCCAAGAGGCCCAACCCACCACCATCATGTGCGCCTACAACAAGGTGGAGGGGACCTACTGCAGCGATCACCGGCGGCTCCTCACCGAGATTCTCCGGGAGGAGTGGGGCTTCGACGGTGTGGTCGTCACCGACTGGGGGGCGATGAACGACCGGGTGGCCGCCTTCCGGGCCGGTTGTGATCTGGAGATGCCTGGCAGCAAAGGCCGCTTCGATGAGCAGGTCCGGCAGGCGGTCCAGCGAGGCGAGCTGGATGAGGCGGCCATCGACGCCTGCGTGGACCGGATCTTGACCCTGATCGAGCGGACCACCGGCGCCGATCCAGCGGCCCTGCCTCCAGATCTGTACGAGCGGCACCACCAGCTGGCCCGAAAGGTGGCGGCGGCCGGGGCCGTCTTGCTGAAGAACGACGGACCCCTCCTCCCCCTGGCGCCCGACGCCTCGGTGGCCGTCATCGGCGAGCTGGCCCGGACCCCCCGGTACCAGGGGGCGGGCTCCTCCCAGGTGGTCCCCACCCGCCTGGAGAGCCTCCTGGATGGCGTGCGCCAGTACGTTCCCGCCGTTCCCTTCGCGCCCGGGTACACCCTGAAGGATGAGCCGAATGAGGCCCTGGTGGAGGAGGCGGTGCGTCTCGCCCGGCGGGTGGAGACGGTGATCCTCTGCATCGGCCTCACCCCCGCCTACGAAGGTGAAGGCTTCGACCGGCCCCACATGCGGCTGCCCGTCAACCAGGTCGCCCTGGTGGAAGCCCTGGCTCGGGTCACCCAGCGGATGGTGGTGGTGCTGGTGGGCGGGGCGGCGGTGGAGATGCCCTGGGCGGACCAGGTCCAGGCCATCCTCCACATGCAGCTGGCCGGCCAGGCAGGGGGCCTGGCCGCGGCCGATCTGCTCTTCGGCAAGGAGAACCCCAGCGGCAAGCTGGCCGAGACCTACCCCTGCCGCTACGAGGATGGGGTCAACAGCAGCTACTACCTGAAGGTGCCCAAGCAGGCGCCGTACCTGGAGAGCTTCTACTGCGGGTACCGCTACTTCCAGACGGCCGGGGTCCCCGTCCGGTACCCCTTCGGCTTCGGCCTCTCTTACACCCGGTTCGAGTACGGCACCCTTCAGATCCGCCAGAGGGGCGAGTATGAGGTGGAGGTGACCGCTTCCATCACCAACGTGGGCGACTACGACGGGGCCGAGGTGGTCCAGCTCTACGTGGCGCCCAAGACCGGCGGTGCCTACCGCCCGGTCCGGGAACTGAAGGGGTTCGCCAAGATCCACCTGAAGCGGGGCGAGACGGGCCAGGTCACCTTCCACCTCAACAAGCGGAGCTTCGCCATCTACGATCCGGCCCGGGGAGAGTGGGTGGTGGAGGAGGGGCAGTACGACATCGAGCTGGGCGCAAGCTCGGCCGACATCCGCCTAAGCGAGCCCCTGCACCTGAAGGGCGTGCCGCCCGTCCGGACCCCCTGCAGCGACTGGTACTACACCCTGGAGGGCATCCCCACCAAGGAAGACTTCATCACCATCCACCCCGACTACCCCGACTACGTCCCGCCCACCAGGGGACGCTACGACATGAACAACTCGGTGGCCGAGATGGGGGAGAGCAGCCTGCTCCTCCGGCTGGTCGCCTGGGTGGTGAAGCGGGAGGCGGTCAAGCACCTGGGGGCCCAGGCCGATCCCGACGACCCCGTCCACAAGATGGCGATGGCGTCCGCAGCGACCACGCCCCTGCGAGCCTTGGGCCTCTATGACCCCGACAGCCTGCCCCTGCCGGTCGCCGAGGCTTTGCTGGATTGGGCCAACGGCCACCGGCTGCGGGCCCTCCGGCGGCTCCTCCGCCGAAGGGCGTGAAGGACCAGTGAGCGTGAAGGGCTCGCCGATCCGAGCTCCGAAGGAAGAGAAGGGCTGGAGCTCAGGTTGCCGGCCGGGCATGTGGTCTGCCTCTACCCGTCCGACGCCCATGGCCTGGGCTTCACCCCCGGCCACCGGGATGGGCGGGAGCGTGTGCAGAAGATCGTCGTCAAGGTTGCCCTTTAACCGGCTCGGGGGCCACCGGCCGGCGCCCGCCGGGCGTGCCCGCTGGGACTGGTCCCGCCTGGCTGCAACGCTGACAGGCCGGTGGCTCCCGACGCCGGAGTCCCTGCCAGCTCATCTCTCCTGAAACTTTCTCCCTTCTCCCGGTGTAGGACCAAGTGAGAGGCCCTTGGATCCTGGTGGCCGGTTCCGGGCTCGTGGGGCGGAGGCTCGCCCCCTGCGGGCCGATTGCCAAAGTCGTGCGATCCGGACCCGGGGGTTCGAGGTCTCCGGCAAAGGGCCGTGATCGGAGGAGCAGGTCGTGTACACGGACGACGACATCATCCGCCTGTGCCAGCAGGGGCGGCAGGAGGGCTTCGCCCTCCTCCTCGACCGGTACCAGGCACGGGTCTACCGGCGGGCCTACACCTTCCTGCGCCACCGAGAGGACGCACTGGACGCCACCCAAGAGGTCTTCCTGCGGGTGCTGCAGGCGGTCCGCCACTTCCAGCGGGGTCGGGCCATCTGGCCGTGGCTCCGCCAGGTGACGACCAACACCTGCCTCAACCGCCTCCGGGCGGCGGAGCGTCGTCCCCCGACGGTCTCCCTGGATGGGGAGTGGGAGCGCCTGCAAGACGTGGCCGCCGAGGGTGATCCGGAGCAGCAGGCCCTGATGGCCTGGGACCGGGCCCGGCTGGAGCGGGCCTTGGAGGCCCTTCCCCCAGATCACCGCATGGCCATCGTCCTCCGGCACCAGGAAGGCCTCACCTACAACGAGATCGCCCAGGCGATGCAGCTCCCCCTGGGCACGGTGAAGACCTACCTGTTCCGGGGCCGCCGGGCTCTGAGGGCGGCGCTGGAGGCGCCAGCGCCCATGCCCCGCGAGGGGCTCGCAGTGCCGCCGGCGGGGGTGGAGGGGGAAGCGGGATGAGCTGCGTGGATGATGGACTCCTGCAGATGTACGTGGAAGGCGTGCTCGACGCCGCCGAGGAGGAGCTCCTCCGCGCCCACCTGGCCCGCTGCTTGGGGTGCCGCGGCCGGGTGGCCCGCTACAAGGCGCTCATGTGGGATCTGGAGCACCTGCCCGAGCCAGAGCTGCCCCCAGAGCTGGATCAGCTCCACGAGGCCCTGCTCCGGGCCTGGGAGGAGGAGCAGCGGGGGGCGCGCCAAGCTCGTCGCCCAGCCCGCTCCCTGATCCCGGCCTGGGCGGGGTACAGCATCGGGTGGGCCCGGTATGCCGCGCCCCTGGACCTGGTAGGAGACCTTCTCTCCCGGGCGGGCAGGCGAGTTTTGGCCTCCCCCCTGGCCATCGCCCGGCGGGTACGGGGGAGGAGGTGAGGCCGGTGGGGTAGCGGGAGCCCTCCTCACCGGGGTGGTCTGGGTGCTGGCCGGGCTTCTCGCCCTCCTCTTGGTGCTGCTCTGCATCCCCTGGCGGGCCGCTGGCCGCGTGCAGAATCTGGCCCTCAACGAGTCGGGAGGTGCCCATTGGGAGGCCACGAGCTGGCGTGTGGAGGCCGACTGGGCCTTCGGGCTGGTCGCCTTCGTCAGCGTGAAGGAGCCGGGGCGTCCCGCCCAGACCTCCCTCCGGCTGGCCGGCTTCACCAAGGCCTTGTCGGCGGGCGGCGCGCGGCGGGGGGGCCGGCCCCGGCCCCCGCGGCCCAAACCCTCGCGGCGACGGCGCCGGGGCCTGACGCTCCCGGAGTTCCTGGCGCTGCTGCCGGAGCTCCGGCCGGTGATGGCACGACTCTGGCGCTCCCTGGGGCTTGAGGCCCAAGGGAAGCTCACCTACGGGCTGGAGGATCCGTACCTGACCGGTGTGTGCGAAGGTCTGCGGGCCATGCTGCCGTGGCCCCGGGATCTGCGCCTGACGCCGGACTTCGGGGAGGCCAAGCTGGAGGGGTGGGCCCGAGTGCGGATGCGGGTGGTGCCCATCCGGCCGGCGGCGGTGCTGGTGGCCGTCCTTCTCCGCCGGGAGATCCGGCGGGTCTGGTGGCCCCGGCTCAAAGCCCGGCTGGCCGGGACGGCGTGAGGCGAGGGCAGGGTATCGGAAGCGGTGGCAGGCTCAAGAGGCCTCAGGCGGGCAAGGCAGGCGAGGATAGGAGGTTGGTCGATGAACGTTGAGGCGATCATTGACAAGGTCATGCAGAGCATGAGCACCAAGACCGTGATCGGCGAGCCCATGCAAATCGGCTCCCTCACCCTCATCCCCATCATCAACGTCAGCTTCGGGTTCGGGGGTGGAGGCGGCGGCGACACCGAGGGCGGCACCGGCACGGGCGGCGGTGGCGGCGCCCGCATGAAGGTGGCCGGGGTCTTGGTCATCCAGGGGGACGACGTCCGCTTTGTCCAGACGGGTGCCGGAGGCGCCCTGGACAAGCTGGTGGACGCCATCCCCGACCTCCTCGAGAAGTGCCAGGTGAAGGCCGGAGGACGGCCTGGGCCCGCGGTGACGCCGGCCTGACGGGATGCGCGCATCGGCTTCCAGTTTCCCGGATCGGTCACTCAGCGGGGGTGCGGCGCCTGCCGCACCCCCGCGAAGCTTCCTCGACTCGCCGGGGGCGCCGGCCTACCTCCTCGAGAGCGCCCGCCCCACCACCGAGCCAAGGGCGACCACCCCGGCCACGCCGATCCACGCCCAGGTGGGCAAGCCCGGGACTTCGTGGAAGCGGCGTACATCCCGGATCCAGCCGGGCAGGCGGGCGATGTCCCGCCAGCGGAACCCTTCCCGCTGGCCCAGGCTGATCCAGGCCTTGCCCTCTTCCCCCTGGGCGTCGTAGAGCGCGGCGAGGTAGGTGCCCGCCGCTGGGAGGCGGAGCTGGGTCTTGGCGACGATGCGGGACCGGGTGCCCGTGACGGGTTCATGGAAGGGCTCAGGAGGCCCGGTGGGGATGACGGTGAGGGCCCCGCCGGCCGTTCCCTGAGGCGGCGCCACGGCCAGCTCCTCGGGCGGGTCCGGAAGCCCGGGGCCGAAGAGGACCAGCACCGGCGCCGCAAGTTTCCGCCGTGGTTCCTCCGGCACCGCCAGCCGGACGGCGACCTGCCGGGGCCGGTCGTTCTCCAGGCGGACCCAGGCGTGGGGTGTTTCGGGGGTCAGCTCGATGTAGATCACGTGGGAGACAGCCGGGTTGGCGATGGTGATGGTTGAGTCGGGATCGGCGGCCCGGGGCCCCGGAAAGAGGGGCCGGTGGGCCGAGGCCGCGCCAGAGAGGGCCAGGGTCAAGGCCAGGACCAGGGCGTGGGCCAGAAGCGAGGCGCGGCTGAGCTTCCATGTGGGCCTGAAGGGCATTCCAGAGCCTCCCGGGGTGGTATGCCTCAGGAGGATCGATTCGATACCGGGTGACAGGAGGAGTGGGAGCCCGTTTGGCGCCCCGGAGCTGGGTGCTCCGGGGCGTCAGCTGGCGTGAAGGCTGGCTCGGACCGGAGGCCAGGCCCAGTCGGTAGCAAGGCCTCAGGGCACGCCGGGCGTTTCCCACCGCCGGGCGAAGGCTTGGGTGAGCCGGTCCATGACGATGGCCAGGGCGACGATGGCCAGACCCGCCTCGAAACCCCGGCCCACGTCGATCCGGTTGATGGCGAGAAGCACCTCCTCGCCCACGCCCCGGGCCCCGATCATGGAGGCGATGACCACCATGGAGAGGGCCATCATGGTCGTCTGGTTGACGCCCGCCAGGATCGATGGCATGGCCAGGGGGAGGCGCACCTCCTTCAGAAGCTGCCACCGGGTGGCGCCGTAGGCGAGGGCTGCCTCCTGCACCTCCGGCGAGACCTGGCGGATGCCCAAGTTGGTCAGCCTGATGACGGGCGGCGTGGAGTAGATCAGGGTGGCCAGCACCGCCGGCACCTTCCCCAGGCCGAAGAGCATCATGGCCGGGATCAGGTAGACGAAGCTGGGCATGGTCTGCATGGCATCCAGGACAGGCTGGAGGGCTGCATTGGCCCAGCGGGATTCGGCCATGAGCACCCCCACGGGGATGCCGAGCAGGAGGGCCAAGACCACCGAGGCGATGACCACCGCCAGGGTCTCCACCGCCAGGGGCCAGAGGCCCAAGGCGACCACCATCACCAGCAGGGACCCCAGGATAAGGGAGAGGCCGGGCCGCCGGGTGAGCGAGTAGGCAGCGAGTATGGTGATGGCCACCGCTGCCCACCAGGGGAGCCACTCGAGCCCCGCCTGGATGCGCAGGAGCAGGGCGAGGATCCCGGCCGAGATCCCGTCGAAGAGCGCCCCGTAGCTCAGGAGCAGCCAATCAACGAAGGCATCGATCCAGCCGGCCACATGGAACTCAGGCATCAGGAGACCACCTTCTCCCGCTGGGTCTGCTTCTTCCGGCCGGGCAGGTCCTGGGCGTGGACGAAACGGGCCACGTACTCGTTGGCCGGGTGGGCCAGGATTTCGTCGGGGGTGCCCACTTGGACGAAGGAGCCGGAGCGCATCACCGCCATCCGGTCGCCCAGGCGGACCGCCTCCCGGAGGTCGTGGGTGACGAAGAGGATGGTCTTCCGCATCTCCGCCTGGAGCCGGAGGAGCTCGTTCTGCATGTCCGTTCGGATCAGGGGGTCCAGACCGCTGAAGGGTTCATCCATGAGGAGGATGTCGGCGTCGGTAGCCAGGGCCCGGGCGATGCCCACCCGCTGCTGCATGCCCCCGCTCAGGGCGCTGGGAAGCTTCTCCTCCCAGCCCTTCAAGCCCACCCGGGCCAGGACCTCCAGGGCCTTGGCCCGCCGCTCGGCCGGGGGCACCCCCCGGAGCTTTAGGCCGAAGGCGACGTTCTCCAGCACCGTCTTGTGGGGGAGAAGGCCGTAGTGTTGGAAGATCATGGCCACCTTGGTCCGGCGGAAGTGGGTCAAGCCGGGGCCGTCCAAGGCCGTCACGTCCACCCCGCCCACCTCCACCCGGCCCCAGGTGGGCTCAATGAGGCGGAGGAGGGAGCGGATGAGGGTCGACTTGCCGCTTCCCGACAGACCCATCACCACGAAGATCTCCCCCGGCGCCACGGTGAAGGAGAGGTCTCGCACGGCCGCCACCGCGCCCGCCTTCAGGGCCTCAGGGAAGGTTTCGGGACGGTCGCACGTGCGGAGGATCCGTTCCGGGCCGAAGAGCTTCCAGAGATGGCTCACCCGTATGGCTGGCGTCGTCATGCGCCATGCGCCTCCAAAGCCGCCTCAACCCGCCGGGCCGTCTCCTCGTCCACCCAGGCCCGCCAGACCTCGGGGTACTCCCGGAGGAACCAGACGGCTGTCGCTTCCATGGAGCCCTGGGTCTCGTTCAGGAAGGCCAGGGCCCGGTTGGTGTGCTCCAGCTCCGTCTCGTAGCGGGAGAGGAAGGCGTACACCTCCGGGTCCTTCTCAGGCAGGTCGGCGTTGACCAGGATGAGCACCTTGGAGAAGGGGTAGGCGCAACCGTAGTCCGTCGCCCAGCACTCGTCGGTGTAGGGAGGCTCTTCCAGGAGGGTCATGTCGTACTGGCCGATAACCCACGTGGGCTCCCAGTAGTAGCCGAACCAGGGCTGGCCCCGCCGGTAGGCGGCGGCGATGGTGGCGTTGAGGGCCGCCTGGGACCCGGGGGAGAAGGCGGTGAAGACCTCGTCCAGGCCGTAAGCCTTCAGCTTGGCCCGGTTGATGTCGCTGCAGACCCAACCAGGGGGACAGTTGTAGAACCGACCCTTGCTAGGGTTCTCCGGGTCACGGAAGAGCTCCCAGTACTTGGCCAGGTCGGTGACGGAGCGGACGTCGGGCATCATGGGCTCGATGCCCCGCTCCGGGTCGCCTTCGACCATGTAGGTGGGCACGTACCAACCCTGGGGCGCATCGGGGAAGTTGGAGCCCAGGTTGAGGACCCGGCCGCTCTCCAGGGCCTGCTCCACCGCCTCCCGGATGTTGTCGATCCAGACCTCCATGTAGGCGTCGATGTCGCCTCGCACCAGCCCGTGCAAGAGGGGCAAGGTGTCGCCAAAGATGTAGTCGACGGGACGGCCGTAGCCGTGCTCCACGATGAAGCCGGCCACCCGGTTGTGGAACTGGATGCTTTCCCAACTGGCATCGGCAAAGACAATGGGTTCCTGGCCTGCGGCCAGGGCAGACGCCGGCCAGGCCGCGGCGATGAGGAGCGCGGCCAAACCAGTGGTCAGAAGCGTGCGCATCAGGATCCCCCTCCGTGATCTTGGGGCACGGACAGATCAGCCATCCGCCCCCTCACGGCGCCGTGGGATCATGCTGGCAGCGTCAGGTCGGGAAAAAACAACCCGAGGTGCGGAGGGCCTCGGGAGACGGCACGCGGATCGTGTGCCTGGATGGGAAACCCAAGACTCTCCACTGCTGCCTACGGGGTTAGCTGACGGGCTCGGGTGTGGACTGCCCTACCTCCTTCCGGAGGATTCGCCCCAGAAAGGTGGTTCCCCCGCTTCTCCCCTTGGGGAGAATTCGGCGCCTGACACGTCTGGCCCGACGCATCGAGCCCGTGCTTGACTGGGAGTATACCACATCCTTCCCAGCCCTCCAAGGTTCGCCTCCGGGGATGAGGCCGTGGGAGGCCAGGGTCGCGCCGGAGAGGGGGGCTGGCCCCGCCCATTCGTAGTTCAGCCCGAGCATCCACGCGAAAACGGCCGCAAACGTGACCTGAGGCGGGTGTGGGTTTGTTCGGTTGGGACATAGGGTGCCCACGGAAAGGAGCGATGCGATTGTCGAGGCCGCTTTCCAGACTGGCCTTCTGGCTGGTCGTGATCGGGTGGATCCTGATCATCGGCGGGGTGGCGGAAGGCATCGACCTCCTGGTCAGTCCTCCCCCCGGTGGTCTGGGTGCTCTCCTTCTGGCACTGCTAGAAGGTCCCTTCACCCACATCGGTCTCGGATTGGCGCTCTTGGCGCTATCCGAACTCCTCCGCGAACGAAGAACCTAGCCCAGGTGTAGGCCGAGAGGCGTGGAAGGTGCCCGCCCTGGCGTCACGGCCAGGGCGGGCGGGAAGATTGGGTCCTCGACGGATCGACCGGGCCCTAGGCCCGGGCGATCCGCTGCGCCCGTTGCCGCACCTCGTGTAGGACCCGCTCCTCATCCACCGTCTTCAGCTCGCCCCGCTCCATGAGGAGCTCGCCCGCCACCACCACCGTCTTCACGTCGGCCCCCTTGCCGCTGTAGATCAGGTTGGCCGCGGGGTCAAAGAGGGGTGTCCAGTGGGGCCCCGAGGTGTCCACCAGGATGAGGTCCGCCTGGTAGCCGGGGGCGATCCGGCCCACGTCCGCGAAGCCCAGAGCCTCCGCCCCGTAGACCGTCATCATCTCCAAGCAGGTGGCAGCAGGAAGGGCTTGCGGCGCTTCCTCCATCTTGGCCAGAAAGGCGGCCAGCCGGGTCTCCTCCAGCATGTCCAGGTCGTTGTTGCTGGCGGTGCCGTCGGTTCCGATGGCCACCAGGACTCCTGCCTGCAGCATCTTCTGGACCGGCGCCCGGCCGCTGCCCAATTTCATGTTGCTGGTGGGGTTGTGGGCCACTTTCACCCGGTGCTCCCGCAGGAGCTCCACGTCCCCGTCGGTCACGTGAACGCAGTGGGCGGCCAGGGTGGGCACCTGGAAGACGCCGGCCCGCTCCGCCACCTGGATGGGGGTGAGGCCGTGCTGGGCCAGGCTCTCTTCCACTTCCTTGCGTGTCTCCGAGAGGTGGATGTGGATGGCCAGCCCCAACTCCCCGGCCAGCTCCGCGGCCCGGCTCAGGCCCTGGGAGGCGGTGTAGGGGGCGTGGGGCCCCACCATGATGCGGATCCGCCCGCCCGCTTCGCCGTGCCAGGTGGCGGCCAGTTCTCGGACCGTCTGGAGCCGGGCTTCGAACGCCTCTCCGTCCACCAGTCCCGGGGCCAGGGCGGCCCGGATGCCACTCTCCGCCACGGCCCGAGCCGTCTGATCCTCAAAGAAGTACATGTCGGCGAAGGCGGTGGTGCCGCCCCGGATCATCTCAATGATGGCCAAGAGACTGCCCCAGTAAATGTCCTCCGGCGTCATCCGGGCCTCCGCCGGCCAGATGGCCTCGGTGAGCCAGGGGTGGAGGGCCATGTCGTCCGCGTAGCTCCGGAGCAAGGTCATGGCCGCGTGGGTGTGGGCGTTGACGAAGCCCGGCAGGACCAGGTGGCCGGTGGCATCGATCACCTCCGCCTCCCGGGCCCCGGTCTCCTGGCTGGGTGTTGGCTGATCGGGCTGGGACGGCCGCACGTCGGTGATGCGGCTCCCCTCGACAACGATTTCCAAGCCTTCGCGAAAGCCTTCAGCGGCGCCGAGCCAGACCCGCCCGCCGCGAATCACCTTCATCTCACTGCCAGCTCCTTAGGTAGGCTTCTTGCTCGGGGGTGAGGCTGTCCAGGTGGATCCCGCCCGCCTCCAGCTTGAGCCGGGCCACCTGCTCGTCGATTTCCCGGGGAACGGGGTGGAAGCCGGGCCCCAGGCTCTCGTAATGGGTGTTGACGTACTCCATGGCCAACGCCTGGAGGGCGAAGGAGAGGTCCATGATCTCCACCGGGTGCCCGTCGCCGCAGACCAGGTTGACCAGCCGCCCCTCGGCCAGCAGGTAGAGGCGCCGGCCGTCGACCAGCTGGTACTCTTCGATGCCGGGGCGGACCAGGCGCTTCCCCGTGCTCAGGGCGGCCAGGTCCGGCTTGGAGATCTCCACATCGAAGTGGCCCGCGTTGGCCAGGATGGCCCCGTCCCGCATCACCTCCAGGTGGGGGCGGGCGATGGCTCCCTTGCAGCCCGTGGCGGTGACGAAGAACTGGCCCAGAGGCGCCGCCTCCCGCAGGCTCATCACCTCGAAGCCGTCCATCTGGGCTTCGATGGCCTTGATGGGGTCCACTTCCGTGACGATCACCCGGGCTCCCAGCCCCTTGGCCCGCAGGGCGATCCCCTTGCCGCACCATCCGTACCCCACGACCACCACCGTGGCCCCGGCGATCACCCGGTTGGTGGTGCGCATGATGGCGTCCCAGGTGGACTGGCCCGTCCCGTAGCGGTTGTCAAAGAGGTACTTGCAGTACGCGTCGTTGACGCCCAGCATGGGGAAGGCGAGCACCCCGTCCCGGGCCATGGCCTTCAGGCGAAGCACCCCCGTGGTGGTCTCCTCACAGCCGCCCCGCACCCGGCGGGCCAGGTGCTTGGCGTCGGTGTGGAGGAGGTGGACCAGGTCGCCCCCGTCATCGATGACTAGGTGGGGCTCCGTCTGGAGCACCTGCATGATGAAGTGGCGGTACTCCTCGGGGGTGCAGCCTCGCTTGGCGAAGACGGCCACCCCCGACGCGGCCAGGGCAGCGGCCACATCGTCCTGGGTGGAAAGGGGGTTGGAGCCGGCGATGGCCACCTGGGCCCCGGCGGCGGCCAGCACCTGGGCCAGGTACGCCGTCTTCGCTTCCAGGTGGAGGCAGATGCCCACCTGGAGCCCAGCCAGGGGTTTCTCGTTCTCGAATCGGGCCCGCACCGCGTTGAGGACGGGCATGTGTTGCCGCGCCCAGTCGATCTTCAGCTTCCCTTGCTCGACCAGGTCTCGGTTCACCGGGGGCCTCCTCCTTTGGGATCTTCTCTGAGCCAGTCTGTTCCCTGGGGATGCTTTACACGTTCGTTGGGCAGAAGGTTGGGAAATCCTGCCACGGCACGGCGGGGGCGAGAAGCCAGCAGGGAGGGGGTCAACGGAACGGAGGCGGGTGGAGCAAGTCCAATGACAACGGCTTACTCGGGCTCAGCGGCCAGGATGATCAAGCGAGGGGTTTCGAGGCTGAACGGGCGCCTGTCGTCATCGCCGTAAGCCTTCAGGACGCGGAGCCCTACTCGCTCCAGCATCGCCTTGATCTCGACGAACGTGTAGCCACGGACCGACATGTTCACCTCCCGCCGATGACCGCTCTCACTGTCGCCCGCCTGATGGCGGATATCGTCATCGTCGCTCCGGTTCAATCGGGAAGTGTTTACGGGGCGTGCACGTGGGCGCACTGGCAGCTGCTTGCGTAGCGCAGGCGCGCGACAGTCTCCATGGCCAACTCCCGCACCCGCTGAGTGTTGGCGGCCATGATCTCCACCACTTCCTCTTGCGTGAGCGGCGTCTTGCTCAGGCCGGCTCCCAAGTTCGTCACCATGGCCATGGTGGCGTAGCAGAGGCCCAGCTCCCGAGCCAGGACCACCTCAGGCACCGCGGTCATGCCCACCACGTCGCCGCCCAGCAGGGCGAAGGCCCGGATCTCGGCCGGCGTCTCGAAGCGGGGTCCTTCGGTGCAGACGTACGTGCCCCGGGGGTGGATCGCGAACCCCAACTTCCGGCCCACCTCGATCAGTGTGGCCCGGAGCTGGGGGCAGTAGGGCTCAGTCATGTCGGTGTGGACCACGCCTTCATCGCCGCCTTCGAAGAACGTGCACGCTCGCGACTTGGTGAAGTCGAGGACCTGGTCCACGATGACGAAGTGGCCGGGCTCCAGCTCCCGGCGGAGGGAGCCCACGGCCGCCGTGGCCAGGATGCGCCGCACGCCCAGGGCCTTCAGGCCCCAGATGTTGGCCCGGTAGTTGATTCGGTGGGGTGGGATGGAGTGGCCCTTGCCATGGCGGGGAAGGAAGGCGATCTCGACGCCCCGGTAGGTGCCCACCTGGACCGTGATGGTCCCGTAGGGCGTCTCCACCTCCCGAGTTCCCACGTTCTCCAGCAGCTTGGGATCGTAGACGCCTGTGCCGCCGATGATGGCGTACTCCATTCCCCTCACACCCTTGCCGCAAATTGAGGCGCAAGCGGCGCCTGCATGAAGATTTTCGTATTGTCCAAGGAGTCCGCCGGTGCTTCTCGAACTCCTCTTCAGCAGTTAGTGCCTCCGTGCCCAAGACCTTCTCCCCCGCTCGGGGGGAGGGGAGCACACAGACGGGTGGCCACTGAGGAGGGGATGGACCGTGCCTTCCGGGAAGCAGGGCGCCGGGCGTGCAGCCTGGTGGGGATTGGCTTTGGTTCTCGTGCTGGCCGGCGGGCTTTGGGCCCCGCTCGCCGCGGCCCAGCCGGCGGCCCGGGTCGCGATCGTCTTCGCCACGGGCGGGCTGGGGGATCAGTCCTTCAACGACTCGGCGTACGAAGGGGTCAAGTGGGCTCAAGACGAGCTGGGCATCGCCTTCGATTACGTGGAGCCCACGGCCATTGCGGAGTACGAAACCCTCCTCACCCGCTTCGCGCAGACCCGCCGCTACGATCTCATCATCTCCATCGGCTTCGACCAAGCCGACGCGCTCAGCGTCGTAGCGGACCGCTTCCCCAACCAAAAGTTTGCCCTGGTGGATACGGTCCTGGAGAAGCCCAACGTGGCCGCCTACGTCTACAAGGAAGCGGAACGGGGCTTTCTTCTGGGGGCCATTGCCGGCCTCATGACCCAGCGAACTGAAGATCCCAAGATCAACGGGGCGAACGTCATCGGCGTGGTCGGGGGGATGGACATTCCCTTGATCAACGCCAACATTGCCGGGTACATCGCGGGGGCCAAGTTCGTCAACCCGTCGGTGGAGGTCCGTTACTCGTACGTGGGTGACTGGGCCGACCCCGCCCGGGGGAAGGAGCTGGCCTTCGCCCAGATCGACCAGGGCGTTGACATCATCTGGGCGGCGGCGGGGCGGTCTGGGCTCGGGGTGATCCAGGCGGCCCAGGAGCGGAACATCTACGCCATCGGCGCCGACTCCGACCAGGGCCACGTGGCCCCGGGCCATATCCTCACCAACGGCATGAAGTACGTGAACAACACCGTCTTCCTGGCTATCAGCCAGGTGCTGGACGGGAGCTTCCAGGGCGGCATCCACGTGCTGGGCGTGGCCGAAGGCGGCCTGGGCTACAGCGAAAGCCTCGTCCCCGCTGACATCCAGGCCCAGGTGAATGAGCTGGCCGCCCGGATCATCTCGGGCGAGCTGGCGCCGCCGGAGACCATCGACGGGGTGGACGCCTGGCTCGCCGCCCACCGGTAAGGGGAGGCCCGGGAAGGGTGGCGGTGAGCCCGCCGGAGGTCCATGGCCCCTATGCCATCCAGCTGCGGGGGATCGTCAAGCGGTTCGGGCCGGTCTTGGCCAACGACCGGATTGACCTCGACGTCCTCCCCGGCGAGATCCACGGCCTGCTGGGGGAGAACGGCGCGGGGAAGAGCACTCTGGTCCGGATCCTCTTCGGTCTCTGCCCGAAAGACGAGGGCGAGATCTGGGTGGGCGGTCGGCCGGCGGAGATCACCGGTCCCGCCCACGCCATCAGGCTTGGGATCGGCATGGTCCACCAGCACTTCATGCTGGTGGACCGGCTCACGGTGACGGAGAACCTCATCGCCGGCATGGAGCCCATCCGCCGGGGCCTCATCGATCTCAAGACCGCGCGCCAGCAGGTCGAACAGGTGGCCCGCCAGTACGGGCTGGCCGTCGATCCCGATGCCCGGGTTGAGGAGCTCTCGGTGGGTGAGCAGCAGCGGGTGGAGATTCTGAAAGCCCTGCTCCGGGAGGTCCGGGTCTTGATCCTGGACGAGCCCACCGCGGTCCTCACGCCCCAGGAGGTGGACGAGCTCTTCCGGGTGATGCGGGCGTTGAAGGCCCAGGGGAAGACCCTCATCTTCATCACCCACAAGCTCCGGGAGATCATGGCCGTCACCGACCGGGTGACTGTTCTGCGCAACGGGCGGAAGGTGGGGACCGTCCGGACGGCGGAGACGACGCCCGAGGAGCTGGCCCAGATGATGGTGGGACGGAAAGTGATCCTCCGGGTGGGGCGGTCGGAGGGTCGGCCGGGGCCGGTTCGGCTGGAGGCCAGGGGCCTGCGGCTGGCGGGACGGGATGGGCGCCTCCGGCTTAGAGACGTGAGCCTCCAGGTTCGGGCGGGTGAGATCCTGGGGGTGGCCGGGGTCGAGGGGAACGGCCAGTTGGAGCTGGAGGACGTGGTGACCGGCTTGCGCCAACCCACCGCCGGTCAGGTGTGGATCGACGGGCGGGCCCTCTGGCCGGGGCCCGCTTCGGAGCCTGGGCCCAGGCGCTTTCGCCGCCTGGGAGGGGCCCACATCCCCTCAGACCGATCGCGCCGTGGTCTTGTGCCGCCTTGGCCGGTGAGCCGGAACGCCGTCTTGGGGCGCCAGCGCGAGGCGCCCTTCGCCCGCCGGGGGCTCCTTCGCTTCCAGCCAATCCGACGCCATGCGGAGGCGATCGTCGAGCGTCTCCAGGTCCGGGTGCCCTCCCTCGAGGCGCCCGCAGCGGCTCTCTCAGGGGGCAATCAGCAGAAGCTGGTGGTGGGCCGGGAGCTCGCCTTCGAGCCGCAGGTGGTGGTAGCCGCCCAACCCACCCGGGGGGTGGACATCGGGGCCATCGAGCTCATCCACCAGGCGCTCCTGCGGATGCGGGCCGCGGGGAAGGCGATCCTGCTCATCTCGGCCGAGCTCGACGAGCTCCTGGCCTTGAGCGACCGGCTGGTGGTCCTCTTTGAGGGGGCCATCGTGGCCGAAGGCCGGACCGAAGGGTTCACCGAGGCGGAACTGGGGCTGCTCATGGCGGGAGGGGCCGGGCGTGTCTAGCCAGCCCCATGAGAAGGGGGCCACCTTCCGGGAATTGGGCGGTTCGGTGGCGGCCGTCGTCTTGGCCTTGGCGGTGGGCGGGATCCTCATGGCCGCGGCCGGGTACGACGTGGGCGACGCCTATGCCAACCTCTTCTCCGGTGCCTTCGGCAGTCTCTACAGCCTGGCGGACACCTTGCTCAACACCATTCCGCTCCTTTTCACGGGCCTGGCGGTGGCGGTGGGGTTCCGGGCGGGGCTCTTCAACATCGGTGGTGAAGGCCAGATGTACCTGGCCGCCCTGGCCACCGCCCTGGTGGCGCTGGCCCTCCCGACGGGTATGGGCCTGCTGGGGAGCCTGGTCGCTTTGCTCGCCGGGGCGCTGGCGGGGGCGGCCTGGGGCTTCCTGCCCGGCTACCTGAAAGCCCGGACCGGGGCCCACGAAGTGATCACCACCATCATGCTCAACTACATCGGGATCCTCCTCACCACCTATCTGGTGAAGACCTTCTTCAAGGCGCCGGGGCCCGTGGACCAGACCCCCGCGGTGCCCCAGGCCTTCTGGCTGCCCGAGTTGATCCCCACCACTCGGCTCACCTGGGCCCTGGTGATCGGGCTGGTTCTGGTTGCCCTCACCCAGTGGCTCCTCACCCGGACCGTCCTGGGCTACGAGCTGGAGGCGGTGGGCCAGAACCCGGAAGCGGCCGCCTACGCCGGCATTCCCGTGGGGCGACGGATGGTCCTGGCCATGGCCCTCAGTGGGGCCATCGCCGGCCTGGCTGGGAGCACCCTGGTCCTCGGGGTGCTCCACCGCTTCATCACCCACTTCTCGTCGGGGTACGCCTTCACCGGCATCGCGGTGGCGATCCTAGCCCGGAACCGGCCTTGGGGTGTGGTGCCGGCGGCTCTCCTCTTTGGTGCTTTGCAGGCGGGGGGCCTTTCCATGCAACTCTTCGCCCGCATTCCGGCAGACCTGATGACGGTGGTCCAGGGGCTGGTGATCCTCTTTGTCTCCGCGCCCGCCCTCTTCACCCTGCTGCGCCACCGGGCTGGCCGGTGGGCCGCAGGCAGGACGGCCCGGCACCAAGCGGCCGCCGGGGCGGAAGCTGCCGGGACGAGGGAGGGGCAGCCGTGAACGAGCTCTTCGAGGTGCTCTTCTCCATCAACACCCTCACCGCCACCTTACGCCTGGCCACCCCCATCGCGCTCGCGGCCATGGCAGGGACGGTGAGCGAGCGGGCGGGGATCATCAACCTGGGGCTGGAGGGGAAGATCTTGGGCGGCGCCTTCGCCGCCGCCTACGCCTCCTCCCTGACGGGTTCCCCCTGGCTGGGGCTCCTCGCGGCGGTGGCGGCCGGGATGGCCATGGGGGGCCTCTTGGGGCTCTTCGCCATCCGCTTCCGGGCAGACCACGTGGTGGCCGGGGTGGGGCTCAACATCCTGATGCTGGGGTTGACGGGGCTTTTGATGCAGGTGATCTGGGGCACCCGGGGCGCCTCTCCCACCGTTCCCGCCCTGCCCACCTGGTCCATTCCTCTTCTCCGGGACCTGCCGGTCCTGGGACCCCTCTTGGGCAGCCACACGCCCCTGGTCTACCTGATGCTGTTGGCCGCTCCGCTCCTCTGGGTCTGGCTCTTCCGCTCGCCTGCCGGCTTGCGGGTCCGGATGATCGGGGAGCACCCCGAGGCCGCGGCCACGGTGGGGATCCGCGTGCAGCGCATGCAGTTCCGCTGCCTCCTCCTTGCTGGGGCCCTGGCCGCTCTGGGCGGGGCGCATCTCTCCTTAGGCCACTTGAGCTGGTTCAGCGCCAACATGTCGGCGGGGCGGGGGTACATGGCCCTCGCCGCCAACATCTTTGGCCAGTGGAACCCCCTGGGCGGCGCTCTCGCGGCCGCCCTCTTCGCCTTCACCGACGCCCTCCAGATGCGGATCCAAACCCTCCAGATCCCCTGGCCGACGGAGCTGGTCCAGATGCTGCCCTACGGGCTGACCATCGCAGTGGTGGCCGGGGCGGTGCGCCGGGCCCGGCCTCCCGCTGCCCTGGGGCGCCATTATGGGCCAGACGGGGAGGGGTAGACAGACCCGCCCCATCAGCCGGCCCCTCGGGCCAAAGCCTGCAGCATCACCACCGGGGCCCCTGTGGCCGGGTCGGAGAAGATGGTGCTCCGTACACCGAAGACCTCCTCAACCAGGTCCTCACGAATCACCTCGCTGGGCGGGCCGGCGGCCACCAGGCGGCCTTCCTTCATGGCCACCACAAAGTCCGCGTACTGGCTCGCCTGGTCCAGGTCGTGGAGGACCATGATCACCGTCCGCCCCTCCCGCCGGTTCATCTCCCGCACCAGGTCCAGCACCGCCACCTGGTGAGCCATGTCCAGGAAGGAGGTGGGCTCGTCCAGGAGGAGGATGGGGGTCTCCTGGGCCAGGGCCATGGCCAGCCAGACCCGCTGGCGCTGGCCGCCTGAAAGGCTGGCGAGCGGCCGCCAGCGCAGATCGAGCACGCCGGTCGCCTCCATGGCCCGCTCCATGGCCTGCAGATCGGCCCGGGTCCACTGGCGGTACCACCGCTGGTAGGGGTACCGCCCCAGGGCGACCACCTCGTCCACCGACATGTGAGGCGGGGCCGCGTTCAGCTGGGGGAGGAGGCCCACCTGACGGGCCCGCGCCCGGGGCGCCCACCCGTGCAAGGGGCGGTCGCCCAGGTAGAGCTGGCCGCGGGCGGGCGGCAGGAGGCCGGCCAAGGCCCGGAGGAGGGTGGACTTGCCGCAGCCGTTGGGCCCCACGATGGCGCTCACCTTCCCGGCGGGGAAGGTGACGGAAAGGTCCACCACCACCGGGTGGCCGCCGTAGCCTAAGGTAAGCCCTTCGGCCCGGAGGGCGGGGGCGGGCTGGGCTGGGGCCGCCCCGTCACCGGGCACGTAGTGCAAGGTGCGGCCCCGGGGCAGGCAGAGGGAGCAGTCGAAGCCGGGGCAGGCGAGGACGTCACAGGGGACCCCGAAGACCGCCTGGAGAACGCCGGGGGAGAAGACCTCATGAGGCGGGCCGGCGGCCACCACCCGGCCATGGCAGAGGGCCACGGCGTGGTCGGCCACCCAGGCCGCGTGGTTCACGTCGTGAAGGACCACCACCACCGTCCGCCCCTCTTCCCGGCTCAGGCGCCGGATCAGCTCCAGCACCTCCTGCTGGTGGGCCAGATCCAGGTAGGTGGTGGGTTCGTCGAGGAGCAGGATGGGCGTCTCCTGGGCCAGGGCCATGGCGATCCAAGCCCGCTGGCGCTGGCCGCCCGACAGCTCATCGACGGGCCGGTCCCTGAGGGCCGTTAGGCCCGTCCGGGCCAGGGCCCGCTCCACGGCCTCCCGATCCTCCTTGCTGGGCGGCTGGAAGACCGACTGGTGGGGGTACCGGCCCCGGTGGACCAGATCCTCCACCACGATGGCTTCCGGAGCCTCCGGCGATTGGGGCAGAAGCCCCAGCTGGCGGGCCACCTCCCGGGTGGGCAGGCGGTGGATCGCCTTGCCGTCGAGGAGGACCGCCCCCGACCGGGGCGCGATCAGCCGGCCCAGGGCCTTGAGAAGGGTGGACTTGCCGCACCCGTTGGGCCCCACGATGGCGGTGACCGCCCCGTCGGGGATCTGGAGGCTCAAGGCCTCCACCACCGCCCGGGTCTCGGTGTAGGCCAGGGTCAGCCCTTCGGTCTGCAGCCGGCTCATCGCCCGTCACCTACCCTTTCGCACCGCTTCGGTAGAGCACCGCCAGGAAGTAGGGGGCCCCCAGCGCGGCGGTCACCACACCCACGGGGAGGCTGGCGGGCAGCCCGTGCTGGGCCACCAGGTCCGCCCCCAAGAGAAGGAGCCCGCCCAGCAGCCCCGTGAAGAGGAAGACGCCGCCGGTCATGGGGCCGGCCAGCAGCCGGGCCGCATGCGGCACCATGAGGGCGACAAAGCCCACGGGCCCCGCCACCGAAACGGCCACCGCCGCCAGCGCACACCCCACGAGCAGGAGGGCGAGGCGCCGCCGCTCCACCCGCATCCCCAACGCGGCCGCCCCCAGATCCCCCAGCTGGAGGACCCGGAGCGCCGGCATCAGCGTGGCCCCCAGGGGCCCCAGCACTGCCAACGCCGCCGCCAGGAGCCGCACATCGGCCCAGTCGGCCGCGTAGAGGCTGCCCGTCATCCAGAGCACGGCCCGGCCGGCATCCTGGATCCGGGCCTGGACCAGCAGGAAGGTGGTAGCAGCGGTGAGGAGCGCGTTCACCCCGATGCCCACCACGATCAGCCGACCCGTGGCGATCCGGCCCCGCCAGGTGAGGAGGTAGATGGCCGCCGCGGCGGCGACCGCCCCGAGGAAAGCGGCCACGGGCACCAGGGCCGGCGGTTTGCGGGTGACGATCCAGAGGACGGCCGCCGCGGAAGCGCCCGCGTTGATGCCGATCACGTCCGGCGCGACCAGGGGGTTGCGCACCAGACCCTGGAAGATGGCGCCCGCCATGGCCAGCATAGGTCCCACCAGGAGGGCCGCAAGGATCCGGGGAAGGCGGAGGTCCCGCACGATGAAGGTGGCTGACGGGGGGCCCTGGCCGGCGATGGCCTGCGCGATCTCAGACCAAGAGAAACGAACATCTCCCAGGGTGAGGCCCCAGAGGGCCAGGGCGGCGAGGAGGGCCGCCGCGCCGGCCACCAGGGCCACCACTCGCAGGTTGGCCCGGAAGGAGAAGGGCCCCACCCGCACCAGCACCAAGGGCGGGCGGCCCGGGAGCTCGGGGTCGTGCGCCGGCACGAGGCTCACAGCTCCACCACCTTCCGGCGTCGGGCCAGCCCGATGAGGACGGGGGCCCCGGTGATGGCGGTGACAATGCCCACCTGGATCTCCGCGGGCCGGGCCACAACGCGCCCCAGAAGGTCGGCACTCAAGAGGAGCAAGGGGCCCACCAGCACCGAGAGGGGGAGCACCCAGCGGTAATCGGGCCCGACGACGGCCCGAACGATGTGGGGCACCGCCAGTCCCACAAAGCCGATGGGGCCGGCGACCGCCACGGCCGCGCCCACGGCCAGCACGCTGAACCCCCCGACCAACCAGCGGATCTGGTGGGGCTTCAGGCCCAGGGCCCGGGCCGTCTCCTCGCCCAGGCTGGCCACGTTCAGATGGGGGCCCAGGGCCACCAGGCCCGCCACCCCCACCGCCAGGAAGGGCAGGACCGCCCGGTAGATCTCCAGGCTCCGCCCGGCGAGGGACCCGGCCATCCAGAAGCGGACCACATCCAGGGTCTGCTGGTCCAAGAGGAGGAGCCCCGTCAGCCACGACTGGAGCAGGGAAGAGACGATCACACCCGCCAGGGCCAGCTTCACCGGGGAGCTGCCCGCCGGGCCGGCCGAAGCCACCCCGGAGACGAGCGCGGCCGCCGCCAGACCGCCCAGAAAGGCGAACCAGACGAACTGGAACGGCTCCACCAGCTGGCCGAAATAGACGGCCGCCACCACCCCGAAGGCCGCCCCACTGTTGACACCCAAGATTTCTGGCCCCGCCAGCGGATTCCGGGTGACGGCCTGGATGGCCGCGCCCGCTACAGCCAGCGCCGCCCCCACGCCCAGCCCGATGAGGGTGCGGGGGAGGCGGAGGTGGCGCACCACCGTCTGCTCGTAGGAGTCAGGGTTGTAGTGGAAGAGGGCGTTCCACGCGTCGGCGGCGCTCAGGGAGATGGAGCCGTACCGGAGGCTGGCCAAGGCGACCAGGGTCAGCAGCACCCCGGCGCCGATGAGCGCACCCCACCGCAGCAGCGGCCCCCGTCCGGCCCGCGTCACGGGAGCGGCCTCAGGGGAGGCGGGCGCCCCCGTGGCGGGGCGGAGCCCAGGGGAGGTGGACGTTTCGGGGGCCGGCTGGATGGTTGGGGTCACCGAGGGCCACCGCCTTTCAGTCCACCGGTGTGGCTGGGTCGCCGTCCACCGCCGCAGCCAGGCGGGGCACCAGGTGTTCCAGCGCGTAGGGCAGGCTCAGGACGGTGCTGAAGCTGAGGGCGCCGTACACAGGATCGTCCATACCCACAAAGAAGATGGTCCGGCCCTCCTTGAAGGCGTCGAGCTGGGCGTAGAGGGGATCCTGCTCGATCTGGCGCCGCTCAGCCTCGGAGAGGACCTGGAAGATGAGGACGTCGGTATCCAGGAGCCGCACCTGCTCTTGGCTGATCTGGGCCGAGTCGAGGTCGCCGATGTGACGGGCCAGAGCGTCGGGCAGCCGGAACCCCAGGTCCGCGAGGAAGCGCATGGGCGGCGTGCTCGGTCCTACTGCCCAGAGGGTCCCCGTGCCGGTGGGCGAGACCCAGGCGACGGTCGCCCCTTCAAACTCGGGGTGGGTGGCCCGGGCCTGAGCGATCTGAGCCTCCACCTGGGCGATGAGGGCTTCGGCTTGAGCCTCCCGGCCCAGGGCCCGGCCGATGATCCGGGTCTGCTCCTGCCAGGGCACGCCGAAGTCTGGGTAGGTGGCGGGCTGGGCAACGGTCGGGGCGATCCGGGAGAGCCGCTGGTACTCCGCCTCCTGGATGCCTGAGTGGGTGGCGATGATCAGATCCGGCCGAAGGACGGCGATCGCCTCGTAATCCAGCTCTCCAAAGGGCATGACCAGCACTTGGGGCTGGGCGTCGCCCAACGCTTGCTGACCCCACGGCCAGACCGCGTGGGGCTGGTTGCCAAACCACTCCCGCACCGCCACAGGCTTCACGCCCAGGGCCAGCACCGGATCCTGCTCGCTGTAGCCGATGGTCACCACCCGGGAGGGTGCCTGGGGGATGACCGTCACCCCAAACTTGTGCTCAACGGTAACTGGGAAGGGATCCGCTTGCGCCGTGACCGGGGCCAGGCCCGTGCTCACCACAAGGAGAAGGAACGCAGGAAGAAACCAGGAGAGGCGGTGGGCCAGCCTCCGCCGGGCGTTGGGGCTTCCGGCGTTGTGCTGCTCCATGGCTGGGGAAAGTTGAGTGGCGTACTCGGGATTCAATCTCAAAAAAAGCGCCCTCCTCGCTAGAACCCGGAAGCCGCTTAGACCGGGTCTCTCTTAACAGCAAGACTCATTAGAGACCGTTTCCGGGAATGAGAGCCTCTCTCGGTTCCATTTTAGAGAGTATCCTCCTCAGATGTCAACTGGCTCCGGCTTTCGCCGGCATGTGAATCCAGGCACAGGATATCCTTCCCTTCGGAGTGGCTGGGACACCGTCGAACCGCTTGGGGAGCCTCGCGCCCAGGGCGGGCCCACCCCTTCGGGGCCCTCTTGGTGAGGCGCGCCCACCATCGTCGCGGCCACGACCCGCCTTCTCCTGTCCAGGCACGCAGCAGTCCGCTCAACCCCATCATTTACACGGTGATGCAGGAGCGGGTCCCTGTGGAGATGCGGGCCAGGGTCTTTGGTACGGTCCGGTCGTTGGCCTGGATGGCTATGCCGCTCGGTCCCATGGTCGAAGGCTCCGCGGCGCAGGTCTTCGGCCTGCGGGCTGCCTACACGGTCGTTGCCGTTCTCTAGCGGCAGCGGCGAGCCTGATCTACCGAGAGCAGGGCCTGGCCGGTCTCGGCATGTGGCTAGAGCTCGCCCTCAATCCCAGGGTTCCCAGGTGGTTCTGGTACCCTCTGGCCTTCCTCCTCATGCCCGCCTTAGTCCTCTTGGCCTACGGCCTCATGCGATGGACGGGGATGCCCCTGCCCGAAGAGCTCCGGCTTCCGGGGCGCGAGATGGTGATCCTCTGGGTCGCGTTTTTCCTGGCAGGCTTCGCGGAGGAGCTGGGCTGGTCTGGCTACGCCACCGATCCCCTCGTCGCCCGTTGGGGCGTCGGCCGGGCGGGCATGCTGTTGGGTCTGATCTGGGGGCTGTGGCACGTGGTGCCCTACCTGCAGGCGGATCCGAGCGTGGCTTGGATCTTCTGGTACGGCTTCGTGGAGACGGTCGCCCTGCGGGTGCTGATCGTCTGGCTTCACCGGAGTGCGGGCAGGAGTGTGTGGGCGGCCGCCCTCTTCCACGCGACCGTCAACCTCAGCTTCTTCGCCTTTCCCAACGGCGGCTCCCACTACGACCCGCGCCTCGCCGGCCTTTTGGTAGCCCTGACGGCTGCCCTGGTGACCCGGGTGTGGCCGGCGGGGTTCTGCTGCCGGTGACGCGGACCCTCCCGGCCGCGTCCTCGCTCCCGAAGGGCCCAGACCGGCGATCGTCTACGGGCGCGCCAGAGGACGCTCCTGGTTCGCGATGCAAGGCCTGGCCCATCCCGAACCCACGTCCCTTGGAGACAGCCTGGTCGAAATGGAGCGGTTTCTCCTCGACACCGTCCTGGCGGTCGCGGAGAAAGGCGAAAGTCCTGTCCCCATCCTGCTCCTGGGTCTGGATCAGGGCGCCTTGCTCGCCTTGTCATTGGCCTGTGTGTGGCCCGAGACCGTGTCGGGAGTGGCCGCCATTGGCGGCTACCTCCCTGAGATCCCCGATTGGGTACCCGACGACCGGCCGCTCCACGGGATGCCGGTCCTCCTCGTCCACGACCCTGAGTATCCCGAGGTGTCACCCGCGCTCCAGCAGAAGACCGAGGAGACGTTGATCGCGAAAGGCGCGCAGGTGACGGTGCGCAGCGTGGCCAGAGCCCGCCAGCTCCATCCTCCTTTGGCCTACCTGCTGAACGAGTGGATGGAGATCGTTCGATCCCGGTAACGCTGAGAGGACTTTACAGGAATCATCAGTGTTGAGGCTAATCAGCATAGCTACGTCAGACTGGGGAGGGAGCACCATGTTTCGTCGAATCGATACGGTTTTCGTGCGTGTCCGGAACTTGGATGAGGCAGTGGCCTGGTACACCCAGCATCTGGGGCTGGAAGTGCGGTGGCGGCATCCGGGCGTGGCGTGCTTGAACCTTGGGGAGACCCCCCTGACCCTGTTGGAAGCCGGGGAGGCGTTCCATCCGGTGGAGGAGGCGCCTTTCAATTTCTACGCGCCGGACATCGAGGCGGCGTATGCCCGTCTCAGGGCCGCCGGCGTCCCGGTGGACGAGCAGATCACCGACGACGGTGGGGTGCGTTGGTTCGGCTTCCGCGACCCCGATGGCAACCGGCTCGAGGTGTGCTGGTGGCCCGAGGAGGCTTAAGAACCGCCCAGCCCTCCGGACGCTCGGAGGGCTGGGCGCGTTCAGGCACTGGCGGGCGGGGAAGGTGGATCTCCTCTACCGGAACGCAGATCAGGTGGCCCGAACCATTGAGGAGGTGTGGGCTGGCGTCTACCACCACGACTACGACCAGCAGCCGACCTTCGGCTTTTGCAGCACCATCTACCTAGGTGAGATCCAGATCTGCATCCCCCTCTTTGATCCAGAAGGTCTGATCGCCAGGTTGAAGGCCCGGGTGGAGGCCTACCCACCGCCCTTGCGGCACCGGGTGGTGGCCCAAGAGCTTTGGAACGCGGAGTTTGCCCTCGCTTTCGCAGAAGCCCACGCGGCGGCCGGAGATGTGTATAACACCGCCGGCTGCATGGCCCGGGTCGCAGGCTCGTTAACCCAAGCCCTCTTCGCGTTGAACGAGACGTACTTCCTGGGGGACAAGCAGGCCCCCAAGAGGTTGGCTCGGTTCCGGCTCTGCCCACGGGACTACCTTGGCCGGATCTCCCGACTCCTGGGCTGCCCCGGAAGGGACCAGGCTCAGCTTCAGGCGAGTGTGGAAGCCCTCCGTGAGCTCTGGGCTGAGGTGGTGGAGCTGGCCGGCGAGCTCTACAGGCCTCCCTTTCAGCTCTCGTCAGGTCACGGACCGACACCGGGAGGGCGCCCTGGAGGGCCGGCAGGAGGTGGGCCGGTTCCAGCCGAATGAGGGGCCACACCATGCTCGAAAGGTGGCTCTCGTCATGATTTGGGTCCGGCGATATGGGCTCCAGCTGGCGTGGCTGATCTCAGTGGTGGCCACCGCGGGCAGCATCTACGCGAGCGAAGTCCGCCAGTTTTTGCCCTGCACCCTCTGCTGGGTGGAGCGGATCTTCATGTTCCCCTTGGTCTTCATCCTGGGCCAGGCGGTCTTCCGGCGGGACCGCTCCGTGGCCGTCTACGTTCTGCCGCTCACCGCCCTGGGCGGGATCACCTCCCTCTACCACTACCTTATCCAGAAGATCCCCGCCCTGGAGCCGGTCGCCTTCTGCTCTGGGGTGCCCTGCTCGGTGCAGTACGTCAACTGGCTGGGTTTCGTCACCCTTCCCTTCTTGGCCATGGTCGCCTTCGGGATCCTGACGGCCCTCCTCGTGGTGATCCGGCAGGCCGCGCAGGACGAGGCCAGGGCCCTGCTCCGGAGCCGGGTGACGGGCCGGGAGCGGTGATCCGGTGGGGCCCGTGGCGATCCGGCGCATGCGCCTGGTGCCCGCGACCGCGGAGCTGGTCCGGGCTGAGCTGACCTCCAAGGTCGCCTTAGCCGAGGCTTTGGGGGCCGTGGTGCCGGCCAACTGGCCGCCCGAAGATTGGGCCGATGTGCTTCCTCTCTTCCTGGAGTTCCTGGAGGGCGAATCCCAGCACGTCGGCTGGTACGGGTGGTATGGCCTCCTCACCGACGCTCAGCCGGGAGCGTTGGTGCTTGCCGCGGGTGGCGGGTTCAAGGGCCCGCCCGAGGACGGCGAGGTGGAGATCGGTTATGCCGTGCTGCCCCAGTTCCAGCGCCGGGGGTATGCGACCGAGATGGTGGTGGCCCTCACCGCGTGGGCCCTCGCCCAGGCCGGCGTGGAACGGGTGATCGCCGAGGTCAAGGCCGAGAATCACCCGTCTCTGCGGGTGCTGGCCAAGGCTGGGTTCCAACTGGTGGGGGAGGGTAAGGAGCCGGGGAGCCTATGCTGGGTCTTCCAGCCGGAGTAGGCGGCCCGGACGTTCAGCCCCTCCCAGGTCGCCAGGCTGGCAGCCTTGCCGCCCCTTGGGGAGGTTGTTAGAATGAGGGCAGAACAACGGGGAGCTCACACGAGTGGGCTGAGAGGATGGGTAGTGTCCCATCGACCCTTTGAACCTGCTCCGGGTAATGCCGGCGTAGGGAAAATAGGCTGGTCAGGCCAGTCTTACCTCTCGCTGCCCCTCGCCTCCCCTTGCTAGGAGGCGTTTTCGCGTGTCTGGAGGTCTTCGCCGGTGGGCCCGCCGTCTGGGCCCGGTGCTGGCCGGCATCGCGCTGCTCTTTGCCTGCACCCTTCCTCTTGAGGCTCAAGAGAAGCCGAAGGTCATCGTCTACACCTACGACAGCTTCGCCAACTGGGGGCCGGGGGCGTACATTGAGGAACTCTTCGAGGCCCGCTACGATGCCGACTTGGTTCTGGTCGCCCCCGCCAGCAGCAACGAGATGCTCGCCCGGTTGATCCAGGAGATGGAGGCCGGGAACCGGCAGGCGGACGTCTTCATCGGCCTGGCCGACAGCGCCCTGCCCCGAGCTCTTTCTCGCAACCTCTTTGAACCGTATGATCCGGCCCTGATCCCCAACCTGGCCGGGGTTCCCGAAGAGCTCATGATCGACCCGACGGGGCACGTGATCCCCTTCGATCACGGTTACATCACCCTGGTTTACGACAGCGAAGCCCTCGCTCCCGACCAGGTGCCCACCACCTTTGAGGAGCTGACCGCGCCCCACCTGCGGCGCTCCATCATCGCCATCGATCCCCGGACCTCCTCGCCGGGCCACGCCTTCCTCATGTGGACCATCGCCCGCTACGGGGATCCGGGGTACTTGGAGTACTGGGAGCGGCTCTTGCCCAACCTGCTCACCATCGCCGGGGGTTGGAGCGAGGCCTACGACATGTTCCTGAACGGCGAGGCGCCCATTGTGGTCAGCTACAGCACCGACACGGCCTACTCCATGCTGACCGAGGGCCAGGCCCGGCAGCGGGTGCTCCTTTTGGAGGACCAGGGCTACCGCCAGGTGGAGGGGATGGCCATTGTCCGGGGCACCCAGGTGCCGGAGCTGGCCCACGCGGTCCTCGACCTGGTCCTCGATCCCGAGGTGCAGAGCCTCTTGGCCGTCACCAACTGGATGTTCCCGGCCAACAGCGAGGCCCAGCCGGATCCGATCTTCCAGGAGTATGCGGTGCTCCCGCCCCAGCCCGTCGCCTTGGCCCCCGAGGAGATTGAGGCGCACGACGCCCGCTGGCTGCGGGAGTGGGCCCGGGTCATCAGCCGATGAGGATCGGTTCGGCGCACCCGTGGGCGGGGGCGTGGCCTGTCCCCGCCCGGCGGGGAGGTTGGGGGCGCGGCGCCGTCCAGGTGGCCCTGGCCGCGCTCCCACTCCTCTTCCTTCTCTTGGTGCTGGTCTACCCTCTGGCCCTCGTCTTCGTCGAGGCCTTCACCGAGCGGGTGGCCGGGCAGGCAGTCTTCACCCTCCAGCGGGTGATGGCCGTCTGGTCCGACCCCTACTACCACCGCCTGCTGGCCTTCACCGCCCACCAAGCCCTCCTTTCGGCCGTGGCCAGCCTCCTCATCGGCCTGCCGGTGGCGTACCTCTTTGTCCGCTACGACTTTCCCGGGAAATCGTGGCTCCGTTCGGTGGTCCTGGTGCCGTTTGTTCTCCCGGCGGTGACGGTGGCCTTGGGCTTCATCTTGGTCTTCGGCAACAATGGGGCGCTCAACCGGCTGTTGGACAGCCTCTTGGGTTTCCGCATCCCCATCCTCTACAGTCTTCAGGGGATCGTGCTGGCCCACGCCTTCTACAACGCGCCCCTGGTGGTCCGGACGGTCCACGCCGCCTGGGAGGCCATCGATCCCTCCTTTGAGGAGAGCGCCCGGGCGCTGGGGGCGGGGCGGCTGCAGACCTTCCTCACCGTCACCCTCCCCATGATCGCCCCGGGGGTGGTCACGGGGAGCCTGCTCGCCTTTGTCTTCTCCTTCATGAGCTTCCCCATCGTCCTCGCCCTGGGTGGGGCCCGGCTGGCCACCATGGAGGTGGAGATCTACACTCAGGTCCGGGTGCTCCTCGATTACGGCACGGGAGCCGCCCTCGCCCTGGTGGAGACCCTCCTCTCCCTCCTCCTCACCTTCATCTACCTCCGGGTGGAGGCCCGCCTCAGGACCCGCTGGGTCCCCCTGCGCCGCCAGCCCACCGTGCCCCTCCGGTTTCGGCTGCGGCACACGCCCCTGCTCCTTCTGGCGGTGGTGGCCGGCGCCTTCTTCCTGGCACCCCTCGCGGCGGTGGTCTGGGATGCCCTCACCCGGGGGGCGGAGCATGGCCTCACCCTGCGGTGGTTTGCGATGCTCTTCAATCCCGGTCACCACGCCATCACAGGGGACAGCCCCCTCCAGGCCATCCTGAACAGCCTCCGCTTCGGGGTGGGCACGGTGCTGCTGGCGGTGCCCTTGGGGGTGCTGGCCAGCCTTGCCATCGGCCGCCTCCGCTGGCCGGGGCGGGACCTCTTGGAGCTCCTGGTCTTGACGCCCTTGGGTGTCTCGGGGGTGGCTTTGGGCTTCGGGCTCCTGCGGGCAACGGTCCGCTCCCCGCTGGCGGGCGGGGCCCAGTGGGCCATCGTGGCCGTCCACGCGCTCCTGGCTCTCCCCTTTGTGGTGCGCACCGTTCGGCCCGCCTTGGAAGCGCTCCATCCCTCCTTGCGCGAGTCGGCCCGGGCCTTGGGGGCCTCCCGCTGGCGGGCCCTGCGGGATGTGGAGCTCCCGCTCATCGTCCGCTCCCTTCTTCTGGGTGGGGCGTTGGCCTTCTCCATCAGCTTCTCGGAGATGACGGCCACCATCACGCTGGCGCCGCCGGGCCTTTCCACCATGCCCCTGGCGGTCTACCAGCTCCTCTCGGCCCGGAGCTTCGGCGGGGCGTCGGCCATGGCGGTTCTCCTCATCCTGGTGACGGGGAGCAGCTTTGTCCTTCTGGAGCGGTGGGGGGGTGGGAAGAGGTGAAGGGCTTGGAGCTGCGGGGGGTGAGCAAGCGCTTCGGCCCGGTGGTGGCCGTGGACCGGCTGGACCTGAGGGTGGGCCCGGGGGAGCTGGTGGCCCTCTTGGGGCCCTCGGGGTGCGGCAAGACCACCACCCTGCGGATGGTGGCAGGGTTCGAGCAGCCTGACGAAGGCCGCATCTTCATCGACGGGGAGGATGTGACCGGCCAGCCTCCCGAGCGTCGGGGGGTGGGGATTGTCTTCCAGAACTTCGCCCTCTTCCCCCACATGAGCGTGGCGGAGAACATCGGGTACGGCCTGGCCCTCCGGGGGGTTCCCCGGGCCGATCGCCAGCGGCGGGCGGAGGAGCTCCTGGAGGTGGTGGGGCTGGCCGGGCTGGGGGACCGGCGGCCCGAGGCCCTCTCCGCCGGCCAGCAGCAGCGGGTCGCCCTGGCCCGGTCCCTGGCCACGGAGCCGCGAGTGCTCCTCCTGGATGAGCCCCTCTCCGCGCTCGATGCGCCGGTCCGGCGCCACCTGCGGGCCGAGATCCGCCGGATTCAGCGGGAGTTGGGGATCACCACCCTCTACGTGACCCACGATCAAGAGGAGGCCCTGGCCACCGCGGACCGGGTCGCCATCATGCAGGCGGGCCACCTGGAGCAGGTGGACACCCCCGAAGGGATCTACCAGCGTCCCCGCACCCCCTTTGTCGCCGGCTTCGTGGGCGAGGGGAACCTCTGGGAGGCGGAGGTGTTGGGGCCAGCCCACCCCGACGGGAGCCTGACGGTGCGGGTGGGCGAGGCCGTTTGGCGGCTGCCCGCGCCCCGAGGGGAAGGGCCGTCGGGGCGCGGGAGCGAGGCCGGCCCGAGCCTGCCTGCCCCAGGCTCACGGGTCCACCTGGTGGTCCGGCCCGAGCGGATCCGGCTGGTGGATGCCGCCGCCTTCGACGATGGCCGCGAGTGGATCCGGATTCCAGCCCGCTTGATCGATGCCGAGTACTTGGGCCACTCGGTGCTGGTGGAGGCCCGCTTCGACGGTGGCCGGCTGCGGGCCCTGGTGCCCGCGGACCCGGGGGAGCTGCGGCGCCGCCAGGGCGAGGATCTCTTCTTCGCCTTCGAGCCCCGGGCCGTCTGGGTGGTGCCCCCGGCTCCAGCCTCTTCTCCCGCCTGAGCCAGGTCCCGCGGGCCCCGGCGCCAGGCGCCGGGCATGGCTGAGCCAGGAGCCTGGGGACCGTTAGAGAAGCTTATGGTAACGATCTGGCGGCGTGCGGCCCCGGCCGCCAGTGGCGAGGGCGGGAAGGATGCAACGGCCAGATGTGGAGGCGGGGCGGAAGGGCCCTTCCGTCCCCGGTTCCCTCGTTGACGGTTTGCGGGAGGCTCTGGCGAGGCGGGAACGGCGCCTGCTGGGGTGGGAGCGGTATGCCCGGACGGCGGTCCTCTTGCCGCTCTTGCAACGGAACGGCGAGTGGCACCTCCTTTTTGAGGTCCGGGCCCAGACCCTCCGGCGCCAGCCGGGAGAGGTCTGCTTTCCTGGGGGGTTCCTCGAGCCCGAGGACGCCAGCCCTGAGGCGGCGGCCGTTCGGGAGACGAGCGAGGAGCTCAACCTGGATCCCAAGACGATCCAGGTGGTGGGCCCTCTGGATGTGCTCATCACCCCCTGGCGGCTGATCATCTACCCCTTCGTGGGGGTCCTGCTGGATCCGGAGCAGATCGATCCGGCCCGGGAGGAGATCGAGCAGGTCTTCACCGTGCCCCTGACCGAGATCCTCCGGGCCACGCCGGACGTCCACCAGATTCGGATCCGGCTGGAGCCGCCGGATCACTTCCCCTTCGAAAAGATCCCCGGCGGGCGGGCGTACCCCTGGCGCCAGACCGACCATCCCGAGCTCTTCTTTGAGTTTGAGGGTCACGTGGTCTGGGGCCTGACGGCTCTGATCCTGGACCATTTCCGGAGCGTGGTGAGGGAGGTGGCGCCGTGAGCGTGGCTCGAGTGGAGGTTTCAGGCTGCATGATCGAGTGCGTGGAGGGCGACATCACCGCCCAGCCCGATCTGGAGGCGATCGTCAACGCCGCCAACGCCCAGCTCATGCCCGGTGGGGGCGTGGCCGGGGCGATCCACCGGGCGGCAGGACCGGGGCTGGCCGAGGAGTGCCGGCCTCTGGCCCCCATCCGGCCCGGCCAGGCGGTGATCACCAGCGGGTACCGCCTGCCCAACCGGTACGTGATCCACTGCCTGGGGCCCGTCTACGGGGTGGACGAGCCGGCCGCGGACCTCTTGGCCTCCTGCTACCGGAACGGGCTCCGCCTGGCGGAGGAGCGGGGGATCGCCTCGGTGGGCTTCCCCGCCATCTCCACCGGGATCTTCGGCTATCCCTTGGAGGAGGCGGCTCAGGTGGCTATCCGGACGGTGGTGGAGGCCGCCCCCAAACTCCAGGCGGTGAAGCGGGTCCGGTTCGTCCTGTGGGGGGAGGAAGCTTTCCGGGTGCACGCGTCCGTTCTCCACGAGGTGGCGGGGCCGACGGCGTGAGGGTGCCCCGGCAACGGGGCGCGACAAGGAGGTCTGTATGGGAAAACGAGGCCTGGAGAGCAGGGATCTGCTCAAGATTCGACTGATCGGCGATGTGGACATCTCCCCCGACGGGGAGCGGGTGGTGGCCGTGATCCAGGAGGTGGACCCGGAGGCCAACAGCTACCGGCGAACCCTGCATCTCTGGCAGCGGGAGCGGGGGCTCCAGCCCTTCACCGCGGGGAAGGAGGACAGCCACCCCCGCTTCAGCCCCGACGGGACCTGGATCGGCTTCATCTCCAAGCGGAGCGGCCAGCCCCAGCTCTGGCGGATCCCGGTCATGGGCGGTGAGGCCCAGCAGGTCACCCGGATCGAGGGCGGCATCCGGGACTTCGCCATCTCGCCTGATGGAAAGCGGGTGGCCGTTCTGGCCAACCTGGGCCGTGACGGGGTCCAGCCGGAGAAGAGGGAGCAGGCGAAGGAGCGGGAGCTGGAGGCCGACCTCTACCGGAAGCACACCCAGGGGGTCAAGGTGATCGAGCACCTCTACCACAAGATGGACGGGGAGGGCTTCTACGGGCACCGGGCGCCCCAGGTGGTGGTCCTGAACGCAGACGGTTCCGAGCCCCGCCAGCTCACCCAGCTGCCCTACCGCTACGGGGGGCTCGCCTGGTCCCCGGACGGGACTGAGATCTACACCGCCGTCAACCGGGAGCCCGACTTCGACCGGCACCCGGACCGGCAGCACATCTGGGCCATCCCCGTCGACGGCGGCGAGCCCCGGCGGCTTTCACCCCTGGAACTAGGGGCGTGGGCGCCCGTGCCCTCCCCCGATGGCGCGTGGATCGCCTTCCTGGCCAACGACCCCAAGGAACTGGGCTACGACAACACCAAGCTGTACCTGGTGGGCCGGGATGGCCGGGGCTTCCGTTGCCTCACCGCCCACCTGGACCGGACCATGAGCAACAGCACCGTCACCGACCTGGTGGGTCCCGGGCGGGGCGAGCCCCAGTGGTCCCCCGATGGCCGCTTCATCTATGTGCTCTCCTCGGCCTTCGGCTTCACCGAGGTGCTCCGGATCGACGTGGCCACGGGCGAAGCGGAGACCGTCGCCGGGGAGGGGAAGGCGGCCTACGCCTTCCGGCTGGACGGCCAGGGCCGGAAGCTGGCCTACACCGCCGCCACCTTCGAGCACCCGGGGGAGCTCTACCTGGCGGAGGAGGGGCGGGAAGAGCGGCTGAGCGGGGTGAACGACGCCTTCTTTGAAGAGGTGGCCGTCTCCCGGCCCATCCGATTCGAGGCCCAGGCCGAGGGCGGGCCGACGGTGGAGGGCTGGGTGATCCCGCCCTTGCCGGGCGGGCAGCCCCTGGAGCCGGGCCGGAAGGCCCCCACCATCCTCCAAATCCACGGCGGGCCCATGACCCAGTACAGCCCCACCTACTTCTTTGAGTTCCAGCTGCTGGCCGCCCAAGGGTGGGGTGTGGTCTTCACCAACCCCCGGGGCAGCCTGGGGTACGGCGAGGCCTTCTGCCAGGCGATCCGGGAGGAGTGGGGCAACAAGGACATGGCCGACGTGATGGCCGGCCTCGATGAGGCCATCCGCCGCTTCGACTGGATCGACCCCGACCGGCTCGGAATCACCGGCGGCTCCTACGGCGGGTACCTGACCAACTGGATCATCGCCCACACGGACCGCTTCAAGGCGGCTGTCTCGGGCCGGAGCGTGGCCGAGTGGCGGGCCATGGTGGGGACGGGGGACTTCGGGTGGGCTTGGACCGAGCGCTTCGGCAACGCCTACCCCTGGGGGCCGGACGATGAACGCTACCGGCAGCAGAGCCCCATCACCTACGCGTCCAACATCACCACGCCGCTCTTGATTGAGCATCAGGAAGGAGATCTCCGGTGCCCCATCAATCAGGGGGAGATGCTCTTCACGGCCGTCAAGGCGGCGGGGAAGGCGCCGGTCCGCTTTGTGCGGTACCCCGATGAGTTCCACGGCATGAGCCGCACAGGCAAGCCGTGGCACCGGATCCACCGTCTGGACGAGATCGTCCGCTGGTTCGCCCTCTACCTGGAGGGCCGGGAGGTGGAGCCCCCGCCCCACGGCGGGGTGTAGGGCGGACAGTGAGGAGGGCGGGAGCACCGGCTCCCGCCCTCCCTTTCCCGGAGAAGACTCGTCGCTGTCCAGGTCCTTTTCGAGATGTTTCTCAGGCGCGTTCCTCAGAAGCCCAGGGTGGCCTGGACCGCCACCTCCTGGACCTTCTTCGACTCGCTGTTCAAGCCGACGCCCACGTCGAGCTGGCCGATGAACAGGTTGAGGCCGAGGCCTGCCCGGATCTGGGCCAGGTCACCGTCGAGGGCGCCGTCCTTCAGGGGATGGATGTACCCGCCCCGGAGGGCCACCAGGCCGAGGATCCGCCACTCGCCCCCCACGTGGAGAAGCTGGTCACTGTCCAGGTCCGCCGCGAGGGTCAGGCCCAGAAGAGGCGGGGTGGCCTGAACGCCTACCTGCCAGCTCGCTTCGGGGGTCTCTCGGTCGACGCCCTTCCACGTGGTGGTGTTGACCACGTCGTGGATCACGGCGCCCGCGGTCAGCCAGGGGGTGAGGCCCAGCCGCGCGCCCAGGCGCAGGGCGAAGCCTTGGGCGGAGCCTTCAACACTGTCGTCGTCGTCTGTAGCAACATTATGGGTCCACTTTGCGTAGGTGCCGCTCACGTACGAGGCCGTCGCCCCCAGCCGCAGCTCACCCAAGGGCGGGAGAGAGACCACGGGAAAGCCGATGCCGGCTTGGATGGGCGTGAGCAGCTTGTATTCGGCGATCGCTTCCGTGTCGTCCGCGTCGATCCAGGCACCACCCGTTCCCTGGACCCCGTAGCCCAAGGCCACCGGCCCCAGACTGACCGCAGCCAACGCGCTCACGGGGATCTGGATCCTCTTCTCCGCTAGCTCCTCAAGCCTCTCAAAATCCTGATCATCCAAAGCCTCCGCGAGCTCCCGGAGGTCCGAGAGCTGGTTCAGGTTCTGACCCACCAGGGAGCCGTAAAGCTGGAAACGCTTCAGGCCCAGCGCGGCCGGGTTCCAGTACAGGGCCGACGCGTCGTCGACCACCGCGACGAAGGCCCCACCCATCCCGTACGCCCGGGCGCTGGGCGGCGGCGGGGAGAGCAAGCTGTCGGCCCACGCTGGGGCGGCCAGGACCAAGGTCAGCATGAGCCCCATGAACAGCCTTGCCAGCCCTAGGGCTCGGGAACGTAGGGCGTTGGCCCCACGACGGGACCGGGATCGGTCGATCATGGTCTCCACCCTTTCTTCCAACACTCAGGGGTGTTCCGCCCCAGACGGGGCCAGCCGGTCTTCATTTCGGCGGCGTGTGGTGTCGAGTTGAGTGGGGAATTGGCAAATGGCTTCGAGTTGGGTCGGATCCCTCCTGCTGCCAACCCTTTCCCCTCGAGAATGGCGGAATCTTCGGCATGGCCGCAGGCGAGAAGACCTTCGCAGCGGGCGGCCTCGCCTTTGATGAGGAAAGAGGGGGCGGGCGTGGAAGAGTGGCCAGGAACCGGTGGAGAGACCCCGGCTTACGTAGGGGATGAGCAGGAGGTGGGCCGGTGCGCCTCGAGGCCGTCGTCTTGCGGGAGGTGGTCCTGCCCCTTTTGGCCCCCTTTGAAGGGGCGGCGGTGCAGGCGGCCCGGAAGCGGTTCGTGCTGGTGGAGGCCCGGGCCGGGGGCCAGGCAGGGTGGGGGGAGTGCGTGGCCCTGGAGACCCCCTTCTACACCTCGGAGACGGTGGAGACCGCCTGGCATATCCTCCACGACTTCTTGGCCCCGGCGGTCCTCCAGGGTGAGGTGAACCCGCCGAACCTGCCCGACGCCTTCCAGCGGGTGAAAGGCCACCCCATGGCCAAAGCGGCCCTGGAAACCGCCCTCTGGGACCTGGAGGCCCGGGTGCGCGGCCAGGCCTTGGCCGAAGTCTGGGGTGCCAACCGGGAGGCGGTGCCGGCGGGGGTGAGCCTGGGCCTGGCCCCCAGCCTGGACGAGCTCTTCCGCCAGGTGGACCGGTTCCTGGAGCAAGGCTACCGCCGGGTGAAGGTGAAGGTGGTGCCCGGGCGGGATCTGGTGGTGTTGGAGGCCCTCCGGAACCGGTATGGGCCCATTCCCCTCATGGTGGACGCCAACGGCGCCTACACCTGGGAGGATCTCCCTCGGCTCCAGGCCATGGACGCCTTCGACCTGCTCATGATCGAAGAGCCCCTGGGCGAGGCCGATCTGGAGGCCTACGCCCGGCTCCAGGCTACCTTGCGGACCCCCATCTGCCTCGACGAGTCCCTGCCCCATCCCCGGGCGGTGCGGCGGGGGGGGGCCCCGGGAGGCGGCCCGGGGGGCCAACCGGGGCAGGGGGGGGTGGGGGGGGCGGCGGCGGCGCGGGAGATCGAGGCGGGCTGCCCGGGGGGGGGGGGGGGGCTGGGGGTCGGGGGGCTGGTCGGGTCGGGGGGGGGGGGGGGGGCGGGCCCCGGTCTCTTTGAAACAC
>PIUA01000039.1 GCA_017577405.1 Bacillota bacterium
TCCCCCAGCCCGCCAGCGCCCCGGGGGCCCCTGAGACGAGGTAAAGGAGGCGAGCGGATGCCCATCGACACCGAGATGATCCGGGAGGCGCTGCGGAGTGTGGTCGACCCCGAGCTGCAGCTGAACATCGTGGATCTGGGGCTGATCTACGCCATCGAGCAGCCGGCGGACGGCGAGGTGGCCATCACCATGACCCTGACCACCCCCGGGTGCCCCATCGGTAGCACCCTGGTCCAGGCGGTGGAGCGGACCTTGGCCCTTATCCCCGGTGTCCAGCGGGTGGAGGTGCACCTCACCTTCGACCCGCCCTGGAGCCCTGAGCGGATCACACCCGCCGGCCGCGCCCACCTGGGTTGGGCCACCTAAGCGGGCTCTCCGTGAAGTCGGCTGGCCCCCGGAGCAACGCGCCTTGGCCCCGCCGGGGGCGACACGACCCGATCACATAGTCCTTCCAGGCCAGGAGCAGAAGGAGGCCATCCCCATGGAGAACGCCGTGGTGCTCGATGTGCGGCCCGATCTCGAGGCGGGCCAGGAACCCTTCCACAAGATCATGGAGGCGGTCGACGGGCTGGGCCCCAACCAGGCACTGGTGCTCATCGCGCCCTTCGAGCCCCGGCCCCTGTACAAGGTGCTGGGCGCGAAGGGCTTCGATCACCGGACCGAGGAGAACGAGGACGGGGACTGGCGCATCACCTTCTTCCGCCGGAAGCCGACCAGCGCCCCGGAGCCGACCCAGGCCCAGTAGGCGTCCCTTCCCCCACTCCTCCCGAGCGGCGGCCTGTCTCCCCGGAAGCCCGAGTCAGCGAAGGAAGGTTCCCAGGAGATTGGCCGCCGCCACCATCGCGCCCACCAAGAGGAGCGCCAGGTACCCGGCCAGGGGAAGCCCCGTGGGCAAGGCGATGAGGAGCCCAATCACCCCCGCATTGTGCAGAGCCAGGCCGATCCAGGCCGGCCCTTCGGCCACCATCTCGCGAAAGGCGGGCACCCCTGGCTCCTTCCCCCGGCCCCAGTACTTGTTGTGCCAGACATAGAATGGCAGGATCCGGTGAAGGTCCCCCGGGGGGGCGTGGGGGAGCCCCCCGCCCAGCCCCGCCCCCCCCGCCCATACCAGCGGCGGACCCAGCCCACGGGCCGAGAAGAGCAGAACCCCCGCCAGGACAGCGAGGTACAGGTGAGCGAGGCGCACGTAGGTGACGGTGGGGTGCATCTTCTCCGGGGGTCGGGAGGCGAAGAGGGCTCGGGTCTCCCACAGAAAGAGGCCGAGGGCCGCGGCGAACAAGACGGGGGCGACCCGGCCAAGCCAGCCCCATGGGGCCCCCACCGTCGACAGCCACGTTGCGACCACCCCGCCGTGGAGGAGGATGAGGACCAGCCGGTCCCAGCGGGGTTCCACCTTCTTGGGCGTGAGCCCAAAGAAGGGGAGGAGGTGGTAGGCGATGCCCAGGACCAACATCCCAAACCACCCAGCCAGGCCCACGGTGACGTGGAACGGGAAGACCAGAGCCCACCGCTCGCCCAGCCAGCCCAGGGCCAGGTTGACAGCCAGGGCCGCCCCGGCGAGGACGGTCAAGAGCACGTAGAGCAGGGCGCTCAGCACGAAGGGGCGGATCCGCCGGGCGGCCCGCCCCTCCGATGCTTCTTGGCTCTGCCCCACGTTGATCAGGACGATGATGACCCCGCAGGGAACCAGGACGGCCCCCGGCAGCAGAAGCTCCGGCCGCAGGGTGGCCATCCCTGAGGTGAGGGCCACAACGCCCAGGGCGTACAGCCCCCCGGCCCACCGGGCCCACCCCGGGTGAGCCAGCTCCGTCCCAAAGACCACCGGCACCATCTGCTGCAGCGCGCCCAAGGCGATGGCTGTCCCCCACCCCAGGACGGTGACGTGGACCGCGGCGAGAAGGAGGGGATGGCGGTAGAGCCCTGCGGCCAGCGCCTCCCGGCCCAGCCAGAGCAGGATGGGAACCACCACCCACGACAGGAGGCCGGTGATGAAGAAGGGACCCAGGCTGGGCAGGGGGACCAGGTTCTCGCGCGTCACCCGGATGGCCACGCTACATCTCACTCCAGGATTGAAGGATGAAAGGCTTCAGCACCACCAGGCGGGACCCCTCGACCCGGAGGACACCCTCCCGCTGGAACTGCTGGAGGAGCCGGGTGGCCGTCTCCCGGGAGGTGCCGATCCAGCTCCCCAACTCCCGCCGGCTGAGGGTGAGGTCCACCTCGATCCCCTCATCCACCGCCCGCCCGTGCCGCTCGCAAAGCTCCAGGATGCGCCGGGCCAGGCGGGAGGTGACGGTCTGCAAGGAGAGCGCGGTGATCTCCTCCTGGGAGGCCCGCATCCGTTGGGCTAGGAGGCGCAGGAGGCGGATGAGGATGTCGGGATGGGCCTTGGCGATCCGCTCGAACGCCTCAAAGGTGATCTGCGCGATCTCGGAAGGCTCCAGCACCTCCGCGTTGGCCGGGTACGGCCCGCCGTCGAGAAAGGGGACGAGGGCGATGGGCTCACCGTCGCCCAGCAGGTGCAGGATGTGCTCCCGTCCGTCGCTGGAGAGGCGGTACACCTTCACCCGCCCCCGCTTGATGAAGTGGAGGGAGCGGCTGGGCTCGCCTTCGACGAAGAGAATCTGGCCTTTGCGGTAGCGGGCCGTCACCACCACCGGCGCTAAGAGCTCCTTGTGCGCCGCGCTCAAGCCTGAAAAGAAGGGAATCTGATCGAGCACCGCCCGCCCGTTCTCCATACAGGCCCCCCAAGCTGGTGATACCTTCAGTCTAGCCTCTCTTGAAGCGCCCGCCCACCAGAGG
>PIUA01000017.1 GCA_017577405.1 Bacillota bacterium
CCTCTACCGGACCCTGATGATCTGGCCTTACGCCCTCTCTCCAGCGGTGGCGGGGACCATTTGGGCTCTCCTGTGGCATCCGACGGCGGGCTGGCTGCCCTACGCCATCCAGGCCCTGGGCGGCCCCAGCCTCAACTGGATGACCTCAGGCAACCTGGCCCTGGTGGTGGTGAGCCTCGCGGCCACGTGGAAGATGCTGGGGTACAACGTGATCTTCTTCCTGGCGGGGCTCCAGGGGGTGCCCCGGGAGCTGGAGGAGGCGGCGGAGGTGGACGGTGCCACCCCCTTCCGGCGCTTCATCCACATCACCCTGCCGTTCCTGTCGCCCACCGCCCTCTTCCTGCTCATCATGAACTCCCTTTATGCCTTCTTTGAGATCTTTGGCCTGGTCGACGTGATGACCAAAGGGGGGCCGGGCCGGGCGACCGACATCCTGGTCTACAAGCTGTGGCGGGACGGCTTCGTCAACCTCCAGACGGGGCTGGCCGCAGCCGAATCCATCATTCTCTTCGTGGTGGTGGCCATCTTGACCGTTCTCCAGTTCCGCTTTGTCGGGCAAAGGGTGTTCTACCAATGAGCCGGCCCATGAGCACGCCCGCGGCGCCGGTCCTCGCGGGGGCGGGCTACCGGATCCGGCGGCAGGTGAAGACGGGCCTCACCCACCTGGCCGCCTGGGGGACCATCTTCATCCTAGCCTTGCCCGTCCTTTATGCCCTGGTGATGAGCACCCTCTCCTTCCAGGAAGCGTACCGCTTCCCGCCCAGCCTGGTGCCGGGAAGGCACCTCCTGGCCAACCTGCAGGAGGCGTGGGTGCACATCAACATGGGGCGGCTCCTCTTCAACTCCACGGTGGTGGCCGTGGCCGTGGCGGTGGGGAAGATGGTCCTCTCGGTCCTGGCCGCCTTCGCCTTCACCTACTTCGGCGACTTCCGGGGGAAGTGGCTCTTCTTCGGGTTGATCCTCATCACCCACATGTTGCCTCTGCCCGTCCGGATCGTCCCCACCTTCGAGCTGATCACCCGCCTGGGGTGGGCGGACACCTACTGGGCGCTGACCGTCCCCTTCTTCGCCTCGGCCACGGGAACGCTCCTGTTCCGCCAGTTCTTCCTTACCGTCCCCCACGCCCTGGCTGATGCGGCCCGCATCGACGGCGCCGGCCCCATGCGGTTCCTGGTTAGCATCCTGCTGCCCCTCTCCCGGACCAACCTGGCCGCGCTCTTTATGGTAGAGTTCATCTATGCTTGGAATGAGTACCTCTGGCCGCTGGTCGCCACCTCCAGCGACCGGATGCGGGTGGTCCAGATCGGCATCAAGACCTTGCTCGCGAGCGAGGCCCAGGCGGCCGAGTGGAACGTGGTGATGGCGGGCGCCATGATCAGCATCGTGCCACCGCTGCTGGTGCTCCTGCTCCTCCAAGGGGCCTTCGTCAAGGGCTTCGCCTTGCAGCAGGAGAAATGAGGTGGTACGATGACGTACCGGGGATTCATCTTCGACCTGGACGGCACCATCTACCGCGGGGAGCGGCTGATCCCCGGCGCGGACCGGGCCGTGGCCGAACTCCGGCGCCGGGGCCTGCGGGTGGTCTTCGTTACCAACAAGCCCCTCTCCAGCCGGGCGGAGTACGCCGCCAAGCTGACCCGTCTGGGGATCCCCACGCCGGTGGAGGATGTGATCAGCTCTTCCTTCGTGATGGCGCGCTACCTCCACGAGCAGGAGCCCGGCACCCGCGTCTACTGCATCGGCGAGGCGCCCCTCATCGAAGAGTTGCGCCAGATGGGCATCCAGGTGGTCGACGATCCCCGCCAGGCCCGGTTCCTGGTGGTCGGCTTCGACCGGACCTTCGACTACCAGAAGCTGACGGGGGCCATGTTGGCCATCCGGGCCGGAGCCCGGTTTGTGGCCACCAACCCCGACCGGACCTGCCCGGTGGAGGACGGGGAGATCCCTGACTGCGCCGGCATGGTGGGGGCGGTGACCGGGGTGACGGGGGCCGTCCCCGAAGCGGTGGTGGGAAAGCCTTCGCCTTACATGGTGGCCGCCGCCCTGGACCGGCTGGGGTGCCCGCCGAGCCAGGTGGGCATCGCCGGCGACCGTTTGGAGACGGACATCGCCATGGGGGCGGCGGCGGGCATGCGCACGTTCTTCGTCTTGACCGGCGGCGACCGTCTCGAGCAGCTGGCGGACGACCGGCTGCCCAAGCCTGATCACGTCGTTCAGAGCGTGGCCGAGATCCCTGACCTGCTCGACTGAAGCTCAATCCCAAGGGAACGACCAGCTCCGGGTCTCCCGACGATCCGAGGGCCCTGGGCTCCCCCACCGGAGCTGGCATCCGGGCCGGACGTTGTAAAGGAGACGTGGCGTATGGTGGCACTCGAGTTGGAATTGATGGGCCGTCTCATCTTGGCCGTGGTGCTCGGCGGGCTGGTGGGGCTGGAACGGGAGATGCACGGCCGGCCGGCGGGCTTCCGGACCCATATCCTGGTCTGCCTGGGCTCCGCCCTGGTGATGGTGGTCAGTTTCCACCCGTTCAGCCATCTGGTCGCCCAGGGGGTGGACGCGGACCCGACCCGGATCGCCGCCCAGGTGGTGAGCGGTATCGGCTTCCTGGGGGCGGGGACCATCCTCCGGGAGGGCGCCAGCATCCGGGGCCTGACCACCGCGGCCAGCCTCTGGGTGGTGGCCGGCATCGGCCTGGCCGTCGGCGCGGGCTACTACGCGGGGGCCCTGTTGACCACCGCCCTCGTCGTCGTGAGCCTCTTCTGGCTCAACCGGATTGAGATGCGGTTTGTCAAGAGCCGCCACGGCACGGTGGTGGTCCGCATCATCGACCGGCCTGGGCAGCTGGCCGCGGTCAGCGCGGTGCTGGGCCAGAACGGGGTGAACATCCGGGGCGTGGAGATCGAGCGGGAGGACGGCGAAGCCGAGCTGACCTTCCTGGTGGATAACCTGCGCCCCTCGACCGCGCCCCAGCTTCTGGAGGAGCTGCGGGCCCTGGACGGGGTCGCTCCCGTGGAGTGGCACGCGTGAGGTGGTCCGGTCGGCCTCAGATCAAGCAGGAGTCTGATGCCTGCGAGAGGTATAAAGATTACTGATAGGTTGGCCCAACAACGCGCGGCGCCGGCCTCGGAAGCGGCCGAGGCGCCGCCGCCAGAGGCCATCCGTCCAGTGGTGGTCCATCGCCCGACAAGAAAGGTTCCTAGGGACGGGAGACGGGGAGAAGTCCCACCGGGACCTGAGGGTTTCCTCATGGCCCGGGGGGCTTTGTCTTTTGTGGGGCCAGGGCAGCGGGGGATGGGGGGCTCCAGATGAGGGCACGCAGCCGTAAGGCGGACTTCTTCACGGCCATCCGGTCCCAGCGTCTCATCGCCGCAGTGAAGGAACCGGCCCAGGTGGCCCAGGCCGAGGCGGCCGGCCTCCGGGTGGTCTTCCACCTGGTGGGCACCATCTACGACGTGGCGGAGACGGTCCGACGGCGCTCGCCGGGCACCCTGGTCTTCTGCCATGTGGATCTCATCCAGGGCCTGGCCAAAGATGAGGTGGGCATGCGCCTTCTGGCGCACGACTTCGGTGTCGACGGGATCCTCACCACCCGGCGGCACCTGATCAAACCCGCCCAAGACCTGGGATTGGTCGCCATTCTCCGGCTTTTTCTCATGGATTCTGAGGGCTTGCGCACGGCCCTGGAGATGGCCCGGGGGGTCCGGGCCGATGCGGTGGAGATCCTGCCGGCGGTGGCCGTGCCTTTTGTGGCCCACCGGCTCCCCTTCGGCGAGCTGCCCCCCGCCATCAGCGGCGGCCTGGTGGAGCGCCCCGAGCAGGTGGAGGCGATCCTGCGGACCCCCGTCATGGCCGTCTCCACCAGCCACCAGCCCCTCTGGACGTGGCGCCCCCGCCCCGAGCCCGCCCCCGCCCCCCGCCCCCTACTGGCCCCGAGGCCCCGACCATCGGTGAGGAGGGGGATCGACGGTGGAGCCGCTGGAGTCGTGGGATGTGACCCATTTCCGCCGCCTCGAGGCGGCGTGGGGGGCCTTCGTCACCGCCCGCAGCCTGCCCGCCCAGGTGGATCCGGCGGTGGTCCGCTCCTGGCAGCGGTGCGCCCCCCGCCTCAATCCCGAAGCCGCGCCCTTCTTCAAGCGGGTGCCCGACCACGCCCTGAACCGCCGCCTGACCAGCCTGCAGCGGCTCATCGAAGCGGCCAAGCCTGAGATGGAAGATATGTACCAGGCCATTGAGGGTTCCCGCACCCTGGTCCTGTTGACCGACGCCAGCCTCTGCCTCCTGGAGATGGTGGGGCATCCAGCCACCGCCCGACGGGCGGCCAGCTTGGGGATCCGGCCGGGCCTCTACTGGTCCGAGACCTCCCTGGGGACCAATGCCTTCGCCCTGGCCCACCGGGAGGGCCGGCCCGTGGTGGTGGCCGGGGCCGAGCACTACCTCCGATGGTTCCACCAGCAGTTCACCGCGGCCGCACCCATCCACACGGCCGACGGCCGGATGGTGGGGATTGTGGGGCTTTTGGGCCCCCTGGCCAGTGGTTCGGCCTACGTGGGCGGCGTCGTCTTGGGAGCGGCCCGGGCCATTGAGGCCTCCATGGGCCGCTTGGACTTTACCGAGCAGCTCCTCCGGCAGGAGGGGGCGCTCCAGGCCGTCCTCGATGCCGTCGCGGAGCCCGTCATCCTCTGGGATCTCCGGGGGCAGATCACCCACCTGAACGCTCCGGCGGCCCAGTGCCTGGGCGTGGAGCAGCGGGCGGTGGTGGGGCGGCCCCTGGAGGAGCAGGTGGTCCTGCCCGCGGGGGTCTGGGAGCGGCTTCGCCAGGGCCATGCCGTCGGGGAGGTTGCCTTGCGCCGTCCCGGCTCCCAGGAGATGGGCCCGGGCCGGGGGGCACTGCGGGGCCGGGCGCTGCCCCTCCTCTTCGGGCCCGATGAGCGGCCCCGGCTCTTCCTCCTGATTCTGCGGGAGGCGGGCCGGCTCCGGCCGGCGGCGCCCGGCCCCCGAGCCGAGCGGCCACCGGAACTGGCGGGCTTCTCCCCCTACGCCCAAAGGATCCGGAAGCTGGTGGAGGCCGCCCAGCGGGGCCAGGGGCCGGTGGTGGTGGAGGGCGAGTTCGGTCTTTCCCGGGAAACGGTGGCCCGCCTCATCCACCAGGGAAGCGAGCGCCGGTACGGCCCGTGGGTGGCTCTCAACTGCTCGGGGCTGGCCCCCGGGGATCTGGTGGCCGCCCTGGCGGGGACCCGAGCCGGCCCGGGGCAGCCGCGGACCGGCGGCCTTCTGGCCATGGCCCAAGGGGGCACCCTCTTCCTGGACAGCGCGGAACTGCTGCCCGAGGAGGCTCAACGGCTGCTCCTGGTGCTGCTGCAACGGAAGCACCTGCCCTCGGGCGGGGGTCTCGGCGATGTGCGGGTGATGGTGGGCATCACCCAGCCCTTGCGGGAGCTGGTCCGCCGCGGCAGCCTCCGGAAAGATCTGGCCGTCGCCCTCGACTGCTTCACCGTCGATCTCCGCCCCCTGCGGGAGCGGCGGAGCGACCTGCCGGCCATCATCCGGGCCGTGCTGGAGCGTCACGCGGCCGCGGGCCTGCCCCGGGCCACCTTGAGCGCGGAGGCCGAGGAGCTCCTTCTCCGGCACCCCTGGCCCGGGAACACCACCGAGCTGGCCCATGTCTTGGAGCAGGCGGTGCTGGTGGCCCGGGACGGCGTCATCCGTCCCCACCACCTCCCCCAAGAGCTCCGCCACCACGGCCTGGACCTCGGGCCGGCCCGGGTGAAGAGCGTGGAGGAGGCGGAGCTGGAGACCATCCTCCAAGCGGGGTGGGCGACGGGCGGGCGGGTCACCCAGATGGCGGCCCTGCTGGGCATCAGCCGGACCACCGTGTGGCGCCGGCTGCGGAAGGCGGGCATCCACCCGTCCTTTTTCAAGACCGGCCACCGGGCCGACGGGCTCCCGGTGCACGAAGATGTTGCACCTTGAAACCATCGGTCTCAGAAAACGTTGGGATTTGGAACCGTTTGGTACTTCGTCTTGAGAGGAGGGTGGGCCTGTGCCAGCATGGTGGCAGACCTCCGGCTGCCATGACGGAGCAGGGGCATCGGAACGGCTGCCAACGTGGCACGGGCCACTTTCGAAAGGCGAGGTGAGAACGGATGTCCGGATTCCTGGCAGAACTGGTGGGCACCTTCATCCTCGTGCTCATGGGTGATGGGGTGGTCGCCAACGTCCTGCTGAAGAGGTCCAAGGGCGAGGGCTCTGGCTGGATCGTCATCACCACGGGCTGGGGTCTCGCGGTCGCCTTCGGTGTCTACGCGGTCGGTTGGATGTCGGGTGGCCACCTCAACCCGGCGGTCACCTTGGGGCTGGCGGCGGCAGGCATGTTCCCCTGGGATCAGGTGGTCCCCTACATCGTGGGGCAAATGATCGGTGGGTTCCTGGGGGCGGTGGCGGTCTACCTCACCTACCTGCCCCACTGGGAGGTCACGGAGGATCCGGCCACCAAGCTGGCCGTCTTCGCGACCGCGCCCCAGATCCGCCGCTCCGGCGCCAACCTGCTGACGGAGATCATCGGCACCTTCATGCTCCTGTTGGGCGTCGGTTTCATCTTCAACGTGAACAACGGCCTCGCGTCGGGTGTGGGGCCGCTGGCCATCGGCTTCTGGGTCTGGAGCATCGGGCTCTCCCTGGGCGGCCCGACGGGGTACGCCATCAACCCGGCCCGAGACCTGGCCCCGCGGATCGCCCACGCCGTGCTCCCCATCCCGGGCAAGGGCAGCTCCGACTGGGGCTACGCCTGGGTCCCTGTGGTGGGGCCCATCATCGGCGGGATCCTGGGCGGCCTGACCTACGCGGCGCTCTGGCTCTAGCCTCCGCCGGCAGCCGGAGGCTCGCCACGCTGGCTGGGAGCTTGGGCTTCGGCCCGGCTGAGATGGGTGAGGAGGTGACGGCATGAAGAAGCTGATCAACCATCCCGAGCGGGTGGTGCGGGAGGCGCTGGAAGGGCTGGCCGCCGCGCACGGTGACCTGGTCCGGGTCCACTTCGACCCCGACTACGTCTACCGGGCGGACGCCCCGGTCCAGGGGAAGGTGGCGGTGATCTCAGGGGGAGGAAGCGGCCACGAGCCCATGCACACCGGCTTCGTCGGCCAGGGCATGCTGGACGCGGCCTGCCCGGGGCAGGTCTTCACCAGCCCCACCCCTGACCAGATGGTGGAGGCCGCCAAGCAGGTGCACGGGGGCGCCGGCGTCCTCTTCATCGTGAAGAACTACTCCGGCGACGTGATGAACTTTGAGATGGCAGCGGAGCTCCTGGAAGCCGAAGGGATCCGGACGGCCAGCGTCATCATCGATGACGACGTGGCCGTGGAGAACAGCCTCTACACCCAAGGCCGGCGCGGGGTGGGCTTGACGGTGCTGGCCGAGAAGATCGTCGGGGCCGCGGCTGAAGAAGGGTACGACCTGGAGCAGCTCAAGGCCCTCTTGGAGCGGGTCAACGCCAACGGCCGGAGCATGGGGATGGCCTTGACCTCCTGCACCGTCCCCCACGTCGGCAAGCCCACCTTCGAGCTGGCCGAGGACGAGATGGAGATCGGCATCGGCATCCACGGCGAGCCCGGCCGGCAGCGGATGAAGCTGAAGCCCGCCGATGAGGTGATCACCATGCTCTTCGAGAGCGTGGTGAAGGACCTCCCCTTCCAGGCCGGCGACCGCTGCCTCCTCTTCGTCAACGGGATGGGCGGCACCCCGGAGATCGAGCTCTACATCGCCTACCGGAAGGCGAAGGCCCTGGCCGATGAGTACGGGCTCCAGGTGGTCCGGAGTCTGGTCGGCTCCTACATCACCTCGCTGGAGATGCAGGGCGTCTCCCTCACCCTCTTGCGGCTGGACGATGAGATGATCCGCCTCTGGGATCGTCCCGTCAAGACCCCGGGCCTCCGGTGGGGCGTGTGAAGGGTGGGACGCTGAGACGGTGGTGATCAGCAAAGAAGCGGTTCTGGCGTGGATTCGAGCCTTTGCGGCGGCCGTCGAGCAGCACAAGGAGTACCTCACCGAGCTGGATGCCGCCCTGGGGGATGCGGACCATGGGGCCAACATGCACCGGGGCCTCCAGGCGGTCCTAGACCGCCTGAACGGCGTGGCCGACCGGGACATCGGCACCATCCTCCGCACCGTGGGCATGACCCTGGTCTCCAGCGTCGGTGGTGCGAGCGGCCCCCTGTACGGCACCTTCTTCCTCCGGGCCGGCACCGCCGCCGGCACCAAGATGGAGCTGACCGCCGACGACTGGCTCCAGATGCTGGAGGCGGGGATCCGGGGCATCGTCGACCGGGGCAAGGCCCGGCGGGGTGAGAAGACCATGCTGGACGCCCTGGGCCCCGGGCTGGACACGCTGAAGGCCAGCCTCCAGGAGGGCCAGCCCCTGAACGAGGCCCTGCGGCGGAGCGCGGAGGCGGCCCGGGAGGGGATGGAGGCGACCATCCCCATGCTGGCCACCAAGGGCCGGGCCAGCTACCTGGGCGAGCGCTCGGTGGGGCACCAAGATCCGGGGGCCACCTCGGCCTACCTCTTGCTCCAGACGGCTGCGGAGACGTGGACCGCCGGCGCGTGAGGCCCGCGCCGGAAGGGAAGACGGAAGGAGGGGCATCGATGGCCAAGTATGTGGCTGCCATTGACCAGGGGACAACCAGCACCCGCTGTATCATCTTCGACCGCGCCTCGAACATTGTCGCGGTGGCGCAGAAGGAGCACCGGCAGATCTACCCCCAGCCTGGCTGGGTGGAGCACGATCCCATGGAGATCTGGGAGCGGACCCAGGAGGTGGTCCGGGAGGCCCTGCAGAAGGCGGGCATCACCGGCGCCGACCTGGCGGCCGTGGGCGTCACCAACCAGCGGGAGACCACGGTGGTCTGGGACCCCCGCACGGGCAAGCCTTACACCAACGCGCTGGTCTGGCAGGACACCCGGACCCAGGACATTGTCGATGAGCTGAGCGCCGACGGCGGCCCCGACCGGTTCCGGGCCAAGGTGGGGTTGCCCATCTCCACCTACTTCTCGGGGACCAAGCTCCGCTGGATCCTGGAGAACGTGCCCGGCGTCCGGGCGGCGGCCGAGCGGGGGGAGGCCATCTTCGGCACCATCGACACCTGGCTCATCTGGTGGCTGACGGGGGGTCCGGGCAAGGGCGTCCACATCACCGACGTGACCAACGCCAGCCGGACCATGCTCATGAACTTGGAGACCCTGTCGTGGGATGATGAGATCCTGAACATCCTGGACATCCCCCGGCAGATGCTGCCCGAGATCCGGCCTTCCAGCGATCCCAACCTGTACGGAACCACCGATCCCAACGGCCCCTTCGGCGCGGCGGTGCCCGTCTGCGGCGACCTGGGCGACCAGCAGGCGGCCCTGGTGGGCCAGACGGGCTTCGACGTGGGTGAGGTGAAGAACACCTACGGCACCGGCTGCTTCGTGGTCTTCAACACGGGGACCCGGCGGGTGCCCTCCTTCAGCGGGCTCTTGACCTCGGTGGCGTACCAGTTCGGCCAGGACGCGCCCGTTTTCTGCCTGGAGGGTTCCATCGCCATCACCGGTGCGTTGGTCCAGTGGCTGCGGGACAACCTGGGCCTGATTAGCAAGTCCTCCGAGGTGGAGGACCTGGCCCGGACGGTGGAGGATTCGGGCGGCATCTACTTCGTCCCGGCCTTCTCAGGCCTCTTCGCCCCCCACTGGGACGGCAAGGCCCGGGGGCTCATCATCGGCATGACCCGCTACATCAACCGGGGCCACCTGGCCCGGGCGGTGCTGGAGGCGACCGCGTACCAGACCCGGGAGGTGCTGGACGCGATGCGGAAGGACTCGGGCGTGGAGCTGGCCCGGCTGAAGGTGGACGGCGGCATGGTGGTCAACGAGCTGCTCATGCAGTTCCAGGCCGACGTCGCCGGTATCCCCGTCATCCGGCCCAAGGTGGCGGAGACCACCTCTCTGGGCGCCGCCTACGCCGCCGGCTTGGCCGTTGGCTACTGGGAGAACCTGGAGGAGCTCCGCCAGTACTGGCAGGAGGACAAGCGTTGGGAGCCCCAGTGGGACGAGGCCCGGCGGGAGCGGGCGTACCGGGGCTGGCTCCGGGCGGTGGAGCGGGCCAAGGGATGGCTTGAAGACTGAAGTGGGTGAAGGCGGTGCCGGCTGGGACCGGCACCGCCTGGCCGGGTCCGGGGCCCGGCCCCGGACCCGGCCGGAAGGGAGGGAGCGCCTGTGGGGGGTGGTGGACCCCATGTGGTCGTGGTTGGGGCGGGCTCGACGGGTGCCGCCATCGCGCACGATCTGGCCCTGCGGGGCTTCGCCGTGACGGTGGTGGAGCGGGGGGAGGTGGGCTCGGGCACCACCGGGCGGAACCACGGCCTGCTCCACTCGGGCGCCCGCTACGCGGTGACCGATCCCGTCGCCGCCCGGGAGTGCATCGAGGAGAACCTGATCCTGCGCAAGATCATGCCCGAAGGTCTGGAGCTGAACGGGGGCTACTTCATCGCGCTCACCCCTGAGGACATGGACTTCCGCCAGACGTTCCTGGAAGGGTGCGAAGCCGCGGGCATCCCCACCCGGGAGCTGACCAAAGAGCAGCTCCTCCGGATGGAGCCCCGCCTCAGCCCCAAGATCCTGGGCGGGGTGATGGTCCCCGACGGGGTCTTTGAGCCCTACCGCTTCTGCCTCAGCTTCCTGGCGTCGGCCCAGGCCCGGGGGGCCCGGGTCCTTACCTACCACGAGGTGGAAGGGGTGCTGGTGGAAGGCGGGCGAACCCGGGGGGTGCAAGTGCGGGACCGGATCCGGGGCCGGGAGCTGACCATCACCGCCGATGCGGTGGTCAACGCGGCGGGCCCCTGGGCAGCCAAGGTGGCCGCGACGGCCGGCTGCCGGGTGCCCCTGATCCTGGCGCCGGGGGTGATGATCGCGGTGGGGGTCCGGTACAGCCACCGGGTGGTCAACCGGCTGGCGCCGCCGGGGGACGGCGACATCATCGTGCCTCAACGCTTCACGTCCATGATCGGCACCACCTCCTGGACGGTGCAGGATGCCGATCTCATCCCCATCCCTCCCGACCACGTGGAGCGGATGATGGACGCGGGTGAGGCCTTCTTCCCGGGCTTCCGGCGGCAGCCCAAGCGGGGCGTCTTCGCGGTGGCCCGGCCCTTGGTCGGGCCCGAAGAGGACCAGGCAGAGGGCGAGGGCTTCGAGCGGGCCGTGACCCGGGACTTTGCGTGCAAGCATCACGAGGCGGAGGGGGCGGCCGGTCTCTTCTCGGTGACGGGCGGGAAGACCACCACCTCCCGGTTGATGGCTGAGGCGGTGGTGGACCAGGTGGGCCGCTGGCTCGGCTTCGAGCGGCCCTGCCAGACCCGGACCGAGGTGCTCTTGCCGCCCCGGCGCTTCTTCACGGAGCGGGTGGTCTCATGAGCTGGCGACTGACCCTGAAGATTCACCGTTGGCAGCCAGGGGATCGGGCCCCTTATTACGATCACTTCACGGTGGAGGTGCCCGAGGAGGCGTATGTCCTGGACGCCATCGAGAAGGTGTGGGCCGAGCAGGACCGGAGCCTGGCCTTCCGCCACGCCTGCCACCACGCCTCGTGCGGCTCCTGTGGCCTGCGGGTGAACGGGCGGGAGAAGCTGCCGTGCATCACCCCCGTCACCGACTACCCCAACGGGTCCACCATCCAGATCGATCCCCTGCGCCACTTCCCCTTGGTGCGGGACCTGGTGGTGGACATGGGGCCCTTCTCCCAAGCGATGGAGGCGGTCCGCTTCTCCATCATCCGCCACGCGAGCGAAGGGGTGCCCGACGCCCGCTCCAGCGAGCCACCCATCCTCCCCGAAGAGGACCATGAGGCGACCCGGTTTGAGAACTGCCTCGAGTGCGGCCTCTGTGTCTCCGCCTGCCCCATCGCCGGCTCCGCGTTGAACTACCTGGGGCCGGCGGCCCTGGCGGCGGCGGAGCGGATGCTGGTGGAGCCCCGGGGGGTGGATCCCCTGGCCGTCTGGGAGGCCATCGACCACGACGATGGCCTCTGGCGGTGCCACGGCGCCTTTGAGTGCTCGGCCGCCTGCCCGTCGGAGGTGGACCCGGCCGCGGCCATCATGCGGCTCCGGCGGTACGGGCCCAAGGTGGGACAGGTTGCCCGTCAACAGAGGAGGTGAGGAGGGTGCCGAACGCGGACAAGGGGCGTGTCCCAGCGGAGCGGTCCCGTCGGGTGAGCCGGTGGTTCGATCCCCGGGGGATCGCACCGGGCCAGCTGGCCTTTGTCCTCCACCGGATCACGGGGTTGGGGCTGGTCTTTTACCTCTACCTCCATCTGGCGGTCCTCAGCCTGCTCGCCCGGGGGCCCGAAGCCTGGGACCGGTTCATCGACCTGGCCAAGACGACGCCCATCTTGATCCTCGACGTGGTCCTGATCTTCGGGTTGCTCTTCCACGCCCTCAACGGGCTCCGCCTGACGCTGGTCTCCCTCAACATGGGCGTCAGGCGCCAGACGGCCCTCTTCTGGGGGGCCGCCCTGGTGACGGTGGTTCTGACCGCCGTCGCCGGTTGGATGATCTTCCGCATGTGATGGGGACGGGGGGCTGACGACCATGGCGGAACAGAAGAGGCGTTCCAAGAGCCGCAGGGCCTTCTGGTGGCAGGTGATCTCCGGCGTCTTCCTGGTGGTCCTGGCCACGGTCCACATGGTGGCCAACCACTTCGTGGTGCCCGGAGGCCTGCGCACCTACGCCGATGTGGTGGCCTACATCGGCACCCCGGCCATCTTCCTTCTGGAGACGGTCTTCCTCATCATGGTGACCGTCCACGCCCTCTTAGGGGTGCGGGCCGTCCTCCTTGACCTGTCGCCGTCGGAGACGACGACCCGCCGCCTCGATCGCGTTCTGGTACTCTTAGGGGTGGTAACCATGATCTACGCGACGGGGCTGATGGCTGTGGTGGCCCGGGGTGGTCTCTGACGGGCCCACGGAGGCTCTCCGCCCCGACCAACCGAGGAGGGACGACCGATGAAGCTTGAGGGGCGCCGGGTGGCGGTGCTGGTGGCCGACGGCTTTGAAGACCTGGAATTCTGGGTGACGGTGATGCGCCTGCGGGAAGAGGGCGCCGAGGTGACCGTCCTGGGCGAGCGGGCCGGGCAGCGCTTCCGGGGGAAGAACGGCCTGGAGGCCGTGGCCGACGCCTCCTATGAGGAGACGACCGCCGACGAGTGGGATGCCATCGTGGTGCCGGGCGGCTGGGCCCCCGACAAGCTCCGCCGCTCCGAGGCGGTGAAGACCCTGGTCCGGACGCTGAACGACCGCGGCCGGGTGGTGGGCCTCATCTGCCACGCCGGGTTGGTAGCCATCTCCGCCGGCATCGTCAAGGGCCGGCGGGCCACGGGCTCCCTGGGCATCAAGGACGACCTGATCAACGCGGGCGCCCAGTGGGTGGACGAGCCGGCCTTCCGGGACGGCAACCAAGTCTGGGGGCGGGTGGTGGCCGACATCCCGGCCTTCTGCCGGGAGCTGGTCCAGGCCATCGCCGAGCAGCCCAAGGGCTGAGGCCTATGGCGGGGCTGGTGATCGTCTCCCACAGCCATCGGCTGGCTGAAGGGGTGGTGGAGCTGGTCCGGCAAGTGGCCGGCCCCACCGTGCCCGTGGCGGCCGCGGGCGGGCTGGATGCGGAGCAGATCGGCACCAGCCCCGAGCGCATTCTGGAGGCCATCCGCCAGGTGGGCGAGGGCGACGTCCTGGTCCTGATGGACCTGGGGAGCGCCCTCCTCTCCGCGGAGATGGCCCTGGAGTTCCTCGCCCCTGAGGAGCGCCAGCGGATCCGCCTGGTGGCCGCGCCCCTGGTGGAGGGGGCGGTGGCCGCGGCCGCGGTCCTCGCCGCGGGAGGGGATGTGGAGGGCGCGGTCCGGGAGGCGCGGGAGGCGCTCCGGCCCAAGCTGGACCACCTGGGCGAGGCGCCGGCGGGGGCAACGACGGTGGAGCCTGGCGGCGCCGAGGTGGTCCGGGTCGAGGTGGTGTTGCCCAACCCGGCGGGCCTGCACGCCCGCCCCGCGGGCCAGCTGGTCCGGGAGGCGGCCCGCTTCGACGCCCGGATCTGGGCCCGGAACAAGCGCCAGCCCCAACGAAGGGCGAGCCTGGCCAGCCTCAATGAGCTGGCCCTCCTCGACGCCCGCCAGCACGACACCCTCATCCTGGAGGCCTCTGGCCCCCAGGGCCGGGAGGCTCTGGAGGCGCTGGCCGCCCTGGTCCGGGCCGGCTTCGGCGAGATCGATCCGCCCGCCAGCCCAACACCCGGCGGCGACCAGGAGGCGGGACTCGGGCCCGGGGGCGCGGCGGTGGCGGGGGCCGGGCCGGCGCCGGCGGAGGCCCCGGCACCTCCGGCGCCCGGCACGGTACTGGAAGGGGTGGCCGTCACCCCGGGGGTCGCCTGGGGCCGGACCGTCCAGCGGCGCCGCGCCCAGGCTTGGACCCCTCAGGGGCCTGACCGGCCGCCCGAGGAGGAGTGGGCCCGCCTGGAGGCGGCCCTCCACCAGGTGGCCGCGGAGCTGGCGGCCCTCCAGGCCGGGGCGGACGCGGCCGAGGCGGCCGCCATCTTCGAGGCCCAGGCCCTTTTCTTGCAGGATCCCATGCTGCTTGAACCGGCCCGGCGGGCGGTGGAGGCGGGCCAGCCGGCCGCCGTGGCGTGGCTGGAGGCGTGCCGGGCAACGGCCGCCGCCTACCGGGAGCTGGCCAACCCCCTCCTGCGCCAGCGGGCCGCGGACGTGGAGGATGTGGGCCAGCGGGTCTTCCGCCGCCTGACGGGGCAGGCAGCCGACCCCGCCGGGGAACGGCTGGAGCCCGGGACCATTCTCGTCGTTGACGAGCTCTGGCCCTCGGACGTGGCCTGGCTCCGGGACCAGCCGGTGGCGGCCGTCTGCGCCGCCCAGGGGGACCGGACCTCCCACGCGGCCATCCTGGCCCGGAGCCTCGCCGTCCCCGTCATCGTCGGGCTGGGGGCGGCCATCCTCCAGCTGCCCGAGGGGACCCCAGGGGCCGTTGACGGCCTCAGGGGGCGCTTCTATGTGGCCCCCGACGATGGGACCCTCCAGGCGCTGGCCCAGCGGGCCGCCCACTGGCAGGCCCTGGAACGGCGGGCCCGGAACGAGGCAGGCCAGCCCGCCGCGTTGCGGGGCGGCCGGCGGGTGGTGGTGGCGGCCAACGTGGGCACCCCGGAGGAAGCCCGGGAGGCCGCCCGTCTGGGGGCCGAGGGGGTGGGGCTCTTCCGTACCGAGGTCCTCTTCGTGGGCCGGCCCCAGCTCCCCGACACGGCCGCCCAGGAGGCCCTCTACCGCCAGGTGGCCCAGGCGGTGGCGCCCCATCCGGTGGTCCTCCGCACCTTGGATGTGGGGGGCGACAAGCCCCTGCCCCAGCTGGCCCCTGCCCAGGAGGCTAACCCTTTCCTGGGGGTGCGGGGGCTGCGGCTCACCCTGCAGGCGCCCCACGTGCTGGAAGGGCAAGTCCGGGCCGCGTTGCGGGTGGCCGCCGACCATCCCCTCCGCCTCCTCTTGCCCATGGTCTCCACCCTGGATGAGCTCCTCACCGTCCGGCGGCTGGTGGAGGGCTGGCGGGAGGAGCTGCAGGCCGAAGGGGTGGCGGTGCCGCCGGTGGCGCTGGGGATCATGGTGGAGGTGCCGTCGGCCGCTCTCGTCGCCGAGCGCCTGGCCCCCCACGCGGACTTCTTCAGCCTGGGCACCAACGACCTCACCCAGTACACCCTGGCCGCCGACCGGGGCAATCCGGGGGTGCGCCACCTGGCCGACGGGCTCCACCCGGCCGTCCTCCGCCTCATCGGGCAGGTGGTGGAGGCCGCCCGGGTCCACCGGCGCCCCGTCGCCGTCTGCGGCGAGCTGGCCTCCGATCCCGAGGCGATCCCCATCCTGGTGGGACTGGGCGTGGACGAGCTGAGCATGGTGCCCCAAGCCATCCCCACCGCCAAGGCCCTCATCCGCCAGCTGGAGGAGGCGGCCACCCGGGACCTGGCCCGGGAAGCCCTGGCCCTGGCCACGGCTGCGGAGGTCCGGGCGTTGGCACGCCAGTTTCTCGATGGGCTGGCTACCAAGGACGGGGAGGGGCCCGGCCGCCCGCCCGGCGGAGACTAGGCCCTGCCTTCGCCTGATCGTCCCGACCCCTGCAGGCTTCCGGAGGGAGCCCCATCCTGCAGGAATCAACAGATTCCTATGGAAACTGATTCGTATCTTCTCTGGAGCGATCAGGCGAAGGGTGGGGGCCATGGCGTGGAGCATTTGGCTGGCCCTGGCGGCGGCCAGCTATCTGATCGGTTCGATCCCTTTTGCCTTCTTGGTGGGTAAGCTGTGGACGGGGATTGACATCCGCAAGGGCGGCAGCGGCAACGTGGGCGCCACCAATCTGTTCCGGCTGGCGGGCTGGGGGCCGGGGCTCCTTGGCTTCCTCCTTGATTTTGCCAAGGGCTTTGGCCCGGCCCTGGCGGGGCTGCACCTGGGCGGCCCGGTGGGCGGTTTGCTCATCGGTTTGGCCGCCGTCGCCGGGCACAACTGGTCCGTCTACCTCCGGGGCCGGGGCGGGAAGGGGGCCGCCACCAGCCTGGGCGTCCTCGTGGCGGTGGCCCCCGTGGGCGCCCTGGTGGCCGTCGCTCTCTTTGTGCTGGTGGTCTTGGCCACCCGGTACGTCTCCTTGGGTTCCATGACCGCCGCCGCGTCCGCTCCCGTCACCCTCTGGCTCCTCGGCGCGGGGCGGGCGGAAGTCCTCATCGCGGCCCTCCTCACCGTCATCTTGGTCCTCCGGCATCGGTCCAACATCGCCCGGCTGTTGGCGGGCACCGAGAACCGGGCCAACTACTAGCCGGGCCCGGGCGGAGAGCAGGAGTCGGCCTGGAAAAAGGGGAATCCCCTAGGAGCCTTACGGGGCACGAAAGGGGAGCCAGGGGACCGGGCCGGGCGGTGGCGGACCGCCATGGCCGCCGGGAGGCCCCGGAGCGCCTCGAGGGACGGGATGGTCCGGGGGCTCGCCGTCGGGCCGCCGAGTCGGCGGTCCGTCCCCGGGACAAACTGGCGTCGGGGAGCCTGGGCGAACCACGGAAGGGTGAGGTCCTGTTGACGTTTCCGGGCGAGGAGGAAGGCCGGCGGCCGCCGGCCCGGAAGCCGCGCTGGTTGCTGAAGCCGGTCCCCAACCCCGCGGGCATCCGGCGGATTCGCGGCCTTCTGGATGAGCTCCGCCTGAACACGGTCTGCGAGGATGCGGGCTGCCCCAATCGGGGCCAATGCTGGAACGACGGCACCGCCACCTTCATGATCCTGGGCAGCCACTGCACCCGCAGCTGCGGCTTCTGCAAGGTGCTCACCGGCCGGCCCGAGGCCCTCGATCCCACCGAGCCCCTCCGGGTCGCCCAGGCCGTCAAGCGGCTGGGCCTGCAGCACGCGGTGATCACCTCCGTCGCCCGGGATGACCTGCCCGACGGCGGCGCCGAAGCCTTCGCCCGGACCATCGAAGCGATCCGTGCCCTCTGCCCCGGCACCACCATTGAGGTGCTCATTCCAGATTTCAAAGGATCGGTCGAGGCTCTGGCCCGGGTGATGGAAGCCGGGCCCGACGTGCTCAACCATAACGTGGAGACCGTGCCCCGCTTGTACCGGCGGGTGCGGCCCCAAGCCAAGTTTGACCGGAGCCTCTTCATCCTCCGGAAGGCCCGGGAGCTGCGCCCCGGCGTCTACACCAAATCGGGCCTGATGGTGGGGCTGGGCGAGCGGGAGGAGGAGGTCCTGGAGGTGATGCAGGCCCTCCGGGGGGTGGAGTGCGACTTCCTCACCATCGGCCAGTACCTCCAGCCGTCGCCCGACCACCTCCCCGTGGAGGAGTACATCACCCCCGCCCAGTTCCAGCGGTACCGGGAGCTGGGGGAGGCCCTGGGCTTCCTCTACGTCGCTTCCGGCCCCTTCGTCCGTTCTTCGTTTGACGCGGCCGCGGCGCTGAGGGCGGCTGAGCGCCTCCGTTTGCGCCAGGCCAGCGGGGCGAGCGGTCTCCCGCCGGCCTCGAAGGGAGTGTGACGCCTCTGGACACCGCGACGCGAGCCTCGGCTGGCTCCGGCCCCACCTTTGTCCGGCAGGAGCTCCGACCCGGTGTGGGGCTCTCCGTCTGGCGGACCTCCAAGTTCAAGACCAACCTGGTGGAGGTGACCCTCCGGCAGCCGCTGGATGAGGCCCGGGTGACCGCCAACGCCCTCCTTCCCTTCGTCCTGCGCCGGGGCACCCGGCGGCACCCCACCAGCCTGGAGATGCACCGGTTTCTGGAGGAGCTGTACGGCGCCGATCTCTCCGTGGAGATCTCCAAGATCGGCGAGAGCCACAACCTCCGCTTCCAGGTGGAGGTGGCCGCCGACCCGTTCCTCCCGGGCGAGCCGGATCTCTTCCGGAGGGGCCTGGGGCTCTTGCGGGAGGTGCTCCTGGAGCCCCTGGCCGACGGAGCGAGCTTCCACCCGCCTTATGTGGAGCAGGAGCGGGAGAACCTCCGCCGGGCCATCGAGGGTTTGATCAACAACAAGCGCCAGTACGCCATCGTCCGGCTCATCGAGGAGATGTACCGGGGCCGGCCCTACGGCGTCTACAAGTACGGCCGGGTCGAGGATCTGGACCGGATCGACGCCGCGAGCCTCTACCAGCACTACCAGGAGGTGCTCGCCACCAGCCCCGTGGAGATCTTCGTGGTGGGCGATCTGGACCCTGACCAGGTGGCCCGCTGGGTGGAAGAGGAGCTGCCCCTCCACCCCACCCGGCTCCGGCCCGTGCCGCCCGCCCGCTCCGCCCCCGCCCACCTGGATGGCCGGACCATCCGGGAGGAGCAGGAGGTCCAGCAGGGCGTGCTGGTGATGGGCTGGACGTCGGGGGTGAGCTACGCCGATGAGGGCTTCGAGGCGATGGTGGCCGCCAACGGGCTGTTGGGCGCCTTCCCCCACTCCAAGCTCTTCGTCAACGTCCGGGAGAAGGCCAGCCTGGCCTACTTTGCCTTCTCCCGCTTTGAGGTGAGCCAAGGCTTCATCTACGCCAGCGCCGGCATTAACGTCGAGGAGTATGAGCGGGCCCGGGCCATCATCGAGGCGCAGGTGGCCGCGGTGCAGGCGGGAGATTTCACCGACGAGGAGCTGGCCAAGTGCCGCGCCTCCCTCATCCACGGCTACCGGGCCATGCAAGACTCGGCCCGGCGCATGATCGACGCCCGGCTGGTGGGCCTGGCCAACGGCCGGCCCCGGGAGCCGGAGGAGATCATCGGGCGCCTGGAGCGGTTGGAGCCCGCCGCCATTCGGAAGGCGGCGCAGACCCTGGAGCTGTCCACGGTCTACTTCCTGGAACGGCCCCAGCAGGCGACCGTCGACCGGGCCGCGGCCCAAGAGGAGGCCCCGTGATGGAGCAGTATCGGAGCCAACTCCTCCAGGAGGAGGTCTTCCACACCCGTCTGGAGAACGGCCTGCAGGTGTACCTCTTGCGGAAGCCTGGCTACCGGCGGTTCTACGCCACGGTGGCCACCCGCTACGGGTCCGTCGACTCCCGGTTTGTTCCCCCGGGGGGCCACGAGCCCGTGGAGGTGCCCGCCGGGATCGCCCACTTCCTCGAGCACAAGCTCTTCGAGGAGGAGGGGGGGAACGTCTTCGACCGGTTCGCGGAGCGGGGCGCCTCGGCCAACGCTTTCACCAGCTACACCCTGACCGCGTACCTCTTCTCCTGCACCAGCAGCTTCCACGAGAACCTCCGGACCCTCCTGGACTTTGTGGCCAAGCCCTACTTCACCGACGAGCTGGTGGAGAAGGAGCGGGGCATCATCGAGCAGGAGCTAAAGATGTACGAGGACCACCCCGACCGGGTGCTGGTGCGGAACCTCTTGCAGGCCCTCTACCATGCCAACCCGGTCCGGATCGACATCGGCGGCACGGTGGAGTCGGTCCGGCAGATCACCAGCGAGCAGCTCTACACCTGCTACCAGACCTTCTACCACCCGAGCAACATGGTGCTCTTCGCGGCGGGCGACCTGGATCCCGAGGCGACCCTCCAGGTGATTCGGGAGGCGGCCCCGAACGGCCAGGCCCGGGCTGAGATCCAGCGCTTCTACCCCGAGGAGCCGGCAACGGTCCGGGAGCGGCGGGTGGAGCAGAGGATGGCCGTCTCCCGGCCCCGGTACGCCCTGGGGCTGAAAGATCCGGTGACGGGGCTGACGGGGGAGGCCCTCATGCGGCGGGAGATCGCCCACAACATGCTCCTCCACATGCTCTTCGGGCGGAGCTCCCCCGCCTACCATCGCCTGTACGAGGCGGGTCTGATCGATGACGGCTTCGGCGCCTACTACACCGCCAGCCCCCTCTACGGCCACGCCGTCATCGGGGGCGAGACCGACGATCCCGACCGGCTGCATCAAGAGATCGTCGGCCTCCTGGAAGACTTCCGCCGGGAGGGCTTTGCCGAGGCCGACTTCCAGCGGGCCAAGCGCCAGGCCCTGGGCGCCTTCCTGGATGCCTTCAACTCCTTGGAGTTCATCGCCCACAACTTCATCAGCTACCACTTCCAGGAGGGGAACTTCTTCCGCTACCCGGAGATCATCCAGGAGATGCCCGCGGAGGAGCTCCGGTCCTACCTTGACTTCTTCGACCTGGACCGGGCGGCCATCTCCATCGTGCGGCCGCGATGAGCGGCGGGCAGGGGGATCGAGGACCGATGGGCGCAGGTTCGGGGGCTGGGCCCGAGGTGCGGCGGGCGTGGGCGGGCTGGGTGGTGGCGCTGGGGGTGGGGGCCGTCTCCTGTGCAGCGGTTCTGGTCCGCCTCTCCCAGGCGCCGCCCGAGACCCTGGCCTTCTACCGGCTGCTCTTCGCGCTGGCCGTCCTCGTCCCGGCCAGCCTCACCCCGGGGCGCCGGGGGGCTTACGCGCGGTTGAGGGCCCAGGACTGGGGGCTGGGGATCCTGGCCGGCACCTTCCTGGCCCTCCACTACGCCACGTGGTTCGCCTCCGTCCGCCTCACCTCGGTCTTGAGCGCGACGGTGCTGGTCACCCTCCAGCCCTTCTTCGTGCTCCTTCTCGGCTTTCTGCTCTGGCGCCGGCGGGTTCCGGTGCGGGCAGGGGTGGGCCTGCTCCTGGCCCTGGCCGGCAGCTTCCTGATCGGCGGGGGCAACCTGGCCCTGGCCGAGCGCTCCACCCAGGGCGACCTCCTGGCTCTCCTGGCCGCCTTCCTGATCTCGGTCTACTTGGTGGTGGGCGAGGTGCAGCGGGCCCGCCAAGATCTCTTGACGTATTCCTGTGTGGTCTACGGCTCGGCGGCGCTGGTGCTGGCCCTGGTGGCGTGGGCCCGGGGCTCCCCCCTGGGGGGCTTTCCGCTCCGGGAGTGGTGGATCTTTGGGGGTCTGGCCGCCGGCCCCACTCTGCTTGGGCACACCCTCTTCCTCTGGGCCCTCGCCTACGTGCCCGCCGCCTTCATCGCGGTGGCCATCTTGGGTGAACCGGTGGCCGCCACCTTCTGGGCCTGGCTCTTCTTGGGCGAGGTGCCCGCCCTCCACCAGGTGGTGGGCGGCGGCTTGATCCTCGGGGGTGTGGCGTGGTATCAATTGAGGGCGTCCTCGGCGCCGGAGGCCCCAAGGGTTTCGGTCCCGGCCGAGCCCGGAGCTCCTTCCGGGCCGGTGCCGGGCGGGAGGTGATGGTGACGCGCCGTCGGGGTTGGCTGGTGATCTTCCTCAGCTTCAGCCTGGTCCTGCCCGGTTCCCGGGCCCTGGCCCAGGAGCTCTCCCTGGAAGCCGCGGAGCAGCTGCGGGCCCAGGTCTTCCAGGCCTTGGAGCCGGCGCCCGCGTGGGAAGGCTGGGTCCGCCTGGCCCCCGATCAGGAGCCGGCGCGGGTGACGGCCCTGGGCCTCCGGCGCCTCCGGATCGACGGGCCAGGAGAGCCGGGCCCGATCCACGTCTGGAACGAAGGGTGGACCTATGTCGGGTCCGAGCGGGAGGGGTGGCTGGGCCCGTCGCCGGCGCTGGTCACCCTCTACCAGAGCACCCTGCTCCCCTTCCTCTTCTTGGACCAGCTGGCCCGGGCCCCCCTGGTGGGCGTGACCGTGGAGGGGGCCGGCTGGGCGTTGGAGCTTCAGGACCGGGAGCTGGGCCGGGTCTGGGTCGAGGTCGAAGGGGCCCGGCCGGCCCGGATCTGGGCCGAGGACGAGACGGTCCTCTGGGAGCTGGAGCCTGCTCCTGAGGCAGCCCTCCATGCGTCCTTGCACCTGCCCGGCGGGCCCCACCTCCGCCTGGTGCTGGAGCCCCTGGAGACGGGCTGGGTGAGCCGGGCCGCGGACGGGCCGGAGTGGGTGGGGCGGCGAGCCGTGGACCCGCCGGAAGAAGCCTTCTTCCGGCCCGGCCGACTGGGCCAGCTGCTGGCCGCCCTCGACCGCTACGAGGCGGCCAGCGCTGAGGGCCAGCGGGCCGAGGCCCGGCGGGCGCTCCGGGAGGCGATCCGGCTGGCCCCCAACCGAACCGCCCTCTACACCGAGCTGGGGGTGCTGGAGTTGCGGGCGGGGAACTGGCAGGGGGCCCTGGCCGCCTTCGACCAGGCCTTCCAGCTGGACCCGGACGACCCCTTGCTGGCCAACAACCTGGCCTACCTCCTGATCGACACGGGCCTTGACCCCCACCGGGGGGTGGCCCTGGCCCGCCAGGCGGTGGAACGGCGGCCCGATGAGCCGGCCTTCCTGGATACCTTGGGCTGGGGGTACACCGTGACGGGCCAGCTGGAGCAAGGGGCGGCCGCCCTCGCCCGGGCCAGGGAGCTGGCGGCGAGCTTGGGGATGGCGCCGGCGGTCCAGGCGGAGATCCTCTACCATCTGGCCGAGACGCTGGCCCGGATGGGCCGGACCGACGAGGCGGCGGACCTGGCCCAGGAGGCGGTCCGGCTTGACCCGGAGCTGGAGCCGGCCCGGGAGCTTCTGGAGCGGCTGGGGTGACGGGAAGGTGACCGGGGGCGGGTGGCCGCGGGCGGGGGAAGGGCCCGCGGCAATGATCGATTGAGGTTGGAGCTATGGCCGGTGAGCACTACTACACGGAAGAACCCAAGGTGCCCCATGACCGGCGGCTGATCCACTTTGAGGCCGGAGCGGAGCGCTACCAGTTTTGGACCGATCGGGGCGTCTTCTCCCGGCAGCGGGTGGACCGGGGGACCCGGCTTCTCCTGGCGGAGATCGAGATCCCGCCCGCGGGGCGTTTCCTCGACCTGGGGGCCGGTTACGGTGTGATCGGTATCGTCCTGGCCCGCCGGGCCCCAGAGGCCTGGGTGGACCTGGTGGAGAAGAATCGCCGGGCCGCGGCCCTGGCCCGGGTCAACCTGGCCCTAAACGGCGTGACCAACGCCCGGATTCTGGAAGGGGACGGGTTCGAGCCCGTCGCCGGCCAGCGGTACCACCTGATCGTGACCAATCCGCCCTTGCGGGCCGGCCGGGCCCTGGTGGAGCACTGGATGGACCAAGCCTACCGCCACCTGGTTCCGGGAGGCCGCTTCTATATGGTGGCCCGCACCTCCCAGGGAGCCCGAACCCTCGAGAGGCTGGTGGCCCGCCGGTTCGGCTCGGTGGTGGAGGCGGCCAAAGGGGGCGGCTTCCGCCTCTTCTACGGCGAGCGCGGGGAACGGGGGGATGAGGAGGGAGGGGCCGGGACGCCTCCCGTCTGAGGCCCGCGCCCCGGCCCAGGGGTCCACGGGGTTGGGGGCAGGAGCGCATCATCGGCGGCCCGCCTCATAAGATTCCGGCGAGTCTCCTTCGCCGGGGGGCGGACCGGTGGCGTTCTTTGCGGCTGTCCGCGTGCGGGTGCTGGTGGCGGGGCTCGCCCTGCTCCTGGTCGTCCTGGCCGCCGGCGGGTGGGGCGCCCGGCGGGTTCGGGGCCGGGGGGCGGCGCCGGCCGTCGCCCTCCCCCCCGGCCTGGCCGCCCGCCACACGGTGGTGGTCGATCCGGGGCACGGGGGGCCCGATCCGGGGGCGGTGGGCGCCGCCGGCACTCTGGAGAAGGATGTGGTCCTGGCCGTCGCCCAGGAGCTGGCCCGCTACCTCACCCAGGCAGGGATCCGGACCCTCCTCACCCGGACCGAAGACCGGCGCCTGGCCGAGGAGGCGGGGAGCCTCAAGCACCGCCAGGTGGAGGATCTCAACCGGCGGGCGAGGCTGGCCCAGGAGGCGGGGGCGACCCTTTTGGTGAGCATCCACGCCAACGCCTTTCCCAGCCCCCGCTGGAGCGGGGCCCAGACCTTTTACCAGGAGGGGGAGGCGGAGAGCCGCCGGCTGGCCGAGGCCATTCAGGCCCAGCTGGTCCGCCGGCTGCCCCCCAACCGGCGCCAGGCCCGGCCCGCCGACTACCGGCTCCTCCGGGAGGCGGAGATGCCGGCGGTGATCGTGGAGGTGGGCTTCCTCTCCAACCCTGAGGAGGAGCGGAAGCTGCGGGATCGGGCCTATCAGGGCCGGGTGGCGGAAGCGATTTTTCACGGAATCATGGATTATCTTTCCGCCTCCGCAGGACGATAAGAATGGTGGCACCAGGAAGGAGCTTGCCAACCCGGGCAGGAAGTCTAGCCCGTGGGTGCTTTGGGGGAGCCGGGTTGACACTCGAGGTGACGCGAACCGATGCAGCTGGTCATTGAAGGAGGCCGACCTCTCTCGGGAGAGGTGACCATCTCCGGGGCCAAGAACGCCGCCCTCACCATCTTGCCGGCGGTGGTCCTCACCGAGGGCGAAAGCGTCCTGGCCAACATCCCGGACATCGCCGACGTCCGGGTGATGCTCCGCCTCCTGGAGGGGATCGGCGTCGCCGTGGAGCGGGAGGAGGACCGGATCCGCCTCGAGGTCCGGGGCCCCTTGAACCCTGAGGTGCCGTACGCGGACGGCAAGCAGCTCCGGGCGTCCAGCCTCCTTCTCGGACCACTGGTGGCCCGCCTGGGCGAGGCCCGGGTGCCCCTGCCGGGCGGGTGCAAGATCGGTTCCCGGCCCATCGACCTCCACCTGAAGGCCTTGGAGGCCCTGGGGGCCCGCTGCACCGTGGAGCACGGGTACGTCATCGCCGAGGCGCCCTACGGCCTGCACGGCGGGCCTATCTACCTGGACTTTCCCAGCGTGGGCGCCACGGAGAACGCCATCATGGCCGCCGTCCTGGCCCGGGGGACGACGGTGATCCACAACGCGGCCCGGGAGCCGGAGATCGTCGACCTGGCCACGGCCCTCAACCGCTTCGGGGCCAAGGTGGTGGGCGCCGGCACCGACGTGATCCGCGTCCGGGGCGTGGACGGGCTTTCGGGCGGGGAGCACACCATCATCCCCGACCGGATCGAGACGGGCACCTACCTCTTGGCCGGCCTCATGGGGGGCGGGCCCATCACCGTCCGGCACGTCATCCCCACCCACGTGGAGCCCCTCCTGGCCAAGCTGGAGGAGGCGGGGGTCCGCTTCATCGTCGAGGGGGACCAGATCCGGGCCTGGCTGGAGGGCCGCCCCAAGGCGGTCCAAGTGAAGACCTTGCCCTACCCCGGGTTCCCCACGGACCTCCAGCCCCAGATGACCTCCTTCCTCCTGCTGGCCGAGGGGACAAGCATTGTCTCCGAGCGGATCTTCGAGGACCGTTTCGGCCATGTGGACGAGCTGAAGCGCTTGGGCGGCCGCATCAAGACCGAGGGCCGCACCGCGGTGATCGAAGGGGTGGAGCGGCTCACGGGCGCTCCCGTGACCGCCACCGACCTGCGCCAGGGGGCGAGCCTGGTCATCGCGGGGCTGGCCGCCGAGGGCGAGACGGTCATCGACGGTCTGGAACACCTGGACCGGGGGTACGAGCGGCTGGAGGAGAAGCTGGCCGGCCTCGGGGCCCGGGTCTACCGGGTCGAAGAGGTGGAAGAGCGGGTCTGGGTGTAGCCTCATCTGGGACGCGGGGGCGAGCGCCGGCGGCGTTCGCCCTCTCTTTTTGCCCTTTTCCAGCGCCTCCCTCAGGATCCTGGGGGCTGCCGAGGGGGTTGGGGGCCTCGGGCTCAGACCCGGACCCCCCACGGGCCGGCTCCCGTCCCGAGTCTCCCCACATGATCCCCAATCCGAGAAAAAGCTTGCATGAATATGCGCCTCCATAGTATACTCATGCCATCATCGCCAGGGGCAGGATCACCCGGGCCCAGGCAAGGAGGCGGGCGCGGTGCAGGTGGGTGTTCTCGGCGCGAGCGGCTACGCGGGGAGCGAGTTGGTCCGGCTCCTCCTCCAGCACCCGGCGGTCACCGGTGTGCGGTGCTTCTCCCGCGCCTCGGCCGGCCTCCCGGTGGCGGCCAGCCTGCCGGGTCTGGCGGGCTATCCCGGAGCCTTTGAGGCGTGGGAGGACGGCCTGCTGGAGGAGCTCGACGTGCTCTTCACCGCCTTGCCCGCCGGGGAAGCCCTGCCCATCTTGAAGGCGGCCCATGCTGCCGGGGTGCGGGCCATCGATGTGGGCTCCGACCTGCGCCTGGCCGCCGCCGAGTACCCCCGCTGGTATGGGTATGACCACCCGGAGCCGGCCCTGCTGGACGAGGCCGTTTACGGCCTGCCAGAGCTCTGGCCAGAGGCGGTGCGGGCGGCCCGCTTGGTGGCCAATCCCGGCTGCTACCCCACCGCCGTCCTCTTGGCCCTCGCGCCCCTGGCCCGGGAGGGCCTCTTGCCGGCCCAGATCCAGGTGACGGCCACCTCGGGCCACTCGGGGGCCGGACGGACACCCCGCCCGGCCAGCCACCTTCCGGCAGCTCTGGAGAACGTCCAACCGTACGGCTTCCCCGGCCACCGGCACGTTCCAGAGATGGAGCGGTACTTGGGCCGCCTCGCGGGCAGGCCCGTCCAGGTGGCCTTCCTGCCCCAGCTGGTGCCGGCCAGCCGGGGGATCCTGGCCACCATCTGGGTGCCCGCCCCGGCGGGATGGACCCAGGCGCAGCTGACCGAGCTCTACCGGGCCTTCTACCAGGGCGCGCCCTTCATCCGGGTCCTGGAAGAGGGCCTCCCCCAGACGGCCTGGGTGCGGGGGACCAACCGGGCGGACCTGGCCGCGGTCCTGGACCCCCCCACGGGCCAGATCGCCTGCACCGCGGCCATCGACAACCTGGTGAAAGGCGCCGCCGGGCAGGCGGTCCAGAACATGAACCTGATGCTCGGCTTGGAAGAGGACCTGGGGCTGCCGCGGTACGCCCCGGCGGCCTAGGCCCTTCTGGCTTACGAGGAGGGAGCCCATGTGGCCGTCGTCCACCAGCAGGTGCCGGGGCCCCGGCCGGTCCCCGGGGGCCTGAGCGGGATCCGAGGCTTGCGGAGTGCGGGGGTCCATTGCGGCATCAAGAGCCGCTCCCCGGACCTGGCCGTCCTGGTCACCGACGGGCCGGCGGTGGCTGCCGCCACCTTCACCACCAACCGGGTGCAGGCCGCTCCGGTCATCGTCACCCGGGAGCATCTGAGCCGGAGCGAGACGGTCCGGGGCGTGGTGATCGCCTCGGGGGTGGCCAACGCCTGCACGGGCCACCAGGGCCTGGAGAACGCCCGGACCATGGCGGCCCTCCTGGCCCAGCACCTGGGCGTGGCGCCCGAGGAGGTGCTGGTCGCCTCCACCGGCGTCATCGGCAAGCAGCTCCCCATGCCCAAGGTGGAGGCGGGGATCGCCGCCGCGCTGGCCCAGGCCCGCGCCGACGGGGGTGCGGACGCGGCCCGGGCCATCTGCACCACCGACACCCGGCCCAAGGAGGCGGCGGTGGAGGTGGCCTTGCGGGGGGGCGTCGTCCGGGTGGGGGGCATGGCCAAGGGGTCGGGGATGATCCACCCCAACATGGCCACCATGCTCGCCTTCGTGGCCACCGACGCCCAGGTGGACCGGGCGTGGCTCGCCCAGCGGTGGCGCCAGTCGGTGGCGGCCACCTACAACCGGATCACCGTCGACGGGGACACCTCCACCAACGACATGGCGGTGGTCCTGGCCACCGGCGCCTCAGGAGTGGCCCCCCAGGGGCCCGAGGAGGAGGCCCTCCTGGGCCGGGCCCTGGACTGGGTCAACCTGGAGCTGGCCCGGATGATCGCCGCGGACGGTGAGGGGGCCCAGCACCTCTTGGTGGTCCGGGTGACGGGCGCGGCAAGCCCGGCCGAGGCCGACGGGTGTGCCCGGGTCATCGCCGCCTCGCCCCTGGTGAAGACGGCGATCGCCGGCAAGGATCCCAATTGGGGCCGGATCCTGGCCGCCGCAGGGCGCGCCGGGGTGGCCCTGGACCCCGACCGGCTGGAGCTGTGGATCGGCGGGGTGCGGGTGGCCGCTGGGGGCATGGGCCTGCCCGGGGCGGAAGCCGCGGCCCGGGAGGCGATGGAGGCCTTCGAGGTGGAGATCCGTCTGGATCTGGGGGTGGGCGAGCACGAGGGCCTCGCCTTCGGCTGCGATCTGACCGAGGGGTACGTCCGGATCAACGCGGCCTACCGCACCTAGAGAGGGCCGCGTGGGGGAGGAGGCAGGGCGGTGAGCGGGCCGATGGTGCAGGCGCCCGGGGAAGCGCCGGGTCAGGGGGAGGCCGGGCTGCCGGTGGAGCTGGAGCAGCGGGCCCAGGTGCTGGTGGAGGCCCTCCCCTACATCCGCTCCTTTGCGGGGAAGAGTTTCGTCATCAAGTACGGCGGCAGCGCCATGGTCGACCCCGGCCTCCAGCAGCAGGTGATGACCGACGTGGTCCTGCTCAAGTACGTGGGGCTCCACCCGGTCATCGTCCACGGGGGCGGCGGGGAGATCAGCCGGTGGATGGAGCGGCTGGGGATGGAGCCCCGCTTCGTCGAGGGGCTGCGCGTGACCGACGGGGAAACCATGCGGGTGGTCCAGATGGTCCTGGTGGGGAGCGTCAACCAGGCCCTGGTCACCCTCATCAACCGCTTGGGCGGGCGGGCCGTGGGCCTGTCGGGGGCCGACGGCGACCTCATCCTGGCCCGCAAGCGCCGGTTCCCCGGCCGGGAGGACCTGGACCTGGGGTACGTGGGGGAGGTGGAGCGGGTCAACGCGGGGCTGATCCGCCTCCTGGAGGAGCAGGGCTACATCCCCGTCATCTCCTCCATCGGCGTGGGGCCCGACGGGGAGCCCTACAACATCAACGCGGACACGGTGGCCGGGGCAGTGGCTGCCGCCATCCGGGCCGACAAGCTCATCCTCCTCACCGACGTCCGGGGCGTGCTGCAGGACCCCGCAGACCCCGCCAGCCTCATCAGCACCCTCGATCTGGAGGAGGCCCGCCGGTTGGTGCGGGAGGGCCTGGTGGGAGGTGGGATGATCCCCAAGCTGGAGGCGTGCATCCAGGCCCTGGAGGGGGGCGTCCCCCGGGCCCACATCATCGACGGCCGGCGCCGGCACGCGCTCCTCTTGGAGCTCTTCACCGACCGGGGGATCGGAACCATGGTGGTGGCCTGAAGGAGGGGAAGGGTGTGGACGGCATGGACCACCTGATGCCCACGTACCGGCGCCACCTCCTCCTGGCCCGGGGCGAGGGGAGCTACCTGGAGGACACGGCCGGGCGCCGCTACCTGGACTGGGTGACGGGGATCGCGGTCAACGCGCTGGGCCACCGCCATCCCCGGGTGGTGGAGGCCCTCCGGCAGGCGTCGGAGCGTTTTCTCCACGTCTCGAACCTGTACCGGACCGAGGTCCAGGAGGCCCTGGCGGCCCGCTTGAGCCGGCTGACGGGCCTGGACCGGGTCTTCTTTGCCAACTCGGGCACCGAGGCCAACGAGGCGGCCATCAAGCTGGCCCGGCGGTTCTTCGCCGCCCGGGGCGAGCCCGACCGGTATGAGATCGTGAGCGTCCGCCACGGCTTCCACGGCCGGACCCTGGGGGCTTTGGCCGCCACCGACAAGCCCCAGTACCACCAGGGGTTCGGGCCCCTGCCCCCGGGCTTCCGCCGCGTTCCCCGCTCCGACGAGGAGGGCGCCTTCCAGGCCCTGCGGGCCGCCATCGGGCCCCAGACCGCGGCGGTCATCCTGGAGGTGGTCCAGGGGGAGGCGGGGGTCTACCCGCTGGACCCGGAGTACGTTCGGGAGGTGCGCCGCCTCACCGAGCACTGGGGGGCCCTCCTCATCGTGGACGAGGTCCAGACGGGCATGGGCCGGACGGGCCCCTTCGCCGCCTACCAGCAGGTGGGGGTCCAGCCCGACATCTGCACCCTGGCCAAGGCCCTGGGGGGCGGCCTGCCCCTGGGGGCCACCTGCGCCCGGGAGGAGGTGGCCCAGGCCTTCCAGCCGGGGACCCATGGCTCCACCTTCGGCGGCAACCCCGTCGCCTGCGCGGTGGCCCTGGCCGTCCTGGACGTGCTGGAGGAGGAGGGCTACCTGGGGCCCGAGGGCCGGATCAGCCGGCTGGCCCAAGCTTTGGGCCGGGGGCTGGCCCGCCTCCAGGCCCAAGGCGTGCCCATCACCGCCATCCGCCAGGCGGGGCTGATGGTCGGGGTGGATCTAGCCCTTCCGGCCAGCGGGGTGGTGGCGGCGGCGGAAGAGGCGGGACTCCTCATCAATGCGACGGGACCCCACACCCTGCGGCTCCTCCCGCCTTACACCTTGAGCCCCGAGGAGCTGGAGGAGGGGCTGGCCAAGCTGGAGCGGGCCCTGGCCCAGGCGGCTGGGCAGGCTTAGGGCGTCGGGCGCGGCCCCCGGAGGGGTCGGAGTGGGTCGGGCCAGGCGGGGCCCTTCTCGCCCTGCCCGGCGACGGACTGGAGCGAGCGCCCGTTGGGCGGCGTTTTGTGAAGGAAAGGGAGGCGGTCGTGGATGGCGACGAACGGGCAGGTTCGCAAGGTGGTCCTGGCCTACTCGGGCGGCCTGGACACCTCGGTGATCATCCCCTGGTTGAAGGAGCACTACGGCTGCGCGGTTGTGGCCATGGTGGCCGACGTGGGCCAGGAGGAGGATCTGGACGAGATCCGGCAGAAGGCCCTGGCCAGCGGGGCCGACCGGGTGTACGTGGAGGATCTGAAAGAGACCTTTGTCCGGGAGGTGATCCTCCGCGCGGTCCAGGCGGGGGCCGTCTACGAAGACGGCTACCTCCTGGGGACGGCCATGGCCCGGCCCGTCATCGCCGCCCGCCAGGTCCAGATCGCCGACCAGGAAGGGGCCGATGCCGTCGCGCACGGGGCGACGGGGAAGGGGAACGACCAGGTCCGCTTTGAGCTGACCTACCGGGCCCTCCGGCCCGACCTCAAGGTGATCGCCCCCTGGCGGGAGTGGGAGCTCCGCTCCCGGACCGACTGCATCCGCTACGCCCAGGAGCGGGGCATCCCCGTGCCGGCCACGGTGGAGAAGCCCTACAGCATGGACGAGAACCTCTGGCACACCAGCTACGAGGGAGGTGTGCTGGAGGATCCGTGGCACGGCCCCGATCCCACCATGTTCCGCCGGGCGGTCAACCCCGAAGAGGCCCCCGATGAGCCGGAAGAGGTGGTCCTCGCCTTCGAGCAGGGAGTGCCCACGGGGCTCAACGGGCGCTCCCTGGACCTGGTCGCCTTGGTCCAGGAGCTGAACGAGCTGGGCGGCCGCCACGGGGTGGGCCGGGTCGACCTGGTGGAGAACCGGCTGGTGGGGATGAAGTCCCGCGGCGTCTACGAGACCCCCGGCGGCACCATCTGGATGGCGGCCCAGCGGGCCCTGGAGACCCTGGTCTTGGACCGGGCCACCGCGCACCTGAAGGCCCAGCTGGCCCACCGGTACGCCGAGCTCATCTACGACGGGCTTTGGTACTCGCCCCTGCGGGAGGCCCTGGACGCCTTCGTGGCCACCACCCAGAAGCGGGTCACGGGCGAGGTGCGGCTGAAGCTCTACAAGGGGAGCGTCCAGGTGACGGGCCGCCGGTCGCCCCACAGCCTGTATGACCCCGAGTTCGCCACCTTTGAGGCCGAGTCGGTCTACCGCCAGGCGGACGCGGCGGGCTTCATCCGGCTCTTCGGCCTGCCCCTGGAGATTGCCGCCCGCCGCCGGGCGAAAGACGGGGGGCAGGGGTGAGACGGGGCCGCCTGGCCGGACGGGCCTGGCGGCGAGGACGGGTCAGGCCCCGCGGGGCGTCAGGAACGGGTCTGGTGGACAGAAGGAGGATGGCGATGCAGGCCAGGTCAGGACGGTTCCACGAACCCTTGGACGCGATGGTGGCCGCGTTCCAAAACTCCTTCCCCTTCGACCGCCGCCTCTTCCGGCAGGATATCGCGGGGAGCCGGGTCCATGCGCGGATGCTGGCCCGCCAAGGGATTCTGACGGAAGCGGAGGCGGCCGCCATCCTCCAGGGCTTGGACCAGGTGGAGGCCGAGTTCGCCGAGGGGCGCTTCGCGGCCCGTCCTGAGGACGAGGACATCCACATGGCCGTGGAGCGCCGGCTGGTGGAGCTGGTGGGGGAGGTGGGCAAGAAGCTCCACACCGCCCGGAGCCGGAACGATCAGGTCGCCCTCGACCTGCGCCTCTGGCTGCGGGAGGAGCTGGACCGGCTGGACGGGGAGCTGGCCGACCTCCAGGCCGCCTTCGTCGAGCTGGCCAGCCGCCACCCCCGGGCCATCATGCCCGGGTACACCCACCTCCAGCGGGCCCAGCCCATCCTCCTTGCCCACCACCTCCTGGCCTACGTGGAGATGCTGGAGCGGGACCGGGACCGGTTCCGGGACTGCCGCCGGCGGCTCAACCGCTCGCCCCTGGGCGCTGGGGCCCTGGCTGGGGTGCCCTACCCCATCGATCCCCACTGGGTGGCACACGAGCTGGGCTTCGACGGGCCCTTCGCCAACAGCCTGGACGCCGTCTCGGACCGGGACTTCGTGGTGGAGTTCCTGGCCGCGGCCAGCCTCCTCATGGTCCACCTCTCCCGCTGGGCCGAGGAGCTGATTCTCTGGAGCAGCCAGGAGTTCGCCTTCGTGGAGCTCCCCGACCGGTTCGCCACCGGCTCCAGCATCATGCCCCAGAAGAAGAACCCGGACGTGCCCGAGCTGGTCCGGGGGAAGACGGGCCGGGTGGTGGGCCATCTGGTGGGCCTGCTGGTCACCCTCAAGGGGCTGCCCCTCGCGTACAACAAGGACCTCCAGGAGGACAAGGAGCCCCTCTTCGACACCGTCGACACCCTCCACCAGACCCTCCGGGTGCTGGCCGAGCTGGTCCGCCACCTGGAGGTGGACGAGGCTCGGATGCGGGCGGCCGCGGACCAAGGGTACCTGACGGCCACGGAGCTGGCCGACGGCTTGGTGCGGAAAGGCGTCCCCTTCCGGGAGGCCCACCACGCGGTGGGGGCCCTGGTCGCCTACGCCCGGGAGCTGGGCCGGCCCCTCCACCAGCTGACGGCGGAGGAGCTGGGCCGCTTCCACCCCCAGCTCACGCCCGACCTCCTCCCCCTGACCGAGCCTGAACGGGCGGTGGCGGCCCGGACCAGTTGGGGCGGTACGGGCTACGAGCCGGTGGCCGCGGCCCTGGCCCGGGCCCGGCGGTGGCTCCAAGGCGAGGACACCTGACCGCACCCCAGCCGAGCCCGTCCCGGGAAGACCCCCAAGGCCGCCCGCCGAGGCCGGCTGCCCGAAGCCGGAACGATTCGCGCCTGTCCAGTGGCCCGGTGCTGGTTTGCCTTTTTCGAGGAATGGGGCCTTCCCTTCCCGAAGGGACAAGGGACGGCCCCGCGCCGCCCATCCCCGGCAGGATCCCCGGGCCGGGTGTCGAAGGACGTGGCCAATCTGCCGCCGGGCGGCGCCGGACCGTCGACCACCAACGGCGAGCCGCCGCGGTTCCGCCGTTGGGCCTATCACAGGGAGGGATCGGCTGGTGCGGGCGCTGGTCTTGTACGGCTCAGATCGCCGGCTGGAGCCGGTGGCCCAGGGGGTGGCCGCAGGGCTGGAGGCTGCAGGGGTGGCGGTGGACCAGAAGTCCATCGGGGAGGCGGGGGACGGCCCCATCAGCACCGGGCAGTACCAGCTGGTGGTGGTCGGGTCCACCTCCCAAGGGCTCTTCGGGGGGCGGGTGCCCGAGGAGGTGGCCGACGCCCTGCCCCGGTGCAGCCGCCTTCAGGGGAAGGTGACGGCCGCCTTCATCATCCCGGGCGTCTTCGGCGCCGCCAAGACCTTGCGGGCCCTGATGGCCCTGCTGGAGCGGGAGGGCGCCTGGGTGCAGGACTTTGCCGCCCTGCGGAACGAGCAGGAAGCCCGGGCCTTTGGCTCCCGGCTGGTCAACCTCCTGAAACCCCGGTGAGGAAGGCCGGTCCGGCGAGGGCGGGCATGGCCCTGGTCATGGGGCGGCCGCCCGGCGGGCGGAGGGCTTGGGAAAGAGGGGGAGCAGACGTGGCGAACGTGGTGGCGACCCGCCGCCGGAGCGACATGATCAAGCGGGGGATCGATCGGGCCCCCCACCGGAGCCTCCTCCGGGCGGCCGGCGTGCGGGAGGAGGATTTTGACAAGCCCTTCATCGCGGTGGTCAACTCCTACGTGGACATCGTGCCGGGGCACGTCCACCTGCAGGCCTTCGGCCAGCTGGTGAAGGAGGCCATCCGGGAGGCTGGGGGGGTGCCCTTTGAGTTCAACACCATCGGGGTGGACGATGGCATCGCCATGGGCCACCTGGGGATGCGCTACTCCCTGCCCAGCCGGGAGTTGATCGCCGACTCGGTGGAGACCATGGTCACCGCCCACTGGTTTGACGGCATGATCTGCATCCCCAACTGCGACAAGATCACGCCGGGCATGATGATGGCCGCCATGCGGCTCGACATCCCCACCATCTTCATCAGCGGGGGGCCCATGCGGGCCGGCCGGTTGAACGGGCGGGCGGTGGATTTGATCTCGGTCTTCGAGGCGGTGGGCGGGCACCAGGCGGGCCGGGTGAGCGACGAGGAGCTTCTCGCCCTGGAGCGGGTCGCCTGCCCCGGCTGCGGCTCCTGCTCGGGGATGTTCACCGCCAACTCCATGAACTGCCTGGCCGAGGCCCTGGGGCTGGCCCTGCCGGGGAACGGGACCATCCTGGCCGACACCCCCGAGCGGGAGGCCCTGGCCCGGGAAGCGGCCCGGCGGATCGTGGAGCTGGTGGAGGAGGGCCTCACCCCCCGGCAGCTGGTCACCTTGGAGAGCCTGGACAACGCCTTCGCCCTGGACATGGCCATGGGCGGCTCCACCAACACGGTCCTCCACGGCCTGGCCATCGCCCACGAGGCCGGCATCGAGTACCCCTTGGAGCGGCTGGACGCCCTCTCCCGCCGGGTGCCCCACCTGTGCAAGGTGAGCCCCGCCTCCAGCTACCACATCGAGGACGTCCACCGGGCGGGCGGCATCCCCGCCATCCTCAAGGAGCTCGCTCGCATTCCGGGGCTCCTTCACCTGGAGACGCCCACGGTGGCCGGCAAGACCCTGGGCGAGATCGTGGCCGAGGCGGAGGTGACCGACCCCGAGGTGATCCGCCCCCTGGAACGGGCCTACAGCCCCGAAGGGGGCCTGGCCGTCCTCTTCGGAAACCTGGCCCCCCTGGGCGCGGTGCTGAAGACGGGGGCCGTCGACCCGGAGATCACCGTCCACGAGGGGCCGGCCGTCATCTACGACTCCCAGGAAGAGGCGGCCGAGGGGATCGCCCGGGGCGAGGTGCAACCGGGCGACGTGGTGGTCATCCGCTACGAGGGGCCCAAGGGCGGCCCGGGGATGCCCGAGATGTTGGCGCCCACCTCGGCCCTGGTGGGCCGGGGGCTGGGGAAGAGCGTCGCCCTCATCACCGACGGGCGTTTCTCCGGCGGGACCCGGGGCATCTGCCTGGGGCACATCAGCCCCGAAGCGGCCGAGGGTGGCCCCCTGGCCCTGGTGGAGCCGGGGGACCGGATCCGGATCGACATCCCCAACCGGCGCCTGGAGCTGCTGGTGGACGAGGCGACCCTGGAGGCCCGCCGGCGGGCCTGGCAGCCCCCCGAGCCCCGAATCCGGCACGGGTACCTGGCCCGCTACGCCCGGATGGTCACCTCAGCCCACACGGGCGCCATCCTGCGCTGAGGGGTCCTGAGATCCCGCGCTTTGCCGGCGCCCCCAGGGTGGAGCCTGGGGGCGCCCTTTGTTCCGGTGGTCGGCCCCCGCGAGCCGTCTCCTCCTCTGAAGGGCCAGAGCCTGCAGGAGGCGGGGGCCCGGTTCTTCTTGGAAAGGGAGGAATGGATCCCAACTTCGGCGTCAATTTGGGTCTTGAGAGGGTTGACAGGGACGGTGCCCCTGGGTATCCTTAGAGCCAATACTTCTATGACCCGGCGGGATCGCCAGCGTCCCGCGGCGGTAGAACACGGCGATGACGGGGAGCAGTAGGTGGTCCGGGGAAGGCTCAGAGAGCCGGCGGGTGGTGGAAGCCGGTCCTCCCCAACCTCCGAACTCACCCCTGAGCCTCGGACCGAACGGCCCTTGAGGGCCCAGTAGGCTCCGACGGGAGGGTGCGCCCGTTACCGCGCCAGCTCGTCGCTCCCCACGAGAGCCGCGAGCGCAGAGGCCGGAGCCGCGAGGCTCCCGCGAACAGGGTGGTACCGCGACGTTGTTCGCCCCTGGCCGAAAAGGCCAGGGGCCTTTTTGTTCGTCCACGAAGGAGGGATCGGCATGGAAGCGGCGGCAGCCTCGGCTTGGGATGAACGGCATCAGCCCAACGGGCAGCCGGTGGGGGCGGGATCCCCGACCACCGAGACCTTGACCGGGGCCGACGTCCTCGTCCGGTGCCTGGAGGCCGAGGGCGTGGAGGTCATCTTCGGCTACCCCGGTGGGGCGGTCCTGCCCATCTACGACGCCATCTACAACCACTCCAGCCTTCGCCACATCCTGGTGCGGCATGAGGCGGGGGCGGTCCACGCCGCGGACGGGTACGCCCGGGCGACGGGACGGCCGGGGGTTTGCCTCGCCACCTCCGGGCCCGGCGCGACCAACCTGGTGACGGGTCTGGCCACCGCCTACATGGATTCGATCCCCCTGGTGGCCTTCACCGGGAATGTGGCCACCAGCCTCATCGGCCGCGATGCGTTCCAGGAGGCGGACATCACCGGGATCACCATGCCCATCACCAAGCACAACTTCCTGGTCCAGCGGGTGGAGGATCTGCCCCATATCATCCGGGCGGCCTTCACCTTGGCCACCACCGGCCGGCCCGGCCCCGTCCTGGTCGACCTGCCCAAGGATGTGGTGACGGCCACCATGACGGGCTTCCGCTATCCGGCCCGGGTCCGGCTCCGGGGGTACAAACCCACCCTCCACGGCCACCCGCGCCAGCTGGAGGCGGCCGCCCGGGAGATCGCCCAGGCGAAGCAGCCCGTCCTCTACCTGGGCGGGGGCGTCATCGCGGCCGGCGCCGCCCAGGAGGTGCTGGCCCTGGCCGAGCGGGCCCAACTGCCCACCACCAGCACCTTGATGGGGTTGGGCGCCTTCCCCCCGGACCATCCCCTCTGGCTGGGGATGCTGGGCATGCACGGCACCCCCGCGGCCAACTGGGCCGTCACCCACTGCGACCTGCTCATCGCGGTGGGCGCCCGCTTCGACGACCGGGTGACGGGCCGCACCGACCGCTTCGCTCCCCGGGCCCGGATCATCCACATCGACATCGATCCGGCGGAGATCGGCAAGAACGTGGAGGTCCACGTGCCCATCGTGGGCGACGCCAAGAAGGTGCTTCAGGCCCTCCTGCCTCTGGTGGAGCCCAAGGAGGAGCCGGCGTGGCTCGCCCAGATCGCCGCCTGGAAGAGCCAGTACCGCCTCCGCTACCAGACCCGGTCCGATGAGATCATGCCCCAGGAGCTGGTCGACCGCCTGGCCGCCAAGGCCGAGGAGCACGAGGCGGCCACGGGCCGGGAGGTGGTCCTCACCGCCGACGTGGGCCAGCACCAGATGTGGGCCGCCCAGTTCTACCCCTTCCGCCGCCCCCGCAGCTACATCAACTCGGGGGGGTTGGGGACCATGGGCTTCGGCCTGCCGGCGGCCATCGGCGTGCAAGTGGCCCGCCCGGAGGCGACGGTGGTCTGCCTGACGGGGGACGGCTCCATCCAGATGAACATCCAGGAGCTGGACGTGGTCCGGAGCCAGCGCCTCCCCGTCAAGGTGATCATCATGAACAACCGCTACCTGGGCATGGTCCGCCAGTGGCAGGAGCTCTTCTACGGCCGGCGGTACAGCCACTCCGCGCTGGAAGAGGGCCCCGACTTCATCCTCCTGGCCCAGGCCTACGGCATCCCCGCGGCCCGGGTGGACCGCCCCAGCCAGCTGGACGCCGCCCTGGAGGAGGCGCTCAACCACCCGGGGCCCTACCTGCTGGACGTGCGGGTCCGGCCCGAGGAGAACTGCTGGCCCATGGTGCCCGCCGGCGGCGCCATCGACGAGATGCTGGGCGTGGAGGAAGCGACGGGAGCCGGCCAGCCCGCGCCCGTCCAGGAGGTGCGGACGTGAAGCGGACCCTGTCCATCCTGGTGGAGAACCAGTCGGGGGTGCTGGCCCGGGTGGCCGGGCTCTTCAGCCGGCGGGGCTTCAACATCGAGAGCCTCTCCGTCGCCCCCACCGAGGACCCCACCCTCTCCCGCATCACCCTGGTCACCCTGGTGGACGAGAAGGAGCTGGAGCAGCTGACCAAGCAGCTCCACAAGCTGGTCGACGTGGTGAAGATCAGCGACATCACCGAGGATGACCACATCGAGCGGGAGCTGGCCCTGATCAAGGTGGCGGCCCAGCCCTCCAACCGGCAGGAGATCCTGCAGGTGGTCGACATCTTCCGGGCCCGGGTGGTGGACGTGAGCGAGCGGAGCGTGGTGGTGGAGGTGACGGGCGACCAGGCCAAGGTGGATGCCATGGAGCAGCTCTTGCGGCCCTACGGCATCCGGGAGATGGTCCGGACGGGCAAGGTCGCCATGGTGCGGGGCGCCCGCACGGCCCCCCAGGTGGTCCGGGAGGAGCGGGCCGGCTGACCCGTTCCCGAACGAGGTGACGATTTCAGCGCAAGGAGGAGACGTCATGGCCACGATCTACTACGACGCCGACGCTGACTTGGCCGCCTTGAAGGGAGAGAAGGTGGCGGTCATCGGTTACGGGTCCCAGGGCCACGCCCACGCCCAGAACCTGCGAGACAGCGGGGTGGAGGTCATCGTCGCCAACCGCCCCGGCTCCCACAACTACCGGCAGGCGGTGGCCGACGGCTTCGAGCCGGTGACGGCCGCGGAGGCGGCCCAGCAGGCCGATGTCCTCATGATCCTGGTGCCCGACCACCTGCAGGCCGCCCTCTACCAGGAGGAGCTGGCCCCCCACCTGCGGCCCGGCCAGGCCCTGGCCTTTGCCCACGGCTTCGCCATCCACTTCAACCAGGTGGTGCCGCCGCCGGATGTGGACGTCTTCATGATCGCCCCCAAGGGGCCGGGGCATCTGGTCCGCCGGCTCTACCAGGAGGGGAAGGGGGTTCCTGCCCTGGTGGCCGTCCACCAGGATGCGACGGGGCGGGCCAAGGCCCGGGCCCTGGCCTACGGGAAGGCCATCGGCGCGGGCCGGGCGGGGATCATCGAGACCACCTTCCAGGAAGAGGTGGAGACGGACCTCTTCGGCGAGCAGGCCGTCCTCTGTGGTGGGGCGACGGCGCTGGTGAAGGCGGGCTTCGAGATCCTGGTGGAGGCGGGCTACCAGCCGGAGATCGCCTACTTTGAGTGCCTCAACGAGCTGAAGCTCATCGTCGACCTGATGTACGAGGGCGGCCTGCGCTGGATGCGCTACTCCATCTCGGACACGGCCGAGTACGGCGACCTGACCCGGGGTCCCCGGGTGGTGGATGAGCACGTCCGCCAGAGCATGCGGGCCATCCTGGAGGAGATCCGGTCGGGCCGCTTCGCCCGGGAGTGGGTGCAGGAGAACCAGGCCAACCGGCCCGTCTTCCAGGCCCTCCGCCGCCGGGAGGCGGAGCACCCCATCGAGCAGGTGGGCGCCCAGCTGCGGGCCATGATGCCCTGGATCGAGGCGAAGGAGCCGCCTCAGTAAGGCAGCCCCCTCCGGGGTGGAGCTCGGCGGCAGGAGGTGAGACGGGTGCGGGCACGGGTTCTAGTCGCTGACGTGCTCGACGAAGCAGGCATCGAACGGCTCCGCTCGGAGCCGGACCTGGACGTGGAGGTCCGCCCGGGCTTGAGCCCCGAGGAACTCCAGGAGCTGATCCCCGCCTACGACGGGCTGGTGGTCCGCTCCGCCACCCAGGTGACGGCCCAGGTGCTCGAGGCGGGCCGGCGGCTGCGGGTGGTGGGCCGGGCGGGGGTGGGGGTAGACAACATCGACGTGGAGGCGGCCACCCGCCAGGGAATCCTGGTGGTCAACGCCCCCGAGGGGAACACCCTGGCCGCCGCGGAGCACGCCCTGGGGCTGCTCTTTGCCGCCGCCCGCTGGATCCCCCAGGCCCACGCCAGCCTCACCCGGGACCGGCAGTGGGACCGGAAGCGGTTCATGGGCGTCCAGCTCCGGGGGAAGGTGCTGGGGGTGGTGGGCCTGGGCCGCATCGGCTCGGAGGTGGCCCGACGGGCCCGGGCTTTGGGCATGCGGGTCTTGGCCTACGACCCCTTCATTGGCCCCGAGCGGGCGGAGGAACTGGGGGTGGAGCTCCGGGAGCTGGAGGCCCTCTTCCCGGAGGTTGACATGCTCACCCTGCACACCCCCCTGACGGAGCAGACCCGCCACCTCCTGGACCGGGACGCCTTCCGCCGCATGAAGCGGGGCGTCATCCTGGTCAACACCGCCCGGGGCGGCCTCATCGACGAGGAGGCCCTGCTCGAGGCCCTGGAGAGCGGCCAGGTGCGGGCGGCCGCGCTGGATGTCTTCGAGGAGGAGCCTCCTTGGAACAGCGCCTTGCTGGGCCACCCCCGGGTGGTGGCCACGCCCCACCTGGGGGCCTCGACGGAGGAGGCCCAGCTCCACGTGGCCCTGGAGATCGCCGAGCAGGTGATCCGGGCCCTGAAGGGCGAGCCCGTGGCCCACGCGGTCAACGCGCCCTCGGTGCCGCCGGAGCTCGCCCGGGAGCTGGAACCGTACGTGCGGCTGGCCCAGAAGCTGGGCGAACTCTTTACTGCCTGGGCGTCGGGCGCCGGCGCCCGCTGGCCCAAGGTGGAGGTGGTCTACGAGGGCCCCATCGCCGCCCGGGATGTCCGGCCCCTGACCAACGCCCTGCTGGTGGGGCTCCTCCAGCCCGTCCTCCAGGGGGCGGTCAACGCGGTGAACGCGCCGGTGCTGGCCCGCCAGCGGCAGCTGCGGGTGAGCGAGGTGCGGGCCGGCGGCGGCAACGGCCCCTCCCGGATCACGGTGCGGGCCTTGAGTGACCGGCGCCCCGCAGGCCCGGGCCAGGCGGGCCCGCCCCAGGTGGCGGGGACCATCGACGACCAGGGCCGGCCCCTCCTCATCGCGGTGGACGGCTACCCGGTCCACGTCTCCTCCACGGGCTACCTCCTCCTGGCCTACAACCGGGACCAGCCGGGCGTCATCGGCTCGGTGGGAACCCTCTTGGGCCAGGCGGGGGTGAACATCGCCTTCATGCAGGTGGGCCGGAGCCGGCCGGGGGAGGAGGCGGTGATGGTTCTGGGGTTGGACGATCCCATTCCCGATGAGGTGGCCCGGGAGCTCCGGGCCCGGGACGATCTGTGGAAAGTGGTGATTGCCCGGTGGTAGCCTCCGGGCCCAACGGGAAAGGAGCGAGCGGTATGGAGCGGGTGCGGATCTTCGACACCACCCTGCGGGATGGTGAGCAGTCCCCCGGCTTCAGCATGAATCCGGAAGAGAAGCTGCAGATGGCGCGGCAGCTGGCCCGGCTCCAGGTGGACGTGATCGAGGCGGGCTTCCCCATCGCCTCGCCGGGAGACTTCGAAGCGGTCCGCCTGGTGGCCCGGGAGGTCCGGGGGCCCATCATCGCCGCGCTGGCCCGGGCCCATAAGACCGACGTGGAGACGGCCGCCCGGGCCCTGGAGGGAGCGGAGCGGCCCCGGATCCACACCTTCATCGCCACCTCCCCCATCCACATGGAGCACAAGCTCCGGAAGAGCCCCGCGGAGGTCCTGGAGATGGCGGCCAAGGCGGTGGAGCTGGCCCGGCGGTACGTGGACGATGTGGAGTTCTCCGCGGAGGACGCCACCCGGAGCGACCCCGACTTCCTGGTCCAGATCTTCACCGCGGCGGCCGAGGCGGGCGCCACCACCCTCAACGTCCCGGACACGGTGGGGTACGCCACCCCTGAGGAGTACGCCGCCCTGATCCGCTACCTCCGGGAGCGGATCCCTGGGGTGGAGCGGCTCACCATCAGCGTCCACACCCACGACGACCTGGGCATGGCGACGGCCAACGCCTTGGCCGCCATCGAGGCGGGGGCCCGGCAGGTGGAGGGGACCATCAACGGCATCGGGGAGCGGGCGGGCAACTGCGCCCTGGAGGAGGTGGTGATGGCCCTCCACACCCGCCAGGACCGGCTGCCCTTCCAGACGGGGATCGAGACCACCCAGATCTACCCGACCAGCCGCCTGCTGGTCGCCCTCACCGGGGTGGACGTCCAGCCCAACAAGGCCATCGTGGGCGCCAACGCCTTCGCCCACGAGGCGGGGATCCACCAGGACGGGGTGCTCAAGGAGCGGAGCACCTACGAGATCATGACGCCCCAGTCCATCGGCCTGCCCCAGAACCGCCTGGTGCTGGGGAAGCACTCGGGGCGCCACGCGGTGCGGGTGCGGTTGGAGGAGCTGGGCTTCCACCTGGATGCCGAGGAGCTGGAGCGGGTCTACCAGCGCTTCCTGGAGGTGGCCGACCGGAAGAAGAGCATCACCGACGCGGACCTGGCCGCGCTGGCGGGGGCGGAGGGCCGGCCGCTGGAGGAGCAGGTGGAGCTGGTCCACTTCCAGGTGAGCACCGGCACGGGGATGGACCCGGTGGCCTCCGTCCGGATTCGCCGGGGGGAGGAGATCCTGCGGGGGGCGGCCCGGGGCGACGGCCCCATCGATGCCCTCTACCGGGCCATCGACCAGGTGCTGGGGGTGGAGGTGGAGCTGGTCCACTACCAGCTCCAGGCGACGGGCGAGGGCCGGGACGCGCTGGGGCAGGTGACCGTCCGCCTGCGGCCCCGGGTGAACTCCGGGGCGCCGGGCGGTGAAGAGGAGGGCGCCGTCGAAGGGGCGTCAGCCACCCCGTCCCTGCCTGAGGTGATGGGCCACGGGTCCAGCACCGACATCCTGGAGGCGAGCGCCCGGGCGTACGTCCAGGCCATCAACCGGTTGCTGGCCGGCGACCCCCGCTCCCGGACCCCGGTGGAGGAGGTCGTCTGACCATGGCGGCTCAGAAGGCTCAGGCGGTGGGCGGCACCGTGCCGCCCGCACCCCTCCAGGAGGCGACCATCCTCCTTTTGCCCGGCGACGGCATCGGCCCGGAGGTGGTGGGGGCGGCCCGGCAGGTGCTGGAGGCGGCGGCGGGGCGGTTCGGCTTCCGCCTGCGGTTTGAGGAGGCTTTGGTTGGGGGCGCCGCCATCGACGCCACGGGGGAGCCCCTCCCCGAGGCGACCCTGGCCGCCGCCCGGCGGGCCCAGGCGGTCCTCTTGGGCGCGGTGGGCGGGCCCCGGTGGGATGAGCTCCCCGTCGACCGGCGGCCGGAGAAGGGGCTTCTCCAGCTCCGTCAGGCCCTGGGGCTCTTTGCCAACATCCGGCCCTTGCCCGGCTTCGTGGCGGCGTACGGCCACTCGCCCCTCAAGCCCCACCTGCTGGCGGGCGTCGATCTGGTGGTGGTTCGGGAGCTGACGGGCGGGCTCTACTACGGCCCTCGAGCCCGGGAGGCGCGAGGGCCGGGCGAGGCGGCGTACGATACCATGCTCTACCACACCCACGAGATCGAGCGGGTGGCCCGGGTCGCCTTTGACCTGGCCCAAAGGCGCCGGCCCCCGGGGGAGCGGCGGGTCGCCTCGGTCGACAAGGCCAACGTGCTCCTCAGCTCCCAGCTCTGGCGGGAGACGGTCCGGCGGGTGGCGGCCGACTACCCCGATGTGCGGCTGGAACACCTCTACGTGGACAACGCCGCCATGCAGCTGATCCGGGACCCCGCCCGGTTCGACGTAATCCTGACGGAAAACCTCTTCGGCGACATCCTGAGCGACGAGGCGGCCGCCTTGGCCGGGTCGCTGGGGGTGTTGCCCTCGGCCAGCCTGGGCGGCTCCGTCCCCCTCTTCGAGCCCGTCCACGGCAGCGCCCCCGACATCGCGGGGCAGGGGCTGGCCAACCCCATCGGCACCGTGCTGAGCGCCGCCCTGCTCCTCCGCTACAGCCTGGGGCAGGAGACGGCGGCCCGGGCGGTGGAGGCGGCGGTGGAGGGAGCCCTGCGGGACGGGGCCCGGACCGCCGACCTGGTGGGGAAGGGGGAGGCCTTCCTCAGCACCGAGGAGATGACCGCCGCCATTCTCGAGCGGCTCGGCGGGTAGGGGCTCGGCCCCGGCAGCCAACCTGGCCAAGGAGGGAGCGGGATGAGCGCTCTGGGCACCGATCCAGTCCTCTTGTACGACACCACCTTGCGGGACGGCACTCAGGGTGAGGGCATCTCCCTTTCGGTGGAGGATAAGTTGAGCCTCCTCCGGCTGCTGGACGCTTTCGGCATCGCCTACGTGGAAGGGGGGTGGCCCGGCTCCAACCCCAAGGACCTGGAGTTCTTCCGGCGGGCCAAGGGGATGTCCCTCCAGCGGGCCAAGCTGGCCGCCTTTGGCTCCACCCGCCGGCCCGGCATCCCCTGCGAGGAGGACTCCAACCTCCGGGCCCTCCTGGCCGCGGAGACCCCGGTGGTGACCATCTTCGGCAAGAGCTGGGACCTCCACGTCACCCACGCCCTGCGGACCAGCCTGGAGGAGAACCTGGCCATGATCCGGGAGAGCGTCGCCTTCCTGGCCGCGCACGGGCGGGAGGTCATCTACGACGCGGAGCACTTCTTCGACGGCTACCGCCGGAACCCCGAGTACGCCTGGGCCACCCTCCAGGCAGCCCGGGAGGGGGGCGCCCGCTGGATCGTCCTCTGTGATACCAACGGCGGCACCCTCCCCCACGAGATTGAGGCCATGACCCGGGAAATGGTCCAGCGGCTGGACCGGCCCGTGGGGATCCACTGCCACAACGATTCGGGCGTGGCGGTGGCCAACTCCTTGGCCGCGGTCCGGGCCGGCGCCCGCCAGGTGCAGGGGACCATCAACGGCCTCGGGGAGCGGACGGGGAACGCAGACCTGGTGGTCATCCTCCCCAACCTGGCCCTCAAGCTGGGCTGCCGCTTGGAGCCCGAGCCCCGGCTGGAACGGCTGCAGCAGCTCTCCCGGACGGTGAGCGAGCTGGTCAACCGGCCGCCCGATCCCTTCCACCCCTTCGTGGGGGAGAGCGCCTTCGCCCACAAGGGCGGCATCCATGTAAGCGCCGTCCGGCGGCACCCGGAGACCTACGAGCACATCCCGCCTGAGCTGGTGGGGAACCGGCGGCGGGTGCTGGTCTCGGAGCTGTCGGGGGCGAGCAACCTGCTCTACAAGGCCCGGGAGTACGGGCTCGATCTGGACCCCGACACCCCGGTGGTCCGGGAGGTCCTCCGCCACGTGAAGGAGCTGGAGCACCAGGGGTACCACTTCGAGGCGGGGGAGGCCTCCTTCGAGCTCCTCCTCCGGAGGGCCCTGGGGCTGGTGCCCACCTACTTCACCCTCGAGAGCTTCCGCCTCACCGTCGCCCAGGGCGGCCCTGACGGCAGCCCCGTGGCCGATGCCGAGGCGACCATCCGCCTCCGGGTGGGCGCCGAGCGGATCCACACGGCAGCCACCGGCAACGGCCCCGTCAACGCCCTGGACCACGCCCTGCGCAAAGCCCTGCTGCCCTTCTACCCGGCCATCGGCACTTTCCGCCTGGTGGACTACAAGGTGCGGGTGCTGGACGGCCAGGCGGGCACGGGAGCCCGGGTGCGGGTCCTCATCGAGACCGCGGCCGAACGGGCCCGCTGGGGGACGGTGGGGGTCTCCACCAACATCATCGAGGCCAGCTGGCTGGCCCTGGTGGACAGCATGGAGTACGGCCTGATGAAACTGGGGATCCAGGCCCCGGCCAGCGAGGCGGTCTCGACCGGATAGGGCGGGCGACGGGAGCGGCTCTCCCCGGGCGGAAGGCGGGGGAGCCAGGGCGTGGGCGAGAGCCTGCTTTGGGCAGGCTCTCCCTTTTTCGGCCCCGGGCGTCGCTCCTTCTTTTTCCTCGGAGGCTGTTTTGCGCCACGTCGCGCGCACACGCCCAAGCCTAGGCCCCATAGGCTACCGAGCGGGAAGGGATCGAGCCCAAACGGGGCGAAAGCGGGAGCCGGTGCGCTGGGAGGCTAACGGTAGGGCGCACAACTCTCGGGACCGGCCAGGGTGCCGGCGGGCGACCCTGACGGGACCAGGTTGAGGTGGCGAGGTGTGGGGCGACTCTTTGGGACCGATGGCATTCGTGGGGTGGCCAACCGGGAGTTGACGCCGGAGTTGGCCTTCCGTCTCGGCCGGGCCGTGGCCCAGGTGGTGGCCCACCGGGCCGGCGAGGACCGGCCCCGGGTGGGGATCGGGCGGGACACCCGCGCGTCGGGGGAGATGCTGGAGGCGGCCCTGGCCGCGGGGCTCGCCTCGGCCGGGTGCGACGTGGAGCTCTTGGGGGTGGTGCCCACCCCGGCGGTGGCCGTCCTCACCCCCCTCTTGGGCCTGGCGGCCGGGGCGGTCATCTCCGCCTCCCACAACCCGGCGGAGGACAACGGCATCAAGTTCTTCGGCCCCGACGGCTACAAGCTGCCCGACGAGGATGAGCTGGCCATCGAGGCCATCTGCGATGATCCCTCGCCCAACGGGCCCTGGCCGGTGGGGCGGGGGGTGGGCCGGATCCGCCGCCGGGAGGATGCCAACGAACGGTATATCCAGTTTCTGATGGAGAAGGTGCCCGTCGATCTCTCCGGCTTCCGGCTGGTGGTCGACTGCGCCAACGGAGCCGCCTTCCAGACCACCCCCGAGATCCTCCGCCGCCTGGGGGCGGAGGTGATCGCGCTCAACGTCGAGCCGGACGGGCACAACATCAATGTAGGGTGCGGGTCGACCCATCCCGAAGCCCTCCAGCAGGCGGTCCTGCAGTACGGGGCCCACGCGGGCCTGGCCCACGATGGCGACGCGGACCGGTTGATCGCGGCCGATGCCCAGGGCCGGCTGGTGGACGGCGATCGGATCCTGGTCATCGCCGCCATCCACATGGCGGAGCAGGGCCTCCTCACCGGCAACGCGGTGGTGGCCACCCGGTACAGCAACCTGGGCCTCACCCAGGCCCTGGCCCGCCGGGGCATCCAGGTGATCGCCGCCGAGGCGGGAGACCGGCAGGTGCTGGCCGCCATGCGGGAGCGGGGGCTGGTGCTGGGCGGGGAGCAGTCGGGCCACGTCATCTTCCTCCAGGAGACGACCACCGGGGACGGGATCCTCACGGCCCTGAAGCTTCTGCAGGTGATGCGGGAACGGGAGACGCCCCTGGCGGAGCTGCGGGACTGGATGCATGAGGTGCCCCAGCACCTGATCAACGTGCGGGTGGCCCGCAAGGACCAGCTGGGGTCGTCGCCCGCCTGCCAGGCGGCCATCCGCGACGCGGCCGCCCGGCTGGGCGAGCGGGGGCGGGTCTTCGTCCGGGCGTCGGGCACCGAGCCGGTGGTCCGGATCTTGCTGGAAGGGGAAGACCCCGAGCTCCTCCGGGTGCTGGGCGACGATCTGGCCGGAGTGATCCGGCGGGAGCTGGGGGATGCCTAGGGGGCCGGCCCGAACCCAGGGGGCAGGTCCCCGCCGCGGCCCGTGAGGAGGAAGGCCAGTCTGGAGATCATCGGCATCGGCACCGATCTCATCGAAGTGGAGCGGATTCAATCGGCTTGGGACCGGTTCGGCGACCGGTTCCTCAACCGGATCTTCGCCCCGGGGGAGCAGGCCTACGCCCTGAGCCGGCCTCACCCGGCCGAATCCCTGGCGGCCCGCTTCGCCGCCAAGGAGGCGGTGATGAAGGCCTTGGGGACAGGCCGGTTCGGGGTAAGCTGGCGCGAGATTGAGGTGACCCGGGAGCCCAGCGGCCGTCCCGGGATCGCCCTCTCCGGGCGGACCCGGGCCCTGGCCCGTTTTCTGGGGGTCCAGGGGTGGCACCTCTCCCTTACCCACGACCGGGAGGCGGCCATGGCTTTCGTCATCGCCCTGGGGCGGGCCGGCCGGTCTGGGTGAGGAGGGGACGGCATGCGCTTGACAACCACCGCCCAAGCCCGGGAGGCTGACCGGCGGGCGGAAGCGGCCGGGATGCCCACGAGGATCCTCATGGAGAACGCGGGCGCCCAGGTGGCCGCCGCAGTGGCCCGTCTCGCCCCGGAGGGCGGGCCTGTCTTGGTCTTCTGCGGCAAAGGGAACAACGGCGGGGATGGCCTGGTCGCCGCCCGCCACCTGGTGGAGCGGGGCCGGCCGGTGCAGGTGTGGCTGGCCGCGCCCGAGGAGGCCTACCGGGGTGACGCCGGCGCCAACCTGGCCCTGGCCAAGGGGTGGGGGATCCCCTTGGCGCCGGCGCCGGTCGAGGCGGAGGTTCTGGACCGGGAGCTGGCCCGGTACGCCCTGGTGGTGGACGGGCTCCTGGGCACGGGGGTGCAGGGGCCCTTGCGGGATCCGTACCGGCTCTGGGTGGCCGCCCTCAACCGGTACACCGGCCCCATCCTCAGCATCGACCTCCCCTCGGGCCTCGACGGCGACCGGGGCGTGGCCGAGCCCGAGGCGGTCCGGGCCACCTGGACCATCACCTTCGGGTACGGCAAGCCCGGCCTTTACCTCCTGCCCGGGGCCGACTATGCGGGCCGGGTGGAGGTGGTCCCCATCGGCCTTCCCCCAGACGTTCTCGAGGGGCAGGGCGAGGTGGTGGAGCTTTTGGAAAGCCGCGCCGTCGCCCAGATGCTCCCGCCCCGGCCGGCCGAAAGCCACAAGGGGACGTACGGCCACCTGCTGGTGGTGGCCGGCTCCCGGAACATGGCGGGCGCGGCGGTGCTGGCCGCCCGGGGCGGGCTTCGGGGCGGGGCGGGGCTGGTCACCCTGGCCGTGCCCGCCAGCCTCCAGCGTCAGGTGGCGGCCGCCCTCCCCGAGGCCCTCACCTATGGCTTGCCCGAGACGGAGGCGGGCACCCTGGGGGTGGAGGCGGCGGAGGTGGTGGCCCAGCTGTTGGCCACCCGCCAGGCCTTGGCCATCGGGCCCGGCCTGGGGACGGCTCCCGAGACGGCCCAATTTTTCCAGGCGTTGCTGGAGCGTCCTGAGGTTCAGCACTGCCCGGCGGTGCTGGACGCGGACGCCTTGAACCTGCTGGCCCAGGCCCCCGAGCGGGTGGAGGCCCTGGCCCGGCGGCCCGGAGGGCTCCCCTGGGTCTTGACGCCCCATCCGGGCGAGATGGCCCGGCTCCTGGGCCGGAGCACCGCCGACGTGCAGGCCGACCGGCCCGGCGCCGTCCGGGAAGCGGCGGCCCGTTTCGGCGGGGTGGTGGTCTTGAAAGGGGCCCGGAGCCTGGTGGCCCATCCGTCGGGCCGGTGGGCCATCAACCCGACGGGAAACCCCGGCATGGCCACGGGCGGCATGGGGGATGTGCTCACCGGGCTGGTGGGGGCTCTCTTGGCCCAGGGGCTCGGGCCCTGGGAGGCGGCGGCGGCCGGCGTCTACCTCCACGGTCTGGCGGGCGACCTCCAGGCGGAGGCGAGGGGCCCCGCGGGGCTTCTGACCAGCGAGGTGGCCGACGCCCTGCCCGCGGCCCGGCGGCGGGTGCTGAGGGAGGCAGGCCTCAATGGCGCACGGGGGGACTGACGAGCGGTCGTGGGTGGAGGTGGATCTGGCCCGGATCCGGGCCAACGCGGCGGCCCTGGTCCGGGTGGCCGCGCCCGCCCGGCTGATGGCGGTGGTGAAGGCGGACGGCTACGGGCATGGGGCGGTCCCCGTGGCCCGGGCAGCCCTGGCGGGCGGGGCCTCGGCCCTGGCCGTCGCCACCCTCACCGAGGGGGAGGCCCTCCGCCAGGCGGGGATCGACGCCCCCATCCTGGTCTTTGCCCCCGCCCGGCCCGATCTGGCCCGTCGCTACGTCGCGCACCGGCTCCTGGCCACGGTGGTGGACTGGGACCAGGCCCAGGCCCTGGCCCAGGCTGCCCGGGAGCTGGGGGCCGAGCTCACCGTCCACGTGAAGGTGGACACGGGCATGGGCCGCCTGGGCTTCTTGCCCGAAGAGGCCCTCGCCCGCTGGGAGGCCCTGGCCGCCCTGGAAGGGCTGACCCTGGAGGGCCTCTACACCCACCTGGCCACCGCCGACGAGGCGGAGACGGCCTACGTCCGCCTCCAGTGGGAGCGGTTCCAGGGCCTCATCGACCACCTGGATGCCCGGGGCCTCCGGCCACCGGTGGTCCACGGGGCCAACTCGGCCGCGCTCCTCCGCCTGCCCGAGACCCGGCTGGACCTGGTCCGGGCGGGCCTGGCCCTCTACGGCATCCTGCCCCCCAACGTGCCCCCGCGCACCCGGCTCCAACCCGCCCTCACCTGGAAGTGCCGCATTACCGCCGTCCGCACCCTGCCCGCGGGCTGGGGGATCAGCTACGGGATTGAGCACGTCACCTGGCGGCCCACCCGGGTGGCCACCTTGGCCGTGGGGTACGCGGACGGCTACCGGCGGGCGCTGAGCGGGCGGGCCCAGGTGCTCATTCAGGGGCACCGCTGCCCGGTCTTGGGCCGGGTGACCATGGACCAGGTGATGGTGGACATCACCGACCTGGAGGAGGATCCGGGCCAGGAGGCGATCCTTCTCGGGGGCAGCGGCCCCCTGGCCATCGAGGCGTGGGAGCTGGCCCGGTGGATGGGGACCATCCCCTACGAGGTCTTCACCGGCATCTCCCCCCGGGTGGAACGGCGCTACCTGGGCGAGTTGGAGGGGTGAGGGCTGGGCCCGCCTTGGGGCTTGGCTTCCAGCGTGCTATAATGCTTCTGACGTCGGCCCCATCAGGGAGAGGGAAGGCAGTTGCACCTGTCTGTCGCGGGAGTGAGCCACCGGAGCGCCCCCATCGCCATCCGGGAGCAGCTCCACCTCACACCCGAGGCCACCCGCCAGCTCGTTCGGGAGGTGGTCCGGTCCGGGGAGGAGGTGGCCATCCTCTCCACCTGTAACCGGACCGAGTGGTACGTCCTCGACCGGGATGGGAGCACCTCCCGCCGCATCCGAGCGCGCCTGACCGGCGACGATCCCACCTTCCAACCCTACCTTTATCACTATGAAGGCGCGGCCGCCGCCCGCCACCTCTTCCGGGTGGCGGGCGGCCTGGACAGCTTGGTTTTGGGCGAGGCCCAGATCTTGGGCCAGGTGCGGGAGGCCTTCGAGCTGGCCCGGGAGGCGGGGACGGTGGGCCCGATCCTGGAGCAGCTGGGCCGGAAAGCCCTGGAGGCGGGGAAGCGGATCCGCTCCGAAACAGGGATCGGCCGGGGCACGGCGTCCATCAGCTCCGCGGCCGTGCACCTGGCCCGGGCCATCTTTCCCGACCTGGCCGGCAGTCAGGTGCTGGTCCTGGGCGCCGGCGAGATGGCCACCCTCACCGCCCGGCACCTGCGGGAGCAGGGGGCCCGGGCGGTGATCGTCGCCAACCGGAACCGGCACCGGGCCCAGCAGGTGGCTGCCGCCTGCGGCGGCCGGGCCGCCGGGTTCGACGAGCTGGAGCCCCTCCTGGTGGCGAGCGACATCGTCATCAGCTCCACCGCCGCCCCCCACGCGGTCATCCGGCGGGAGCTTCTGGAGCGGATCCTGCCCGCCCGGCGGGGCCGGCCCCTCTACATCATCGACATCGCGGTGCCCCGGGATGTGGAGGTGGCCTGCGGGGAGCTGGAAGGGGTCACCCTCCACAACATCGACGACCTGGAGCAGGTGGTGGCGGCCAACCTGACCCAGCGGGAGGCCCATCTGGAGGCGGCCGAGCGGGTGGTGGAGGAGACGGTGGCGGAGTTTGTGGCTTGGTGGCGGAGCCGGGCGGCGGCCCCGCTGATCCGGGCCCTCTTCGACCACGCGGCGGCCATCCGGGAGGCGGAGGTGGCCCGGGCCTTGCGACGGCTGGGCGAGCTCGATCCCCGCCAGCGGGAGGTGGTGGAGGCGATGGCCAGCGCCATCGTCAACAAGCTCCTCCACCGGCCCGTCACCCGGCTGAAGGCGGCGCTGGCCCACGGGGATGGCCGGGCGTACCTTCAGAGCCTGCAGGATCTCTTCGGCTTGGAGCTCCCACCCGGCGGGGAGCCGGGCCCGGAGGTCCAGCCTGCCGGGCCCCCTGGGGAGGGGCGGCCCCCTCGGCAGGGGGCGGGGGATGCCTGGCCTGAGCAGACGGGGCCCGATCCCTTCGGGCGCCAGGAAGTAGGACGGCACGAAGGAAAGGCGGTGGGCTGAGGCGATGGGCGGGGAGCGGCGGGTGGTGCGGGTGGGGACCCGGAAGAGTCCCCTGGCCCTCTGGCAGACCCGGTGGGTGATCGCCCGGCTCCAGGAAGCCTGGCCCGGGCTCCATTTTGAAGAGGTCCCCATGGTGACCCAGGGGGATCTGGTGCTGGACCGGCCCCTGGACCAGGCGGGCGGCCGGGGGCTCTTCGTGGCCGAGATGGAGGAGGCCCTGCTCGCGGGGCGGATCGACCTGGCCGTCCACAGCATGAAGGATCTGCCCATCGAGCTGGCCCCGGGGCTGGTCCTGGGGCCGGTGCCCCCGCGGGCCGACCCCAGGGACCTCTTCGTCTCCCGCCAGGGCTGGCAGAGCCTGGCCCAGCTGCCGCCCAAGGCCCGGGTGGGCACCAGCAGCCCCCGCCGGCGGGCCCAGCTCCTCGCCCAGCGGCCCGATCTGGAGATCGTGCCCGTCCGGGGCAACCTGGGGACCCGCCTGCGCAAGCTGGAGGAGGGCCAGGTGGACGGCCTGGTCCTGGCCGCCGCCGGGTTGGCCCGCATGGGGTACGAGCTGGCCGGCTTCCCGCTGGAGCCCCCGCTCTTCCTGCCCGCGGTGGGTCAGGGGGCGCTGGCCCTGGAGCTCCGGGCTGACGACCCCTGGCTGCGGGAGCGGCTGGCACCCCTGGGGGACCCAGCCGCGACCGCGGAGGTGGCCGCGGAGCGGGCCCTCCTCCGGCACCTGGGGGGCGGCTGCCACCTGCCCATCGCCGCCTGGGCCCGGGCGTCTGGGGACCGGCTCACCTTGCAGGCTCGGGTGATCAGCCCCGACGGCGCCCGGCACCTGGACGGCCAGCTCACCGGCCCCCTGTCCGAGGCTGCCTCTTTAGGAGAGCGGCTGGCCGGGGAGCTCCTGGCCCGGGGGGCCCGGGACCTCCTCTGAGGGCCTCCCCGGACCGCCGCGGCTTCGCCGGGCCGGCGGTCCATCAGGGCCGGCCGCGGCCTTACCGCCGCCGTTGGGCTCGGGCCGCCTTCCCCGTGGGCCGGGGCGGGCGGCCCCCTTCGTAGGGCCAGTGCTGGTCCGCGTCGTCGGGACTGTCCAAGCCCACCAGGCTCTGGGGGTCCCCCAAGGGTTCGGCGCCCGACAGGGGATCGTCGGGGCTGTCCATCCCCACCAGGTTCGCCTCCCTCCGGTCGATCCGCGCCTCGAGCCGGGGCTTCTTGCCCTTTGCCACGACCATTCCTCCTCTGGGCGTCCTCACCCTGAGTCTGCCCCGCGCGCCGGGGCGCATCCCCTGCCAAGGCCGGGGGGATCCTTCCACCTGGGAAGGTTTCCTGAGTCCCACTTCAGCCCAGGCCCCGGCCTGCACCCGGGGGCTGGGCAGGGGAGGCGGCGTGGTGGCGGTCCGGGTCTTGATGCTCAGCTGGGAGTACCCGCCCCGGGTGGTGGGGGGGCTGGCCCGCGCGGTCTGCGGCCTCTCCCGGGCGCTGGTCGCCCGGGGGGTGGAGGTGACGGTCCTCACCCTGGGGGAGGCGGGCAGCCCCTTCCGGGAGGAGGACCGGGGCGTGGAGGTGATCCGGGTCCGGAACGGCTTCCCCAGCTCGCCCGATCTCATCCCCACCATCGCCCACTTCAACTTTGATCTGATCCAGGCGGCGGTCCCGCTGATGGAGACGGGCTTCGACCTGATCCACGCCCACGACTGGCTTGTCGCCTACGCCGCCCGCACCCTGAAGCACGGCTACCGCCTGCCTCTGGTGGCCACCCTCCACGCCACAGAACACGGCCGCAACCAAGGCCTCCATACGCCGCTCCAGCGGTACATCCACGACATGGAGTGGACCCTCACCTACGAAGCGTGGCGGGTGATCCTCTGCAGCGAGGCCATGCGGGAGGAGGCGTCGCGGCTCTTCCACCTTCCCGGAGACAAGACCCTGGTTCTGCCCAACGGGATCGAGCCCGACGAGGTGGCCGTGCCCGAGGGGGAGGACCTGGCCGCCTTCCGGCGGGCCCACGCCGCCCCGGACCAGCCCATGATCCTGGCCATGGGCCGCCTGGTGCCGGAGAAGGGGTTCCACGTCCTCTTGGATGCCTTCCGCCTTATCCTGGAGCGCACGCCCAAGGCGAAGCTGGTCCTCGCCGGGGAAGGCCCCCAGCGGAAGGCCTTGGAGGAGCAGGCCGAGCGGTTAGGCATCGCCCAGCACGTCTACTTCAAGGGCTTCGCCACCGATCCGGTGCGGAACCGGCTCCTCCACGTGGCGGACGTGGCCGTCTTCCCCAGCCTCTACGAACCCTTTGGGATCGTCGCCCTGGAGGCGATGAGCGTGGGGCTGCCGGTGGTGGCCGCACGCAGCGGCGGGCTGGCGGAGGTGGTGGAGCACGGCGAGACGGGCTTCTTGGTGCCGCCCGGCGATGCGGGCGCCTTGGCCGACGCCCTGGTGCCCCTCCTAATCAGCCCTGGGCTGCGGGAGCACTTGGGACGGAAGGGCCAGGAGCGGGCCCGGACCCGGTTCGGGTGGGTCCGGGTGGCGGAGCGGACCCTCGAGGCGTACCATCGCATCTTGGAGGAGCGGCGCCAGGTGCGGTGGCTCTCCCTGCTGGACGGGGTGCGCCCCCGCGACCGGCGGGCCGACGGCGGCGCCGGCCTGGAGGTTCTGCCCTCCCGGTATACGGGCGACGGAACCCGGGCGCCTGCCACCCCCGCCCGGGCGCGGGGCGCCGCGGCCCGGGGGGCCCGCGCCGGGCGGGCCGCCCGGCCGGGCCATACCAGCCCAGGCCCCGCCTCGGCCAGCTAGGCTCCGGCTCGCCGCCTGGGCGACTGGGAGCCGCACTGCTTCCTTCCCGTCGCCCGTGCGCCGTTACCCTCCCGCGGCCTGCGGGGCCGGGGCGGGCTGGGGGGCGTAGACTCGGTAGTCCAGGAAGGGGAAGAGGTTGTCCCGCTCCTCCAGGAGGCCCAACCGGTACCCGTCGATGGTCCCCCGGAGTAGGTCGTGGTAGAGGGTGTGGAACCGCTCCAAGTGCTCCACCGTCCGCCGCCGGGCGTACTCCACCATGGTGCCCGTCTTCATGATGAAGGCCCAGTCGCTGGCCTGGGCCAGGAGGAGCTCCCGGGCTGCCTGGTTGAGGGCCCGCCGCTGGAGGCCTTGGGCCTCGGGGAAGCGGCGAGCCAGCTCCACCATCCGCTCCGCCGCCTTGTGGAGGTGGCGGTAGATCCAGTCGTTGCTCCCCTCGAGCCAGACCTCGTTGTAGCCCTTGTAGCCCCAGCTGGACAGGGTGGGCTCCACCAGGGCCAGCTGGGTGAGGCGGTCCAGGTGGCGGCCGGGGGTGGTGGTCCGGACGCTGGGGTTGGCCGCCATGAAGCGGAGGACGTCTTCGAGGAAGTCGGGTCCTTCAAACCACCAGTGGCCGAAGAGCTCGGCATCGTAGGGCGCGAGCACCACCGGCGGGTCGTCCATCCCCCCCGCCAGGTACTCCACCTGCTTGGCCCGGTTGAAGACGAAGTTGCCCGCGTGGACCCGGGCCCGCTCCCGGGCGGCGTCGGGGTCGTAGAGTTCCTTGTGGGGTGTGGGGCCGGTGATCCGGTGGTACTTGAAGCCGGTGTTGCCCCGGATCCCCGCCCGCAGGTAAGGCTTGATGTACTCCCAGTCCAGGTCCCAGCCGATGTCCCGGTAGAAGTCCCGGTAGGCAGGGTCGCCCGGGTAGCCTTCGGTGGCGCTCCAGACCTGCTTGGAGGACTCCCAGTCCCGGCCGAAGACGGCCAGGCCCGCCCCCGTCACCACCGGCTGGTAGACCGCATGGGGAGGCCGGGGCTGGCCGAAGAGGAGGCCGTGGGCGTCCACAATGGTGTACTCCACCCCGTGGCGGCGGAGGATCTGGTCGTGGCCCGGGTGGAAGCCGCACTCGGGAAGCCAGAAGCCCCGGGGCTGGCGCCCGAAGAGCTCCCGGTAGGCGTGCACCCCCACCGCGATCTGGGCCTCCACCGCTTGGGGCACCACGTCCATAAGGGGCAGGTAGCCGTGGGTGGCGGCGGAGGCGAGGATCTCCACCCGGCCCGCCTCCTGGAGCCGGGCCAAGGGGGTGATCAGATCCCCCCGGTACCGGTCATGGTAGAGCAGGGCCACCCGGTCCCAGTGGTCCGCATGGAAACGGGCGAGGCGATGGAGCTCCGGGTGGTGCCGGGTCCGGTGGAGCTCTCGGCGGCCCAGGTCCTGCATGAGAGCCACGTGCCGGCGGAAGCGCTCCTGGAGGAGGGGGTCCCGGAGCATGGCGGCGAGGGTCGGGGTGAGGGTGAAGCTCAGGTGATAGGGCACCCCTTCCTCGGCCAGGCGCTCCAGCCGGTCCAGGAGCGGAATGTAGCACTCGGCCATGGCTTCATAGAGCCAGGCTTCTTCCAGGGCGTCGGGATGCTCCGGGTGCCGGACGAAGGGGAGGTGGGCGTGGAGGACCATCGCCACCCACCCCAAGGGTTCAGCCACCGGTGGTCGCCTCCTTGGTGCCGGCCCCGGTGCCGGGGCCGGGGAAGCTGGCCCGGGTCACCAGGGTGGCAAAGCTCCGGGTCAGCCGGCCGTCGGGGCTGACCGCCTCCAAGCCAAAGGGAAAGCTGCCGTCAGGGAGGGCCAGGCGCAGGGTGAAGGTGCCATCGGGCGCCAGGGGGACCCGCTCCCGGTTGAGCCAGAGGGTGGCCTCGGGCCGGGTGCGGCCCCGCAGGATCAGCTCCGCCGTCACCTCCAGGAAGAGGTCCTCCTGGGGCTGGGCCCAGGCTTGGGCAGGGCTGGCGCCGGGGCTGGTCACCCAGGCCAAAGGCGACCCCTCGGCCAGGGGCAGGCTGATCTTCCAGGCCCGGCTTTCCACGTACTGGGGAGAGCCGTGCTCGTCCACCCCCCGGAACTGGCGGAGGACCACCTCCTCGGCCCGGCTGACGGGGGGCGCGGTCAGGTGGGCCGGTTCCCGGGGTGGGGTCGCCACCAGGTTGGAGCGGCTGATGGGGGTAAAGCGGCCGCCCGGTCCCCGGAACCCCAGCTCCGCCTGGAAGCGGTGGCCCGGCCGGCCCACGTGGAGGTACCAGCTCTCCGCGTGGCCGACGGCCACCTCCTCCGGTGGGCCCGTCTGGGAGAGGTCGTGGAGGCGGAGGAGGGGGGTGAGGGCCTCTGGGGGGCAGCCCTGATCCCGGCACGCCCGCTCCATCGCCTGAGGGGTGAGCTCCCAGTAGGCAAAGAGGGTCTCGGGATCGCGCACCAGCAGGGTGACGCGGTCCTCCCCGTAGCGCGCCGGCAGGGGCGGGGTTGGAGGCTGAGGCTGACGCACCGGTGGATCCCCCTTCAAGTGGAGCGGGCGCGGTGGAGCGTGAATGGCCGAAGTTACTATGTTCGAGGCCAGAGGTGGATATGCGCCCAATGGGTGGGGCAGGGAACCGGTTCGGTGGGGAAGAAGTAGAGGGGCGCCCGAACCAGCCCGCCATCGCTGTCGGGGAAGGTCCTGGGCACGGGGGGTATGGGGATGTCGGAGGCAACGGCTTGGCTCCTCCGGGGGGCCAGGATCCATCAAGGCACCCAGTGGGCCGATGAGGCGGTCCTTGCCGCGGTGGGGGGGCGGATCGCCTACGTCGGCGACCTGCGCAAACTCCCGCGCCGGCTGGAGGGAGCCGGCGTCGAGGTGGGCCGCCAGAGTCTGGAAGAGATCCACACCGAGGGCGGCTACCTCTGCCCCGGCTTCATTGACGTTCACCTGCACGGCGGGGGCGGGGCCGACGTGATGGACGCCTCGCCCGGCGCGCTGAGCCAGCTGGCCCGCACCCATGCCCGCCACGGCACCGTCGCCTTCCTGCCGACCACCGTCACCGCGCCCTACGAGCAGCTCCACCGGGTCTTGGAGGCGGTGGAGGAGACGGCCGGCGCCCGGGAGGAGGGGGCGGAGCTCCTGGGCGTCCACCTGGAAGGGCCCCACCTGAACCCGGCCCGGGCCGGCGCCCAGAACCCCGAGTTCCTGACGCCGCCGTCGCTGCCGGAGATGCAAGCCCTGCTCGAGCGGTTCCCCGGCCGGGTGCGCTGGGTGACGGTGGCGCCTGAGCTGGAGGGGGCCCGGGAGCTCATCCAGTACCTCCGCGAGGCCGGGGTGGTGGTCTCCATCGGCCACTCGGACGCCACCTATGAGCAGGCGATGGTGGCCTTCCAGTGGGGGATCAGCCACGCGACCCACACCTTCAACGGCATGAACCCCCTCCACCACCGGGCACCGGGGGTGCCCGGCGCGGTCCTCACGGCCCCCGGGGTCTCGGCGGAGATCATCGCCGATGGGTTCCACATCCATCCCGGGGTGGCCCGGCTCCTCTGGCAGGTGAAAGGGCCCGACCGGCTCCTCCTGGTGACCGATGCCATGCGGGCCACCGATCTGCCCGACGGCCGGTATGATCTGGGGGGCCTGGAGGTAGATGTGGTGGGCGGGGCGGCGCGGCTCGCGGGGCAGGAGACCCTGGCCGGCAGTACCCTCACCCTGGAGCGGGCCGTCGCCTGGATGGTGGAGGCGGTGGGGCTCTCCTTGGCCGAGGCCGTCCAGCTGGCCAGCCTCAACCCGGCCCGGCGGCTGGGTGTAGCCCACCGGTTGGGCAGCCTGGAGGTAGGGAAGGATGCCAGCTTGGTCCTCCTGGATGATGCCCTCCGGGTCCGGCTCACCCTGCGCCAGGGGGAGCTGATCTACGACGGGCAGGGCGACGAGTTTGAGGACGCCGCCCACGGCGGGGCCGGGGCCTTGGACGGCGAGCCGTCTGAGATGCTCGATCACGAGGAGGCGTACTGAGAGGATGCAGATCCGGGTTGTGGCCCAGGCGTCGTCGGTCGCCGAGGGGGTGGCCCGCGAGGTGGTCCGCCAGCTCAACAAGAAGCCCGACACCGTTCTGGGCTTGCCCACCGGGGCAACACCCGAACCCCTCTACCAGAAGCTGGTGGAGATCTACCGGCGGGGCCAGGTGAGCTTCGCCCAGGTCACCACCTTCAACCTGGATGAGTACCTTGGCTTGGGGCCTGACCACCCGGCCAGCTACCGGGCGTACATGGAACGCCACCTCTTTGGGCACGTGGATATCGACCCGAGCCGCATCCACATCCCCGACGGCCTGGCGCCCGACCCGGACCGGGAGTGCCAGGAGTATGAGGAGGCCCTCCGGCGGGCGGGCTACCCCGACCTGCAGATCCTGGGCTTGGGCCGGAATGGCCACATCGGGTTCAACGAGCCGGGGACGCCCTTCGGGAGCCTCACCCACCGGGTCCGCCTGACAGAGAGCACCCGGGAGGCGAACCGCCGCTTCTTCCCCCCGGGTGAGGAGCCGCCCACCGAGGCGATCACCATGGGGGTCCGCTCCATCATGCAGGCCCGGCGGATCCTGGTGCTGGCCACCGGCGAGGCCAAGGCAGAGGCGGTGGCCAAGGCCATCCTGGGGCCGGTCACCGAAGAGGTGCCGGCGTCGGTGCTCCAGCTCCATCCCAACGTCACCTGGTGGTTGGACGAGGCGGCAGCCCACCTCTTGGAGCCCGACCTGCGCTGGGTGGACCGATCCCTGTGAGGGCCGGCTCGGTTGGGGGCGGCTGGGCCGGCCGTCGGGGGTCAAGGGCGGGACGGATCAGGTGGGGAGGCCTTCTCCCTCCGTTCGGCCGGGGGTGGGAGCCATGAAGTTCGTGTTGGTGACGGGGCTGTCGGGGGCCGGCAAGAGCGAGGCGATGCACGCCTTCGAGGACTTGGGCTACTTCTGCGTGGACAACATGCCGCCGGCCCTCATCTCCAAGTTCGCGGAACTCTGCCTCCAGTCCCAGGGGCGGATCACTCAGGTGGCCCTGGTCTGCGACATCCGGGGCGGGCTCTTCTTCCAGAGCCTCTTCAACGCCCTCCAGGAGCTGGAGACCATGAACATCCAGTACCAGATCCTCTTCCTGGAGGCGTCCGACGAGGTCTTGGTCCGCCGCTTCAAGGAGACCCGCCGGCGCCACCCCCTGGTGGGGGAGGAGGGCTCGGTGCTGGAAGGCATCCGCAAAGAGCGGAAGGCCCTGGACGAGCTCCGGGGCCGGGCCACGTTGATTCTGGATACCAGCCACCTGACCGGGCGGGAGCTCCGGGCCCAGATCTCCGAACGCTTCGGGGGCGAGCCCAGCCGGCGGATGATGACCACCATCATCTCCTTCGGCTACAAGCACGGGGTGCCCTTGGACGCCGACCTGGTCTTCGACGTCCGCTTCCTGCCCAACCCTCATTACGTCCAGTCCCTCAAGGCTTTGACGGGCAACGACCCGCCGGTGGAAGAGTACGTGCTCCGCTGGCCCGCGGCCCAGCGCTTCTTGCGGGAGACCGAGCGGTACCTGGCCTTCCTGCTGCCCAACTACGTCCAGGAGGGGAAGAGCCATCTGGTGATCGGCGTCGGCTGTACTGGCGGGCAGCACCGATCGGTGGTGATGGCCAACCGCCTGGCCGACTTCCTCCGGTCCCAAGGTTATCCGGTGGTGGTGGAGCACCGGGAGATCGAGAAGCGCCAGCAGAAGGCGTAAGAGAGGAGGGAGCAGGCTGGCTGCCGGGCGTCTCTGGTCCGCGGCGGGCCCTCCCCGCCCGCGGTTCGGCGCCGTGGTGCGCCAGGAGCTGGCCGCCGAGCTGCCCCGGGCCAGGCGGTGCCGGAAGGCGGAGCTCGCGGCCCTCATCCACCTCTTGGGCCGCCTGCTGCCGGGACCCCGCTTGGAGATCCGGGCCAGCGAGGCGCCCGTGGCCCGGGCGGTCTACCGGCTCCTCCGCCACCTCTACCGGACGCCCCTGGAGCTGGCCTACCACCGGAGCGCGGGCGGCCGGGCCAACCGCTACCTGGTCCGGGTG
>PIUA01000015.1 GCA_017577405.1 Bacillota bacterium
CCCCTCGGGGCAACCGGTGCGCTATGTCCTGGAGCTGCCCGCCGGCGAAGCGGACCGCTTGGGCCTCCGGGAGGGCGACTGGCTCCTGGTGCGCGCGCCTTGACGGGGCTCTTCTTGATGGGAGCGCCGGGAAGGGCGGGCCTCAGCTCGGGCGGGCGGGCTCGATGCCGACGGGACCCTCCCACTTGCCCTCCAGGGGGCTCATGGCGAAGGTGAGGATGCCCTCGGCCGCCAGCTCATCACCCACCCACGCCTTCCCCTGGCACTTGACGATGGCCCCCCGGCGCTTGAGCAGCTCAATCTCGATCCTCAGCTGGTCGCCCGGGATGACCGGCCGGCGGAACCGGGTCTCGTCGATGCCGGCGAAGAGGCCGATGGTCTCCGCATACTCGGGGATGCGGTAGAGCACCGCCGAGGCGACCTGAGCCATGGCCTCCACGATGAGAACCCCGGGCATGACGGGCCACTTGGGGAAGTGCCCTTGGAAGAAGGGCTCGTTGTAGGTCACATTCTTCAGGCCCACCGCCCGGCGCTCGTCCACCTCCAGGATCCGGTCCACCAGGAGGAAGGGGTAGCGGTGGGGCATCAGGTTGAGCAGCCACTGGATGTCGTGCACGTCCTCGCCTCCTCGGGTCCTTGGCCGCCGCCTGCTTCGACGGCCGAAGTGAGAACTCCTCTCTGCAAGGGAACGGATGGTCTCCCGCCCAGGATCCCCCTTTCATGGCCCGTCCCGATACGGTATCCTGGAACCGGAGGCCGGGCGGCGCGGGCCGCCGGCCTTTCTGTTGTCGCCAGAAGCGGCGGGTAGGAGGCAGAGTCTTGCGGATTGCACTGATCGGGCTGCCCCAATCGGGCCGGAGTACGTTGTTCAGCCTGCTGGTGGGCCACGAGGGCCGCACCGAACGGAGCGGGGTCCAACTGGGGACGGCCAACGTGCCCGACCCCCGGCTCGACCTCCTGAGCCGAATGTTCCAGCCCAAGAAGACCACCTATGCCCGGCTGGAGCTGGCGGATCTGCCCCCGCTGGATCCCGGCGGGGGGAGCGGCGGCCAGGGGATGAGCGCCGCCGCCTTCCTCCAGCAGGTCCAGGAGGCGGAGCTCCTGGTCCACGTCTGCCGGGCCTTCCACTCCGATTACGTCCCCCATCCCCTGGGGGAGGTGGACGCCCGGCGGGACGCCCAGCGGGTGGAGGAGGAGCTGATCCTGGCCGACTGGAGCCTGCTTTCCCGCCGGCTGGAGCGGATGGCCAAGGAGATCTCCAAAGGGGACGTGGCCAAGCAGCAGGAGCAGGCGGTCCTGGAGCGGGTGGTGGCCGCCCTGGAGGAGGGCCGGCCCGTCCGGGCGCTGGAGCTGAGTGAAGCGGAAGCGCGGACCCTGAGGCCCTACACTTTGCTCAGCCAGAAGCCCTGCCTCTTGGTGCTGAATGTGGACGAGGAGGGCTGGAGCCGGGCCGGCCGGGGGGAGGAGCCCTTTGCGGGGGCCCGGGAGCTGGAGGCGTGGGCTGAAGAGCACCGGCTTCCTTCCATCCTGGTCTCGGCCGAGCTGGAACGGCAGGTCGAGGAACTGGATCCCGAGGACCGGGCGGAGTTCCTGGAGGCGCTGGGCATCAAGGAGCGGGGGCTGGACCGGGTGGCCCGGGCGGCCTACGAGGCCTGCGGCCTCATCTCTTTCTTCACCGTGGGCGAGGACGAGGTGAAGGCGTGGACCGTCCGCCGGGGCGCCACCGCCGTGGAGGCGGCGGGGAAGGTCCACTCGGACATCGCCCGGGGCTTTATCCGGGCCGAGGTCTGCGCCTACGACGACTTGGTCCGCCTGGGGAGCCTGGCCAAGGCGAAGGAGGAGGGGGTCCTCCGCCTGGAGGGGAAAGGGTATCCCGTTCAGGATGGGGAGATCATCCACTTCCGGTTCAATGTCTGAAGCCCCACGGGAGCTCCGGACCCGGCGATGGGTCTGGCCCATGGGATGAAAAGAGGTGGCTTGCGGTGCGGTACACAACCTACCGCCTCAACGGGGCGGACCGGGTCGGGGTGGTGGCGGGGGAATTCCTCTACGATCTGGCGGAGCTGATCCGCATGGAGGGGAAGGAGAGCCTCCCGGCCCATGGGCCCCGGCCCGAGACGATGCTGGATGTGATCCACCTGGGCCCCAATTTCTGGCAGCAGGTCACCGCGTGCCTGGAGGCGGCGGAAGTTCGGCGGGCGTCCGATCCTGAAGGCTGGCGGCTCTACGTGGACCAGGGGGTGGTCCGCTCCCTGGACGAGCTGGAGCGCCAGGGCGGCCGCTTGCTCGCCCCCATCCCCCGGCCGGCCAAGAACCTGGTCTGCCTGGGGCGGAACTACCGGGCCCATGCCGAGGAGCGGGGTGAGGAGGTGCCCCAAGCCCCCATCTTCTTCACCAAGGCGCCCACCTGCGTCATCGGCCCCGGGGAGGCCATCGAGTACCCCAGCGTCACCCAGCTCCTCGACTACGAAGGGGAGCTGGCGGTGGTGATCGGGCGGGGCGGCAAGCAGATCCCCAAGGAACGGGCCCTGGAGCACGTCTTCGGGTACACCATCTTGAACGATGTGACCGCCCGGGACGTTCAGCGCCTCCACCACCAGTGGTTCCGGGGGAAGAGTCTGGACACCTTCGGGCCCATGGGGCCCTGGATCGTCACGGCCGATGAGATCCCCGATCCCCAGGCCTTGAGGATCCGGACCTGGGTCAACGGGGAGCTCCGCCAGGACGCCCCCACCAGCCAGATGATCTTCTCCGTGGCCGAGATCATCGCCTGGCTCTCGGACGGGATCACCCTGGAGCCGGGCGACATCATCGCCACCGGCACCCCCGCCGGCGTGGGCGAGCAGGCGGGCCAGGTGCGGCCCCTCCAGCGGGGCGACCGGGTCCGGATCGAGGTGGAAGGGATCGGCACCCTGGAGAACCCCGTCGTCTAAGAGGCCAGGACGGAAAGGGCCAGAGGGGCTGGGAGGGCCCGGTGCCGCCGGAAGGCGGGCCGGGCCCTCGGCGCGCTGGGCCACGACCCGCCGGGTTTGGGGACCCAGAAGGCCCACAGCCCTTGACAGCCCGCGCGAACCGATGTTAGATACGGCAAACAGCAAAATTAGCCGGGTCTAAAACAGGTCGGACCCGGATCCAAGGGAGGCGGAACAGCGGTGAGCAGGCGATGGCGGTGGCTCTCCCGGCTGGGGGTTGGCTTGGTGCTCCTGGGCGGGCTCCTCGGGCTGGCAGGGTGGGGGGCAGAGGCCCAGGCGGGCGACGGCCTGCAGGTGGTGGCGACGACCAACATTGTGGCCGACGCCGTGCGGAACGTGGTGGGGGAGGCGGGGACGGTGGTGGCCCTCATGGGACCGGGGGTGGATCCCCACCTGTACCAGGCCTCCCAAGGGGACGTCCGGCGGTTGGCGGGCGCGGACATTATCTTCTCCAACGGCCTCCAGCTGGAGGGGCGGTTGGGCGACGTCCTGGCCCGCATGGCCCGGCGGGTTCCCACCTACGCGGTCACCGAGCTTCTCCCGGTGGAGGAGCTCTTGGCCGCCGAGGGCTTCGGGGGCGCGTACGATCCCCACGTCTGGTTCGACGTCCGCCTCTGGATGAAGGCGGTGGAACGGATCCGGGACGCCCTGGTGGAGGTGGACCCGGAGAGGGCCCCCATCTACCAGGCCAACGCCCGTGCTTACCTGGAGACCTTGGCCGAGCTGGACGCTTGGGTGCGGGAACGGCTGGCCCAGATCCCCCCACAGCGGCGGGTCCTGGTGACGGCTCACGATGCCTTCGGCTACCTGGGCCGCGCTTACGGCCTGGAGGTGGTGGGCCTCCAAGGGATCAGTACCGACGCGGAGTACGGTCTGGCGGACGTCATCCAGCTGGTGGACCTCCTGGTGGAGCGGCAGATCGGCGCGGTCTTCGTCGAGACGAGCGTCTCTGGCCGGGGGATCCGGGCGCTCATCGAGGGCGCCGCGGCTCGAGGGCATCAGGTGGCCTTGGGCGGGGAGCTCTTCTCCGACGCCCTGGGGGCCGGAGGGACCGCGGCGGGGACCTACGTGGGCATGATCCGGCACAACGTGGAGACCATCCTCGCCGCCCTCGGCCCCGAAGGGCCGGGCGGCTCGAGCCAGGGAGGGATCTGAGCCGTGGCTGCAGCGACGGGCACGGTGGATCTGGCCGTCCAGACCCGGGGGCTTGCGGTGGCCTACCGGAAAGAGCCAGTGCTCGAGGGGATCGATCTGGATCTGCCCCGGGGCACCCTGGTGGGGCTGGTCGGCCCCAACGGGGCGGGGAAATCGACCCTGCTCAAGGCCCTCCTGGGCCTGGTGCCCCTCCGGTCGGGCTGGGTCCGTCTCCTGGGCCAACGGGGGGCGGAGGCCCGCCGGCGGGTGGGCTACGTGCCCCAGCGGGAGTCGGTCGATTGGGACTTCCCCGCCACCGTGCTGGATGTGGTGCTCATGGGCCGGTACGGCCGGATCGGCCTCTTCCGCCGGCCCTCCCGCCACGATCGGGAGGCGGCCTGGCAGGCCCTGGAGCAGGTGGGGATGGCCCCCTACGCCCACCGGCAGATCAGCCAGCTCTCGGGCGGCCAGCAGCAGCGGGTCTTCCTCGCCCGGGCCCTGGCCCAGGACGCGGCCCTCTACCTCATGGATGAGCCGCTGGCGGGGGTGGACGCGGCCACGGAGACGGCCATCATCACCCTGCTCCAGGAGCTGCGCGCGGCGGGCAAGACGGTGCTGGTGGTCCACCACGACCTGAACACGGTGGAGGCTTTCTTCGACTGGCTGGTCCTCCTCCATCGGCGGGTGGTCGCCGCCGGCCCCACCGCCGAGGTCTTCACCCCCAAGCATCTGCAAGCGGCCTACGGGGGGCGGCTCCTCTCGCTCCCGGCGCCGGTGGGGTCGGAGGCCTCGGCCCCTTCGGGGGTGAGGCTGTGACCTGGGAGGCGCTGATCCTGTTGCTGAACAGCCCCAATGCCCGCTGGGTCCTGGCCGGCAGCCTCCTCCTCGGCGCGGGCTGCGGGCTGCTGGGCACCTTCGCCCTCCTGCGCCGGCGGAGCCTCATGGGAGACGTCCTGGCCCACGCGGCCCTGCCGGGGGTGGCCCTGGGCTTCTGGGTGACAGGCGCCAAGTCGGTGGCGCCCCTCTTGGTGGGCTCCCTGGTGACCGGTCTTCTGGGCGCGGCGGCGGTCGACGGGATCACCCGCCACTCCCGCATCAAGGAGGAGACGGCCCAGGCCCTGGTGTTGAGCGTCTCGTACGGGATGGGGGTGGTCCTTCTGACGGTCCTAGCCCGGACGGGATTGGGGGGCCAGTCGGGGCTCAACCGCTTCCTCATCGGCCAGGCCGCCTCCCTGGTCCGGTCCGACGTGCTCGTCATCGGCGGGGCGGCCCTGGCGGTCACCCTGGGGGTCCTCCTCTTCTTCAAAGAGCTGAAGCTGCTCGCCTTCGATCCCGAGTTCGGGGCGGGGCTGGGCCTCCCCATGGCCCTCATGGACCGGCTCTTGATGGGGCTGGTGGTGGCGGCGGTGGCCGTCGGCCTGCAGGCGGTGGGGGTGGTGCTGGTGGCGGCCCTCCTCATCACCCCCGCGGCAGCTGCCCGCTTCTGGACGGAGCGGCTGGAGCGGATGGCCATCCTCTCGGCGGCCTTCGGGGGGCTGGCGGGCGTGGCGGGGGCCCTTATCAGCCTCAGCCGGCCCCAGCTGCCCACCGGCCCTTTGGTGGTGCTGGTGGCCACCGGACTCCTCCTGATCTCGATGGCCTTCGGCAGCAGCCGGGGCCTGGTGGTGCAGCGGGTTCGGCAGGCTGGGATCCGCCGCCGGGGCCTGGCCGGCGGCACCCCGGTCCGGTGGGAGGGTGAGGCGTCATGACTCCCCATGATCTGTGGATCCTCCTCACCGCGGTCCTGGTGGCGGCCAGCTTGGGCTTCGTCGGTTGCTTCCTCATCCTCCGCCGCCTGGCCATGGTGGGCGACGCCATCAGCCACTCGGTCCTCTTGGGCATCGTCGTCGCCTTCCTGCTCACGGGCAGTACGGGCCTGCTCCCCATGGTGCTCGGGGCGGGGGCGGCGGGGCTCTTGAGCACCTGGATGGTGGAGCTCTTGCGGCGGGCCGGGGTCCAGGAGGACGCGGCGACGGGCATCAGCTTCACCGCCTTCTTCGGCCTGGGGGTGGTCCTCCTCACCCTGCACGCGGGCGATGTTCACCTGGACACCCAGCACGTCCTCTTTGGCGACCTGGTCTATGTGCCCTTCGACATCCTGGCCTGGCGGGGCTGGGAGCTGGGCCCCCGGGCCGTCTGGACGGTGGGGGGCGCCCTCCTGATCGCTGGGCTGACGACCTGGCTCTTCTTCAAGGAGTTCAAGGTGATCGCCTTCGACCCGGCCTTCGCGGCCGTGGTGGGGCTCCCCGTCGCCTGGATCACCTGGCTCCAGACGGGGCTGGTCACCCTGGTCACGGTGGCGGCCTTCGAGAGCGTGGGGGCCATCCTGGCGGTGGCCATGCTGGTCGCGCCCGGGGCGACCGCGTTCCTCCTCACCGACCGCCTGGAGAGCATGCTGGGGCTGAGCGTGCTGGTGGGGGTGCCGGCCGCGGTGGCCGGGTACGGCCTGGCCTCCTGGTTCGATCTCTCCATTGCCGGGGCGACGGCCACCATGGCCGGTCTCCTCTTTGCCCTGGCCCTGCTGCTCGCCCCCCACCAGGGGCTGCTCGCCCGCTGGCGGGCGAGGCGCAGGACGCCCGCTTAGGAGGCGGGGGTGCCGGAGGCCGACTGGCTCGGGGGCTGGGTCACCATCTTGGGCGTCGGCGGCCGGTCCAGGACCAGGAGCTGGGCCTGCACCTGGGCGGCCAGAGCCTCCTGGGCGTGGGCCAGATCCCGCTGGGTGGCCAGACCCCGGGCCAGCTCCGCGTTGCGGCCCAGAATCTGCTGGGCCGTCGCGTGGAGCTCCTCCATGGCCGCCGCCGTCTCCTCCAGCTGGGCGCTTACCTCTTCGATCCCCGCCGCGGCGTCGGCGAACCGGCGGCTCACCTCGTCCCGGAAGGCCTCCTGGTGCGCGGCCAGCTCCCGCATCTGCTCGCCCTGGCGGCTCACCTCCTGGAAACTCTCCTCCAGGGCGACGAAGAGGGTGTCCAGCTCGCCAATGGTGGCCGCCCCCGCCTGAACCTCAGCCACCAGGGCGGCCGCCTGGCCTGCCACCTGCTCGCTGGCCCGGTCCAGCCCGTCCACGATCCGCCCAATGGCCTGGGCCGACTCCCGGCTGCTCTCGGAGAGGGCCTTGATCTCCCGGGCGACCACCGCGAAGCCCTGGCCCGCTGTCCCGGCCCGGACCGCCTCGATGCTGGCGTTGAAGGAGAGGACCCGGGTCCGCTCGGCGATCTCGGCCATCGCCTGGACGATCTTGTGGATCTCCCGCATCTCCTGCCGGAAGCCGGCGAGCCGCTGGGTCAGGGTGCCGAAGTGGACCAGGTTCTGCCGGAGGCCCTCCAGGCCTTGCCGGAGGTTGTCGGCGCCGGCGCGGACCTGGGCGACCACCTCGTGGACCTTCTCCGAAGCCTGCTCTACCGAGTGGGTCGTCTCGGCAAGGCGCTCGCTGCTGGCTTGGACCTGGGCTTCCACCTGGCTCAGCTGCTGGCTCAGCCGGTTGACGGCTTCGGCCGCGTGGCGGCTCCCCTGGGTGATCTGATCGGCGGCCGACGTGGCCTCTTCCATCCCTGCCCGGACCTCCTCGGAGGTCTGGACCATCTCGCCCAGCCAAGCGTCCAGGCGGGAGGCGTTCTCCGCCGTCTTGGCCGCATCGGCCTGGATGGCCCGCACGCTGGCGCGGAGCCGGCGGAGGTTGGACCGGCCCAAGAGGCCGTTGAAGAGGAGCAAGAAGGCCCCCAAGGCGGTAAAGAGGCGGATGCTCAGGGCCGCGGTTTGGGTGGCCTCCTGGGCGATGGTGGCCGTCCCTCGGCGGACCTCTTCCCGCAAGCCGCGCAGGAGCTCGGCCAACGCCGCGGCCTGGGCAGAGGCCTGGCCGATGAGGTCCTCCTGCTCCCGCAGGTCCCACGACTGGCTGAAGGACCTGAAGATTTGCTCCAGAGCAAGGGAACGATCGATCGCCTCCTGCCAGAGCTCCCGGTGGTCTTCCGCCTGGGCCGCCGCCCCTTTCAGGAGGTCCACCCAGTCCACCGGGTTCTGGGCGGCGGAGAAGTTGGCGAGGAAGCCGAAACTGAGCGCGTAGGTGCGGAGGCCTTCGCCCCCTGGGGGAAGGCTGAGAAGGTAGGCCGAGCGGGTCCGTTCCAGGCGGGTCTCCACCTCCAGAACGGTCTCCAACAGCTCCAGCTCCCGGTCGGCCAGGCGGGCCGCCTTCTCGTTTAGGAGGCTGGTGACGCCGGCGCCGGCAGCGACCAACAGGATGATGAAGAGACTGGAGACGACCAGAAACCAGGTCAGATCTCGACTAGCAGTCCGCTGTCCCTTGGTCCAACCCTTGGCCATAAGCTCACCCCGGTCCCCAAAGGCTCTCGGCGCAATCTCCGCAATCTCTTTGCTCATGCCTTCGGCTTGCATCAGCGAGAACTTGACGAAGGGGCTCGGGAGGAGCCGCTCGGCTCCCTGGGGAACAGGAGTCCGGGTACCATTGGGCCGGTCAGAACGTAGGCAGGGTCATCGGGGGGAAGGGTTGTGGGCGTGACCATCAAGGATGTGGCCCGGGCCGCGGGGGTTTCGCCGTCCACGGTCTCCCGGGTCATCTCCGATCATCCCCGCATCAGCCAGGCCACCAAGGAGCGGGTCCGGCGGGTGATGAAGGAGCTGGGCTACCACCCCAACGCCATCGCCCGGAGCCTGGTCACCCAAAGCAGCCGGACCATCGGGCTGGTCCTCTCTCGGGCGGCGGAGACGGCCCTGGCCAACCCCTTCTTCCCCGAGGTGATCCGGGGGATCGGCGCGGTGGCCAACCAAGCCCGCTACGCGCTCCTGCTCTCCACCTCCCTCACGCCCCAGGAGGAGCTGGACGAGTGCGTGGAGATGCTGGAGAGCCACCGGGTGGACGGGGTGATCCTGCTCGCCTCCCGGGTGAAGGACCGGCTGGTCGCCCGCCTGGTCCAGGAGGGCCACCCCTTCGTGGTGGTGGGCCGGGTCCCGCAAGGGGAAGGGGTCTGGTGGGTGAACACTGACAACACCCAAGCCGCCCGGGAGGCGGTGGAGCACCTCCTCGCCCTGGGCCACCGGCGCATCGGCTGCCTGGCCGGGGATCCCGACTACCTGGTCACCCAGGACCGGGTGGCCGGGTACCGCCAGGCCCTGGAGGAAGCGGGGATCCCCTTCGATCCCCACCTGGTCCGGTACACGGACTTCTCCCGGGACCAGGGGTGGGCGGCGGCCCGGGAGCTGCTCCAGCAAACCCCTCAGCCCACCGCCTTCTTCGCCACCGACGACCTGCTGGCCTGGGGCGCGGTCCAGGCCGCGGGGGACCTGGGCCTGGCGGTGCCCGGCCAGGTCTCGGTGGTGGGCTTCAACGACGATCCCCTGAGCGCCTACGTGGCCCCCCCGCTGACCACCGTCCGGGTGCCCATCTTCGAGCTGGGCCGGGTGGCCGCCCAGCTCCTCCTGGAGCGGCTCCAGAACCCGGACGCCCCGGCCCGCCAGGTGCTGGTCCCCACCGAACTGGTCGTGCGGCGGTCGACGGGGCCCGCCCCAGGGTGAGCTACTCCTTCACCGCGCCTGAGGTGAGCCCCGAGACGAGCTGGCGCTGCATCACCAAGAAGATGATGACGATGGGCAGCGCGCCCAAGAGGGCCCCCGCCGCGAAGATGCCCCACCGGCTGCTGTACTGGTCCGAGATGAAGAGCTGCATCCCCACCGGCAGGGTGTACTGGTCGGTCGTCTGCAGGATGATCCGGGCCAGGACGTACTCCGAGTAGCAGCCGATCAGGCTCAACATGAAGACGACGATCAGGATGGGCCGCACCAAGGGCATGATGATGCGGACGAAGGCCTGGAAGGGGGTGGCCCCATCCATCATGGCCGACTCCTCCAGGGACCGGGGGATGGTATCAAAGTAACCCTTCATCAGCCAGGTGTTCACCCCCAGCGCGCCCCCCAGGTAGACCATGATCAGGCCCGCATGGGTGTTGAGCCCCAGGGCCGGGAAGACCTCACCGAGCTGGAGGAGTAGGAGGTAGATGGCCACCATGGCCAGCATCTGGGGGAACATCTGGATCAGGATCAGGGTGAAGAGCCCACCCCGACGGCCCCGAAAGCGGAAGCGGGAGAAGGCGTAGGCGCCCAGCGCGGTGAGGGCCACCGTGAGGGTGGAGGCGATGACAGCCACCTTGGTGCTGTTCCAGATCCAGAGGTGGAAGGGGTGGCGGGGGTCCTGGAAGAGCTGCCGGTAGTGGGCCAGGGTGGGGTTGGCCGGGATGAGCGACTGGCCCACGATGGTGTTGGACGGGTTGAAGGAGGCGGAGATCACCCACAGGATGGGCCCCAGGGCGAAGAGGACCGCCACGAGGAGCAGCCCGTGCCGCCAGAGCTGGCCGAAGGCTGTCAGGCGCCCCTTATACATGCTCGCCCACCCTCTCCAGGACCCCCGTCATGCGGAAGTTGACGTAGCTGATGGTGCCGATGAGGATGAAGATGACCACCGCCACCGCCGAGGCCAGGCCGTAGTCGGTGCCCGAGCCCCCCTCAAAGGCCAGCCGGTAGGTGTAGGAGATGAGGATGTCCGTCGCCCCCGCCGGGGTCCCCGCGCCGGGGATGGGCGGCCGGCCCTGGGTGACCAGGTAGATCACGTTGAAGTTGTTGAAGTTGAACGCGAAGGAGCTGATGAGAAGCGGCGCCACCGAGACCATGAGGAGGGGCAGGGTGATGTGGCGGAGTTGCTGCCAGCTCGTCGCCCCGTCGCAGTAGGCCGCCTCGTACAGCTCGTCGGGGATGCTCTGCAGGGCGCCGGTGGTGACCAGCATCATATAAGGGAAGCCCAACCACAGGTTGACCAGAAGAACGGCCACCTTGGCCCAGAGGGGGTCCGTCAGCCAGGGGACCCCGCCCAGGCCCACCGCCCGCAGCACCTGGTTGATGACCCCCACCTCGGTGTTGAGCAGCCCCCGCCAGATCAAAGCGGAGATGAACGCCGGGAAGGCGTAGGGCAGGATGAGGAGGGAGCGGTACACCCGCCGGAAGGGAAGCCGGGGGTCGTTCAGCACCAAGGACAGCCCAAAGCCCAGCCCAAAGGTGGAGGCCACGCTCAGGAACGCCCAGACAAAGGTCCAGACAAAGACCCGGAAGAAGGGCCCCGAGATCCGCGGGTTGGTGAGCAGGGCGGTGAAGTTCCGCCAGCCCACCAGACTGCGGAAGCCAGGGGTGAGCCGCTCCCCCGCCTCGCTGGTGAAATAGCCGTTGACCGGCCGGTAGACGGTCCCCGTCTCGAGGTCGACCAGCTGGTCCGCCGCCGGGTCGTACCGGTACCGAGGGGAGAGACGGGCGAACTGGGTGAGGCTGGCCAGCCGCAGCTCCACCCCGTCGTAGTGGAAGACCCGCTCCTGCAGCTCATGGAGGTGGCGCATCAGGCCCAGCGTGGGGAGGGCCCGGTAGCCTCCCGCCAGGCCGTCCACCACGCCGTCGCCGTCGGCGTCGATCAGGGCCGGGTCGTCCCGATCCACCGGCTGGAACTGGTCCCCCTCCGACAGGATCCAGCGCCCGTCCTCCCAGGGGATCAGAAAGCGTAGGTCGCCGCCGTCGTTTTGGAAGGCGGTGAAGGGGAAGCGAGGTGCGCCGGGGGGTTCGTAGAGCCGGCTCTCAAACTGGCGGATGGCTTGGGCCTTGGTGAGGATGTGGCCCGTGCCGTAGTCGGTGAAGGCGACGTAGACTGTGTAGACGATGGGGTAGACCACCATCATGAACATGAAGAAGAGGCCGGGCAGGAGGTAGCGCAAGGGGTAGGCCCGCTCGCTCAGGAAGGCCACGTTGATCCCGATGGCGCCCGCCACCAGGATGATGAGCAGGAGCCACGCCCCGGTGCTGGCCAGCCAGAGGGCCGCCCAGAGGGCGAGCCCGTCGATGAGGGCCACCACCGCCCACCGCCAGGGGCGGGTACGGCCTCCCGGGGCGGTTCGGGGGCCCGGCCGGGCAGGCTGGGTCACGAACATGCTTGGTCCCACCTACCTCCCCAGTGGGGACGGGCGGCCTGAGGCCGCCCGTCCTCTTCCCTAACGGTTCAGGCTCGCCTCGATGGTGGCCCGGATCTGGGCGACGGCATCGTCGAGGGCCGCCTTGGGCTCCAGCTCCTGATTGGCCACCAGGGTGAGGGCATCGCTCCAGGCCGTCCAGACCGCAGCCATCTGGGGGATGGCCGGCATGGGGATGCCCACCGCGGCCGCCTGGGCCACCGCCTCCATGTCGGGATCGTCGATCCGCTCCAGGGCGGGCAGGTAGGCGGGGGGCCGCGGATCCAGCTCGAAGAGGCGGAGCATGGTCTCCGTCGTGGCGATGTACTCGTTGAGGAAAGCCTGGGCCAGGAGCTTGTTGGCGCTGAAGCTGCTGATCATGAAGCCCTGCACGCCCACGAAGGGACGGGCGGGCTGGCCGTTGATGGGCGGGATGGGGATGAAGCCGTAGTCGATCCCCGCGTTCCGGACGGTAGCCAGCTCCCAGGGGCCGGTCTGCATGAAGGCCAGGCGATGGCTGACGAAGAGCCCCTCCATGGTGGCGAAGTCGAGGACGGGCAGGACACCCTCTTCGATCAGCCGGTCGAAGAGCTCAACGCCGGCCACCGCCCCCTCGGTGTTCAGCCCGATGTCCAGCGGGTCCAAGCCCCCCTCGGGGGTGGGCCCGAAGACGTAGCCGCCCTGCGCCGACATGAGGGGGAAGGTGTGGTAGGGGTCGGGGATGGGCAGGGCGTAGCCGTAGATCCCCTGGGACCGATCCGCCGCTGCCCGGGCCAGCTCGATCATCTCCTCGAAGGTGGCCGGAGCCCGGGGGACCAGCGCCTTGTTGTAGAAGAGGCCGATGGCCTCGGTGGCATAGGGCAGGCCGTAGAGGACCCCATCGTAGGTCCAGGCCTCCAACGCGGTGGGGAGGAAGGCGTCCGCCTTCTCACCCAGCTGGATGGGCTCGAGCAGGCCGTTGGTCACCAGCTGGCCCAGCCAGTCATGGGCCCCGACCAGGATGTCGGGCCCCTCGCCGGCCGGGGCCGCGACGTTCAAGGTGTCCCGGATGTCGCCGAAGCCCATCTCCTGGACCCGGACGGGGATGCCGTATTCGGCCTCGAAGGTCCGGGCCAGATCGAGGAGGACTTGAGAGCGGACCTCATCAGCCCAGATCAGGAGGGTTCCGGGCGTCGAAGCCAGAGCCGGGCAGGCGCCCAGAGCGAGCAGGGCGACCAGCACCAGGGCAGCCGCCAGACGCTTCATCGCCGCATCACTCCTTGAGCTCCTTCAGCCCCGGGAGGGCCAGCCAAATCGGCCTCCCGGGGCTATTCAAACGTTTGCTCAAAGAGGCAATTCGACCCGCGGCTGGGGGCTCCTGCCGGGAGAGGGCGGCGAGGCGGAATCAAGCGACGGGATGACGATGAGCGCGTGGGGCGGGGTGGGGTTACCAGGGAAAGCGGGCGGCGTAGCGGGCAATGATCAGCCAGCGCTGGGCCGTCTCCATTTCGGGCGAGCGGAGGGCCCGGAGCACGTCGTGGACATACCGGTTGAGGATCCGGGCGATCTCCGCGGGCTCGAACCCATCGAAGAGGAGATCGGCCAGGACCAGGTAGTCATCGTGGCCCCAGGGCCGGAGGCTCGGCCGGTAGTACCGGTCTTGGCTGCGCTGGGTCTGACGTCGCTGCTTGGTTGCCATCATCGGCACGCCTCCACCGTGGACCGCGGCTCATCACAAGGGAGTCCTTCACCTCAACGTATGCGAACGACTCTTCGGCGCCTCCTCAGGGGTCTCCTGCCGGTCGCCGCCTTGGGAAGTATCGTCTTGGGCAGGGAGGCCTATTCTCGGTGGAAGGGTCCGGGCCCGGAGGGGTTCCGGGCCCGGAGAGGAGCACCATAGATGCCAGGTTGGGCGGGGCTCAGAGGCTGAGGCCGGGGTAGGTCCGGTACCAGCCTTCGTCGACCGCGCCGGCAGAGAGCTTGGCCGTCCAGGGGGTCGCCTCCCGGCGGGCGATGGCCACCAGCTCCCGCAGCCGCCAGGGCATGGTGGTCTGCAGGAAGGCCTCCCGCTTGGCCGGGTCCGTCTCCTCAGCCGCCTCCCGCCAGATGGCCCGCCCGGCGACGAAGCCCGAAGCGCCGGCCCGACAGGCCACCTTCAGCTGCCGGGCGTAGGTGTCGAAGTCGACCCCGGCCGAAAGCAGAGCCCACGGCACCTGGGAGGCTTCCGTCAGCTCCCGGCAGGCCTCGTACCAGACCTCCTCGTCCTGGGTGACCGACGGGTGGACGGGGAACTCGGCCTTGAAGAGGTCGATGCCCAAGGCGGTGACCCGCCGGGCGCTCTCGATGATGAGCTCCCGCCGCTCGGCCTGGAAGGCCTCTTGGGTCTGGTCGTCGGAAGAGGGGTAGGTGACCACTTCTACCATCAGGGCAATATCCAACGCCCGAGTGCGGGCGGAGACCTGCCGGACCAGCTCTTCCTGCTGGCGGGCCGCCGCCTCCCGGCGGGGGTTGTAGTAGATGAGCAGCTTCACCGAGCTGGCGCCCATGGCCTTGATCTTGGCCTCGCTCCAGCCCTCCAGGATGGAGGTGAGCCGGTCGCCCTCCCGGTCCTCATAGCCCGTCGCCTCCAAGGAGACCGCCAGGCCGTTCTGGCCCAGGAGCTCCCCGCTGGCCATCAGCTGGGCCGCGCTGAACTCGGGATCCAAGAGGAAACCGCTCGCGTCCCGGTTGAGCGCGCCGACGATCTCCCGCTTGACGGCGGTCATCGCCTGGGGGTCGGACGGCCGCCCGGCTTTCTCCAGCATCCGCTTCAGGTTGCCCCGCTGGTCGACGGCCACGATGCAGAAGACGCCCTCGGGCGTGGCCAGCTGCTGTAGCCCTCTCCAGCGGCCGATGGTCAACGACTCCACCTCGACCAACCCCTTTCCTACGGAAGTGTTCGTCCCCCTTGGAGCTTTCCCCTGTCCCGCGGGACGAGGGTTGCTTCCTGCGAGTAGGAGCGATCCGCAAAGAAGCAGGAGACGGCGTTGGGGCAACGAAACCGTTCCGTGTTGGTAACGCGGAGGTTTCGAGACGGCTCCAGAAGGGCACGCCATGGGTGGTTGGGCTCCCATGGGGGCGGGATCGGAGCGGCATAGGGAGGATGGGCATGGAGGCATGGAGGCAGATGCTCCAGGAGCTGGCGGAGGCTCCTGGGGTTCCGGGTTTTGAGGCGCCAGCCCGGGAGGTGATGGGCCGGTACCTGAAGCCCGTCGCCGACCAGGTGATCACCGACAACCTGGGCGGGGTGGCCGGGGTGCTCCGGGGTGGGTCGGAGCGCCCGCGGGTGATGGTCGCCGGTCATCTGGACGAGGTGGGCTTTCTCGTCTCCCACATCACCGAGGAAGGTTTTCTCCGGTTTCAGACCCTGGGCGGCTGGTGGAGCCAGGTGATGCTGGCCCAGCGGGTCCGGGTCCTCACCCGTAAGGGGGAGCTGGTGGGTGTCATCGGCTCCAAGCCGCCCCACCTGCTCTCGCCCGAGGACCGGAAGCAGCCCGTGGAGATCTCGGACATGTTCATTGATATCGGGGCCCGCAGCCGGGCGGAGGCGGAGGAGCTGGGGGTGCTGCCGGGGGATCCGGTGGTGCCCATCTGCCCCTTCACCCCCTTGGGCAAGGGCGACCTCCTCATGGCCAAGGCGTGGGACAACCGGGCGGGCTGTGCCGTGGCGGTGCGGCTCCTCCACGAGCTCAAAGGGACCGATCACCCCAACACCGTCTACGCGGTGGGCACGGTGCAGGAAGAGGTGGGCTTGCGGGGGGCCCAGACCATGAGCGAGCGGATCAACCCCGACGTGGCTTTTGCGGTGGACGTGGCCATCGCCGGCGACACACCGGGCATCAAGGAGCATGAGGCCCGGGCCAAGCTGGGCCAGGGGCCGGTTGTGCTCCTCTACGATGCGAGCATGGTCCCCCACCGGGGCTTGCGGGACCTGGTGGTGGAGACCGCCGCCCAGGAGGGGATCCCCCTCCAGTTCGAGGTGATGCCCCGGGGCGGGACGGACGCGGGGCGGTTCCACCTGCACGGGGCCGGCACGCCCGCCCTCGCCTTGGGACCGGCCACCCGCTACATCCACAGCCACGCCTCCATCCTGCATGAAGGGGATCTGGAGATGTTGGTCAAGCTCTTGGCGGCGGTGATCCGCCGGCTCGATGAGGCGACGGTCCAGCGGCTCCGGGAGTCGTAAGCCCCGATCGCCGATGGGCGCTTCGGGAAAGGATTCGGGAAAGGGTGACGGATGGTGTATCGCGGCGGGCAGGGCATGTGGGCCTGGATCCTCCACCGGGTGACCGGGGTGGGGGTCATGATCTTTATCGTGATCCACATCCTGGACACCTGGTTGATCGGCTTCGGCCCGGAGGTCTACGACACGGTGATGAACATCTACCGGCATCCCATCTTCCGGCTGGGTGAGGTGGCCCTGGTGGGGGCGCTCCTCTTCCACGCCCTCAACGGGCTCCGGGTCATCCTGATCGACTTCTGGCCCGAGGCGGGGCTCTTCCAGAAGCAGCGCCAGCTCTTCCAAGTGGTGGTGGTGCTCTTCTTTATCCTGTACGTCCCGGTGGCCGGGTACATGATCTGGGACATCATCTACTAGCCGGCGCCGGTGGGGGCGGCGTGGGGGTAGGGCCCGTGGCGGACGGGCCGCCTGAGGCAAGGGGGGAGCGAGATGGCCAGGAGCAGTTACAGCCGCCAGCGCCCGATGGGGGGCGGCTTTGAGCTGTTCGCCTGGTACTTCATGAGGATCTCGGGGCTCTTGCTTGTTCTGATGGCCCTGGGCCACATCGTGATCATGCACATCATCAACAGCGTCGAGGTGATCAACTACGCCTTCGTGGCAAGGCGGTGGGCGGTCCCCTTCTGGCGCGTCTACGACTGGATCCTGCTGGCCTTGGGGGTTTTGCACGGGTCCAACGGCATTCGCGTTGTGATCGACGACTACGTCCATCACCGGGGCTGGCGGGCCTTCTGTACATCGGCCCTGTACGTGCTCGCCTTCGTGCTGTTGGTGATGGGCACGGAGGTACTCCTCACCTTCACCCCTGGCGTCTAGCCCGGGTCAGGGTGGTCCTGCCAGGTCTGGTTCGGCACGGGCCGGGAGCGGCCCGCCGGTGAAGGGGAAGGAAGTAAGGAGGCAGCGGGATGCAGCATCACACCTTTGACGCCTGCATCGTGGGGGCAGGGGGCGCCGGGCTCTTCGCCGCCTTGGAGGCCTCTCGGTCAGCCAGCGTGGCCGTCATCAGCAAGCTTTACCCGACCCGGTCCCACACGGGCGCGGCCCAGGGCGGCATCGGGGCGGCCTTGGGGAACATGGAAGAGGACCACTGGGAATGGCACATGTACGACACGGTGAAGGGGAGCGACTACCTGGGCGACCAGGACGCCATCGAGATCCTGTGCCGTGAGGCCATCGACGTGGTCTACCAGCTGGAGCACATGGGGCTCCCCTTCAGCCGGACGCCCGACGGCCGCATCGCCCAGCGGCCCTTCGGCGGCCACACCCGCAACTTCGGGGAGGGGCCCGTGCGGCGGGCTTGCTACGCCGCGGACCGGACGGGTCACATGATCCTCCAGACCCTGTACCAGCAGTGCATCAAGAACCAGGTCACCTTCTTTGACGAGTTTCAGGTTCTGGACGTGCTCATCGAAGACGGCCGGGCCGCAGGCGTGGTCGCCCTGGAGATCCGCACGGGTGAGCTCCACGTCTTCCACTCCAAGGCGGTCCTCTTCGCCACGGGCGGCGCGGGGCGCATGTACCGGGTGACCTCCAACGCCCACGCCCTGACGGGGGACGGCATGGCCCTGGTCTTGCGCCGGGGGCTGCCCCTGGAGGATATGGAGTTCTTCCAGTTCCACCCGACGGGGATCCGGAAGATGGGGATCCTCATCACCGAAGGGGCCCGGGGCGAGGGCGGGATCCTGCGGAACAACAAGGGCGAGCGCTTCATGGAGCGCTACGCGCCCACCCTCCTGGATCTGGCACCCCGGGACTTGGTCTCCCGGGCCATCTACTCCGAGATCCGGGAGGGCCGGGGGATCAACGGCGAGGATTATGTCCACCTGGACCTGACCCACCTGGACGCCCGCATCATCGAGGAGCGGCTCCCGGACATCACCGACTTCGTCCGGACCTACCTGGGGCTCGATCCGGTGAAGGACCCCATCCCGGTCCAGCCCACGGCCCACTACATCATGGGGGGCATCCCCACCGATGTGGACGGGCGGGTGGTGCGGGACGAGAAGAACACGCCTGTCCCCGGGCTCTACGCGGCCGGCGAGGTGGCCTGCGTCTCCGTCCACGGGGCCAATCGCCTCGGAACCAACTCCCTCTTGGACATCCTGGTCTTCGGCCGCCGGGCGGGCGCCCACATCCGCCAGTTCGTCCAGGAGGCGGACCTGGTGCCCCTGCCCAAGGAGCCGGAAGGGCGGGTCCGGGCCGAGATCGAGCGGCTCTTGACCCAGGAGGGGCGGGAGAACGCGGCCGCCATCCGGAAGGATCTCCAGGACGGGATGACGGAGCACGTCTCGGTTTTCCGGACCGAGGAGGGGCTCCTCACCATGCGGGAGCGGCTGAAGGAGCTCCGGGAGCGGTACCAGCACGTGCGGTTGGGCGACCGGGGCCGCCAGTACAACACGGACCTCCTGGAGACCCTGGAGCTGGGCTTCCTCCTGGATGTGGCCGAGGCGACGGTGGAGTCGGCCCTGGCCCGGAAGGAGAGCCGGGGCGCCCACTACCGGGAGGATTACCCCGAGCGGGACGACGCCAACTTCTTGAAGCACACCTTCTTCTTCCGGAAGGAGGACGGCAGCTTCGAGCTGCGCTACAAGCCGGTGACCATCACCCGCTTCCAGCCCGAAGCGCGGAAGTACTGAACGAGCGGTCACCGATGGGGGTCGAGTAGGGGGCGGGGAAGCGCGGGCTTCCCCCGCCCCGCGGCGGGGGTGGGACGTATGAAAGTGGAGCTTTTCATCCGGCGGTTCAACCCGGAGACGGACACCAAGTCGCGCATGGTGCGGTATGAGGTGGAGGTGGAGCCGACCGACCGGCTCTTGGACGCCCTGAACGCCATCAAGTGGTACCAGGACGGCACCCTCACCTTCCGGAAGTCGTGCGCGCACGGCATCTGCGGCTCGGATGCCATGCTGATCAACGGGGTCAACCGGCTGGCGTGCAAGGTGCTCATCAAGGATCTGGGCGACCGGATCACCGTCGAGCCCCTCCGGGGTTTCCGGGTGATCAAGGACCTGGTGGTGGACATGGAGCCCTTCTTCGCCGCCTACCGGTCGGTGAAGCCCTACCTGATCAACGACGAGCCGGCCCCCCGCACCGAGCGGCGCCAGTCGCCCGAGGAGCGGGAGCGGTTCGACGACACCACCAAGTGCATCCTCTGCGCCGCCTGCACCACCTCGTGCCCCTCCTTCTGGGCCAACGAGGATTACATTGGGCCGGCGGCCATCGTCAACGCCCACCGGTTCCTCTTTGACAGCCGGGACCGGGGCGCGGCCGAGCGGGTGGACATTCTCAACTCCAAGTTCGGGGTCTGGCGGTGCCGCACCATCTTCAACTGCGCCGATGCCTGCCCGCGGGGGATCGAGGTGACCCGGGCCATCCAGGATGTGAAGCGCTTCCTGCTCAACGCCCGGATCTAGTCGGCGCCCGATCGAAGCCCATCGCCCCGACCGAGGAGGTGTTTGCGTGACCTCGTCCAGCGCCCTCCCCGAAAGCCGGGAGGAGGCCCTGGCCCTGCTGCAGACCTACACCCACTCACCCCAGCTCCTGAAGCACGCCCGGGCCGTGGAGGCGGCCATGGCCGCCTACGCCCGGCACTTTGGCGAGCCCGAGGAGCTCTGGGCCCGGACGGGCCTCCTGCACGACCTGGACTACGAGCGCTGGCCTGAGGAGCACCCCCACCGGGGGGTGGCCATCCTCCGGGAGCGGGGCTACCCGGAGGCCATGCTCCATGCCATCCAGGCCCATGCGGACCCGACCGTTCCCCGGGAGAGCCTCCTGGACCGGGCCCTCTTCGCGGTGGACGAACTGACGGGCTTTCTAACGGCGGTGGCCCTGGTTCGGCCCGACCGGCGCATCGACCAGGTGGCCTTCAAGTCGGTTCGGAAGAAGATGAAGGACAAGAGCTTCGCCCGGGGCGTCAACCGGGAGGATCTGGAGCGGGGCGCGGAGGAGCTGGGGGTGCCCTTCCAAGAGCACGTGGAACGGGTCATCCAGGCCATGAGCAGCATCGCGGCGGAGCTGGACCTGGCGGGTTGAGGCGATGGCGGGGGAGCGGGTCCAGATCTACACCGACGGCGCCTGCTCGGGCAACCCGGGCCCGGGGGGCTGGGCGGCCGTTCTCCTCTACCGGGGCCACGTGAAAGAGCTCTCCGGCTTCGAGCCTGAGACGACCAACCAACGGATGGAGCTGCGGGCGGCGGTGGAGGGGCTGGCGGCGCTCAAGCGGCCCTGCCAGGTGGACCTCTACTCCGACTCGGCCTACCTGGTCAACGCCTTCCAGCAGGGCTGGATCAAGCGCTGGCAGCAGAACGGTTGGCGGAACGCCCGGAAGGAGCCGGTGGAGAACCAGGACCTCTGGCGCCGCTTGCTGGAGCTGGCCCGCCGCCACCGGGTCCGGTGGCTGAAGGTCCCCGGGCACGCCCAGGTCCGCTGGAACGAACGGTGCGACGAGCTGGCCCGGGCCGCCATCCGGGAGGCGGCCCGGGCCCGGCCGGGAACCGGGGAGGAGGCCCCCCCGGCAGGAGATTGAGCCCCTCAACCCGAAGTCTTCCGCAGATGCCGGAATGGGCAGGTCAGTAAGAATGCTTGCCACCTGGAGGGACGAGGGTGGTTCCCCCGAAGAGCAGGGTCGTCTGGGTCCTGGTCGCCCTGGTGCTGGCAGCGCCCGCGGCCCAGGCTGCGGCAGGCGTGGAGCCCTTGCGACCCGACGAGATCGGTCCCTTTCTCGATCGGGTGGCGGCCGCGAACCGTATCTACAGTCAGGACATGGTGGCCTATCAGGAGTACGATGTTCGACTCCTGATCATGCACTGGCACTTCACCGGCAGGGTCCTAAAGACGAGCGACGTGGCGGAGGTCGTCTTGGAAGGGGCTCCAGCCCTCTTCCCCAAGGAAATCTCGGCCACCCTCTTCGAGGTGGCCGACTGGCTGGAGACCTTTGCCATTGAGTACCAGGGCGTGGAGTCCTTGGATGGGCACCTCTACCACCGTTTCTACGGGACGCCCCTCCCCGGGGAAGAGAGTCAGACCCGTTGGGGAACCATTTGGGTGGACCCTAAGACCTTTCTGATCAACCGCATTCAGGTCCAGTACTGGTGGGGTCGGGTCACCATCCAGCAGGTCTTCCGTACCGAAGGAGAGTTCGTGCTCCTGGACCACCAACAGGCGCGTGTGGACCCGCTGGGCATCCGGGCCGACGTGCGCTGGACAGAGTACCACTTCCTGGAGCGTCAGTAGCCGAGGAGCACGGTTGAAGCGAGGCTTGGTATCCCATGAGGATGGAGAGTGAGGCCTACCGCATGGCGGTCTCGAGGCAGTTTGACGCGCTGCGGGATCAGGAACCTGGCCGCGGCGAGGAGCGGCAGGCCCTGGAGCGGGTGGCGCTCGAACCGAAGCAGACCCGGGAGTTCCTGAAGAAGCTGGACCGGGAGCCGCCAGAGGTCCAGCGGCACTTCTACGCGTACCTTCTGTCCCGGGGCAAGACCGATCAGTTCTTCGCCGACATGGAGCGGCACCTGCGGCACCGTTTCTACGAGGCCCGGGACGAGATCAAGCAGGTCTTGGCTTCCCTCACCCAGGAGCCGGAGGTCCTGCCGGGGCTTTTCCGGCTCATCCGGCAGACCGACGAAGGGTGGCTGGCTGGGGAGCTGATCCATCTGTGCCTGGCCTTCGAGCCGGAGCACCTGGCGAAGGCGGTGGAGAAGGCTCTCGCGACCCGCGACTACCTCCTCCAGTGCCTGGCCATCTATCTCGCGGGCCAGTCGGGCCACCCCCGGCTGGCGGAGGTCCTGGTTGCCTTCTACCGCAAGCCTGAAGGGGAGAAGCTCGACCGGCTGGAGAGCAAGAGCCGGGATGCCCTCCTGGAAGCGGGGAAGAAGCTCCCCGTCTCGGTCATCCGCCAGTGGCTCGCGGACGGCAACAGCCGGGTCCGCAAGGTGGGGGTGGAGGTGGCCCGGAGCCGGGAGATGGTGGAGACAGCCGTCGATCTGGTCCGGCTGGTCTTGGTCGATGCCAAGAACCGCGACGATGCGGCCACCACCCTGCTGGCCTTGGAGGAAGCGGGGCTGGAGCTCAGGGACGGCGGGCAGGGCGCGGCGGAGGTGGGCCAGCTCCTCCGGCAGGCCCGGGCCGACGCCATGGAGAAGGCCATCAAGATTCTGGCCCGGCAGGGCGGAGAGGCCGTCCGGCAGGTGGCTCTGAGGCTCATCGACTTCCTGCCCAGCGAGGAGCTCCTTTCCGAGGCCCGGCGGATGGCGGTGGAGGACCGTTCCATCGCCGTCCAGCGGGATGCGCTGGACCTCCTGCTGCGGCGCGACCGGAAGGTGCTCCTCGATGCACTGGTGCAGGTGGCCGAATCCAAGGGGAGCTCCCTCGCGCCCGAGTTGCGGGAGCGGCTGGAGGCCATCGTGGAGGGCTCCCTCACCCAGGCGGAGCGGGAGGAGCTCCGCAGCCGGGTGGAGGAGAAGCGGCAGCGGTGGGCCCGGGCGCTGGACCAGTACAGCACCGATGTGGAGTGGTGGCGTCGGGAGAGCGACTGAGCGCCCGTCCCAGCGCCTCTTGGACGGAACCGGTTCCCTGGCGGGCCCCGCCCGAGCGCGCGGGCCCGTCGCTTTTTTGCGCGTTTTCCTGGAATGCGCGCATCAATCGCCTCTCTCGGATCCATACTAAGCCGCGAAAGACAAAGCTCTCGTGCAGAAGGGGGACGTTGACGTGGCCCGTTCAAACCGAGAGAGGCAGCCCTACTACGCCAAGCTCGTGGAGGAGCAGCGGGCCCTCCCGGCCTCCCGGGCTGAGGCTGCGGCCGACGAGGTGGCCGATCCGTTCCAGAGTGTTTACGCGGAAATGGGGATGAAGGCCTTTGGGGCCTTCGTCAACCTGCTGGACTACCTGTCCGTCCTCCGGCCGGCGGAGGCTTTGGGATGGGGCCGGTCCTCCGACCAGGTTCGCCGCTCGCTGGACGAGGCCCTCCGGCCGGCCCTCCAGGAGATGGGCGAGCTCCGCAGCCGCCTGGACCGGGCGGAGGCCCAGCTGAACCAGCTGGTGGCGGGCATGAACCGGATGGACCGGTTCGCCCTGGACACCTTCCGCCAGGTGGAGGCGGTGGTCCGGAAGCTCGTGGAGGTGCAGGAACGGGTGGAAGGAGCGGCCCGCCAGATGGAGGCGGTGGTCCCGCCTGGCGACCGCTGGACCATGGTCCGGGGCCGGATCCCCAAGGAGGAGGCCATTGAGCTGGCCATCAATGCGGCCCGAGAGCTCCAGGCCAAGGGCCGCAAGCTCACCCTGGCGGCGGTGGCCCGGCAGGCGGGTCTGAAGTACGGCCAGATCATGTACGCTTTCGGCAACAAGGAGCGGTTCTTCCAGGAGCTGGAGCGGGCGGTTCCCGCGGCAGAGGCGGCCGAGCCCACGGAGGAGCTCTCCCAGAGCGCGTCGGCGTGACACCGCCTCCGACAAGGGAACCTCAGCCGGCGGGGCCGCCCGCGACCCGGTGGATCAAGCGGGTGGTGGAGAGCCCCGACCGGAGATCGACCAAGCTCAGCTCGATGCCGAGGCGCCGCACGGTGGGCGCCTCGGGCAGGGTTTGGGGCGTGTAGTCCCCGCCTTTGACGTAGACATGGGGCCGGACCACCTCCAGGAGCCGGTCCGCATGGCGGTCTCCGAAGAGGACCACGTAGTCCACGGGCCGGAGCGCGGCCAGCAGGAGGGCCCGGTGGGCGGCGGGCTGCACAGGCCGGCTCGCCCCTTTGAGCTGCTGGACGGAGAGATCGGTGTTGAGGCCCACCACCAGCCGGTCGGCCTGGGAGCGGGCCACCAGCAGCAGATGGAGGTGGCCCGGGTGGAGGAGATCGAAGCAGCCGTTGGTCAGGGCGATCCGGGCCCCTTCCTGCTCCAGCTCCGCCCGCACGGCCTGGAAGCTCCAGAGGTCGTACAGGCGGTGGGCGGGCCCCATGGGGGCTGGACCCACCCGGGCGCCCGGGGAGGGGCTGGCCGGGGACGGGCAGGCTTCAGGCGGGCGGGGAGGGCTCATGGGGTGCTCCCTCCCGGCGGCTGGGGTTCCACTGGGGAAGGATGGGGCAGCTCCCCGTTCCCGTTGAGGTAGGCGAGCATCTCCCGGCTGGTGACGGTGGCCGTGCCCGGCTTGCGGACCACGATGCCGCCGGCCACCACAGCCAGCAGGGCCGCCTGCAAGAGGCTCCCGCCCGACGCTTGGGCCAGGGCCAGCACAGCTGCCACCGTATCCCCCGCTCCCGTGACGTCGTAGACCCGGGTGGGCCGGAAGGCCGGCACGTGGAAGGTGGGCCCCCCGGCCCGGGCGGCGATGAGCCCCTCCTCGCCCCGGGTGACCAGCGCCGCCTCCACCTCCAGGCGCCGGCAGAGCTCCTGGGCGGCCCAGGCCGCCTCCCCCTGGGTGTGCAGGGGCTGGCCCAGCCACTCCTCCACCTCGCTTTGGTTGGGGGTGGGGAGCCCCACCCGGTGGAAGAGGGGCAGCCGGTGGCGGGTGTCGATGACCACGGGCAGGGGGCGCCGCCGGCGGGCCTGCCGGATCTGGTCCACCACCGGCTCATCCACCACCCGGGCGGCGTAATCGGCGATGAGAACCCCGTCAGCCCGGGCCAGGGCCCGCTCCAGGGCCTGGTAGAGCTGCTCCCGGGCCCAGGCGGGGGGCTCCCACTCTTCGGCCCGGTCAATGCGGAGGACCTGCTGCTGGACGGCATGGCGGCTGCCGGCCACCACCCGGGTCTTGGTGATGGTCTGGCCGCCGGGCACCTCCACCAGTCCGGTCACCTTCAGCCCTGAGGCGGCGAGCACCTGCCGCAGGGAGCGGCCCGGCTCGTCATCACCCACCAGGCCCACCGCCTCCACCACGCCCCCCAGGGCGGCCACGTTGGCCGCCGCGTTCCCGGCGCCACCGGGGCGGATGTGGCGGCCCGTCTCCCGCAGGATGAGCACCGGCGCCTCCCGGGAGATCCGGGTGGGTTCCGCGGTCAGGTAGCAGTCAGCGAGAAAATCTCCCACGACGACGATCCGCCGGCCGGAGAAGGTCCGGACCAGACCGGCCAGGGCAGGGACGGCCAGAGCCCGGCGGCCGCCGGTGGGGTCGGGAATGGGCCGGCTCGCTTGAGGGGGCTTCTGGGTGGCCGTAGGCCTTCCTCCTCCTCTTTGGGAAGCTTCTGGGCCCATCTTCTAGGCCGATGAGGTAGCCGCCTGCCGGAGGCTGGCCTCTGCTGCGGCATAGACCTCCAGGAGGGCATCGGTGGTCCGGGCGACGGAGATGGTCTCCGCCTGGCGACGGGCTTCCGCGCCCATCTGGCGGCGCTGCTCGGGGTGCTCCAAGAGCTCCACGACCCGCTCCACGAAAGGCGCCAGCTGGTGCGGGGTCAAGTAGCCGTCCACCCCGTCCCGGACCAGATCGGTGACGCCCGAGGCGGCGACGGCCACCACGGGCAGCCCGGCCGCCATCGCCTCGCCGATGACCATCCCCTGGGTCTCAGTCTGGGAGGCGAAGACGAAAAGGTCGGCCCCCGCATAGGCGTCGATCACCCGCTCATAGGGGAGCACGCCCGTCATGATCAGCCGGGGACCGATGCCCAGCTCCCGGGCCCGGGCCTCCAGATGGGCCCGCTCGGGCCCGCCGGCCACGAAGACCAGCCAGGCCCGGGGGACCCGCTGGCGCACCTGGGCGAAGGCTTCCAGCAGGAAGTCCAGGTTCTTCTCTTTGGCCAGCCGGCCCACATAGATCAAGACCGGCTCACCCGCGGGGATCCCCCAGGTTCGGGCGAGCCACCCGGGATCGCCGGAAGCCAGGCGGTCCGTCTGGATCCCCGTCGGGATGACCCGCACGGGCGCGGTGATCCCCTGGGCCCGGATCCGCTCGGCCACCGTCCGGCTGGGGGCGATGACCTGGTGGCACCGGTTGGCGAAGGCGGTGACCACCCGGACGGTGAGGCGCCGGGTGAGGGCGGGCGGGGCCACCGGCACGTAGTGGACGTACTGGTCGTACAGGGTGTGGTGGGTGAAGACCAAGGGGAGCCCCAGCTGCCGGGCTGCCCGAGCCCCCACCCGGCCCATGATGAAGGGCGAGTGGACGTGGATCACGTCCACTCCCAGCTCCCGCACCTGGCGGGCCAGCTGGGGCGAGAAGGGAATGGCCAGGGTGAACTCCCGGTGGTAGGGCGTCCGGATGGAGGGGACGCGGTAAACCCCTGGCTCGTCCGGGCCCTGGTTGGGGTAGGCGGGGGCGAAGATGGAGACGGTGTGCCCCCGGGATCGGAGCTCGCGGGTGAAGATCTCGATGGAGCGGACCACGCCGCTGACGTAGGGCAGGTAGCTGTCGGAGAACATGGCGATGTGCATGATCACAACCCCTTGCTGGCCGGTACTTCCCGCTGGGGCTCCGCCTCCTCCAGCAGGGCCCGGGCCGCCGCCAGCACGTCGGCCGCGGTCACCTGGCGGATGCACTCAAAGTTGCAGTCGGGATTCCGGATGGAATGGAAGTACAAGCTCCCCGGCTCCAGCCAGTGGATGCACGGCCCGCAGAGGTCCTTACGGACCAGCCGGCTGGGTTCGATCAGGGGGGCGAAGTTGGCCGGATTGGTGGGGCCGAAGATGGCCACCACCGGCGTGCCCACCGCTTCCGCGATGTGGAGGGGACCTGAGTCGTTGCCGATGAAGAGGCGGCACAGTTGGAGGAGGGCCGCCGTCTGGCGCAGGTTGAGCTGGCCGGTGAGGTCCACCAGCGGCCGGCGGGCCCGGCGCCGAATCTCCTCCGCCAGCTCCCGGTCTTCGTCGCCCCCGACCAGGACGACCCGGACCCCCTTCTCGTCGATCAGGGCGTCGGCCACTTGGGCGAAGCCCTCGGGGGACCAGCGTTTCCCCCGGAAGTGATGGCCGCCGGGGTGGATGGCGACCACCGGGTAGCCGGCCAGGCCCCGGGTCTGAAGGATCTGGGCGGCCTCGGCCCGCTCCTCGGGCCGGACCCAGATCTGGAGGCGCAGGGGAACCTGGGGGGCGCCCACCGCCCGGACCACCTCGAGGCAGTACTGGGCCGCGTGGACCTGCCGGTCGTCGGGGACGGGGACCGAGTAGAGCCAGCCCAGCTCGTCGGACCGGAAGCCCACCCGGAAGCGGGCCCGCACCAGAGGCAACAGCCAGCTGCCGAAGTGGGAGAGCCCCACGGCCATGTCGATGGCTTCGCCCTGGAGCTCGTGCAGGGTCCGGGGCAGGTCGAGGCTGTGCTTGCAGGTGATGATCCGATCCACGTGCGGGTTGTGTTGGAGCAGGGCCCCACTGCTGGGCCAGCAGCAGACGGTGATGGAGGCTTCCGGGTAGGCCAAGTCCAGCGCCTGGAGGGCTGGGGTGGCGAAGAGGGTGTCGCCCAAAGGGCTCAGAATCAAGACCAGAATCCGACGGATACTCGATGGGTCAAAAGACTCAGAGGATCCGTCCTTGGTTCCGAAAGGTAGCATGCTTCCCGTCTGTCCCCCAGTTCGGGCCGCCCAACGGGGAACGCGGGACGGCCCGGGGAGTCCGTGCGTCTCCGTCCGACAGGCCTATTGTACCATATCGGCAACGGAGCTCACGCTGACGGAAAGGAAGGCCAACGGGAGCCTGAGACCGAGAGCTTAGGGCGCCACGTTGTTGCTTGCCTGGCAGGCGGGGCAGAGCCCTTCGAAGTAGAGCTCGGCGCTCTCCAGGCGGTATCCGGTCTCCGACTCGGCCTCCCGGAGGAGGCTGTCCAAGGACGGTCCGAAGTAGTCGGTCACTCGGCCGCACTTCTGGCAGGTGGCATGGTGGTGCTGGGAGGTGTCCGCGTCGTACCGGCTGGCCGTGTCGTCCACCCGGAGCTCCCGCACCAAGCCCTCCTGAACCAGCATGTTGAGGGTGTTGTAGACCGTTCCCCGGCTCAGGCCCGGAAAACGCGGGTGAAGCGCGGCGAAGATCTCTTCCGCCGTCGGGTGGCTCTTGGTGTTCTTCAGGTAGTGGTAGATGGCCTGGCGCTGAGGGGTGAGGCGCATCCCCTTCCGCCGGAGGACCAGCAGTTCCTCGTCCAAAGGTCTTCCCCCCTCACCCAGCCGCGCGCTTTCGGGGCACTCTTAGGGGTGAGATCCGTTCTCAGTCGCTCTCCCTTCCTATGGTAGCCGCAGGCCCGGGCGGTGTCAACGGCAGGGGGCCGTCCTCCCTGGGCAGGAGCCCCCTTGGGCCCTGTCGCATTCTACGTACGGAGGCCCGGCAGAACCGCCGCGGATTTGAAGGGAGGATGGTCGTGCCCGAGGCCCCCCGACGGACCCTCTCCCGGGAAGGGACCTACCAGATCGAAGTGAAAGGATCCCGCTTCCTGGCCATCGCCCGGCCCGTGGCCGACGAGGCGGAGGCCCGCGCGCTCCACGCCGAGCAGCGCCGGGAGCATCCTCAGGCCCGGCACCACGTCTGGGCGGCCCGGCTGGCCAACCCCGAGCTGTGGCAGTCCTACGACGAGGACGGGGAGCCCGCCGGGACGGCGGGGAGGCCCATTCTCACCCTGCTGGAACGGTCCAACCTGGTCCAGGTGGCCGTCGTCGTGGTCCGGTACTTCGGCGGGACCCTCCTGGGGGCCGGCGGCCTGGTGCGGGCCTACACCCAGAGCGCCCAAGGGGCTCTGGCGGCCGCCCAGCCCATAGAGGTGCGGCCCCTGGTCCGGGTCCGGGTCACCTGTGACCATGCCACCGCGGCCCGGGTGGAAGCCCGGCTGCCCGAGTGGGGGGCCCGGCTGGTGGAGGCGGCCTACGGGGTGGAGGTCACCTGGGAGCTGGAGCTGCCCCCGGAAGGGGTGGAACCCCTTTCGGCCGTCCTGCAGGAGCAAAGCCGCGGAACCGCCCAGGTGGAGCCGTTGGGCGAGACCTGGGGCACGGCCTGAGCCAGGAGGAGCGCCCACCTCGACGGAGCTCAGGAGCGATGAAGGAGATGAAGACGCCATGACCCAGACGATCGATCTCAGGAGCGACACCGTCACCCAACCGACCGAGGCGATGCGGGAGGCGATGGCCCGGGCCCCGGTGGGCGACGACGTCTACGGGGAGGACCCCACGGTCCGGGCGCTGGAGGAGCGCGCCGCCCACCTCCTGGGGAAGGAGGCAGGCCTCTTCTGTCCCTCGGGGACCATGGCCAACCTCCTGGGCGTCCTGAGCCAGACCCAGCCGGGGGACGAGCTCCTCTGTGACGTAGAGTCCCATGTCTACTACTATGAGGTGGGGGGTGTGAGCCGGATCGGCGGCGTCATCCCCCGCACCCTGCCGGGAGACCGGGGCCGCCTGACGCCCGAGCAGGTGACGGCCGCCCTGCGGCAGCCGGACATCCACTTCCCGCCCACCACCTTGCTCTGCCTGGAGAACAGCCACAACCGGGGCGGGGGGAGCACCTACAGCGTCGAGGAGACGGAGGCCCTCTGCCGGGTGGCCCACGCGCACGGTCTCCGGGTCCACCTGGACGGCGCGCGGCTCTTCAACGCCGCCATCGCCCAGGGTGTCCCCGCCGCCCAGCTGGCCGCCCCGGCCGACACGGTGATGATCTCCCTTTCCAAGGGCTTGAGCGCGCCCGTCGGCTCCATTCTCTGCGGCCCGGCTGAGACCATCGCCCGGGCCCGCAAGCTGCGGAAGCTCCTGGGCGGGGGCATGCGCCAGGCAGGGGTGCTCGCGGCCGCGGGCCTGATCGCGTTGGAGCAGATGGTGGACCGGCTGGTCGAGGACCATGCCCGGGCCCGGCGCCTGGCCGCGGCCCTGGCCGAGATCCCGGGGATCGAGCTGGATCCGGCGACGGTGGAGACCAACATCGTCATCTTCCAGCTGGCCCAGATGGACGAGAAGACCTTCTTGGGGGCCCTGCGGGCGCAAGGCGTCCTGGCTGGCTCCCCCGCGCCCGGCCGGATTCGGATGGTGCTCCACCGGCACATCGGCGATGGGGAGCTGGAGCAGGCCATCAGGGCCGTCCGCCGGGTGATGCGGGAGGCGGCCTAGGCGGCCCGCTCCCGGCATTCCCCCGTCCCGCCCAGCCTCGCTGGCCCTGTATAGGCGGCCCCCTTGGCTGCCACACTAGAGGCGCCCTGACGGGGAGGCGAGCCGTCCTTCACGGAGGAAGGCGCAGCCAGGGACGGCGGGCGCTCGCGTCCCCGCCAGGAGTCCTCGCGAAAGGTTGGGGTCCATGCTCACGGCCCAGGTGGCCCTCTACCCCGTGGAGAGCGACGACGCCGACCAGGTGATCAACCACTCTCTGGAGAGCCTGGCCCAGGCCGGCGTCCAGTGGGAGGTGGGGCCGGTCAGCACCGAGCTGCACGGGCCGCCGGACCAGGTGTGGCAGGCCCTCCGGTCCCTCTTCGAGGAGGCCCTCGCCCAGTCGGGGGAGCTGGCCATGGTGGTCACCCTGACCAACGCCCGGCCGTAAGGGCCGCCTCCAGCTCGGCCCGCACCCCCTCGTCGGCCTCGTGGGCCAGGCGTTCCTCGAGGGCCCGCCGGGCCTCGGGGGTGCCGATCTGGCCCAGGGCCCAGGCAGCCGCCCCCCGGACGGTGGGCGAGGGGTCGTGGGCCAAGCGTTCCGCGAGGGCGGGCACCGCCTCGGCCCGCCGCAGGTTCCCCAAGGCGTAGGCCGCGTTCCGGCGCAAGACCTTCTCGTCCCGCCAGTTGAGGGCGCTCTGCGCGAAGCGCTCCAGGAACCCCCGCCGGCTGAGGGTGAGCATCTCCAGGAGGGAGGGGTTGGCGCCCACCTGGGAGAGGGGTTGGAGCGGTCCCGGCTCCTCGGGCATCCCCCGGTTCCAGGGGCAGACCTGCTGGCAGATGTCGCACCCCCAAAGAGAGCGGCCCAGGCTCGCCCGCCGCTCCGGCGGCAGGGGCCCCCGCAGCTGGGTTGCCTCCGAGATGCAGAGACGGCTGTTCACCTGGTAGGGCTCCAGGGCACCGGTCGGGCAGGCGTCCAGGCAGCGGGTGCAGGCGCCGCAGTCCAGCTCCACGGGCGGGTCAGGCTCCAAGGGGAGGTCGGTGACCACAGCCCCCAAGAGGACCCACGAGCCCGCACCCTCAACGAAGAGGCACCCGTTCTTCCCGAAGGCTCCCACCCCCGCCTGTTCCGCCACGGCCCGATCGACGGCGGGACTGGTGTCCACCAGAGAGCGCCAGGCGATGGGCCGGCCCGCCTCGTCCTCCAGGAAGCGCATGAGCCGTTCCAGCCGGTTTTCGATGGCCGCATGGTAGTCCTCAAAGCAGGCGTAGCGGGCGATGAGGCCCCGGGGCTCCCTGTCGGGCGGGGCTGGCCGGGGCGGGCGGGGGTAGGCCAGGGCCACGGCGATGAGGGAACGGGCGCCTGGCAGCCACCGCTGGGGATCGGTCCGGAGGCTGATCTCTTTGGGGACAAAGGCGGGATCGATGCCTCGGGCCTGCTGGGCCTGCAGCACCTCCCGGGCCCGCCGGAGTTCGGTGGCGGGCCCGATGCCCACCCGGTGAAAGCCCAGCCGGCGGCCCTCGGCCTTGAGCCGGTCTTCCAGGCGCATGGCCCCACCTCCCCAGCAGGTGGCCGCCCGTCCAGGGCGAACTGGTAAGGAAACTGCGGGAAGAGAAGGCCTCCTCAGGCCGTACCGGAAGGATGCCCCACATTCAAGGAGGTTCGCCCATGGCGGTACCCGGGAACCAGCCGCAACCCAGCGAGAACGCGCTGACCGTCGCGCTCACCCAGCTGCGAACGGCCGGCCGGGAACTCGGCTTGGCCGACGATCTGATCGAGTACCTGAGCAAGCCCCAGCGGGTCCTGCAGGTCAACTTCCCGGTGAAGATGGACGACGGCCGCGTGCGGATGTTTGAAGGATACCGTGTCCAACACAACTTCGCAAGAGGGCCGGCCAAGGGCGGTATCCGCTTCCACCCGGCGGTCACCATGGATGAGGTGATCGCCTTGGCCATGTGGATGACCTGGAAGTGCGCCGTGCTCGACCTCCCCTACGGCGGGGCCAAGGGCGGGGTGGTGGTGGACCCCCGGGAGCTCTCCCAGGCGGAGCTGGAGCGGCTCACCCGGCGGTTCACCTACGAGATCAGCGCCGTCATCGGCCCTGAAGTGGACATTCCCGGACCGGACATGAACACCAACCCCCAGGTGATGGCCTGGATCATGGACACCTACTCCATGCACCGGGGGGCCATGACGCCGGCGGTGGTGACGGGCAAGCCTCTTGAGCTGGGCGGCTCCCTGGGCCGGAATGCGGCCACGGGCCGGGGTCTGGTCTACGTCCTGGAAGAGTACGCGCGCCAGAAGGGCATCAACCTGGCCGAGACCACCGCGGTGATTCAAGGGTTCGGCAACGTCGGCGGCGCGGCGGCCCGCTTCTTGCACGAGCTCGGGGTGAAGGTGGTGGGCGTGGGGGACATCTCGGGCGCCCTTTATGATGAGCGGGGCTTGAACATCCCCGCCCTCCTCGAGCACCGGGACCGCCACGGCGTCATCGAAGGCTTTGAGGGCGGCGAGCCCATCACCAACGAGGAGCTCCTCGCGCTGCCGTGCGACGTCCTGATCCCCGCTGCCCTGGAAAACCAGCTGACGGGAGCGAACGCCGGCCAGGTGCGGGCGAAGCTGATTGTGGAAGGGGCCAACGGGCCCACCACGCCCGAGGCGGACGCCATCTTCCGGGATCGGGGGATTGTGGTCATTCCGGATATCCTGGCCAACGCGGGCGGCGTCACCGTCTCCTACTTTGAGTGGGTCCAGGGACTGGAGCGCTACCAGTGGGACGAGGACGAGGTGAACCAGCGCCTCCGCCAGAAGATGGTCCGGGCCTTGCACGAGGTGATGGCCGTCGCCGAGAAGGACGGCCTCCCCTACCGGCAGGCGGCCTACGCCCTGGCTCTGCGGCGGGTGGCGGAGGCGGTCCGCCTGCGGGGGATCTTCCCCTAAACCTGGAGCGCACGGCACGGCTCATCTGGCTGGGACGGGGGGCCGCGCTGGCGGCCCCCCGTCGCGCTCCACCTCGGGCGGTCCCCGCCCGATCGGATGGGGGATCCTGGAAAGGGGGTTCTCGGGCTGCAAGGAGGGGTGCCGGGCCGCGAGGAGTCCGCCGCCCCGCCGGGGAAATGGACAGGGAGGGCTCGTCGACGGGATGAGCCGGTGAGGGATTGAGGGGGGAACGCTGTTGGCAGATGAGCTGGCACGTCGAGTGATGGAGCCTCTTTGGGAGAAGGCCCGGAGCCTTCAGCGGCGGGTTCTGCTGGTGGAGGGCGAGGATGAGCGCGTCCTCCGGGCGGCCCGGATCTTGGCCGACGAACGCCTGGCGCAGCCGGTGGTGGTGGGCGCGACGGACCGGGTCCGAGCGCTCGCGGAGCAGCTCGGCCTGAGCTTGGACGGTATTGAGGTGAAGGATCCGGCCCAGGACCCGCAGCAGGAGGCCCTGGCTGGCCAGCTCTACGAGCTGCGCAAGGCCAAGGGGATGACGGAGGAGCAGGCGGCCCGCCTGGTGCGGGAGGACCCCAATTACTACGGCGCCCTGCTGGTTCTGCAGGATGAGGTCCACGGGTACGTGGGGGGCGCGGTCCACGCCACGGCCGACACCCTCCGGCCGGCCTTGCAGTTGATCCGGGCCCGGGAAGGGGTGAAGGTCGTCTCCTCCTACTTCCTCATGGTGGTCCCCGACCGCCGTTTCGGGGAGGACGGCCTGCTCTTCTTCGCCGACTCGGGCCTGGTGCCCCAGCCCGACCCGGAGGCCCTGGCCGAGATCGCCATCACCACCGCCCAGACCGCGCAGACCCTCTTTGATCTGGAGCCGCGGGTGGCCTTCCTCTCTTTCTCCACTCACGGGAGCGCGGAGCACCCGCTGGTGGACCACGTGCGGGAGGCGGTCCGGCTGGCCCGGGAGCGGGTGCCCCACCTGCTCCTGGACGGGGAGCTCCAGGTGGATGCGGCCCTGGTGCCGGAGATCGCCCAGCGGAAGGCGCCCACCAGCCCCATCGGCGGCCGGGCCAACATTCTCATCTTCCCCGACCTGAACGCCGGGAACATCGGCTACAAGCTGGTCCAGCGGCTGGCCGGCGCGGCGGCCATCGGGCCCTTGATTCAGGGCCTGCGCCGCCCCGTCAACGACCTCTCCCGGGGCTGCAGCGCGGAGGATGTGGTTCAGGCGGCGGTCATCACCGCCGTCACCGAGTAGGCTCCAGGAGGAGGCTTTCTGGGAAGGCCCGGCCCTGCTGGCCGGGCCTTTTCGCCCCCCGGGATGCCGCACGCCGTAGGAGCCTGCCCGCAGAGGGACGCGCCCGGCCGCGATTTAGGCCGCCCTAAGCCGTCTGATCAGGCAAGGCGAAAGAAAGGCCTTTGTCTTGGCCAACCACGGGGATCCATGATATACTGCGGCCGCTCCAACACCTCGTGGGAGGCCCAGCGTGTGGACCCCGTTCGCCTCGACAAGCCCCTAGCCCCTTCGCCCGTGGTCGCCGCCGGGGCCCTCGCCTTCGCGACCAACCTGATCCTCGGCCTGGTGAAGCTCTGGGCGGGCCGGGGGGCCGGGTCCACCGCGCTCGTGGCCGATGCCTTCGACACCCTGGCCGACGGGCTCAAGGGGGCGGTGGTCCTCGGCGGCCTGCTCATCGCCCGGCGCCCCCCGGACCACGACCACCCCTACGGTCACGGGAAGGCGGAGAGCCTGGCGGCCTTGGTGGTGGGGGTGCTGGTGGCGGGCGCCGGGGTCCAGATCGGCTGGCAGGCCCTGGAGGCGCTCCGCCAGCCCGAGCCCCTTCCGCCCGGCGCGGTCGCCCTGGCCGCGGCCCTGCTCTCCGTGGGCGTGAAGGGAGGGCTGGCCGCGGTCTTGCTCCGGGTGGGGCGGCAGCACCGGTCGCCCGCCCTGGAGGCGAGCGGCCGGGATGCCCGGGCGGACGCCGTGGCCTCCCTGGGTGTCTTCGCCGGGGTCCTGGGCGCCCGCCTGGGGTGGCCGGGGCTCGATCCGCTGGTTGGTCTGGTCATCGCCCTGTTGGTCCTTCGGACGGGCGTGGCCGTCACCCGCGGCGCGGTCGATGAGCTGATGGACCGGGTGGCCGACCCGGAGCTGATCCACCGCCTCACCCAGGCCGCGCGGAGCGTAGGCGGCTGCTTGGCCGTCGAGCAGATCCACCCCCGGCCCATGGGTCCCTACCTGGTGGTCGACCTGGTCATCGGGGTGCCCGCCCACCTGACCGTCCAGGAAGGGGACCGAGTGGCCCACCGGGTGGAGGCGGCCATCCGGCGCGGGTGCCCCGAGGTGGCTCAGGTGATGGTCCACGTCAACCCCGTCGAGACCCATCCGTCCTGCCTGGAGACCGTCCCCTGAAGCAGGTGAAGAGGGAAGGCCTGCCGGCCGAGCTCCTCTGGCGGCCCGGCCGGGGTTTCTCCGGGCTCAGTCGTAGACCGGCGTTCCTTCCTCCCGGGTGAGGCGGCTGTAGGCCTCCATCAGCTGGCGGGTGATGGGTCCAGGCTGCCCATCGCCCAGGGAGCGCCCGTCAATGGTGACCACGGGGACCACCTCGGCGGCCGTGCCCGTCATGAAGGCCTCGTCAGCCACCCAGGCATCGGCGCGGGTGAGGGGCCGCTCCTCCACCGGGTGGCCCAGGGAGCGGGCCAGTTCAATAATCGTTGCCCGGGTGATGCCGCCTAGCGCCCCTTGGGAGACGGGCGGGGTAGCCACCACGCCGTTCCGCACCACGAAGAAGTTGTCCGCCGAGCACTCCGCGATGTAGCCCTGCTGGTTGAGCATCAAGGCCTCGGAGGCGCCCGCCAGGTTGGCCTCCAGCTTGGCCAGGATCATGTTCAGGTAGTTCAGGGACTTGACCTCGGAGGGCAGTGCATCGGGCAGGTTCTTCCGGGTGGCGACGGTGACCACCGAGACCCCCCGCTCGTAGAGCTCGGCCGGGTAGAGTTGGATGGTGGAGGCGATGATGATCACCGTCGGGGTCTCGCACTTGGCCGGGTCGAGGCCCAAATCGCCCACACCCCGGGTGACCACCGGCCGGATGTACCCGTCGCGCAGCCCGTTGGCCCGGACTGTCTCGATGATGGCCTGCTCCATCGCCTCGGGGGTCATGGGGATCTCAAGCCGAATGGCCCGGGCCGAACGGTAGAGCCGGTCCACATGCTCCCGAAGCTTGAAGATGCGGCCGTTGTACAGCCGGATCCCCTCAAAGACGCCGTCGCCGTAGAGAAGACCGTGGTCGAAGACGGAGACCTTCGCCTCCTCCCGGGGGACCAGCTTGCCGTTGAGGTAGACTTGCACGCCCATCCATCCTCCTCGAAGGGTGAGGTGACCGGGCACCGCCGAGCCTGCGGGAGGCCCTCGTCCCTCGTCGCCCGTTGTTCCTCAACCGTTCGAGGCCGAGCCCGCCTCTCCCTCTCCCCGTCGCCAGCGTTCCTAGGGAGAGGCCCCGTTGGTCCCCAGGGTGTCCGGGGGGAACCCGTCCACCTCACCGTTCTCGTCCATGGGCTCGATGGCGTAATCCTCCTCCAGCTCACCCCGCACGTACTCCAGAAGCCCCGCGTCCCGCAAGGCCGCAAAAGCGTCGTGGACCCAGTCCTCAGGGTCGGTGCCGCTGATGTCAAAGTACAGGGAGATGTGGTAGCGCACTGGCCTTCCCTCCTTAGGCCCGTTCCTTCCCCACCGTGGACCGGCTCCCTGCTAGCTTCACGTCAGGGCGGAAGGATATGCGCGAAGCCCTTGGGGAGGCAGCCTGGGGGCAGGACTTGCCCGCAGGTCGGGCGAAGTGAGGGCCACCAAAGCCACGCCGAAGGGAGCGAACCCCTTGGAACCGTTGCTCTTGATCCCCGGACCCACACCGGTCCCGCCGGCCGTGCGGGAAGCCTTGGCCCAGCCCCTGATCGGCCACCGGGGACCGGCTTTCGTGGAGCTGTACCGTCGGGTGACCCGCCGTCTCAAGCCTCTCTTCGGAACGGAGCAGGAGGTTCTGATCTTCCCCGGCTCGGGCACCGGCGCCATGGAGGCGGCGGTGGTCAACCTCTTCTCGCCCGGTGACCGGGTGATTGTCTTGGTGGCGGGCGCCTTTGGGGAACGCTTCGCCGCCATCGCCGAAGCGTTCGGGCTGGCGGTGGACCGGCTGGAGGCCCCCTGGGGCCAGGTGGTCCCGCCCGAGCGCTTGCGGGAGCGGCTCCTCACCTACCCGCCGGGGGAGGTGCGGGGGGTCTTCATCACCCACAACGAGACCTCCACCGGCGCCCTGAGCCCCTTGGAGGAGCTGGTCCGGGTGGCCCGCCAGGAGTCGGGGGCGCTGGTGGTGGTCGACTCGGTCAGCGGCCTCGGTGGCACCCCGGTGGCGATGGACCGCCTGGGGATCGACTGCGTGGTGACCGCCTCTCAGAAGTGCCTCATGTCGCCGCCGGGGCTGGCTCTGCTGGCCCTGAGCCCCAGCGCCTGGCAGGCGACGGAGCGGGCCCGCCTGCCCCGGTCCTACTGGGATGTGCAGGAGGCCCGGCGCTTCGGCGAGCAGGGGGAGACCCCCTACACGCCGGCCGTCTCCCTCTGGTTTGCCCTGGACCGGGCGCTGGACTTGATTGAAGCCGAGGGGCTCGAGCAGGTGTACGCGCGCCACCGGCGGATGGGCGCCATGGTGCGGGCGGGAGGCCGGGCCTTGGGCCTGGAGGTCCTGGCCCCGGAGGCTCACGCCTCGCCGACGGTCACCTGCCTGCTGCTGCCCGAAGGCCTGGATGCCGGCGCCGTGCGCCGCGCCCTGCGGGCCCGGGGGGTGGAGGTGGCGGGCGGTCAAGGGGCCCTGAAGAGCCGGGCGATTCGGATCGCCCACATGGGAGCCATCCAGCCGGAGCACCTGCTCCAGGGCCTGCTGGCTTTGGGGGAGGTCCTGCGCGACCAGGGCCTGGCCGTCTCACCCGAGGAGGCGGTGGCCGCGGCCGAGGCCGCGCAGGCGGAGTAGGCCTCGCGCGGACCACCCCGGTCCCGTCCCGTCGTCTGGCGAGCCAGGGGAGGGGGTAGGTCAGGGTGAACCCTCTCCTGAAGAAGCCGAGGGCTTCCGAAGGCGATGGGGAGGGAAACCGGTGGGCATCAGCTACGATCCAACAAAAGGTCTTTTCCACCTGCGGTCCCCCGGGAGCAGTTACGTGCTCCAGGTCCTGGAAACGGGCTTGGTCGCCCACGTCTTCTGGGGCGGGGCCCTCCGCCAACCTGTGGAGCTGGGCCGGATCGCGCCTCAGTTGTTTGGGGAAGCGCCGGCCACGCCGGTGTTGGGTGAGGCCCCGTACCCTCGCCTTTCCCTAGATCTGCTGCCCCAGGAGTACCCCGCTTACGGGCGGACCGATTTCCGCGAGCCGGCCTACCAGGTGGCCTTGGACGATGGCTCCACCGTCACCGACCTGCGCTATCAAAGCCATCAGATCTACCCCGGCAAGCGCCCCTTGGTGGGGCTGCCGACCACTTTCGTGGAGCGGGGAGAGGATGCGGAAAGCCTCGATCTCACCCTGGCCGACGAGCACGCGGGCCTGGAGGTGGTCCTCACCTACACGGTGTACCGGGAGCTGAACGTGGTCACCCGCTCCGCCCGCTTCACCAACAAGGGCTCCCGACGGCTCCGGCTGTTGCGCGCGTTCAGCGGCAGCGTCGACTTCCCCGACGACCGCTTTGAGCTCCTTCAGCTCTCGGGTGCTTGGGCCCGGGAGCGCCACCTGTGGCGGCGGCCGCTGGTGCCGGGGATCCAGGCCATCGGGAGTACCCGGGGGGCGAGCAGTCACCACCAGAATCCCTTTCTTGCCCTCCTCCGGCCCGAGACCGACGAGCACCACGGCCATGCCTACGGCTTCAGCCTGGTCTACAGCGGGAGCTTCCTCGCCCAGGCGGAGGTGAACCACTACGGCCAGACCCGAGTGGCTATGGGGATTCACCCCCTCAACTTCAGTTGGCTCTTGGAACCGGGGGAGATCTTCCAAACCCCGGAGCTGATCTTGGTCTACTCCGACCGGGGCCTCAACGGGCTCTCCCAGACCTTCCACGACCTGTTCCGCCGCTTCCTCCTGCGGGGGCCCTACCGGGACCGCCCCCGGCCGGTGCTCCTCAACAGCTGGGAGGCGACTTACTTCAATTTCACTGAGGAACGCCTGCTGGAGCTGGCTCGGGAGGCCCAGGCGCTGGGCATGGAGCTCTTTGTCCTCGACGACGGCTGGTTCGGCCGGCGGAACGATGACACGTCCTCTTTGGGCGACTGGGAGGCGAACAAGGCCAAGCTGCCCCGGGGCCTTAAGGGCTTGGGGGAGGCGGTCAACGACCTGGGGCTGGCCTTCGGGCTCTGGGTGGAGCCGGAGATGGTTTCACCCGACAGTGACCTCTACCGGGCCCACCCCGACTGGTGCCTCCATGTGCCGGGACGGAGCCGGTCCTTGGGTCGGAACCAGCTGGTCCTCGATCTGACGCGGGAGGAGGTCCGGCGGTTCATCGTCGACCGGATTGGGGCCATCCTCAGGAGTGCCCCCATCGCTTACGTCAAGTGGGACATGAACCGGTACATGACCGAGGTGGGCTCGGCCGGGCTGCCGCCCGAACGCCAGCAGGAGACAGCCCACCGGTACATCTTGGGGCTCTACCAGGTGCTGGAGGAGCTGACCGAGGCCTTCCCCCACGTTCTCTTCGAGGGGTGTGCCGGGGGCGGGGGCCGGTTCGACCCGGGGATCCTCTACTACATGCCCCAGATCTGGACCAGCGACGACACCGATGCGGTGGAGCGGTTGAAGATCCAGTACGGCACCAGCATCGTCTACCCCCTGGTGACCATGGGGGCTCACGTCTCCGCCGCGCCCAACCACCAGGTGGGCCGCGTGACGCCCCTGGCCACCCGGGGGGATGTGGCCCTCTTCGGCAACATGGGCTACGAGCTGGACGTCACCCGGCTGGATCCGGAGGAGAAGGCGGCCATCCAGGCTCAGGTGGTTCGGTACAAGAGACTCCGGGCCCTGATCCACCGCGGCGACTTCTACCGGCTCCTCAGCCCCTTCGAAGGGAACGAGACGGCTTGGATGGTGGTCGCCAAAGACCGGCGGGAGGTGCTGGTGGGGTTCTACCGGGTCCTGGCTCAGCCCAATCCGCGTCCCAGCCGCCTCCGCTTGGTGGGCCTCGATCCTGCCCTGGAGTACGAGCTGGTGGGTCAGGGCGAACGGTGGGATGGGGACCAGCTCATGGAGGTAGGGCTGACGGTGGAGCCTTATCTCGCCAACACCGGCGGCGATTTTCAAAGCGTCGTCCTCCACTGGCGGGCGGTGGGGCCCGGAAAGGAATGAGGCGGGCCCCCGAAGAAGTGAAAGATAGGATCGAAACGTTTCGATAGGGGTGCCGCTGTGTCCGACCAGGTGAGAAACCGCCGCCCGGCCTCAGGAGACCGGCGGCGCAAGCGGGTGGTCGCCCGGGCGACCATTGAGGATGTGGCCAGGGAGGCGGAGGTGGCCCCCTCCACCGTCTCCTTGGCTTTCAACGATCCGGAACGGGTCCGGCCGGCCACCCGGGCCCGGGTGCTGGCCGCGGCACGGAAGCTCAACTACCGGCCGAGCGCCATCGCCCGCCGGCTGGTCGCCCGCCGGACGGACATGCTGGCGGTGGTGGTTCCCAACACCCGGAACCCCTTCTTCGGCAAGATCTTCCAAGGCATTGACACCGAAGCCCGGCGGGCCGGGTTGGACGTGATGCTCTTCACCACCGAGAACGACCCGGACGTGGAGCGCCAGCGCCTGGAGGCGGTGGTCCGCAACCGGGCGGACGGCGTCATCCTGGTGGGCGAGCACCGCAAGGGCCCCGACCCCGCCGCCGACCTCTTGGCGGAATTGGTCGCCATGGGGATCCAGGTGGTCCTGGTGGAGCGGCAGGTGCCCGGGATCCCGTCGGTCTGGGGACAGAAGCGGGAAGGGTGCTTCCAGGCGGTGGAGCACCTGATCGGGCTGGGGCACCGGCGGATTGCCTTCATCGGGGGGCTCCTGGAGCAGGGGGGCTCCTACCAGCGGCTGGAAGGCTACCGGCGGGCGATGGCGGCCCACGGGCTGGAGGTCCGGCCCGAATGGGTGGCGGAGGGGGGGTTCAGCCCCGCGGGTGGCCGGGAGGCGGCGTCTCGGCTTCTGGCCCGCCACCCGGAGCTGACGGCCTTCGTGGCTGCCAACGACCTGATGGCCATCGGCGTGCTGCGGGCCCTGCGTGAGGCGGGCCGGCGGGTGCCGGAGGAGGCCTCGGTGGTGGGCTTCGATGATATCCCCGAGGCCGCCTTTGTGGTCCCCGCCTTGACCACCGTCGACATGCCCATGGAGCGGCTGGGGCGGCGGGCCATGGAGCTGATGCTGCGGGGGCTCCACGGCGAAGGCCTGGATGGGGTGGAAGAGGGGCTTCCGACGGAGCTGAGGGTGCGGGAGTCGACGGGCCCGGCGCCGGAGTCGGGTCCGACCACGGGAAGGGGCGATGGCTGATGCGGGTGCTGGTCACTGGCGGCGCCGGCTACATTGGGAGTCACGTGGCGGCCCTGCTCCACGAGCGGGGGGATCGGGTCCGGGTGGTGGACAACCTCTCCAAAGGTCATCCCCTGGCAGTGCGGGGGCTGGAGCTCATCCAGGCCGATCTGCGCCGGCCCGAGGAGGTGGAGGCGGCGCTGGCCGGGGGCCCGTGGGATGCGGTCATCCACCTGGCGGGTTCCAGCCTGGTGGGGGAGTCGGTGGCCAACCCCGCCCTCTACTACGAGAACAATGTGGTGGCCGGCTATCACCTGTTGGAGGCTGTCCGGCGCCACCAGATTCCCTACGTCGTCTTCTCGTCGACCGCGGCGGTCTACGGGGAGCCAGAGCGGGTCCCCATCGTGGAGGAGGAGCCGGCCAACCCCACCAACCCTTACGGGGCGACCAAGCTGGCCTTCGAGGGGATGCTCCGCTGGTACGAGGAGGCGTACGGGGTGAGGTGGGTCAGCCTCCGCTACTTCAACGTGGCCGGCGCCGACCCCGATCGGGGGTTGGGGGAGGATCACCGGCCCGAGACCCACCTGATCCCCATCCTGTTGGAGGTGGCCCTGGGCCAGCGGCCCTCCTTCCAGATCTACGGCGATGATTACCCCACCCCTGACGGGACGTGCATTCGGGACTACATCCACGTGCTGGACCTCGCCGAAGCCCACCTCTTGGCCCTCGATCACCTGGCCCGGGGAGGCCCCTCCCGGATCTACAACCTGGGCAACGGCGCGGGGTTTAGTGTGCGGGAGGTGTACGAGGCGGCGGTCCGGGTGACAGGCCGGCCCATTCCTTTGGAGGTGGGCCCCCGCCGGCCCGGGGATCCGCCGGTGCTGGTGGCCAGCGCGGAGCGGGCCCGTCGAGAGCTGGGCTGGGTTCCCCGCCGGCCGTCGGTGGAGGCGATGATCGAAAGCGCCTGGCGGTGGCGGTTGGCCCACCCCCAGGGGTACCCGGCCCCATCCCATGGGAAGCCAGATAGCCCGGCCACTCCTGCGGCCCCACCACTGCCCGAGGGCCTGGCCCGGCGCCAGGAGACCAAGCCTGACGGCCGCTACCTGATCTACTACGAGTTTCCCGGGAAAGAGAGCGCCGGCCCCGGGGAGGGCGGCGAGGAGGGGGAAGGCCATGTCTGAGCTCCGCTGGCACCCGCTCTTGGAGCAGTGGGTGATCACGGCCACCCACCGGCAGGATCGGACCTACAAACCGCCAGCCGATCACTGCCCCCTCTGCCCAACCCGGCCCGGCCGGGAGCCGACAGAGATCCCGGCCAGCTCCTACCAGATCGTGGTCTTCGAGAACCGGTTCCCTTCCTTAAAGATGCCACCGCCTGAGCCGGCGGTGGCGGCGACGCGGTTGAGCCCCGTGGAGCCCGCCCGGGGCCGCTGCGAGGTGGTCTGCTACACCCCCGAACACGAAGGGTCCCTGGCCACCCTCGACCCGGAGCACGCCTTCCGGCTGGTCCAGGTCTGGACCGACCGGTACCAGGCCCTGATGCAGGAGCCGGAGATCCGGTACGTCCTCATCTTTGAGAACCGGGGCGAGGCGGTGGGGGTGACCCTCCACCATCCCCATGGCCAGATCTACGCCTTCCCCTATGTGCCCCCCGTGCCGCTGCAGGAGCTGGAAGCCCAGGCCCGCTTCCGGGGCGCGCGGGCGGAGGGGCCCGATGCCTGCCTCCTCTGCCGCCAGCTGGCCATCGAGCGAGAGGACGGCCGGCGGGTGGTGGCGGAGAATGAAGCCTTTACCGCCGTCGTTCCCTTCTACGCCCGTTACCCCTACGAGGTCCACGTGCTGGCCCGGCGGCATGTGGCCTCCCTGGCAGAACTGACCGTCCAGGAACAGCGGGCCCTGGCGGCCATCCTCCAAGGCGTGGTGGCCAGCTACGACCGGCTCTTCGAGTTTCCCTTCCCCTATCTGATGGTGATGCACCAGGCGCCCAAGCCGCCGGCTCCCGCCCTGGGGCACTTCCACGTGGAGTTTCTCCCGCCCCACCGCACCCGGGAGAAGCTCAAGTACCTGGCGGGCTGCGAGCAGGGCGCCGGCACCTTCATCAACGACACCCTCCCCGAGGAGAAGGCAGCTGAGCTGCGAGAGCGCTGGACGTGGGTTTGAGCCAGCAGAGTTGAGCGGAAACTCAGCCCCAACCGGCAAAGGTCCGAGACGCGGGTGAAAAGGAATCTAATGGGATGAAATCGAACAACCAGAAATAAGGACATAGATATCGAAGCGATTCGATCATGAAGTGGATGAGGCTTGATGAGCGACCCTGTACAGAACGGACTCGACGCCATGCGCCGGGCGACCTGTGAAGCGTTGGAAAGGGCCCCCGGGGCCGGTTCCGGCGACCCGGTGGTTACCGTCGCCGCGCCCGGACGGGTCAACCTGATCGGGGAGCATACGGATTACAACGACGGGTATGTGCTCCCGGCCGCCATCGACCGGTGGGTGGTGATGAGCGGGCGCCGTTGGGGCGGGTCGGAGGTCTGGGTCCGGGCCCTAGACCGGCAGGAGGAGGCCCGCTTCAGCTTGGACGGGCTGAGCCCAGACCGGGCGGGTGAGCTGCCCGACTGGGCCCGGTACGTGGCGGGCACCCTCTGGTCCCTCCAGCTGGAAGGGTTCCAGCTGGAAGGGATGGCCCTGGCCTTCACCGGATCGGTGCCCCAAGGGATGGGTCTCAGCTCCTCGGCCGCCTTGGAGGTGGCCACCGGGCAGCTCGCCCTGACCCTCCACCAGGCGGAGCTGGCGCCCCTCCGGCTGGCCCAGGCGGCCCAGCAGGCTGAGAACCAGTTCGTCGGCGTCGCCTGCGGGATCATGGACCAATTCACCGCCACCCTGGGGGAGGCGGGGCACGCCCTCCTCCTGGACTGCCGGAGCCTGGAGTATCGGGTCCTCCCCATTCCCGAAACCCTTACCTTCTTCGTCGTTCACCCGCCCCAAGGGCGGACTTTGGCCGGATCGGGGTACAACCGCCGGCGCCAGGAGTGCGAGGCCGCCGCCCAGCTTCTAGCCCAGGCCAAGCCGGGCGTGAAAGCGCTGCGGGATGTGACCTCCGATGACCTGCGCTTCCTGGAAGCCCGGGTGGGCGAGTCCTTCCGCGGGCACCCGGTGGCCACCCTCCACCGCCGGGCCCGCCACGTGGTGGAGGAGAACGGCCGGGTCTTGGCCCTGGCCCAGGCCCTGGAACAGGGCCATTTGGAGACGGTGGGCCGCTTGGTGAGCGAGTCCCACCAGAGTCTCCGGGATCTGTTCCAGGTCTCCACCCCCACCATCGATCGCTGGGTAGAGGCCCTCATCCACCTGCCGGGGTGCCTGGGCGCCCGGCTGGTGGGCGGTGGCTTCGGCGGCAGCATCCTGGCGGTGGTCCGGCGGGAGGCGGCCGGAGCCTTCCAGGACCAGGCCGCGAACCTCACCGAAGGGGGTGAGGCGGCCCACCTCTTCCCGTGCCGGCCCGTCGATGGTGTACGGGTACTCGGCATGGTTTCGAAAAGCGAGACATGAAGGGAATAAGACCCATTCGAAAGTCCTGGGCAAGAAGGAGCCAAATCAAACGGTATCGAAAGGCACGAGAGGTTGTTTCTGCCAAGCAACCAAAGCGGGAGGGATCAGAGATGCGGCGAACTGGCTGGTATCTGGGCGTCCTGGCCGTACTTGTGGCGTTCCTGCTTCCGGCTACGGCTTGCGCCCAGAGCGGGGAGCTGGAGATCTTCTCCTGGTGGGCTGGCGATGAGGGCCCGGCCCTGGAAGCGCTGATCGAGCACTACGAGAGCCTCTATCCCAATGTCCGGGTCATCAACGCCACGGTGACGGGCGGGGCGGGCGTCAACGCCAAGGCCGTCCTGAAGACCCGGATGCTTGGCGGCGACCCGCCGGACACCTTCCAGGTGCACGCGGGCCAGGAGCTGATCGGCACCTGGGTGCTGGCGGATCGGATGGAGGACCTCACCTTCCTCTATGAGGAAGAGGGCTGGTACGATGTCCTGCCTGAGGACCTGATCAAGCTGCTTTCGACCGATGAGGGCATCTGGTCGGTGGCGGTCAACATCCACCGGTCCAACGTGATGTACTACATCCCCGAGAACCTGGAGAAGTGGGGTGTCAGCGTGCCCACGACGTGGGACGAGTTCTTCGAGATCGCCCCCAAGCTCCAGGCCCAGGGCGTGGTGCCCCTCTCGGTGGGTGAGAACTGGTCGGTCATCCACCTGTGGGAGAGCGTGGCCCTCTCCGTCCTCGGTCCCGACAAGTGGGAGGCCCTCTGGACGGGTGAGTTGGCCTGGACCAGCCCTGAGGTGGTGGCCACCTGGGAGCTCCTCGACCGGATCATGGAGTACACCAACCCCGACTTCGCCTCCCTCACCTGGCAGCAGGCAACCGACATGGTGGTGGACGGCGAGGCGGCCTTCAACATCATGGGTGACTGGGCCTCGGGTTACATGAGCACCACCCTCGGGCTGAAGCCTGGGGTCGACTTCGGCTGGGCGCCGTCGCCGGGCACGGAGGGCATCTTCATGATGCTGGCCGACTCCTTCGGCCTGCCCAAGGGCGCGCCCAACCGGGAGGCGACCATCGCCTGGCTGCGGACCGTGGGCAGCCGGGAGGGGCAGGACATCTTCAACCCCCTGAAGGGTTCCATCAGCGCCCGGTTGGACAGCGACCTGAGCCGGTATGACGCCTACGGGCAGTCGGTGGCTCGGGACTGGCAGACCAACCGGATCGTGGGCAGCCTCCAGCACGGCGTGGTGGCCAACGAGCGGTTCATGAACGACTTCGCCACCACGGTGATGGAGATGTTCCTGACCACCCGGGATCCCGTCATCACCTCCAACGCGGCGCACGCCGTGGCGCTCCAGGCGGGCATCGGCCTCTGAGGCAGGGCCCCTCGGCAGCCGAGCCTGCCCCGATGGGTGGCTCGCGGAGGTGAGTCTGGACGGGGGCGGGCCCTGGGGGCTCGCCCCCGTGCCATCGGTGCAGAAGGAGCGGTCACCGTGTGGAAACGAGCTTGGTGCGCGCGCACCGGGAGGGGGCTTCGTCTATGAGAACGGGAAAGGATCGCCTCATCGCCGGCCTGATGCTGGCACCCTCCCTGATTCTGCTGGGCATCTTCGTCTACGGCTTCATCGGCCAGACCGTCTACGTCTCCCTCACCGACTGGGGGCGGGGCGCCTCCCTGGCCCTCCAGCCGGAGATCACCTTCGTCGGCCTGGAGAACTACCGCCAGCTCTTCACCGGGATTCTCGACGTCCGGTTCCGCCAAGACCTGGTCAACATGGTCTTCTTCAGCCTGATCTTCGTCGTGGCGTGCTTGGGGATGGGGCTCTTCTTGGCCACCCTGCTGGACCGGCCGCTTAAGGGGGAGGGGTTCTTCCGGACGGTCTTCCTGCTTCCCATGGCCCTCTCCTTTGTGGTGACGGGGACCATCTGGCGCTGGATGCTCCAGCCCCGGGGCGGGGTGAACGTGCTCCCCACCCTGGTGGGCTTGCCGAGGCTGGAGTTTCTCTGGACCACCAGCCGCCAGCGGGTGCTCCAATTCAACTGGCAGGCGGTTCCTCAGGGACTCATCCTGCTCGCCGCCGTGGTGCTCATCCTCTTGGGCGTGCGGGCCTGGCGGCGGGGCACCCGGCGGAAGGCCCTTCTCCTGGGCCTCCCAGGCCTGGTCGCGGGGGCGTACGTCCTCCTGGTGGGGCGGGGGGTCAACTGGAGCGGGCTTCCCTTCCCGGAGACCCACGGGTTCAACCTGGCCTTGATCGGCATCATCATCGCCGCCACCTGGCAGATGTCGGGCTACACCATGGCCCTCTACCTGGCGGGCTTGCGGGGGATCCCCGAAGAGCTGCGGGAGGCGGCCCAGGTGGACGGGGCCTCCCGGCTCCAGATCTACCGGTACGTGGAGCTGCCTCTCTTGAAGCCCATCACCCTCAGCGCGGTGGTGGTCTTGGGCCACATCGCCCTGAAGATCTTCGACCTGATCTTCGCCATGAGCGGGCCGGACAACGCCATGACCAGCGTGCCGGCCATCCTCATGTACCTGACCACCTTCCGGGGCAACCAGTTCGCCAAGGGGGCGGCCATCGCCACGCTGCTCTTGCTCCTGGTCTCGCTCCTGATCATTCCCTACATGGTCTCCACCCTGCGGAAGGGGGATGAGGCGTGATGGCTGATCAGCCTGCCGTCGCCACCGGAACGCCGGCCCACGACCTGCAGCTGTCCCGCCAGAAGGCGGCGGGGCGGGCCCGGTGGGGGCGGGTGGCGGTCTACGGGGTGCTCATCCTGCTGGTGATCATCTACCTGACACCCGTCTACCTGACGGTGGTCACCAGCCTGAAGGATCCGGCCCACATCCGCCTCCCGACGGCCTGGGAGCCGCCCCGGCCCATCTCCTGGGAGGGGTACGCCACGGCGTGGCGGGACTTCGCGCCCAAGCTGCGGAACAGCTTCATCTTGGCCGTCACCGCCACCGCGCTCTCGGCGATCATGGGGTCGATGAACGGGTACGTCCTCGCCAAGTGGCGCCTGCCCGGCGAGCGGTACATCTTCCCGCTCATCGTCTTCGGGATGTTCATCCCCTACCAGAGCATCCTGATTCCCCTCTTCCAGTTCCTCCGGTCGGTCAACCTGTACGGGGGGCTGCCGGGTCTGATCCTGGTCCACGTGGTCTACGGGCTGCCCATCACCACCCTCCTCTTCCGCAACTTCTACGCGGAGCTGCCCGATGAGATGGTGCAGGCCGCCTCCATCGACGGGGCCGGTTTCTTCGGCATCTACCGGTGGGTGATCCTGCCCCTGTCGGCGCCCGCCTTCACGGTGGTGATCATCTGGCAGTTCACCCAGATCTGGAACGAGTTCCTCTTCGCGGTTACCCTGACCCAGCCCGCGGCCCAGCCCATCACCGTGGCGCTGGCCAACCTGGCTGGGGGTGAGGCGGTCCGGTGGAACATGCCCATGGCGGGCTCAGTGCTGGCCGCCTTGCCCACGGTGCTGGTCTACATCCTCTTGGGGCGGTACTTCATCCGGGGGATGCTGGCCGGCTCCCTCAAGGGGTAACCTCGGAGAGCAGGGGAACGTCCAAGGGAAACGGGTTCCAACGGCTCGGGGCCTGCACCGCCTCCGGCGGGCAGGCCCCGAGCGCGTCGTCCCGAGGGTCTGGGAGGCTACAGGACGACGGCCACCTCGTCCCGGTCCATCCGGTCGATGCAGGTCTGCAGCTTGGTGGAGAGGTAGGGATCATCCCGCACCGCGTGGCGGATCTGGCGCAAGAGGTCGATGGCCCGCCGGAAGGCGTAGATGATGTCGCCCTCGTCGAAGTCGCCCCGGCGCAGGATCTCGGCGAAGCTCTCACCGGCGCTCCAGTGGTAGGCGAGGAGGGCCAGGTTGTCGTTGAAGCGGATGGTGGGCTCCTGGCCGAAGGAGCGTTCCATCTCCGCAAGGAACTGCACCGTCGCCTCCACCCGGGCCGTGTTGAAGAGGCGGTGGCGGACCCGCCGCTCGGCGCGGCGGGGCTCGTAGTCGATGGAGACCACCAGGGCGTTCAGGGTGTCCACATCCAGCTCATGGAACCACCCGTCGAAGTGGAGCTCCGTCACCAAGAGCTCCTGGATGTTGATCTGGGAGGCGAAGAGCCCTCGCGCAGTGAGCTTGCCCTCCCGCACGTAATCCAGGGCTTCCAGGAGGGCCCGCTTCTGACGGTAGCTCTCCAGGAACCGCTGGGGTGAGGGGAGGTTGCTGATCCGCTCCCGCATCTGCTCGATCCGCCTGGTCAGGCGGCGGTAGGTGGGGAGGAGCGCTTGGCACCGGTCCAGCACCTCGGGCGGGCAGCCGGCCACCTGGAGCTTCTTCAGGGCCGCCTCCTCCTGGCGGATCTTCCGGCGGAGGCGCTTCACGCCCCGGCGCTCCTTCCGGGCGAGGCGCCGGGACACCTCCTCCCGCTTCTCCTCCAGGAGGGCCATCCGCTCCATCAGGTTGACGGGGCACCGGGGGGTCTCCATGTAGGCACAGCCTTGGATCCGGAGCCGTTCTCCTTCCAGCTCGGCCAGGCGGGCCTCGTACTCCCGCCGCCGCTGGTTGGCCTGGTAGGTGGCGAAGCTCTTGGCGAGGATCCGGGCCACCTCTTCCTGGTCGTAACCCTCCACCAGGTTGAGGACGGTGTTGTACGAGAGGGAGAAGCGGCTGCGGACCGGCTCGATCTCCCCCTCGTCCATGGAGGGCAGCTCCTGGGGGATGAAGTAGTTGAAGTCCACCAGGGTGATGACGTCGCCGCGGACGTCGATGCCCCGGCGCCCGGCCCGACCGGCCATCTGGAAGTACTCCCGGTTGAGGAGGGGCCGGAAGGTGCGGCCGTCCCACTTGCTGAAGGCGTCGAAGCAGACCGTCCGGCAGGGGAAGTTGATCCCCACCGCGAAGGTCTCGGTGCAGTAGAGGACCCGGATGAGCCGGCGCTCGAAGAGCTCCTCCACCACGTCCTTCACCACGGGCAGGAGGCCCGCGTGGTGGAACCCGATGCCCTTCAGCAGCAAGTTCCGCATGCCCCGGAGCCGCTGGGCCGTCACGCTGTTCTGGTGGCCCGCGCCCTCGGGCACCCGGGTGGCCAGGGCCTCCTGGATCACCTCATCCACCTGGCGTTGCTCCTCTGGGGTGAGGTAGACCTTCCCCGTCCGGCTGAGTTCCAGCGCGTTCACCTCACACTTGCGCCGGCTGAAGGTGAAGAAGAGGACGGGGAACTGCTCGGGCGCCAGCACCTCCAGCAGGTCCAGGTGGGTGGTGGGCTCGAACCGGAAGGGGAGGCGGGCCCGGTCGGAAAACTTGAGGCCGGCCCGCTTCATGTACCGGCGGTACCGCTGCTCCAGGGCCTTGCGGGTGGTGAAGCCCAAGGTCCCCTCGAAGAGGTGGTGCTCCAGTGGCACGGCCCGCTCGGTGTGGACCACCACCCGCACCGGGTGACCGTGGACCTGGCTGATCCACGCGGCCAGCTCCTCCACGTTGGGGATGGTGGCCGAAAGGCCCAAGAGGCGCATCTGGGGCGGCATGAAGATGAGGGACTCCTCCCAGACGCTTCCCCGCTCGGGATCGTCGATGTAATGGATCTCGTCGAAGATGGCGTAGGCCACATCGGCGACCCGCTCGGGGTCCTGGTGGAGCAGGTTCCGGAAGACCTCGGTGGTCATGATGAGGATGGAGGCCTCCGGGTTGACCACCACGTCGCCGGTAAGGATGCCCACCGCCTCCTCGCCCAGGAGGCGCTTGAACTCCTTGAACTTCTGGTTGCTTAGGGCCTTGATGGGCGCGGTGTAGACGACGCGCCGGCCCTGCCGGTGCATCTGCTCGATGAGGTAATCCGCGATCAGGGTCTTCCCCGTCCCGGTGGGGGCGGCCACCAAGACCGAGTCGCCCCGGTCGATGTGCTCGATGGCTTCCTGCTGGAACGGATCAAGGGCGTAGCCCCGATAGGTTCGGACCTCGGTGAGCGGTTGGGTCAAACGGTCTCCCTTGCCCCCTCGTTACGTCGATCTTCCTTCGGCCGCATCGCCCGCGCGGTGGGCGATCCGCGCGCAGGTGGCGGCCACCAGGCCCGCGATCAGGTCGTCCAGGAAGGTGCAGACCCGTCCCGGACGGGTCCGGAACGCCTCCAGGACGTCGGGCCGCTCGTGGACCAGATAGCCGAAATTGCTCATGCCGATGCTCCCGTACGCATTCACGATGGAGAGGGCCAGTCCCTTGTCGACGCCGTAGAGCGACGGATCCTCCCGCACGATGCTCCCCAGAGGCTCGTCGAGCCGGCCCTCCTCGGCCATCCGGTCCAGAATGACCCCGGTGATGATGGCGTACTCCACCTCCCGCTTGGCCAGGACCGCGTGGAGGTGGGCCCGGGCCGCATCGGCAGTCAGGTCAGGCACGTATGGGCGTTGGAGCTTGAGCACCAGGCGCACCAGGTCCTCCGGGTCCACCCCCCGGCCCCGGAGCAGCTCCAACATCTGTGGCACGTCGGCCTGGGCCATGGGCTCCGCTCCTCTTCTCTTCTGAGAATGTCCGGCGGGGGCGGCTTCGACGCGGAGGGCTTGGAATCCTGCGCCAGAGCCGGCCAGGGCGGCCATCCAAGAGGTGAGCAGGCCTGCCGGATCGTAGAGGATCCGCCCCCAGCGCAGAATCTCCCGCTGGCGAGGGCTGGAGTAGGCGAGCCCTTCGACGCTCCGCCAGGTCACCCGGAGGTCCACGCCCCTGAGGGTGGGGCCGAGGCGCCGGCGCCGCCGGGATGGGGGAAGGGGATCGGCCACCACCAGGAGCTCCGCCTGCCAGCGCCGGCCCAGCCGGTAGGGTGGACACCAGGCCGCCAGGCCCACCAGCCAGGGGAAGGCGCGGCCCGGGGGACCGAAGCCGTCGCCAGGGCGTGAGCTGGCCCTGGGGCGAGGCCTGAGGCTGGCTGCCGGCGAGGGTCGGGCGGGGATGGCCCACGGGCTCTGGGAAGGGTGCATCAGCGCATGCCTCCCACCGTCTCTGGGAGGCGGGCTGGACAGGCGTGTACTCTAGAGGTACCGGCACTGAGACGGGAGGTCAAGGCAGGGATCCTGTAAGGCGAGGCTCGCGCTAAGGCCTGGCGTGGGCGCGCTGGGAGGGGAAGCCTGGGCCGTCGCCCCACGGTCCCAGGCCTCCCCAGGGTCAGGCGCCTCGGTCCGCCGGTGGCCGGTGGCTGAAGACGGGCAGGTTCTCGGCGATGGCAATGAAGGCCAGGACGGTCGCGGCCATGAGGCCCAGGCTGATGGCCAGCTCCGGCAGGCTGGGGACGTAGCCGGCCGCCGTCCACGCCCGGAGGCCGAAGTGGCTCACGTTGAACCGGTTGAGGATCACCCCGGCCACCACCAGCGCGCCCAGCCAGCCCTGGCCCCGCCGGCTGGAGCGGAGGCGGGGCTGGAGGGCCAGAACCGCCGGCAGCACGATGAGGGCCAGCTCCAGCCAGAAGAGACCTGCTTCCGGCGAGCCCGTGAAGAGTTCCCCCACCTGGCCCCGGGCCACCAGGTCGCCAACCTTCAGGATCAGGTAGAGGCCCACCGCCCAGGGCAGCCACCGGAGAAGGCGGGCCGTCAGGGGCGCGGGATCCCACCGGACCAGGGTGCCATAGGCGAGGGCGGTCATCAGGCTGACCACGCCGATGGCCATGACGATGGCGCTGGTGAAGAAGAGCAGGGGAAGGAGGATGGTGTTCCAGAGGGGGTGGAGCTTGCCCGGCACCAGCACGAAGAAGGTCCCCAAGGAGGACTGGTGGAGGGTGGAGAGGACCACCCCGGCCACCACCAGGGCGGGCGTGATCCGCTGGGCCGCCCGCAGCCAGCGGGCCTTGGCGCCCACCTTCTCCAGCAGCACCGGGGCGAACTCCAGGAAGAGAACGACGGTGTAGAGCATGACGCACCAGGCCACCTCGAACATGGCCGAGCGGGGCTGCCACATGATGATGGGATGCCAGATGTTCCAGGGCTTGCCCAGCTCGACGATGAGGCCCATGATCACCTGCAGGTATCCCAGGAAGCCCAGGAGGATGGCGGGCCGGAGGAGGGGCTTCAGGGCTCGCTGCCGGAAGAGGTAGACGGCCGCCGCTATGGTGAAGGCCCCCGCCGACAAGGCCACGCCCGACAGCACGTTCAAGGAGATCCAGAGGGCCCAGGGCCACTCATCGGAGAGGTTGGTGGCCGCCCCCAGCCCGAAGATGAACCGGTAGATGGTGGCGACGAAGCCTGCGCCGGCGACCAGCGCCAGCACCACCCGGGGCCAGGTCCAGGTGAGGTGCCAGGCCCAGTCCCGCACCCGACCCGGGGCGTACGCCAGAGTGAGTTCCTTCATGCCGAGGGTCCCCCTTCATCGTCCCGCTCCGCCTTGGGCTCAGGGCCCCTGTCCACGCCAGGGCCCGCCTCCTCCTGCTGGTTCCACCAGGCGAGCGCGCCCAGGGCCGCCACCAGCCCGCCGGCCACCGGCGGGACCAGGCGCATGATGGCGTCGGTCCGGCGGGGCGGTGCTTGGGTGGGCACATCGGTCCGGAAGCCCAGCTCCTCGAAGGGCACGTCGGAGAGGAAGAGCCAGGCGGTACCGCCCGCCTCATGCTCCCCGTAGATGTGGGGCACGTACCGGTCGGGATGGGCTGCAATCCGCCGCCGGGCCTCGGCCAGCAGCGCTTCCCGGTCGCCGAAGAGGGTGGCCCCGGTGGGGCAGGCCACCGCACAGGCGGGCGCCTCGCCTTCCGCCAGCCGGTCGTAGCAGAAGACGCACTTGGTCACCGCCGGGTTCCAGGAGTGCCACTCGTACCGCGGAATCTGGAAGGGGCAGGCCAGCATGCAGTAACGGCAGCCCAGGCACCGGGCCTCTTCATAGATCACCGCGCCTTCGGCCGTCTTCCGGAGGGCGGCCACCGGGCAGGCGGAGACACAGGCCGGATCCAAGCAGTGGAAACACTGGTTCCGGACGTAACGGGGCCCGTCCGCGGAGGCCACCTGAGTCAGCCAGGTCCACTGGTTGGACGGGTGCTCGTCCGTCGGGTCCAGACCCCACTTGCTCGCGCAGGCCCGCTCACACAAACGGCACCCGACGCAGCGGGTGATGTCGATCAGCATCCCCTTTTGGGAGGATGGGGGAGACTGGCTGGCCGCCTGGGCTTGGGAACTCTGGGTGAGGACCCACCCCGTCGCGCCGGCGGCGCCCAGCCGAGCACCCCACTGAAAGAGTTGGCGTCGAGTCAACTCCATCCCATCTGCCTCCGAATCCACGTCGTTAGTGACCCGACCAGGGGTCGGATCGCCCCGGGGCTGGGAACCCTGCCTGGGGCCGGAGAGGGCGCCGGCGCCGAGAGGGTGCTGCCGGAGCCGGGAGGCCAGGTCTTCTGGGTTGGGCTCGCTGGGCCGGTACCGGCTGGCCTCGCCCCGGACCATTGTACCACGTTTTCCGAGGAGAATGTGACAGATATCACAAATCATTCTCGGGATGGCGTCCGGAAGAGCATGGGCGAGGAGGAGGGATCTGATGCCGCCTCAGCCTTCCTCCCGGCCGGGGCGTGGGCCCCGGAGGAGTGTGGTACAATAGGTGAAACTTGGGGCACTGGCCGTTCTGGCCCTGGCGCCGGTGCCTTGTGCCCGGGAGAGGAAGTGGTGGGGTGCACGCCGAGGAACCATCCTGGCCCGGACCCTCCCCGGCCGCCGCGGGGGAGGGGGGTGGGGAACGCGCCCGGCCCGTCCGGTTGGAGATGACGGTGGCCACCTGGATCAGCCTGGCCCGGCTGGTCCTGGTCTTGCCCATGCTGGCCGTCCTCCTGGCCCGGACCCCCTGGGGGGGCTGGGTGGCGGCGGGGCTCTTCGTGGCCGCCGCCCTCACCGACGCCCTCGACGGGTACCTGGCCCGTCACCGCCGGGAGGTGACCACCTTCGGCAAGCTCCTGGACCCCGTGGCCGACAAGCTCCTGGTCACCGCGGCCATCATTGGGCTGGTGGAGCTGGGCCTGGTCTCCAGCTGGGCGGCCGTGGCGGTGGTGGGGCGGGAGATGGCCGTCACAGGCCTCCGCCTGGTGCTGGCCGGCCAAGGGGTGATCCTGGCGGCCGGCCCCTGGGGCAAGGGGAAGACCCTGGTTCAGTGCATCGCCCTTCCGGCCCTCATGGTGGGCCTGCCCGGCGCCCACCTTCTCCTATGGCTGGCCGTCGCCCTCACTCTCTGGTCGGGCTACCTCTACTTCCGGAACGCCTTCGCCCCCCGCCCGGCCTGACGGCCGCGATGGCTTGACCCGCCTTCGCCCGCGGCGTGTGCGGGAACGGACCCCCTGAGGCAAGCCCCTTCAGGCGACTCCCCTGGCAGGAACCACGAACAAGATGTGAAAACTCTCTTCCTGTCGGGCGTGACCAAAGGAAACTGAGAAAATGTGTGGAAGAAGAATCCCCACACATGCCGGCCGGTTGCCCCTTGACCGACCCCTGATCCCGCCCGTCTGAGGCGCGGGCGCGCGGACCCACCCCACGGTGGCCCCATCGCCGTGGGGTCTCCCGTCCCGGGGGTCCCCTGGGGAAGACGGCTGGCTGGCTGGGCACTGGACTGAGGGAGGGATCGACGTGACCCGTCGGTTGGTGCGGGCCTTTCTCCTCGCGGTGGTGCTGGTGGGCCTGCTGGGGCCTGCCGCGGCCGCCCAGATCGAGGTTCAGTTCTGGCACTCCATGAGTGGGGCGGCCGGCAGGGCGCTCAACGACCTGGTGGAGCGGTTCAACGCCTCCCAGTCGGAGTACCGGGTCCACGCGCAGTTCTCCGGCTCCTACGCCGAGGCCTTGACCCGGGCCATCGCCGCCCTGCGGACGGGCCAGGCGCCCAACATCCTGCAGGTCTACGAGGTCGGAACCCAGACCATGCTCGACTCGGGCGCCATTATCCCCGTGTACGAGCTGGCCGAATCCCGGGGCGGGATCGACTTCGGCGACATCAGCCGGCCCATCTTCAACTACTACGCGGTGGACGGCAAGCTCTACTCCATGCCCTTCAACTCCTCCACGGCCATGCTCTACTACAACAAGGACATCTTCCGGAAGGCGGGGCTGGATCCCAACCGGCCGCCCACCACCTTTGATGAGGTGCTGGAGATGGGGCGGCAGATCGTCGCCTCCGGCGCCGCGCCCCACGCCATCTCCTTCGGGTGGCCCGCCTGGGTCTTTGAGCAGGCCCATGCCACCCACAACCAGTTCTACGCCAACAACGCCAACGGCCGGGCGGGACGGGCCACCGAGGTCCTCTTCAACGGCCCCTTCGGTGTGGAGGTGGTCACCCACTGGCGGCGCTGGGCGGAGGAGGGCGTTTTCGTCTACGGCGGCCGGGAGTACTCGGCCAACCAGGCCTTCATCTCCGGCCAGATCGCCATGCTGATCCAGTCCACCTCCTCCCTGGCCTCCATCGAGGAGGCGGCCAATTTTGAGGTGGGGACCACCTTCCTGCCCCGGTTGGAGGGCTACCCCCGGGGGAACTCGGTCATCGGCGGCGCCTCCCTGTGGGTGCTGAAGGGGCAGTCGGAGCGAGAGCTGGACGGGGTCTGGGAGTTTTTCAAGTTCATCAACCGGACGGAGAACGCAGTCGCCTGGCATCAGGGGACGGGCTACTTCCCGGTGACCAACAGCGCGGTGAAGACCCTCCTGGACAGCGGCTGGTTCGCGGAGAACCCCAACAGCCTCACGGCCTTCCTCCAGATCCTCACCGGCTCCGATCACCCCGCGGCCCAGGGAGTCCTCCTCGGCCAGTTTGTGGAGATCCGCGACATCGTGGACACGGCCCTGGAGGATGCCCTCAACGGCCGGGTGCCCGTCCAGCGGGCCCTCGACCAGGCGGCGGCCCGGGTCAACCAGGTGCTGGCCGACTACGCCCTGCTCTACCAGTAAGCGGGAGTGGGGCCGTGCCCCATCACCCAGAGGTCTCAACCGGCGGGGGGGGGCCCCGCGGCCCCACCCCCCTCAGGAGGGCGTGGTATGCCAAGCCGTTTTCCCCCCCGGATCCTGCCCTATCTTCTCTTTGCGCCCCCCGTCTTGATCGTGGGCGTCTTTCTCGTCGTGCCGTCCATCCAGTCTCTCTACCTGAGCTTCTTCCAGACGTCGCCCTTCGGCGACCGGATGATCTTCGTGGGCGTGCGGAACTTCACCC
>PIUA01000014.1 GCA_017577405.1 Bacillota bacterium
GCCCAAGTCGCCTCACCAGGGCGCCGGCGGACGGATCCGAGACGTGATGGAGGCGTAGAGAGCCATGGACAAGACTTGGGCACTGGTTGCCTACACTCTGCTCACACAGATGTCTGTGGGCACATTCTCGGTCTACTGGATCTACTTCCTGTCTGTCCGGCGGGGCTCGGGAGCAGAGATTCAGGGCCAGGTTCACCGCCCACTGCTCACCGTCGCGGTGCTTCTGCTGTTGGGCATGATCGTCTCCCTCTTCCACCTGGAGCGCCCGCTCATGGCCTACCGGTCCGTGGTCAACGTGGGGAGCTCGTGGCTGAGCCGGGAGATCCTTTTCACGGTCCTCTATGGCCTGTTCGGCTTGCTCTACATCGGGGCCGTACGAGCTCGGGCGGGGCTCCCCGGGTGGCGGAGCGCCTTAGGCTGGCTGGTGGCGCTGAGCGGCATCGGCCTGGTCTACAGCATGGCCCGGATCTACATGATCCAGGCGGTGCCCTCGTGGAACACGGTGGCGACCCCACTGACGTTCTTCACCGCGGCGCTCCTCCTGGGCGGGCTGATCACCGGCACGCTGTACCAGACCGGGGGTCGGTCTGGGTCTCAGCCGGTGGAGAGCACCCTCTTCCGTTGGATTGGGCTGGGCTCCATCGTCCTGCTGGGGATCCAGGTCGTGGCCCTGGTACTGGGCGCTGCCGACATCCAGGCCCAGCTGGGGATGGCGACCGTGGCCCTCGGTGGGGGCCTCAAGACGTGGCTGGTGGTCTATCTGGCCCTGGCCTTCGTGGGGGCGGGGTGCTGTGGCGCCTTGCTCTACGGGGAAGCCGTGCGCTCGCCCAGGAACCTGAACGTGACGAGCCTGGCCTCCGTCGCCCTCGCCCTAGTTCTGGCGTCGCAGCTGGTGCATCGCTACCTGTTCTACACGCATCAGATCCGCATCGGGCTGTAAGCGGAGCGCGAAGAGAAGGGGAGGGCCCACCTCGGGCCCTCCCCCCAACATGGGGGGAGCCTGAGCATGGACCAAGAGAAGCATACTGCTGCTGTGACGGAGACGACCACCAAGGAGTTTCTTCTGGGCGAGATCCTGACCTTGAGCCTGCTCGGGCGGACCTTCTACGCCTTTCCTGAGCCCGCGTGGATCGACGGGCTGGTGAAGAACGACGTTTTCCAGGATGTGCCCCTCGCCGCGGACCACGCCGATGTTCGCCAGGGGATGGCCCTGGCCCGACAGTGGCTGGACGGCCGGTCTTCCCAGCAGGCTGCCGATATCCTCGAGTCCGACTACATTCGCCTCTTTGTGGGCGGCGGGCGCCACATCTTGGCTCCGCCGTGGGAGTCGGTCTACGTCAGCTCCGAGCCCTTGTTGCTCCAGCGGGAGACCCTCGAGGTGCGGAACTGGTATGCCCGCTACGGCCTGGTGGCGGAGAAGAAAGGCCAGGAGCCTGATGACCACGTGGGGCTGGAGTTGGAGTTCGTCGCCCATCTGGCCGGGCTGGCCCTGGAGGCTCTGGAGCGCGGTGAGCAAACCCGTTTCCAAGAGGCGATGGACGCCCAACGAGCCTTTCTGAAGGAGCATGTGCTCCGTTGGGTCCCAACATGGGCCACCCACGTGGCTCAGCACGCCCAGACCGACTTTTACCGCGGCTGTGCCCTCATGACCCGGGGGCTTTTTCAGGTCCTGGCGGAGGCCCTGGGCGTGGCGTAGCCACCTCGGTCTTTCAGGACGGGAAGAAGCCCGAGGAGGGCAAGGAGAACCCCCTATTGGGAAAAGACCCTTCTTGCGCCCGAGGGGCGAATCGGCCGATGGGTAGATCAATGGCGGTATGAGCCGGGTTCGAGCAGGCCACGCTGGTCTTGGGAAAGAATGGGGTTCGTGGGCTGGCCGCAAGGGCCTTGGCCACAGTTGACGACGAATGGGGGAAACGCTTACGTGGATCAGCAGAGAAAGGACGATGCCACCCTTTTTGCGGAGATGAAGGAGCGGCTCTACGCCGCCGTCCTCAGTGACGCGCTGGACCAGGTCGGGGTACGCGACCGGGTGATGCGGGCCGATCTCCGTCCGCTCGATCCGAAGACGGTCATCTGCGGCCGGGCCTTCACCATTCTGAGCGCCGACGTGTACGACAAGAACAAGGATCCGTACGAGTTGGAGATTGAGGCCCTCGACAGCCTGACGCCCAACTCGGTGGTGGTCTGGTGCACCAATGGTTCCAAGCGGACGGGCGTCTGGGGCGAGCTTCTGTCGACGGCCGCTCGGGCTCGGGGTTCGGTTGGCGCCATTATCGACGGGTACATCCGCGACTCCAGGCAGGTCATGGAGATGGGCTTCCCCGTCTTCTGCGCCGGTCTGAAGCCCGTCGACTCCTCCGGTCGGAGCATCGTGATCGATTACAACTGCGTGGTGGAGGTCGGCGACATCCTGGTCTCGCCGGGCGACATCGTCTTCGCGGACTACGATGGCGTGGTGGTCATCCCCAAGGACGTTGAGGACGAAGTGATCCGCCTGGCCATGGAGAAGGTCCAGAAGGAGAGCGCCTCCAAGGAGGAGCTCCTCAAGGGCGCCTACCTGAAGGACGTCTACGCCAAGTACGGGGTCCTCTGATCGGACCGGCCCGACAGAGGCCCCCGCTGGCGGATCCTCTCGCCCGATTCGGGGCTTGAGACGATCCTCCGTTCGCCGTGCCCTACAGCGCACCCGGCTGGCGCTGTAGGGCTTTCTTTATGCTTCGTGGTCTGGATCCCGCGGCCCCCGAGTAGACATGAAGACAAGCCACCTCCGGCGCCTGCGGGCGCGGGGCCCCCGCGCCCGACGGGCCCGATCCGGTGGGGCTCCAAGGCGACACCGCGGAGAAGGGGGAGAACAGGGTGCGCGCGGTCCGACCGGTCGCCGTCCTCTTCAGCCTGCTCGTGACCCTCGCGCTCGCTTGGGGCGCCAGTGCTGCCGACAGACTGGTCATCTGGGATAAGACCGAATACATCCCCTTCTACAACGAGTTCATGGCCCAGTTCGTCCAGGCGTGGTCTGAGGCGACGGGCATCGAGGTGGAGTACACCGTCGTCCCGCCCCGGGATCTGATCACCAAGCTGATGACCGCGGTGGAAAGCGGGCATGTCCCCGACATCGCCACAGTGGAAGTGGGGATGGTGGCCCAGCTGGCCGGCATGGGGGCCACCACCATCACCGCCGATCTCCTTGCCGCCATCGAAGCCCAGACCGGCGACCGCTTCAGCGAGGCCGCGGTCCGCCTGGTCAGCATCGACGGCCAACCCCGGGGTGTGCCTACGGCCACCTTCCCGGCGGCCCTCTTCTACCGGAACGACCTCCTGGAGGCGGCGGGCGTCGAACCGCCCCAGACCATCGCCGCATTCCGCGAGGTGGCCCGGCGGACCAACAACCCCCGGGCGGGCATCTATGGCGCCGGCATCCCCTTGGGCCGCTCGGGCGGCAACGATATCGAAGGCTTCATCCGCAACCTCTTTTGGGCCAACGGAGGCTCGGTCTTTGCGGAAGACGGCCGGACGGTGGTGGTGGACTCGCCGCAGAACGTCGAGGTCTTCCAGATGCTGGTGGAGATGTACCACCAGGACAAGACCATCCCGCCCGGGGCCCTGTCCTGGGATGACGGTGGGAACAACAACGCCTACATGGCCGGGACCGCCGTCATGGTCTTCAACTCGGGGAGCCTCTGGGCCAACATGGCCGACATGGGCCACCCCCTCTTGGCCCACACGGGGGCGACCCTCATGCCGGCGGGGCCTCAGGGCCGCTACAACCTGGGCGGCGGAAACACCATGGTCCTCTTCGCAGGCGGGAATGTGGCGGCTGCCGAGCGCTTTATCCGGGACTTCATGACCCCGGAGCACTATGGCCAGCTCCTGCCCCGGATGGCCCCCATGTGGGCCCCAGTCTTGGAAGGGATGAAGGACTTGCCCTTCTACCAGGATCCCGTCAATCGGGTCTGGCTGGAGGCGGGCCAGATCAACGTCAACGTCGGGTACCCGGGCCCCGCCACCCCCTGGGCAGGGGAGGTCTTGAGCTCCCAGGTGCTCCTGCGAGCGCTCCAGACAGCCATCGTCGATGGGGTGCCGCCTGCCGAAGCCCTCCAGAATGCCAAGCGTGAGATCGAGGCCATCATGGCCAAGTACTAGCCCTGTCTGGCGCAGGTGAAGCTCCGCGGCCGGCGGGGCGGCCTCCCACGGCCGTCCCGCCGCCGGTCATGGGAGAGGGGGGAGTCACCCTGAGCCCGTCCGCCCTGCACCGCGGGCCCTCCCAGCGGCCGGTGGACCTGATCACGGGCCTCCTCATGGTGGCGCCACTTCTGGTGGTCATCGTCGGCGTCATGGGCGCGCCGCTGCTCCAGGCCGTCTCCTTGAGCCTCACCGACAAGCGGATCGGCCTGCCCGGCACCTTTGTGGGGTGGGGCAACTACGGGCGGCTGGTGCACGATCCCCTCTTCTGGCTTGCGGTCCGGAACAGCTTCCTCTACGCCTTCGGGGCGGTGGCCCTCAAGCTCTTGGCCGGCTTTGGGCTTGCCTTGGTCTTGAACGAGGAGCTTCCCTGGCGGGGGCTCTGGCGGGCCATCATCTTGATCCCCTGGGCGGTGCCCGAGCTGGTCGCCGCCCTGACCTGGCGGTGGATGTACAGCGACACCAACGGCATCATCAACGCCCTCCTGCTCAGGGCAGGGCTCATCGAGTTCCCCGTGCCCTGGCTGGGCTCGCCCCAGACGGCCTTGGCCGCGGTGGTGCTGATCAACGTTTGGAAGGGCGTGCCCTTCTTCACCTTCTCCCTCCTGGGCGGCCTGCAGGTGATCGATGCGGAGCTGTACGAGGCGGCCGCCATCGATGGCGCCGGGTGGGCGAGCCAGGTCCGGCACATCGTCCTCCCCGCCCTGGCGCCGGTGATGGTGATCGCATCCCTCCTCTCGACCATCTGGACTTTCAACGACTTCACCACCATCTTCGTCACCACAGGGGGCGGGCCGGCCTACGCCACCACCACCGTGCCTATCCTCACCTACGAGAAGGCCTTCTGGAACCTGGAGCTGGGGTATGCGGTGGCCACCTCCCTGGCGGCGGCTCCCGTCTTCATCGGGCTGATCGTGCTGGCCACCCGGCTCTTCGCGGGGCGGGAACGCTGATGCGGACCTTCCGGATGAGGCGCCGCTACGCCTGGGGGCTGCTGGTGGCGGGGCTCCTTTGGACCACCTTCCCCCTCTACTGGATGCTGGTCACGTCGCTCAAGCCCGTGGCCGACATGTTCATGCCCCTGCCCAGCCTCTGGCCCTCCCGGGTGACCCTGGCCAACTATGTGGATCTCCTCGCCAACACTGGTTTCGTCACTTTTGTCCGGAACAGCCTGGCGGTGGGTTTGGTCGCCATGGTCTTCTCCGTCATGATCTCGACCCTAGCCGCCTACAGCATCACCCGGTTGCCCTTGCCCGGGCGGCAGGGGGGCGGGGTGAGCGGCGTGGAGGTGGCCCTGTGGGACCTGGCCGGGAAGGCCTACGGGGTGCCCGTCTACCAGCTCCTCGGGGGCAAGTTCCGGGATGGGGTCCGGCTCTACTGCGACACCGACGCCCACGGCAAGGGGGACGGCCGGGCCATGGGCCAGGCGCTGAAAGCGCGGCTGGCCAAGGGATTCACCTTCCTGAAAATGGATCTGGGCGCCTCCCTCCTCTTCGACGTGGAGGGGGCGCTCAGCGCGCCCCTGGGCTTTCTCGACCAGTTCAAGGCGGCCTGGCGGACTGCCGAGACCCGGCAGGCCTCGCCCCAGCCCCAGAGCGCCGAGCGCCGGCGAGAGGAGGAAGTGCTCCACATCCCCCACCCCTTTGCGGGGCTGCAGCTTACTGAGAAGGGGCTGGACTGGCTGGAAGGCTACGTGGCCGAGGTCCGGTCGGTGATCGGGCCCGAGGTGCCCCTGGCCATCGACCACTTGGGCCACCTCAACGTGGAGAGCCTCATCCGCCTGGGCCGGCGCCTGGAGAAGTACCACCTGGCCTGGCTGGAAGACCCCGTCCCGTGGCAGTACACCGACCAGTACGCCCGCCTCAGCCGGGCGGTGGCCATCCCCATCTGCACGGGCGAGGATATCTACCTCAAGGAGAACTTCCGCCCCCTCTTGGAACGGGGCGGGGTCTCCGTCATCCACCCCGACGTGCTCACCGCCGGCGGCATGCTGGAGACCAAGAAGATCGCCGATATGGCGGCGGAGTACGGGGTCCCCGTGGCCCTTCACATGGCCGAGAGCCCCGTCGGCTGCCTGGCCGCCGCGCACGTGGCGGTGGCCATCGAGAACTTCCTGGCCCTGGAGTTCCACGCGGCGGACGTGGCGTGGTGGAGCGATCTGGCCGCGGGCCTGCCTGAGCCCTTCATCCGGGACGGCTTCATCTACCCGCCCGACCGGCCCGGGCTGGGCATCGATGACCTGAACGACGAGGTCCTGCGGGAGCACCTCCATCCGGGGATCCCCGGGCTGTGGGAGCCGACGGATGGGTGGAACGAAACCTGGGCCCACGATCGGCTCTGGAGTTAACCGTCCCCACCTGGGAGCCGCCCGGGACGTGCCCGGGCGGCTCCGCCGCCTTTTCCCGCCCCCAGGCCATTCATTGCCTCTCCTTCCCAGGCCGGCTCTGGCCGTCTCGTTCGGGGGTCATGGAGGAAACCACCCTCCGAGAGCGAATGATGACTGTGGTAACGACTACATAAAAAGGAATCTATAACCTGCGTAAAATGGGCATGTAATCGATTCCACATATACGTTCCGGGAGGTGGCTCGTGGTGGCGCGGCGATCAAGCAAGCGGGGGACCATCCAAGAAGTTGCCCGGCTGGCTGGTGTCTCGCCCGCGACCGTCTCCCGGGTGCTGAACAACCACCCCCGGACGTCCCCCGAGACCCGGAGGCGGGTGCTGGACGCGGTGGCTCAGCTGGGCTACGTCCCCGACCACACGGCCCGAAGCCTCAAGACGGGGAACGTGGGCGAGATCGCCCTGGCCGTCCCGGACATCGGCAACCCCGTCTACGTGGCCATCGCCAAGGCGGTTCACGAGGTGGCCGCCCGCCGCGGGTGGTGGCTCTCCCTGATCAGCACCGAAGGGTCCCAGACGGAGGAGCTCCGGGCCCTGCGGGCCTTGGCCGGCAACCGGATTGACGGCCTGATCATCACCTCCCTCACGGTGAGCCAGGCCTTCCTCCGGGCCCTGGAGCCTGTTCAGGGCCGGGTGGTGGTGATCGGGCGGGTCCCCGATGAGACGCCCGTCGACAACGTCCGGGTGGAGTCGGAGGTGGGGGCCAAGCTGGCCGTTGAGCACCTGATCGATCTGGGTTGCCAGAGGATCGGGTTCATCAACGGCGTGCAGGGCACCGTCCCGTCCACCTCCCGGATTGAGGGGTACCGGCTGGGCTTGGCCAGCCGGGGCATGGAGTACGACCCCAAGCTGGTGGTGGAGAGCGACTTTACCATCATGGGCGGCTATGAGGCCATCGACCGGCTGCTCGAGCAGGCGCCCGACCTGGATGGGGTCTTTGCGGCCAACGACGCCATGGCCATCGGCGTGCTGCGCCGGCTCCGGGAGCGGGGCATCCGGGTGCCCCACGACGTGGCCGTCATCGGCATGGACGACATCGACCTCTGCCGCATCGCCACCCCCACCTTGTCGACGGTCACCCTCCTGGCCGCCGAGCGGGGGAGGATCGCGGGGGAGCTCCTCCTGGACCGGATCGAGGGGCGGGCGCAGGGGGAGTGGCAGCGGGTGACCGTCCTCCCGCGGCTCATCGTGCGGGAGTCCACCAGCCTGCTCCGCGTGGAGCGGGTCGGCCCGCCGCACCAGGACCCGAATGTAGGGAGGCAGGGCTGATGCACGGGAAAGCCCGCACCGGACCATCCCTTTGGCTCCTCATTCCAGCGGTCTTGCCCATTCTTCTCCTTTCGGTGATCCCCTTGCTCCAGGGCATGTCCTTGGGCTTCACCGACTACCGCCTGGGGCCCCGGGAGCCTCAGTTCACCGGCCTGGACAACTACCAGTACATGCTGACGGACTACAAGTTCTGGTCTTCCTTCAAGACGGGGGCCATCTGGGCCGTCGCCGTCACCGCCGGTGAGATCATCCTGGGCTTGGGGCTGGCCCTCCTCCTCAACGCGGGGCTCCCCCTTCAGGGCCTGGCCCGGGTGCTCATCTTGATCCCGTGGGCCATGCCGCCGGTGGTCAAGGGGCTGGTCTGGCGGATGGTCTACCATCCCACCGTCGGGCTCCTCAACCGGACCCTGATCCAGCTGGGCCTCTTGGAGACGCCCATCAACTGGCTGGGGGACTACACCTGGACCCTCCCGGCTGCCATCGTCGTCGGGATCTGGGCGGGGCTGCCCCTGGCGTCGGTTATGCTGCTGGCCGCCTTGCAGACCATCCCCCAGGAACTGAAGGAGGCGGCGGCTCTGGACGGCGCCAACGGCTGGGGCCAGTTCTGGCACGTGGTGCTCCCGCTTTTGGTGCCGGTCATCGTGGCGTTGAGCACCATCGAGCTGATCTGGAACTTCAACTCCTTCGGCCTGATCTACGTCCTCACCGAAGGGGGTCCGGGCGATACCACCCGGCTGCCCATGCTCTACGCGTACGAGGAGGGTTTCCGCTACGGCAACTTGGGCTACGCGGCGGCCCTGGGCAACGTGATGGTGCTCGCCATGCTGGTGCTGATCTACTTCTACGTCCGGCGGTCGAGCCGGGAGGTGGCGTAGGATGGCCCGTCCTCTGTTGAGCAGGGCCCGTCCGGTCTGGACGAGGCGGCTGGTGCGAACGGGGCTCTTCCTGGTGCTCATGCTCTATGTGGTCTTCATGGCCTTCCCCCTCTTCTGGCTGGTCCTCACCTCCTTCAAGACCCAAGGGGAGGTCGTGATGGCCACCTCCTTCTGGCCCCAGGGCCTCCACTGGGCGAACTACCGGGATGCCCTCTTCACTCAGGGCATCTTCCAGAGCGTCAAGAACAGCTTGAAGGTGAGCCTCGTCGCCGCCCTGGCTACCCTGGCCGTGGCCGCGCCGGCCGCCTACGTCACCGCCCGGCGGGGAGGGCTGGTCGAGAAGCTCTTCCGGGGCTGGATCCTCGCCACCCAAACCTTCCCGCACATCCTCATCATCGTGCCGCTCTTCATCATCCTGGCGGGCCTGTCGTTGACCAACACCCATACGGGGTTGAGTCTGGTCTACGTTGTGGCCAACCTGCCCTTTGTCCTGTGGATGCTCTTCGGCTACGTGCGGTCGGTGCCCGTCGAGCTGGAAGAGGCGGCCGCGGTCGATGGGGCGAGCGGCACCCAGATCCTGATTCACATCCTCATCCCGCTCATGATTCCAGGGCTGGTGGCGACGGGGATGTACGCCTTCATCACCGCGTGGAACGAGTTTTTCTTCGCCTTGGTCCTTCTGAAGGAGCCGGAGCTCCTCACGATCCAGGTCAACCTGGCGCGCTTCCGAGGCGTGGAAGGTTTCGTCCGCTGGGGGCCCCTGGCGGCCGGAAGTGTCCTGGCGACCTTGCCTGCCCTCGCGGTCTTCGCCTTCGTTCAGCGGGGGCTGATCGCGGGGCTGATGGCAGGGAGCCTGAAGCAGTAGGCCCCGGTGTGGACCTGACGCGTGTCCCAGGCACACCCGGCGACGGAAGAACTGGTGTCTGCATCCAGACGCCCGGCACAGAAAGGGGAGGTCTGATGAGGACAGCACGCTATCTGGCCGTAGCGCTTGCTCTGCTGCTGGTCGTTTCCGCAGCGACCCCGTTGGTCTCGGCTCAGGAGCCGGTCCGCTTGCGCTTTGTCAGCCTGGCCTGGCAAGAGGACGCCATCGCGGCGGTGAAGGCCCTGGTGGCCGAGTGGAACCGGACCCATCCCAACATCCAGGTGGAGTACCAGCAGGTCGATTGGGGCTCCATCCACGACTACCTGGTCACCTCCTTCCAGACGGGGGATGTGCCTGACGTCTTCCACTACGAGTCACCCCAGGTGCTCGACTTCGGCCGGATGGGCTACCTGACCGATCTGGCCCCCCTGATCTCCGATGACCTGCGCAACGATGTGCTCCCCAACTTCTGGGAGACGGTCTCCATCGACGGCGCCATCTACGGCGTGCCGTACATTGTCGAGCCCTTCATCGTCCTGTACAACAAGGATCTCTTTGAGCAGGAAGGGATCGAGGTCGACCCGAGCGAGCCCATGACCTGGGACGAGCTGCGGGCCATCGCCAAGCGCCTGACCAAGGACCTGGACGGCGACGGACGCATCGACCAGTACGGTGCGGGCCTGCCCCTGCGGAGCCCGGCCAACCGCATCCTCAACCTGAGCATGGCCTTTGACGGGCAGTTCTTCTACCAGGAGAACGGCCGCTGGGTCCTCCGGGTTGGCGAGAATGAGCTGGCTCTGCCCAAGCTCCTCCACGACATGATGTACGTCGATGGCTCCATGGCCACGGAGGGCGTGGGCCTGAGCAGCTCCGAGCTGATGGCCGGTTTCCTTCAGGGCCGCTACGCCATGATCCCCGGTGTGGGCGCCTTCACCCGCCATGACCTGGCTGCGTTGGCCTCGGACAGCTTCCGCTGGGGCGTGCTCCCGCACCCCAAGGCGACCAGCGCGCGGCAGGGCGCGGTCTCCCAGACCCTGAGCATCCCGGCGGCGTCCAAGCACCCCCGGGAGGCCATGGCGTTCATCGAGTTCATGATGACCACCGAGAACATGGCGCGGCTGGCCTACAACGACTGGCTCCTGCCCACCCGGCAGTCCTCCCTGGAGCTGCCCGTCTTCACCACGGAGGAGTACGGGTGGGACGTGGTGAGCGCTTCGGCCGCCTCCCTCTCCATGGCCAACTGGCAGGTGGTGCCCGGCTACGAAGAGGTGCGGTCTAAGGTGCTCAACCCCCTGCTGCAGGAGTACTTCTACGACCGCATCGACGAGGCCACGCTGGTCCAGCGCATCGAGCGGGAAGGCAATCGGATCCTGGAGCGGTACCGCTAGGGAGCCGCTCCCCAGAAGGCGGCTGGCGTGAGCGCGGCGCGCTCACGCCAGCGCCAAGCTGGCCCGGCGTGCCAGAGCTCGCCGAGCACCCCTGTTCCGCCGAGGAGGAAGCGACCATGGCAACCGAACGTGAACGACTTGTCCAAGACCGGGTTCTGGCTGTCTCCAAGAGTGTGGGCTGCCTCTTGGGGCTGGCCGTTGGCGATGCCCTAGGGGATGCGGGGCGAGACCAGGAGCTGCGCAACCGGTACGGCATCATCACCCACCTGCCGGAAGGGGTCGCCGGGACCGATGACACGGAGTTTGCTGTCTTGACGGCCCGCATGCTGGTGGATGGCCGGGGCGAGCTGACCCGGGAGGGGGTCCTGGAGGCCTGGCACCGGTACGTCCTCCAGCAGGGCGGGGTGCAGGACCGGGCCGGCCGGCCCATCCACGGGGCCGCGTACAACCTGAGCCGGGGGATGCAGCCGCCCCTGTCGGGCATGGACAACGTCATGAACAACGACGACGGGGCTGCCATGCGGGCCGCTCCCATCGGGATCGTGGCGGCCGGAGACCCGGACCGGGCGGCCCGCCTGGCGGCCATCGACGCTGAGATCAGCCACGCGGGCGACGGGCTCCACGCCGCGCAGGCGGTGGCCGCCAGCGTCGCGGTCGCCATGGTGGGCGGCAGCGCAGAGGAGATTGTGGAGGCAGGGCTCGCCCAGATCCCCGAGGAGAGCTGGCTGGGCCGGGCCATGCGCCGGGCCATGGCCCTCTGCGACGAGAAGGGCTCCATTCAGGAGGCCTGGCGGAGCCTCCACGACGACTTCTGGACGCCTCTGCACTCTGTCAGCGCCGAGGCGATCCCCCAGGCGTACGCCATCATCCGCCTCACGGGGGCAGACTTCCACACGGGCCTTTTCTGGGCGGCCAACTTCGGCCGCGACGCAGACACCATCGCCGCCATCGTCGGCGCGGTGAGCGGCGCTCGAGCCGGCGCGGAGGTGATCCCCAGGGAGTGGATCGAGGCCGTCCGCCGGCCGGCGGGCGTCTCCTTGCGCTTCGCGGCCCAAGAGGACCTGGTCAGCTTGGCCGAAGCGCTAGCCGGCCTGATCCAGTGAGCCCTGTGGCGACCTTTTCCAGGAGGAGCTGAACGGCGTGCAACCGCAGCCTGATCTCTTCGACCGCATCTACGGGAGCTTGGCCGGGCTGGCCTTAGGCGACGCCCTGGGCTTTCCGGCCATGTACCACCGGACCCTGCTCGGCCGGCCCAAGAGTCGGGCCCGGCTCCGGATTTGGACCGAGGTGGGCGACCAGCACAACATCCTGGTCACCCAGATGCCTTACGTCATCGCCCGCAACCCCCGGGTCCTGGAGGTCTGCCCTACCGACGACACCGAGTGGGCCCTCTTCAGCGCCCAGATTCTCATCAAGCACGGGCGGGCCCCCTCCGCCGATGTGTACCAGCGGGTTTGGCAGGAGGAGATCCTCCCGCTAGAGCGGGAGATCCGCTCCGGGGTGAGCGAGCGGGCGGCCATGGAGAACTTCAAGCGGGGCCTGGTGCCGCCCACCACCGGCAACGACAACCCCCATCACTTCGACGATGGGGCCGTCCGCCGGGCGGTGCCCATCGGGCTGGTCCATCCCGGCGAGCCAGAGGCGGCCGCCGCGGTGGTGGAGCGGGACGCGTCGGTCACCTCGGCGGAGGATGGGATCTGGGCCGCCCAGGCCATGGCGGCCGCGCTGGCCGTAGGGCTGGCCGGGGCGAGCATCCCCGAGATGATCGAGACGGCACGGCGGTTCATGCCGGCGGGATCGTGGCTCGCCTACAACACCGAGCGGGCCCTGGAGCTGGTGCCCCGGGGGACCAGCCTGGCCGACGCCCTGGTGAACCTCCACGACCAGTTCCTCAGCCCCATCTACAACTACCCCAACGTGGCGCCGGAGACGGTGCCCCTGGCCCTGGCCCTTCTCTCCCTGGAGCTGGAGTCGGTCCAGGAGGCCCTCCTCTTCGCCAACATGTTCCACCGGGCGGCGGAGTCGATGCCCGCCTGGGTGGGGGCGCTGTACGGGGTGGTCTACGGCGCATCCACCATCCCCGAGAGCTGGCGGCGTTGGGCCGACCGGTGCAAGGGCATCTGCCTGCCCCAGATGGCAGGGGTCTCGGTGCAGGAGGTGGCAGGCCAGCTGGGAGCGCTGGCCAGCGGTCGGACGGAAGGAGGGGCTGAGGAAGCATGAGCGCAGGAACCAAGACCGATCTGTTCGAGCGGGGATACGGCTCCTTGGCAGGGCTGGCCGTGGCCGACGCCCTGGGGGCTCCGGCGGAAGGGAGCGACCCGGCCACCATCCGGAAGACCTACGGGCGGATCACCGATTTTCTCACCGACGAGCCGGCGGGCACCGATGACACCGAGTACGCCATGCTGACCGCCCAGATCCTCCTCAAGTACGGCAAAGAGCTGCAGCCGGAGGATGTCGCCCGGGAGTGGACCGAGACCCTGATCCACCAGCAGGAGTTCCAGAAGGGCGGTTTCAGCGAGATCTGCGCGGTGGTCAACCTCCGGCGAGGGCTGAGCGCGCCCTTCAGCGGCCGGTACAACTACGAGATGTGGAGCGACGGTGCCGCCATGCGGATCGCCCCCGTTGGGGTGGCCTGTGCCGGCTCGCCCGAGGAGGCGGCGAGGCTGGCGGCCATCGACGCTAGCGTGAGCCACCACCGGGACGGCATCTACTGCGCCCAGGCCGTCGCCGCCGCGGTCGCCCAGGCCATGGTGGCCGACGATCCCGAGACGGTCATCGAGGCGGGTCTGGCCGCGATGCCGGAGGACTCCTGGTCGTACCGGACCATCCAGCGGGCGGTGGCCATCGGGCGGAAGTACGTTGATCCCTTTGAGGCCATCGATGAGCTCTACCAGGATGTGATCGTGCCGTACTACGTCTGGGCCGACATGGCGCCCGAGGCGACCGCCCTCGCCTTCGGCCTCTTGGCCAGTGCCCGGTGCCAGTACGAGCCGGCGGTGCTGGCGGCGGCGAACCTCGGGCGGGATGCGGACACCATCGGCGCCATCGCCGGGGCCATCGCCGGCGCCTTCCAGGGCGTCCAGGCCATCCGCCCCGACTGGCTGGAGAAGATCGACACGGTGAAGGGCGTCTGCATCCACGCGACGCGCGGCATCCGCATCTCGGAGATCGCCCGGGAACTGGTCCAGCTGGCCGAGCAGTCCTGAACGTGAGCCGATGAAAGGGTGAGACTGGTGGCGGAGGCCCACGAACTTCGCATCTACTCAGCCACGTCGTTCCTCGGCCACGGGGTGGACGCCAACTCCCTGCGGAAAGCGCTGGAGTTCCAGCCCCACGCCATCGTGGCTCAAGGAACCACCACCGACGCCGGCCCCTCCTACCTGGGCAGCGGCAAGCCGGTCATGGCCCGGCAGGCGCTGCAGCGGGATCTGGAGCTGATCGTGGCCGCGGCCCAAGAGGCCGGGGTCCCCTTCATCTGCTCGGTGGGAGGGGCCGGGGCCAAGCCCCATGTGGAGCTGGCCCTCGAGCTCTTGGAGGAGACGGCCCGGCGGCACGGCTGGTCCCTCACCATCGGTGTGGTCTGGAGCGACGTGGACCCCCAGTACCTCCTGGACCGGCTGCAGGCCGGCGTGGTGATGCCCCGCCTGGTCCCCGTCGACCGCTTCCCGGAGCGGCTGGATGCGGAGACGGTGAAGGCCTCCACCCGGATTGTGGCTCAGGTGGGGCCGGAGGTTCTGGTCCGGCTCCTGGAGGAGCACCCCGACCTGGACGGCATCATCACCGGACGGGCGCTGGACATCGGCCTTTATGCGGCCCTTCCCTTGCGGCACGGCTTCCCCCGGGCCCTCAGCATGCACTTCGGCAAGGTGATGGAGGACGGGGCCCTAGCGGCCGATCCGGGAAGCGGCAACGACGGCCTGATGGGCTTCTTGCGGCAAGATCACTTCGAGGTGGTCCCCGTCAGTGAGGAGCGCCGCTGCACCCCGGCGAGCGTCGCCCTCCACGCCTTCTACGAGCGGCCCGATCCCACCCGGGAGGCCAACCCGGGCGGGGTGCTGGACGTGGCCAGCGCCCGGTACGAGCAGGTCACTGAGCGGAGCGTCCGGGTCTCAGGCGCCCGGTGGATCGAGGCGGATGAGTACCGGGTCAAGCTGGAAGGGGTCCGGAAGGCAGGTTACCGCTCCATCAGCATTGGGGGCGTGCGGGATCCCCGGTTCATCGCGGCCTCCGATCAGATCGTGCAGGACTGCTACGCCGCGGTCCGGGAGTATTTTGCCTTCCTGGGCGAGGGGGCGTACCACTTCACCATCCGGACCTACGGGAAGAACGGCGTGCTGGGCCCTTCCGAGCCCCTGGCCGGGGCCCAGCCCCATGAGATCTGCCTGCTCCTGGAGGCGGTGAGCCGCGACCAGGAGACGGCGGACAGCATCTGTTCCTTCGCCAGCTCCTTCCTCTCCCACCATGGGTTCCCGGGACGGCTCTCCACCGCCGGCAACCTGGCCATCCCCTTCTCGCCGGGGCGGGCCATCTCGGCCGGGGAGGTCTACCAGTGGAGCATCTGGCACGGCCTGCCCCTGGAGGATCCGGGCGAGCCCTTCCGGGTGGAGGTGCGCCAGATCGGAGGGCACGCCGGGCGAGAGGAGGGCAAGGCATGAAGCTGCCGGAGCTGGCCCGGGTGATCCGGAGCAAGAATGCGTCGCCTTTCTTGACCACCATCGACATCATCTTCAACGACGAGGGGGCCTTTACGCGGGTCCGGGACGCGGGCGTCTTGACCCCGGAGCGGGTGGCCGAGCTTTACGGCATCGCTCCCGACCAGGTGCTGGGCGTCTGGTTCGTGGAGACGTGCCTCGCGGCCAAGGTCTCCTTCATCAAACCCGTTCCGTCCGACGCCTTTGAGAGCGCCGACCTCTACGGCGCGCAGCAGCACGTGCCGATGTTGGATCTCGACATCCCTTAAGGTGCTCTCGCTCCCGTGACTCGCACACACCCGCCCGACCCTCGGCGTTCGCCGGGGGAGGGCGGGTGTTTCCTTTCGCCAAGGGGTGACGGGCCCCGGTTACCCCTGAGACCCGCCCCGGTTCGGCCAGTCCTAATCCAACAGGAATTGGGATATAATTACGATAACAAGAACGACGCGCAGGTCGTGCTGCGCCATGAAGGAGCGGAGGCGAAGGTGACGTCGTTCTCGCGCGAGCGGCGGTGGTCTGTGCTCCCGTTCATGGCCGTCCTCGGCCTTCTGGCCGTCCTTCTGCCCCAGGTAGAGGCAACAGGCACCCGGATTCCGACGCCGGCCGAGATCATCGGTTTCGAGCCCGGCACCGACCGAACCCTCGTTGACTACGACCAACTGATCAGGTACTACAAGATTCTCGACGGGGCCTCCGACCGGGTGCTCCTGAAGCCGGTCGGGACCAGCACCGAGGGCCGCACCCTCTACCTGCTCTTCATCTCGTCTCCCCAGAACTTGATGCGTCTCGATGCCATTCAGGCGGTCCAACAGAGGCTGGCCGATCCGCGCACCTTGCCCCCCGACGAGGCCCGCCAGCTCATAACGGACCAACCGGCCGTCGTCTTCATCAACAACGCCATCCACTCGACGGAGATCGCGGCGCCCCACTTCGCGCTGCAATTGGCCTACCACCTGGCCGCGTCGGACGATCCGGAAACCCTCCGCATCCTTGCGGACGTGGTGCTCCTCATGAACCCCGTCAACAACCCCGACGGCCATGATCTGGTGGTCCGGTGGTATCGCCAGACCTTGGGCACGCCCTACGAGGGAACCAATCCTCCTGAGCTGTACCAGCACTACGCCGGCCACGACAATAACCGGGACTGGTTCATGTTCAACCTCCAAGAAACCCGGGTCTGGGGACCGATCATCTTCCGGGAGTGGCTGCCCAACATCATTTGGGATGTGCACCAGATGGGGTCCGGTGGGGCTCGGTTCTTTGTGCCGCCCTTTTTCGACCCGCCCAACCCCGAGATCGATGCCACCATCCTCACCCAGATCACCCTGCTGGGCGGGGCCATCACCACCCGCCTGGCCGAGAAGGGCCTGACGGGTGTGGTCACCAACGCCATTTACGATCAGTGGTGGCACGGCGGCTTCCGGACCGCGCCCTACTACCATAATCTGGTGGGCATCCTGACCGAGGCGGCCAGCAGCCGGCTCGCGACCCCCATCGATATCCCGTTCGACGAGCTGGGTGGCCACGCGCGGGGCTTGCCGACGGCCCAGCAGCGGTACGTCAACTTCCCGCAACCATGGCCGGGCGGTACATGGCGGCTCTCGGACATCATGCGGTACGAGTATGAGACGGCCCTGGCCATTCTGGATACGGCCCAGCGCCACCGGGAGCAGTGGCACTGGCTCTTCTACGAGCGGAATCGTCGGGCCGTGGAGCGGGGGTTGGTTGAGGCGCCGTACGCGTTCATCATCTCCCTGGATCAGCACGATCCTGGGACCGCCCGGTGGCTCCTTGATGTTCTTGCGTTCCAAGGTGTGGAGATCCACATGGCCACCGAGCCTCTTGTCGTCGACGGGCGTGAGTACCCGGCGGGGAGCACGTATGTCATCCTCGCCGCTCAGCCCAAACGGCCGAACGTCATGGCTCTTTTGCTGCCCCAGTCCTACCCGCCCCGGTTTCAGTACCCTGGCGGTCCCCCGGAAGCTCCCTATGACATCGCCGGGTGGACCCTTCCCATGCAGATGGGCGTGCATGTTGACGTGATCCAGGAACCGCTTGACACCTCGAGTCTGGTCCGGGTGGAGACCGTCCCGCCGCTGCGGGGGAGCGTCCGGGGCGAGAAGGCCACCTTTGGCTACGCCCTCCGCCCGGAGGCCAACGCTGCTGCTGTCGCCCGGAACCGCCTGCTGGCCCTCGGGTACCAGCTCTGGCAGCTGGACGGGGAAGCCACCGTCGGTTCGACGGTGCTCCCGCCGGGCACGACCCTCATCCCCCAGAGCGAGCACCTGGACCAGGTGGTAGCCGAGCTCGCCTGGGAGCTGGGGCTGGACTTCCTGGCCCTGGAGGCCCAGCCGGTAGCTTCGGCCCGTCGCCTGAACCGGCCTCGAGTCGGACTGTACGAGAGCTGGCAACCCAACATGGACGCCGGCTGGACCCGCTGGCTGCTCGACACCTTTGAGTTCGAGTACGAAGTGCTCCGCGACGCCGACATTCGCGAGGGTGACCTGGAAACCCGCTTCGACATCGTCATCCTGCCGGACCAGTCCGTCAGCGGGATTCTCCAGGGACACCGGCCCGGTGCCTATCCTGAGGAGTATGTGGGCGGTTTGGGTGACGAAGGGTTGCGCGCGCTGCGTGCCTTCGTCGAGGCCGGTGGCACCCTCCTCCTCTTCGATACGGCCTCCCAGCTGGCTATCGAGCACCTCCAGGTGCCGGTACGCGACGTGCTGGATGGCGTGGGCCGGGATCAGTTCTATGTGCCTGGCAGCATCCTCCACCTCCAGGTTGACCCGAGCCACCCGCTCGCGTATGGGATGTCTCCCCGGACCTACGCCTACTTCGTCCACAGCCCGGCCTTTGAGGTTCTCGGTGACGCCCGGCCGGTCGCAACATGGCCGGCCGAGGAGGAGCTCCTGGCCTCGGGCTGGCTGCATGGTGGGGAGCTGATCGCTGGCCGGGCCGCCCTGGTGGCGGCGCCCATCGGTGAGGGCCGGGCCATACTCGTGGGCTTTCGGGCCCAGCACCGGGGACAGTCACATGCTACGTTCAAGCTCATCTTCAACGCCATCTTCGATTCAGCCGCGGGAGACAGCGAGTAACGGGATCCGTCTGCCGGGAAGCGCCGGCCCGAAGCAGCCAACGGTGACCAACGCCCCACTCCGCGATGAGCGGCGGGCCCGCCCGCCGCTTGTCGCGTCTCTCTGGCCAACCCTTCCCAGCGGGAACAGGCGATTCCAGCGTAGCGTCCAATCCGGCGCGGTTATGTTACCGCTGGAACCCGATCACGGAAGGAGTGGGAAACCCGCCTTGTTCTACCACGTCAAGCGGCTGCAGTACCACGCCAAGCCCGAAAGACCGGATCCGGTCTACGCCAAGAAGCTCCAGGAGGTCCTCGGCGGGGCCTTCGGCGAGATCACCGTGATGATGCAGTACCTCTTCCAGGGGTGGAACTGCCGCGGCCCCGCCAAGTACCGGGATCTGCTCCTTGACGTCGGGACCGAAGAGATGGGCCATGTCGAGATGCTGGCCACCATGATCGCCCGCCTCTTGGAAGGCTCGCCGGTGGATCAGGAGGAGGCCGCCCGGCAGAATTCCGCGGTGGGGGCGGTCTTGGGCGGGATGAGCCCCCAGCACGCCATCGTTTGGGGCCTGGGCGCGAGCCCCAACGACTCCCAGGACTTCCCCTGGACGGCCCGCTACATGGTCGCCAGCGGCAACCTCCTGGCCGACTTCCGGGCCAACCTGGCCGCCGAGTCCCAAGGGCGCCTGCAGGTGGCCCGTCTCTATGAGATGACCACCGACCCAGGCGTCCGGGACATGCTCGGGTTTCTGTTGGCCCGCGACACCTACCACCAGCGCCTCTGGGCGGCGGCCATCGAGGAGCTGGAGGCGGAAGGCTACGAGGAGACGCCCGTGCCCAGCGCCTTTCCCAGGCACCTGGAGCGGGCCGAGAACAACCACCAGTTCTGGAACTTCTCCGAGGGCCGGGAGAGCGCTGAGGGCCGCTGGATGAAGATCGAGGTCGACGGCAAGCCCATCGAGTATATCGAGAACCCCCAACCTTTGGCCGAGGCGCCTGCGTTGGGGATCGGCCATCCGAAAGTCTACAACACCGTTTCAGACAAGGCCCTGGTCGGGGCGAGCAACGGTCAGCGAGCCTAAACCAGGCGGCCAACCCAAGACGACGTCCGAGGAGGGAAGGTCCCATGGCCAAGCTGAGGGCGCATGAGTTCCTCCATGTGCAAGAGCACATCCGGAGTGAAGCGGCGGCCGCATCGGCGTACCGCCAGATGGCCGGCCAGTGCCAGGATCCTGAGCTGAAGCAGTTCGTCGAGGCTCAGGCCCAAGCCGCCGAGAACCTCGTCCAGCAGCTGACGGGCATCTTGCAAGGCTGACCAGAAGACGAACAGGGAGGAAGGAGGCCAGCGATGGACGCCATCATCGCCACCAGCGTCAACAGCAGCCTCAAGGCATGTGCCGCCGGCTTCGCCCGGTCCGCGACCGAGTGCAGCTCCCCGCACCTGCGGAACCTCATGGCCAAGGCAAGCCAGGACGCCATCCGCCGCCAGGAGCAGCTGACGGCCCTGATGGAGCAGCGGGGCTGGTACGTGCCGCCCGAGGCGCGTCAGGAGGATATCGATCAGATCCTGACCCAGCTCCGGGCCCTGACCGCGCCCGCGCCCGTGGGGGCCCGGGTCTAGCGGGGCTCGGACGGGTTCAGACGCTGGCGCGAAGCCCAGGGGAGGGGACGCCCCACCGCCCGCATGTCTGGGCGGTGGGGCGCGGTGCATCTGGCTTGGCCCTCAGGCAAAGATGGGGCTTGGCCGCCAGCTGGCAACGGGTCGGCAGCCCGGGCTCGTGCTGGCGGGCTCTGCGACGCCATGGATGCCGTACCGTTCTGCCCGTTCCGGATCAAGGGAATCAAGATCGAAGAGGAGAATGTGAAATATATCACAAGTTACTTCCGCCCGCCGCCCAGGGACGGAAGGCTGGCAAGGAGGTAGGGTGATGAGCACCTCCCAAGACTTCCCCGCTCTGCGGGAGGACGTCCTCCGCCGTATGGGTGACTTGAGCCAGGCGATCCCCGACACCATGAAGGGCTTCATGGCCATGCACGACGCGGCCGTGAAGGACGGCGTGCTCTCGGCCAAGGTGAAGGAGCTGATCTCCCTCGGCATCGCCATTGCCGTCCACTGCGAGGGCTGCATCGCTGCCCACGTGTACGACGCGCTGAAGCACGGCGCCACCCGGGAAGAGATCGCGGAGACGGTGGGCGTGGCCGTGCTCATGGGAGGCGGGCCCGCGACGGTCTACGGTTCCCTCGCCCTGCGGGCCGCCGACCAGTTCCTGGCCCAGAAGTAGGTCCGTCAAGGCGTTCATCCGGAGCAGGCCCGGACCGCCTGACCAAGGGACCTCACCGGGTTCCTCCCGCGACGGGAAGCGGCCCCGACCTCGGCCGGGGCCGCACCCTGTTTCAAAGGGAAAAGGGATCACGTCGTCACCGGCTGGAACCTGCCGGTAAGACCAAAAGTCCGGGGCGCCGGGATCACGCCCCGGGCCGGTGGCCCACCAGACCCTGGGCGGCGGCCAGGGCCCCGAGCCGGTCGCAGAGCTCGGTGAGGAACCGTTCATCCTCGGGCCCGAACGCGGCCAGCCGGTCACTATCGATGTCGATCTCGCCGTAGACCTCCTCGCCGTGGCGGATGGGCACCACCAGCTCGGAGCGGGTGCTCAAGAAGCACTGGAGGTACCGCTCATCCTTGTTGACGTCGGGCACGTTGGCGATCTGGCCCGTTGAGGCGGCCCAGCCGCAGACGCCGGCGTGAAGGGGAATCTCTACATGCTCTGTCGGCGCTGGCCCGTCCCAAGCCCAGAGCCGCAGGCCCTCCCCTTCCACCATGTAGATCCCCACCCAGGTGTAGTGGGGGTAGGAGGCCCGAAGGTGGCGGACCACCTCCTCCGCGACCTCCCGAAAGGCCCGCTCGGATGCGGTCAGCTGGTCCACCAGGTCCAACGTGGCTTGAAACTGGGCACCGATCCCGTTCATGCGCGCTCCCTCCTGGGTCCCTTCAAGTTTCGTGTTCGCCACCCGATCCCCTGCATACACCGCTGGAACCCCAAGCGACCCAGGGCTGCAGGGACCAGGGGAGCCGCGCGGCGGCGAAGAAGACGAATAAGAGCGACGGTTGGTGCCCTTGCGGTGGTACCGCGAGGGGAGCGGAGAGGGGAGGACGACGATGGCGGCAGCGACCGAGCGGTATGACGTGATCGTCGTGGGGAGCGGTGGGGGTGCCCTTACGGGAGCGATTGTGGCGGCCAAGCATGGTCTGAAGACCCTGATGGTGGAGAAGGGCTCCATGTGGGGCGGCTCCTCCTCCCTCTCGGGAGGCGGCATGTGGATCCCCAACAACCCCGTCTCCCTGGCGGCGGGCCTGCAGGACAGTTTCGAAGAGGCCCTAACCTACATGGAGACGGTCATCGGCGATGTGGGCCCGGCCAGCTCTCGGGAGCGGAAGGTGGCCTACCTGCAGAACGGCCCCGAGGTGGTCCGCTTTCTGCAGGGTGAAGGGGTCCAGTTTGTGGCCGCCATGGAGTATCCCGACTATTACCCGGACAAGCCTGGCGGCAAGATCGGCCGGTGCATTGAGTACGCCTTCTTCGACCGGCGCAAGCTCGGGGAGCTGGGCAAGAGCATCCGGATGGCGGCCGAGCTGCCCATGCCCTTCCATTCGGGCGAGGCGCACCACCTGCCCAAGGCCTTCACCACGCCCAAGCACTTCTTCAAGACCGTCGGCATCCTCAGCCGGGCCGCCAAGCGGCTGACAGGGCAGCAGCTGGTGGGGCTGGGCAACGCCATGGTGGCCCAGCTGATGTGGGTGGCCCTCCGGTACGGGGTCACCCTCTGGCTGAACACCCCCTGCCGGCGGATCCTGGTGGAAGACGGCCGCGCTGTGGGGATCGAGGTGTTGAAGGACGGCAAGCCCCTGGAGCTCCGAGCCGGCGCGGTGCTTCTCGCCGCCGGCGGGTTTGACCACAACGCCGAGATGCGCAAGACGTATCACGGCATCGAGGCGGGCTGGAGCGTCGGCAACCCCGACAACACCGGCGATGTGATCCAGCAGTGCATGGAGCTGGGGGTGGACATGGCCCTCTTGGACGACGCCTGGTGGGGGGCCGTCTCCATCGAGCCCTCGGGCCAGCCGTACTTCATCCTCTGGGAGCGGTCCATGCCCCACTCCATCGTGGTGGATCAGCTGGGCCAGCGGTACACCAACGAGTCCGCCTCCTACGTCGACTTCGGCCACGCCATGCTGGAACAGAACCAGAAGACAGCTGGCAAGGCCATCCCCTCGTGGCTCATCATGGAGAGCCGCCACCGGAACCGGTACATCTTCGGCATGGCCATGCCCCGCTTCACGCCCAAGGCCTACCTGGAGTCGGGCTACTTCATCAAGGCGGACACCCTGGACGAGCTGGCCGACAAGTGCGGAATCAACCGGGAGACCCTGCTGGCCACCGTCGCCCGCTTCAACCGGATGGTGGAGAAGGGCGTCGACGAGGACTTCGGGCGGGGCCGCACCGCCTACGACCACTTCTACGGCGATCCGACCTACCCCAACCCGAACCTGGGGAAGATCGAGCGGGGGCCCTTCTATGCCGTGAAACTCTATCCCGGTGACCTCGGGACCAAGGGCGGCATCCTGACCGACGAATACGCCCGGGTGTTGAAGGACGGCGTGCCCATCCCCGGCCTCTACGCGACGGGCAACTGCACCGCCTCGGTGATGGGCCGGACCTATCCCGGCCCCGGGGCCACCTTGGGCCCCGCGGTCACCTTCGGCTACATCGCCGGCAAGGAGATGGTGAAGCTCCTGAAGGGGCACGAGGCGGCGTAGGCTCCCGCGGGGTCCCAGGTGGGCGAGACGCCCTAGGAGTGGACCGTTCCCCAAAAAGAGCGGCCAGCGCCCTGGGAAGGATCCGGGGCGCTGGCCGCTGTCTCTGTTTGGTGGGGCTCCCCTCTTGACCTCGCCGGGCTCCCTGTGCTTGAGTGGGTCTGCGTGCCTCCATCATGGCGAACTGGTGGGAGGGTCGTCGTATGAACGCCCGCTTGCACGAAGCCTTGGCTCTCCGGGCCCAAGGACGTCTGGACGAGGCCCTCGCGTTGCTCCGTCAGCTCCGGGCCGAAAGGCCGGAGGATGCCCTCCTGGCCCTCCACACCGCCATGACCCATGACAGCCTGGGCCAGGAGACGGAGGCCATCCCGCTCTATGAGGAAGCGCTGGCGTTGGGCCTTTCGGGCGACGATCGCCGGGCGGCCCTCCTGGGGTTGGGCAGCAGCTACCGGTGGGTGGGGCACCTGGAGGCGTCGGAGCGGGTGCTGCGGCAGGGTATGGCCGAGTTCCCCGAGGCCGCTGAATTCCCCGCGTTTCTCGCCCTCACCCTCCATGATCAGGGCAAGGGGAGCGAGGCCGTTCAGATGCTCCTCACCACCCTCCTTGACACCACGGCCAACGAAGGGCTCAGGCGGTACGAGCGGGCCTTGCGCTTCTACGCGGAGCAGCTTCCTCGCTCCTAGGGATCACCAAGGACAGCCGGGTTCGCATCCGCCGGTTCCTCTCCAGGGCCATCTTGAGGGCGACGTGCTGTCCCTTTTCATCCTTGAACGCGGGTCCGAGCCCTTACCAAACCGCCAGCACCCGCAACGGCCCGCCCGAAGCCCCCTCCACCTTGGGCGGGGCGGCGATGAGGGTTCCCCCGGCCGGGGGTACGGTGGCCAGGTTGGCCAGGTTCTCCAGCCCCCACTTGTTGGCCCCGAGGACTTCCAGGTGGACGGCGAAGTCTGTGGAGGGACCGATGTCGAGGCTCAGGGTGTCGACGCCGATCCCAGCCACCTGCCGCTCGTGGACCAGGAACTGGGCCGCCTCAAGGCTGAAGCCGGGAAAGTGCATGGTGCCCATGCTGTCGGCGTTGGTGAAGGTCACGGGGTTGGCCAACCGCCGTTCCCACCCGCTGTACATGCAGACGGCCGCCCCTTGAGGAATGGGGCCGTGCTGGCGCTCCCAGGCGATCAGATCGTCCACCGTCACCTGGGCGTCGTGATCCCGGGCGGCCCGCTCCTCAATGGAGACGACAACCAGAGGCGCGATCAGGTTTTCCAAGGGGATTTGATCCGCCGTCCAGAGGTCGGGGCCGGCGACAAAGTGGGCCGGTGCATCCAGGTGGGTGCCCGAGTGCTCGGCCACGATCCACTCCCGGGCATAGAACCCGTCCCGTTCCACGGTGTAGCGGGTCTCCAGCCGGGGGCTGTCGAAGCTGGGGAAGACGGGGAAGTGGGGGGTCAGGGTGTGGGTCAGGTCGGCGAGATGGGTGAAGCTCAAGGAACGCCCTGAAGGTGCGGGGGCAGCCTGGGCCGACGCCTCTCGCCAGGGGAGGAGAAGGGCGGCGGCTGCCGCGCCGGCCGCCTGCAAGAAGCGGCGGCGGGAGAGTTCCGTCGCAACATGCTGGATCACCGCTGGGGCGCACACCGAGACCACCTCCGGCCGGATCAGGAGTCTGAGGTTCCCGCGCGGGTGGCACGGGTCCTCGGATGGAGTTGCCAATAGGGTAATAAGTTGGACAACGCGTGTCAATCGGGGTGGGAGGGGGGCAGCCAAACGGAGGCCTGCCTGCTCCTCAGCCCTTCACCGCCCCCGCCGACACCCCTTGGGTGATCTGCTTCCGGAAGATGAGGTAGAAGGTCACCATGGGCAAGAGCCCGATCACCAACGCGGCGAACTGCTTCCCATAGTCGGAGGAGAGCGCGCCCGAGAACTTGAGGATGCCGACGGGCAGTGACTTGAGCCGGTCGTCGGAGACCAGGATGTTGATCAGCATGAACTCGTTCCAGATGGACGCGATGTTGAGGATGGCCACGGTAACGGCCACGGGGCGGGTCATGGGGAGGATGATCCGGCGGAAGATGGTGAGGTAGCCGGCCCCGTCCACCCGGGCCGACTCCACCACCGCGTCGGGAATGCCCCGGATGTAGGCGGTGAAGAGGTAGACGGGGATGGGCAGGCTGATCCCCGTGTAGACGATGAGCACGCCCAGGCGGGTGTTGTACAGGTTGGCCATGTTGGCCACCAAGAAGAGGGGGACCATGATCGACTGGATGGTGAGCAGGATCCCCATGACGAAGGTCCCGTGTAGGACGGGGGTCCAGCGGGACTTCAACTTCGCGAAGGCAAAACCCGCCGCAGAGGCCAGGAGAATGACGGCCGCCGTGGAGACCGACGTGTAGAGCAGGCTGTTGGCCAACAGGGTGCCGAACTTCCCGATCCGCCAGGCCTGGGGGTAGTTGGCCACGTACCAACGCTTCGGCAGGCCGAGGGGGTCCAGCTGGAAGGCCTGGGTGGTCTTGAAGGAGCTGATCACCAGCCAGGCCAGCGGGAAGAGGGTCATGACGGCGAAGGCAAGGAGCACCCCGTAGAGGAGCACCTTGCTCACCAGGCCGGTCTCCCGCCGGAGAATCCGGCTGCCTGCTTTCTGCCGGGCTTGGGCACTCAAGGCGGCCCGCATCAGGCATCCCCTCCCAGACGCTTCTCGAGGAGGCGGACGATCCCGATCAGCCCCAGGCTGAGCATCACCATAAAGGTTGAGACCGCGTTGGCCAGGGGGAAGTCGGGAGCGCCGCGGAAGGCCGTGTCGTACATGTAGAGGGACAGGACCGAGGTCCGCCGGGCGGGGTTCCCCGCGGTCATGGCAAAGATCAGGTCAAAGCTCTTCAGCGACCCGGAGATGGCGAGGATGATGGTGGTCACGAGAACACCCGAAAGGGCCGGCAGGATCACCCGGCCCAGCACCTGCCACTCGTTCGCCCCGTCGATCTTGGCGGCCTCGATCAGCTCCGGCTCGATCTTCTGAAGGCTGGCCAGGAAGATGATCAGGTAGGTGCCGGTGTACATCCAGAGCATGACGAAGAGCACCGGGAGCATGGCCGTCTTGGGGTTGAGGAAGAGGGTGTTCTCCCAACCCGGCTGGATGGACTGCATCAACCGGGTAAAGGGGCCGTAGGGCGAGAAGAAGGACTGCCAGAGGATGCCCACCACGATGGTGGAGATGACGGTGGGCAGGTAGATCATGGTCTGGAAGAAGTCCCGCCACCCCACCAGCTTCCGGTAGAGCACGTACGCCATGATGAAGCCCAGGGGGATCTGGCCGAAGACGGAGATGCCGATGATGGCCAGGTTGTTCTTCAGGGAGATCCAGAAGAACCGGTCCTGGAACATGCGGACGTAGTGCTCCAAGCCCCGAAAGTTCAGAGCTCTGCCTTCACCGAAGAGGGGGCCGCCGTTGTAGTCGGTGACGCTCAGCCCCAGGGAGAAGACGGTGGGGAAGGCGACCACCGCCAGGTAGAGGATGACCGCCGGGAGGGCGAGGAGGAGGTAGGCTCGCCGCTCCTCAGCCCGTCCTGCCGCACGCATGGACCCTCACCTCCAGAAGGGCCGGGGCGGGCGCAGCGCCCGCTGCGCCCGCCAGGTCCAGAGCCCCGCTTACCGCCGCGAGGCCCGCCAGGCCTCCAGCGCCCGCTGCACCGAGGCCGCAACCTCCTCGGGCGTGGCCAGTCCCAGCCCGATCTCCTGCAGGCCGACGTTGAGCGGCCCGTACACCTGGGAGTCGAGCACGTCGTCCAGGACGTAGGTGCCGGAGAACCGGCCGTAGAAGGTGGCCCGCTCTTGGGCCAGGGGCTCGAGCCGGTCGCTGGTGACGCCCTTCCGGGAGGGGAAGGCGGAGCCCGTCTCCAGGCGGATCCGCTGGACCTCCTCGGAGGTGAGCCACTCCACCAGCCGCCAGGCGGCCTCCTCCTTGCGAGAACCGGCGGGGATGGCCGCGTTGATGCCGAAGCCGGCCGCCGGCACCGAGGAGGTCGTGTTGTGGACCCGCTCCCCGGGGATGGCGGGGAAGACGGTCATGACGATGTGCTTCTGCTCCTCGGGCGGGATCAGGGCCTCGCCGGTGGTGGGGTCGGTCAGGAAGTTGCCCACCTTCCAGTCGCCGTCGATGAGGAAGGGCGCCTGGCCGGCCGCGAAGAGGGGGTCCACCTCGTTGTAGGCCGTCTGGAAGATCCGCCGGCTGAGCACCCCGTCCTCGAAGAGGGAGGCGTAGAACCGCAGGGCGTTGACGAAGGGCTCATCGGTGAACTTGGCCCGCCCGGCGATGATCTCATCCATCATCTCATCGCCCACGAGCCGGCCGACGATCATGCTGAAGAGGGTGGACTGGATGACCCAGTCGTCCTTGGCCCCCATGAGGATCACGTCCTTGCCCGCGGCCCGGAGGGTGGGCACCATCGCCTTCAGATCCTCGTAGGTCTCGGGGATGGAGAGCCCCAGTTCCTCCAGCACTTGGGTGTTGACGTAGAGCACGTGGGTGGCCGTGAGCCCGATGGGGAGCTCACCCAGGTAGCCGCCCGCTTGGGGCCGGAGCGCGGCCTCCGCGAACTGGTCCCGGATGGGCTCGATGAAGGGCGTCAGGTCCTTCACCAGGCGCTGGGTGTGGAGGGTGCTGGAGCGCCCGCCCGGCCACATGTAGAGGACATCCGGCAGCCGGCCGGCCGCGGCGTACGCCTCCGTCTTCTGGTGGAAGGGCTCCAGGAAGAGGTCTTCCCGGACGATCTGGATGTCGGGGTTGTTCCGCTCGAAGGCGTTCCAGATCTCCTCGATCTCCCGCTCGGCCCCGGGGCTGGTCGCATCCAGGTAGTTGAGCACCGTCAGCACGATGGGCTCGTCGCTTTGGGCCAGGCTCTCGCCCGTTGCCAGGACGGTCGCCAGGAGGGCGACGGCCATCACCGCCACGCGCCAGCACAGATGCCCCTTGCGCGTCACAGGAATTCCCTCCTTCTTAGAACTCAGAGTCGTTGGCAGGTTCTGGCATCCCTTCCGACTCACCGGTGCTAAGAAAGGGGCGCTCCCTCCCTTCACCATGACTCCCGCACCAACTCGGACCGGTCCGGGGCGTGGGGGGTGAGCCAGGAGTCGATCACCAGCCCCGTCGCCCCCATCAAGTCGGCGTCGGCCCCGAGGCTCGCGCCGTGCACCCGGACACTCTTCTCCAGGCCGGTCTGGTCGATCACCCGCTGGACGCCCGCCTCAACCTCCTGCACGAAGGCCGGGCTGAAGGCGCCCCAGACCCCGCCGATGAAGATGGCCTCCACATCCAGAAGAAGCGCCACGTGGGCCGAGGCGAGGGTGAGGGCCTGGCGGGCCTCCTCCACCAGCGCACGGGCGGCCGGTTCGCCCTTGGCTGCTCGGCGGAAGAAGGTCTCCTGATCGGCCTCTCGCCCCGTCAGCTCCGTATAGCGCTTCAAGACGTCCCGCACGTTCACGTACGTCTCCAGGCAGCCCCGTTGCCCGCAGCGGCAGGGGTGGCCGTCGGGAATCAGGGGGATGTGGCCGATCTCACCCGCCATCCCCCGGGGTCCGTTGAAGAGCTGGTGTTCCAGAACGATGCCGGCCCCCACGCCCGCTTCGGTCTTCAGGAAGATGAGGTTGGCCGGTGGGTGCCGCTGGCCGAACCAGACCTCGGAGAGGGCCGCCGCGTTGGCGTCGTTCTCCACCAGGACGGGGAGCTCGAGCCGCTCTTCCAGCTGGGCGGCAAGGGGGACCTGGGCCCAGCCCAGGTTGACCGAGCGGACCACCCGCCCCTCGGCCCGGTTGACCACGCCTGCCACGGCCAGCCCCACGCCCAGCAAGGAGCCCCGGTCCACGGCGGCCTCCTCGATGAGGCGGTGGATGCGCTGGGCGAGGTGGGTGACGAGGGCCTCAGGCTGGAGGGTGCCGGGCGGGTACGCGGCCCGCCGGATCGCCTCGCCCCGAAGGTTGACCAGGATCATGGCCACCTGGTCCCGCCGCAGCTCCACCCCAACGACGTGGAGCTTGGTCTGGTCGATTTCGAGGAGGGCCGGCCGGCGGCCGCCGCTGGAGGCGGCCAAAGCCTTCACCTGGATCAAGCCCGCCTCCGCCAGCTGGTTGACGATCCGCGAAACCGTCGCCGGGCTGATCCCCGTGGCCCGGGCCAGCTCGGCGCGGGTGCAGGCCCCCTTGGCGTGCAAGGTTCGGAGGATGGAGGTGGCGTTGTAGGAACGAATCAGGCTGGTGCTGCTCAGCCGGCGACGCCGCATGGGGACCTCACCCCGAGGATCTTTCGACCAAGGACTTTGTTGCAGACTGCAAAAATCTACCCTCATGATACTCGGCGTGGCCGGTCCACGCAAGACCCTCATGCAGGACTCATCTCAAAAATGCCGTAACTACGGGGAAGGCCGGGCCGGGCAGGGCCCGCGGCCGACCCTGGAGGAGGTCCGGAGCGATGCAGCACCCCCATCCCGAGCCGTCCCGTGTAGAGGCCGTCCTCCGCGCGCTCAGCCTGGAAGCCCAGGTGGGGCAGGTGTTCATGGTGGGCTTCCCCGGCACCCAGCCCCCCGAGCCCTTCCTGGCCCGGGTGGCCGCGGGCGAGGTGGGGAATGTGGTCCTCTTCGCCCGCAACTTCACCACGCCCGACGGGGCCCGGGCCATGATCCGGAGGCTCCAGGCGGCGGCCCTTGCGGCCTCCCTGCCAGGGCTCCTGATCTCCACCGACCAAGAGGGCGGGAGCGTCATCCGGCTCCGCCGGGGCGCGACCTGGTTCCCGTCGGCGATGGCGGTGGGGGCTGTGGGCGATGAAGAGCGGGTCGAGCGGCTCGCGGCCGCCCTGGGGGCCCAGCTGCGGGCCGTGGGCATCACCATGAACCTGGCGCCTGTCGCGGACGTGAACAACAACCCCAAGAATCCCGTCATCGGCACCCGCTCCTTCGGCCCTGACCCCGGCCTGGTGGCCCGCATGGTGCAGGCCTCCATCCGGGGCTTCCGCGCGGCTCAGGTGGCGGCCGTCGCCAAGCACTTTCCGGGCCACGGCGACACCAGCGTCGACTCTCACCTGGACCTGCCGGTCATTCCCCACGACCGGGCCCGGCTGGAGGCGGTGGAGCTGGTCCCCTTCCGGGCGGCCATCGACGAAGGGGTGGCGGGCATCATGACCGCCCACGTCGCCTTTCCCAGCCTCGACCCCGAGCCGGGGCGGCCGGCCACCCACTCGGCGCCCGTCCTCCAGGGCCTCCTGCGGGAGGAGCTGGGCTTCGACGGGCTGATCCTGACCGACTGCCTGGAGATGCGGGCCATCTCCGACCGCTTTGACCCCGGCGAGGCGGCGGTTCGGGCCTTCGAGGCGGGCGCGGACCTGCTCCTGATCAGTCACAGCCCGGAGCGGCAGCAGGCGGCCTACCAGGCCCTGCTCCAGGCCGTCCGGAGGGGACGGGTGAGTGAGGAGCGGCTCCGCGCCTCGGTCCGGCGGGTGCTCCGCCTGAAGGCGGAGCTGGGCCTTCTCACCGGCGACCTGGACCAGCTTCTACCCGACCGGCCCTTCGCCGAGGTGGTCGACGTGGAGGCGGCCAATGCCCTAGCCCGGGAGACGGCCCGGCGGGCGGTGCAGGTCGTGGTGCCGGGGAAGGGGGAAGCCCCCTGCCAGGGCCAGCCCCCGACGCTGACGCGGCGGCTGCAGGCAGGTGACTGCCAGGGCCTGCTCGTGGTGGAGCTGGGCGAGGGGAACAGGACCCTGGCCGAGGAAGGGGGCGACCCGCCCATCCACCTGGCCCAGGCCCTTCGGGAGCGCTGGGAGGCGGTCGGCGCTGGTCCCGACGGGCGGGGCCTTCCCCGGGCTTTCCGTGTCGAGGAGCTGGCCATTCCCTCCGGCGTCACCCCCCAGGACGACCCGACCGCCCGGGACCGGCTGCGGCAGGCCCTCGGGGAGGAGGGCCTCCTGCCCGTGGTGGTCACCCGGAATGCCGCCCGCCACCCGGACCAGCTCGCCTGGCTCCAGGAGGTGGCCCGCCTCTGCCCCGACAGGGTGACGGTGGTGGCCGCCGGGTTGCCCAACGACCTCGACGCCCTCCCGGCGCCGCCCGCGCTCTTCCTGGCCATCTACGGGGACCAGCCGCCGCACGTGGAGGCGGCGGCCGCGGTGCTGGTCGGCCCGGGGCCTGCCAGCCAGGCTTAAGCACGGGGGCTCACGAAGAGGGACGGGCACCGAACCGACCGAACAGGAGAGCGCCATCGACCTCTCGCCAGAGCTGGCCGGCGCTGCAAGGGACGACCGAGACCGGTTCAAGAGGAGGTACCGGCGTGAAGCTTGCCCTGATCTCCGACATTCACGGCAATGCCGTCGCCCTCCAGGCGGTCTTGGAGGAGATTCGCAAGGAGGGCGTGGACCAGATCGTCTGCCTGGGGGATGTGGCGGCAATGGGGGCCCAGCCCCGGGAGTGCGTGCGCCTCTTGCAGGAACTGGGGTGCCCGGTGGTCCAGGGCAACACCGACGCGGCCTTGCTCGACCGGCAGCCGTTGCCCGAGGACGCCTCCGAGCACGAGAAGGTGTTCTGGGAGATCGACGGGTGGGCTGCCGAGCAGCTGACCCGGGAAGACCGGGCGTTCGTGGCCACCTTCCAACCCACCGTGGAGGTGCCCCTGGGCGACGGGGAGGCGCTCCTCGCCTTCCACGGCTCCCCCCGGTCCCACTCGGAGATCATCCTCCCCACAACCCCCGACGAAACGCTGGCCGAGATCCTCGCCGGGGCGACGCACGTCCTGCTCGCCGGCGGGCACACCCACCGGGCCATGGTGCGCCGATTCGGCCGGTCCTGGCTCATCAACCCAGGGTCCGTAGGGCTCCCCTTCGACCGGGTGCCGCCCGCAACGGCCGTCCGCCATCCCGGCTGGGCCGAGTACGCCATCGTCACCTGGACGCCAGACCGGAAAGGGGTGGACCTGCGGCGGGTTCACTACCCGGTGGCCGAATACGTGAAGGCCCTCCGGGCATGCGACATGCCCCACAAGGAGCTCCTGCTCGCCGATTGGGACGAGGCCTGAACCGGCCACGGTCTGGGCTCCGATGCCGCTGACGGAGTCTCATCGCCCGTCAGGGTGCTCCCATCCATTCCCATCCAGGCGCCCGGCCATTTCCGGCCGCCGCGGACAGGGGAGTGGGCTTGCCCCACTCCCCGCCGCATAAGAAGTTTCCAGGGACCCGGCGCCTGGGTTCAGACTGGATGGGAGGCGAGAGCGTGAAGGGACGGGGCATCGGGCTGGCGGTGGCGCTCGCCGTTCTGGCCGGTCTTCTGGCTTGGAGCGGCACAGCGTCGGCGGAGACCCTGCGGGTGCTCCTGCCCATCGGCGGCGGGTACACCGAAGAGGACCAGATCGCCATTGCCGAAGCGTACATGGCCGCCCATCCCGACGTGCAGGTGGAGATGGAGTTCGTCGGGTGGGACGCCCTCTGGGACCGGATCATCACCTCCATCGCAACGGGCAACGCTCCGGACGTGATCTACATCGCCTCGCGTTGGATTCCGGCCCTGGCTGACATGGGCGCCATCATCCCGCTGGATCCGTACATCGACGAGGCGAAGTGGGCCCTTTACTACCCGGCCGTCTGGGAGAGCGTGGAGTACCAAGGCCAGCACTGGGGCATCGTGCGGGCCATGTCCACCAAGGCGCTTCTCTACAACAAGACCCTCCTGGAAGCGGCGGGCGTGGAGCTGCCCATGACGAGCTGGGAGGCGATCCTGGAGGCGGCCCGTAGGGTCCACAACCCGCCGGAGGTCTACGGGTTCGGCCTGCCGGCCAACCGGTTCGTCTCCACCGTGACCGAGTTCCAGAACTGGCTCTACGCGAACGGCGCCCGCATCACCAACGAAGAGGGTGTCGCCACCGTGGACAGCCCGGCCGCCGTGGAAGCGATGGAGTTCTACTTCGGCGCCTTGAAGGCGTACGCGCAGCCGTCACCCATCGAGTGGCGGCGGGAAGATCTGATCCGCCTCTTCAAGAGCGGGCGGCTCGCCATGTACACCGACCACGTCTTCAGTGTCATCGAGGCCCTGGAGGCAGGGATTGACGTGGGCGTCCAGATGGTGCCGGCGGGCCCCCAGGGCGACCGGCCCTTCGCCACGGTGGTGGTCACCGACTCCATTGCCATCCCGGCGCAGGCGCGGCATAAGGACCTGGCCGTGGAGTTCGCCATGTTCATGACCAACTTCGAAAATCAGGCCACGTGGGACATCACCCTGGGCTTCATCCCGCCCATGCCGGCCGAAGCGGGGCTGGAGGCCTTCAACCCCTGGTACTGGCAGGTCTTTATTGAGGGCCTGGAGTACGGCATCCCCCAGGCGGCCTCCATCCAGGACTGGGAGGGGGTCCAGGAAGCCCTCCTTACCGCCACCCAGAAGTACTTCCTGGGCCAGGCCGACGCGGAGACGGCCCTGAAGGAAGCGGCTCAGACCATCAACATCCTGCAGGGTGTCCAGTAACCTGGGCGCCCAGGAACGCTCAAGACCCCAGGAACCGGAAGGACCGGGCGGGGGAACCCGCCCGGCACCGTCACTCTCGACCCGACGGGTCCGGGAAGCGGTGGGAAGGATGGGGACGGGGCCATGTTCCACCGGTGGCGAGGGCCCGGGGCCCGCTGGCGGGCCCGTTGGGCGGGCTTCCTTTACGTGCTCCCCATGCTCCTCTACCTGGCCCTCTTCTTGATCTACCCCATCGGCCGGGTGCTCTACCTTTCCTTCTTCGACGTCACTTTGCTGAGCATGACGCCCCAGTGGGCCGGTTGGAGCAACTACCTTTGGGCCTTCACCTTCCGGATGCCGGGCCAGGAGGGCGTCTACTTCCTGGCCAGCCTGGGGCGGACGGTCCTCTGGGTGGGGCTCTCCCTCTTGCTCAAGGTGAGCCTGGGCTTGGCGGGGGCGATCCTCCTCCACCAAGAGCTGGCGGGCCGCCAGGTTTACCGGACCCTGGCCGTGCTGCCCTGGGGCCTCCCCTGGGCCATCGCGGCCATGACCTGGGCTTGGACCATGAACACCCAGTTCGGGCTGGTGAACGGGGTGCTTCTGCGGCTGGGGCTGGTCTCCCAGCCGGTGGCCTTCCTGGGGGCGCCGGTGGCCGCCTTCGTCAGCACCGCGGTGGCCGACGCCTGGATCGGGTTGCCCTTCATGGTGGTGATGATCCTGGCCGGTCTCCAGTCGGTGCCGGGGGACCTCCTGGATGCAGCGTTGGTCGATGGGGCCTCCCCTTGGATCCGGTTCTTCCGGGTCACCCTGCCCCTGGTCCGCCCCGTGGTGCTCACCACGGCGCTCCTCTCGACGGTCTGGACCTTCAACTCCTTCGACCCCATCTGGGTCATGACCCGGGGCGGCCCCGTCTCCGCCACCGAGACCTTGCCCATCGCCATCTACAACGTGGCCTTCCGGCTCCTCCGCTTCGGCGGGCTGGGGAAGGCCGCGGCCATGACCACGGTCCAGGTGCTGGTGGTGACGGCCATCACCCTAGGCTACCTGCAAGCCCTGCGGGGCGGGCAGGAGGGGTCCCAATGAGGAAGGGCCTGGCGAAGGTGGCCACCCACGGGCTGGTGATGCTCTTTCTCGTCTTCATGCTCCTGCCCATCTACCAGATGGTCATCACCGCGCTGAAGCCGGAGGCGGAGGCGTGGCTGGTCCCGCCCAGCCTCGTCCCCCGGCGGCCCACCCTGGAGAACTTCGCCGAGATGTTCGAGATCGTGCCCCGGCTGCCCAGGTTCCTGGGGAACAGCTTCATCTACGGGCTGGGAGTGAGCCTGGTCTCCCTCGGGGTGGCCGTGCCGGCCGCGTACGGGCTCTCCCGCCACCCGATCCCGGGCCGGCGGGGGATCCTCTTCCTCCTGGTCTACGCCAACATGTTCGCCCCCATCATGTTGCTGGTGCCGCTCTACGACATCATCCGGGTCCTGGGGCTCCTCAACACCCGCCCGGCCATGATCCTGGCGGGCTCCGTCTTCACCCTGCCGCTGTCGGTGCTGCTCCTGGCCTCGTACTTCGAGGCGGTGCCCCGGTCCCTTGAGGAGGCGGCCTGGGTGGACGGCTGCTCCCGCCTTCGGGCCCTGGGTCAGGTGGTCTTGCCCCTGGTGCTACCGGCCATGGTGGCGGTGGCCATCTACGCCTTCATCACCGGCTGGAGCCAGCAGTTCGTCCTGGCCCTGGTCCTCATCCAATCGCCGGACCTGATGCCCATCACCCAGGGGCTTTACCAGTTCTTCTCCCGCAGCTCCGTCCGCTGGCCCGAGCTGATGGCCGCCTCCTTGGTCGCGGCCTCCGTCCCCATGCTGCTGTTCATGCTGGTCCAGCGGTACATCGTCCAGGGCCTGACGGCCGGGGCCGTCAAGATGTAAGGGTGCAACCGCGGTAGAGCGGACAAGGCGGGTGGGGGATGCCCTGGCCGGGAACGGGTTTCCTGGAAGGAGGGTGCTTGGCCCTGAGACCCGTCCGGAAAGACGGTGCCTGGTGCAGGAAAATTCTCAGAAGAAAACCAAGAATCAGACTAGAAGTCGGGTTCACGGGTGCCGACCACGCGCGCGAATGAGGCTTTCGGTGGTGCGGGACTGAAAGGAGGTTGCCTGGTGAAGAGGTTGGCATCGGTGGCTCTAGGCTTGGCCCTCGGCCTCGGGCTCGTCGCCTGTGTTGGGGGGCAGCCGGTCGGGGCCCAGGCGCTGCCCCGGCATGAGACCTTCTCCATCTCGGGCCAGCAGTGGGGCCCTCCCACCAACTTCAACCCGGTCCACCCCAACCCCGGCTGGCCGGTGAGCCGGACCCAGAACATGACCTGGATCTATGAGTCCCTCTTCGCCTACAACATGGTCACCGGTGAGATGGAACCCCTCTTGGCCGAGACCATGGAGTGGGCCGACCCCTACACTCTTGTCGTCACCTTGCGGGAGGGCACCCGCTTCCAAGACGGCCACCCACTCACCGCCCAAGACGTGGCCTACACCTTCGAGCTGGCCCAGAGGCATCCCCTAGCCTACAGCAATCTCTGGGACGTGGGCTACCTGACGGGGATCACCGTCCAGGATGAGCGGACGCTCACCTTCCACCTCCACCCCGACCACCTCAACCCCGGCGTGGTGCTGAATGCCCTGGGGACCATCCGCATCCTGCCCGAACACCTCTGGGTGGAGGTGGAGCAGACGGGGGATGTGGCCGGCTTCGCCAACATGGAGAACCCCGTCGGCTCCGGCCCCTACAAGCTGCACAGCTACACCTCGGAGCAGATCATCCTGGAGCGGGACGACAACTACTGGGGCATCCCCTACTTCGGCATGCCGGCCCCCAAGTACGTGGTCCACCCCATCTTCCGGAGCAACGACGCGGCCAACCTGGCCTTCGAGCGGGGGCAGGTCGACCTGCACCAGACCTTCGTGCCCCAGTTCTGGACCATGAAGCAGCGGGGCGTCCCCGTCGGCGCCTGGTTCGCCGAGGAACCGTACCAGCTGCCGGCCACCACCCCGGCCCTCATCATCAACATCCAGCGCCAGCCCCTCGACAACCCCCTGGTGCGCCGGGCGCTGGCCTACAGCATCAACTATGGGCTCATCGCCCAGAATGCCATGTCCCGCTACTCGCCGCCGGCCCGCTCGAGCCTCATCGTCCCCCTGGGGGTGGCCGAGCAGCAGTACTTCGATGAAGCCCTGGTGGCCGAGTCCGGATGGGAGTACAACCCCCAGAAGGCCATCGAGATCCTCGAGCAGGAGCTGGGTGCCCGCCGGGGCCCCGACGGCATCTACGTGTTGCCTGACGGCACCCGCCTCGGCCCCTTCTACGTGGAGTGCCCCTTCGGCTGGACCGACTGGATGACAGCCCTGGAGATCGTGGCCCAGGGGGCCCAGGCGGTGGGCATCGACGTACGCACCCAGTTCCCCGAGGCCCCGGTCTGGAACACCCGCCTCAACAACGGCGACTTCGACCTGATCATGTACACGCCGGCGCCCGTATACGGGCCTAACATGCCCTGGGGCCGCTTCCACGAGGCGATGGACGGCCGGGGCGTGGCCCCCGTGGGCCAGCCCGCTTTCCGGGCCTGGAACCGGTACTTCAACGACGAGGTGAACCGGCTCCTGGACCAGGTGGCCGCCGAGACGGACCCCGCCCGGCTGGCGGAGCTGTATGGCCAGCTGGACCGGATCTACATGGAGGACGTCCCCATCATCGTCCTCATGTACCGGCCGGCCTACTTCTGGTTCTACAACGAGTCGGTCTGGACGGGCTTCCCCAACGCAGACGATCCCTACGCCCCGCCCCAGTACAACGGCGCGGGCATCCGGCTCATCTACCGGCTGAAGCCGGCCCAGTAACCGGCGGGCGGGAGGGCGGCCCCGAGGTGGCGGGCGCTCTCCCGCCCCCGTCGCCGTCGCCGGCCGGATCCCGTTCAGCAGGGGGGTAGGCCGATGAGGACCTTCCGGCGGTACGTGCTGGCCAAGGCAGGCTGGTACCTCCTGGCCCTGCTCCTGGCCATGGCCCTCAACTTCTCCCTGCCCCGGCTCATCCCGGGCAACCCGGTCACGGTCATCGTCTCCCGGACGGTGTCGGGCGACTTTCCCGCTGAATCGCTGGAGCGGATCTACACCACCTATGTCCGGGAGTTTGGCCTGGACCAGCCGGTCCACGTCCAGTTCCTGACCTATCTCGCAGGGGTCCTCCGGGGGGATTGGGGCACGTCCTTCATGCTCTACCCGGCCAAGGTGCGGGACCTCATCGGCCAAGCCCTGCCCTGGACCCTCGCCCTCCAAGTGCCCAGCATCCTGGTGGGGTGGCTCCTGGGCAACCTTCTGGGCGCGGTGGCCGCGTACACAGGCGGGCGGCTCGACACGGGCGTCTTGACGGCCTCGCTGCTCTTCTCCAACATCCCCTACTACGGCCTGGCCATCATCCTGCTCTACCTCTTGGCGGTGCAGTTGCCCCTCTTTCCCACGGGCGGCGGCTACACCTTCGGGAGCCTCCCCAACCTCTCCTGGACCTTCCTCGCCGACGCGGCCCGCCACCACGCCCTGCCGTTCCTCTCCCTGGTTCTGGTCAGCATCGGCGGCCAGGCCATCGGCATGCGGGAGATGGCCCTCTACGAGGTGAGCGCCGACTACGTCCAGTACGGCAAGATGTTGGGCCTGAGCGACCGGAAGCTGATCCGGTACGTCTTCCGGAACGCCTCCCTCCCCCAGATCACCGGCATGGCCCTCTCCCTGGGCACCATGGTGGCCGGCGCCCTGGTCACCGAGATGGTCTTCTCCTACCCGGGCATCGGCAGCCTGCTCTTCACCGCCATCCGGCAGAGCGACTACCCGTTGATCCAGGGGATCACGCTCCTCGTGAGCGTGGCCGTCCTCCTGGCCAACTTCCTGGCGGACCTCCTCTACGGCCTGGTGGACCCCCGTATCCGGGCCGCCCAGCGAGGTGAGCGGTGATGGGGGCGACCGTGCGGATGCTCTTTGCCTCGCGGCGCTTCACCCTGAGCTTGGCCCTCCTCCTCGCGGTGGTGGCCCTGGGGCTCCTGGGGCCGTTGGTGAGCTCCCGCGATCCCCTGCTCATGTCGGGTGGCATGTTCGAGGCCCCATCCCGGGAGCACTGGCTGGGGACGGACAATTTCGGCCGGGATGTCTTCACCCAGCTCCTCTACGGGACCCGGACCTCCCTCTACGTGGGGGCCATCGCCGGACTGGTGGCGACGGCTATCGGCGTGGCCGTCGGAGCCCTGGCGGGGTACCGCGGGGGCTGGCTGGATGAGATGTTGATGGGGCTCACCAACGTCTTCATCACCATCCCCAGCATCGTTATCCTCATCCTGGTCTCCGTCTCCCTCAGGACCCGGACGGCCACCATCATGGGCCTGGTCATCGGGCTGACCAGCTGGCCCTGGACCGCCCGGGCGGTCCGGGCCCAGACCACCAGCCTCAAGACCCGGGAGCACATGGATGTGGCCCGCCTTTCGGGGCTGTCCACGCCCCGGATCATCCTCTTTGAGATTTTGCCCTTCATGTTCTCCTACATCTTCATGGCCTTCATCCTCCAGTTCTTCGGCGGCCTCATGAGCGAGGCCACCTTGAGCATGCTGGGCCTGGGACCCTTCCAGACCGTCTCCCTGGGCGTCATGCTCCAGTGGGCCCTGCTGTGGGAGGCCGTCCGAGTGGGGGCCTGGTGGGCGTTCCTGCCGCCCGTCTTCTTCCTCACCGTCACCTCCTTCAGCCTGATGAGCCTGAACGCCAGCATGGACGAGTTCTTCAACCCTCGGGCCCGGGACCGCTCGGCCCGTGCCGGGGCCCGGGCCGTGGCGCGGCTCCGGGAGGTGGCGCCTCACGCCGAGGCCGGTGACGAGCCCGCCCCCGACGCGCTCCTCGCCTGCTGGCAGCTCCACGCGGCCTACGTGTCCCCGGGGCTGCCGCCCGTCTGGGCGGTGAACGGGGTGAGCCTGGCGGTGCGGCCGGGCGAGGTGTTGGGCATCGCCGGCGAGTCGGGGTGCGGCAAGACGACCCTCGCCCATCTGCTCGCCTGCCATCTGGAGCCGCCTCTCTACCTTCTGAAGGGCCAGATCCGGGTGGCCGGGCGGGACCCGCTCACCTTGTCGCCGGAGCGGCTTCGCCGGGAGGTCCGGGGAGAGCTGGTCGCGATGCTGCCCCAAGGCGCCCTCAACGCACTCAACCCCACTCGACGAGTGGGTGCTTTGGCGGTGGACGTGGTGCGGGAGCACCATCCGGAGCTGACGCGCCGGGAGGTGCTGGACCAGGCCCGGCGGCGTTTTGAGCACCTGGGCCTGCCAGCGGCGGTGCTGGACCAGTACCCTCACCAGCTGAGCGGGGGGATGAAGCAGCGGGTGGTCGCGGTCCTCTCGACCCTGCTCAACCCCCGGGTGCTCATCGCCGACGAGCCCACCTCAGCCCTGGATGTGACTTCCCAGCGGGCGGTCCTCGATCTGCTCCGCCGCCTGCTGGAGGAGGGCATCATCCAGAGCGTCGTCTTCATCACCCACGAGCTGCCCCTCTTGCAGCAGGTGGCCCACCGGATCGCCGTCATGTACGCGGGCCGTCTGGTGGAGACGGGGCGGGTGGAGGAGGTCCTGGCCGGGCCCCAGCACCCCTACACCCAGGCCCTGGTCCGGTCCGTGCTGGCCCCCGAACCCCGCCGGGGCCGGGCGCGGGTAGAGGGGATTCCCGGCGCCCCGCCCGATCTACGGGAACTACCCCAGGGGTGCGCCTTTGCCCCCCGGTGCGGGGTGGCCTTGGACCGGTGCCGGGTGGAGGTCCCGCCGCGCTTCCGCTCCGGCGATCGGGACGCCTGGTGCTGGCGGCTCTTGGAGGAGGGCTGGCTGCCTGCCCCGGTGGCGGGGAGGCGCGGGTTGCCCCCGGGGGACGGGTGAGGCCCTGGCCACGGCCCAGGTCGGCCGGGAGGGGTGAGGACCGGCCTGGGGGCGGCGGGCGGAAGGGTAGGGGAGAGCCGGGCGGGAGGAAGCGGGGCGGAGGCCTCCTGGACGCAGGCGAGCCGGGCGAAGGAGGGGTGGTCGTGGGGGGTTCAAAGGCTGGACGGGTCCTCCTGGAGGCCCGGAACCTGACCCGGGTCTTCGGCTCGGGCCGCGCGGCCGTCACCGCCGTGGACGGCGTCTCCTTCCACCTCCGGGAGGCTGAGGTGGTCTCCCTGGTGGGGGAGAGCGGGAGCGGCAAGAGCACCGTCGCCCGCATGCTCTTGGGCCTCCTTCCGCCCACGGCCGGCACCATCCGCTTCGAGGGGCGGGAGGTGAGCCGGCTCCTCCGGACGGATCGGAAGGCCTACTGGCGGCAGGTCCAGGCGGTCTTCCAGGACCCTTTTGCATCCTTCAACCCCTTCGCCCGGGTGGAGCGGCTGCTGGCCAACAGCCTCCACCTGCTGCCTGGGCGGCTCCCGCCAGGCCACGCCCGGGCCCGGATGGCGGAGGTCCTCCGGGCTGTGGGGCTGGAGCCGGAGGCGGTGCTCTCCCGGCTCCCCCACCAGCTGAGCGGCGGCCAGCGCCAGCGGGTGATGATCGCCCGGGCCCTGATGCTCAAGCCCCGCCTCCTCATCGCCGATGAGCCCACCTCCATGATCGACGCTTCCTCCCGGGTGAGCCTCCTGAACGTCCTCCTGGACCTGCGGGAGGAGCTGGGGATGACCATCCTCTTCATCACCCACGACCTGGGTCTGGCCGCCTACACCAGCAACCGGCTTCTGGTGATGCAGAAGGGAAGGCTGGTGGAGGAGGGCCCCGTGGAGGAGGTTCTCGGCCGCCCGAAAAATGAGTACACCCAGAAGCTCCTGGCCGATGTTCCCCGCCTCCACCCGGTCTGAACCGGGGGCGGCCGAGTCGACCATGGCACCCGCGGGAAGGAGTCGTGGCCGATGAAGCTTCAGATCACCCAGTGGTGGATGCAGGACGTCTCGCCCGGGACGGAGCTTCCCGATCCGGTTTTCCAGCCAGGGGATGGGAGCGTCCCGGCCCGTTGGACGCCGGTGAAGCTCCCGGCCAACCTGATCCAGCTCCTGGTCCAGCAGGGCCGCCTGCCCGATCCTTATGTGGACGCCAACACCGAGGCGGCCCGCTGGACCGAGGAACGGGACTGGTGGTTCGCGGCCGACGTGGCGCGGCCCGAAGGGGTGGCCCCTTGGCAGCGGCTGATCCTCCGGTTTCAGGGCGTCGAGCCGGGGACCCGGGTTTGGCTTAACGGTCGGCTTCTGGGCGAGCACCCGAGCGCCCTCCGGCCCGCCGAGTGGGATGTGACCGACCACCTCCAGCCGGGGCGCAACCGGCTGGTGGTCCGCATCCCCGCGCTGGGCGAGCTCCCAGCCAAGGCCCGCACCCTCTGGGCTCCCTACGACCAGCGGCGGGTGCTCCGGCGGGAGCCCCAGATGCGCTACGGTTGGGACTGGGGGCCCCGGCTGGTCATGGCGGGGATCTGGCGGCCGGTGGAGCTGGTTGCCCGGGGGGCCGTCCACCTGGACGGGGGCGTCGCCGTCCGGACGGTGCAGATCCGGCCGGACGCGGCCTCCCTGGAGCTGGTGGCGCAGGTGGCCGGGCCCGTCACCCCAGGCACCCGCCTCCGGGTGAGGCTCGACGGTCAGGAGCGGGTCCTCCCCGTGCATGCCGGCATCGCCCGGGGGATGGTGGAGGTGGCCCACCCCCGGCTCTGGTGGACCCACGACCTGGGCCGGCCCGAACTCTACACCCTGGAGGCGGTTCTGGAGAGCCCCGAGGGCCACGAGCTGGACCGGTACACTACCCGCTTCGGCATCCGCCAGGTCCACCTGGTCCAGGCGCCCGACGGGGAGGGCGGCCTCAGCTTCCGGCTCTTCCTCAACGGGGTGCCCCTCTTCGCCCGGGGGGCCAACTGGATCCCGGCGGAGAGCATGCTGGGCGCCGCGCCCCCCGAGCGGTACCGCCGGCTCCTCACCCTGGCCCGGGAGGGGAACATGAACATGATCCGGGTCTGGGGCGGGGGGATGTACGAAGACCCGGTCTTCTACGAGACCTGCGACGAGCTGGGGCTCTTGGTCTGGCAGGACTTCATCTTCGCCTGCGCCGAGTATCCCGACGACGACCCCGCCTTCGTGCGGGAGGTGGAGGCGGAGGCCGCCTGGGCCGTCAAGCGGCTGCGCAACCACCCCTCCATCGCCCTTTGGTGCGGCAACAACGAGAACGACTGGATCGCCTCCCAGAACACTTGGGCGGAGCCGGGCCGGGCCTTCCCCGGCTACCGGATCTACCACCAGGTCCTGCCCGCGGTGTGCGCGGCCCTGGATCCCACCCGGCCGTACTGGCCCTCCAGCCCTTACGGCGGCGACGACCCCAACGCGGATGAGATGGGGAACAAGCACAACTGGCAGGTCTGGCACGGCGGGGTCTACCCCCGGCGGAGCCACGAGCCCCCGCGGCACGACCCGTCGCCGGAAGGGGTCAACTTCCGCCGGTACCAGGAGGACTGGGGCCGGTTCGTCACCGAGTTCGGCATCCACGGCTCGCCCCGCTTGAGCCTCCTGCGGCGCTACGTCACCGGCCCCCTAACCTACAACGGCGAGGCCTTCCTCAACCGGATCAAAGACCCCAACGGGAACGTGAAGATCGAACAGCTCTTTGCCTACCACACGGGCCAGCCCAGGGACATCGAGGCCTACGAGGAGCTCTCCACCCTGGTGCAGGCGGAAGGGATGCGGGTGGCCTGCGAGCACTACCGGGCCCGGGAACCCATCTGCTCCGGCGCCCTGGTCTGGCAGCTGAACGACTGCTGGCCGGGCATCAGCTGGAGCCTCATCGACTACGGCCTCCACCCCAAGCCGGCCTACTACGCCGTCCGCCGGGCCTTCGAACCCCGGGCCGTCTTCCTCGCCCCTGCAGGCACCCTCTCCCCCTTCGACCCGCCGGCCCCGCCGGGCGCCTACGAGCTGGTGGGGGTGAACAGCCTGCCCCGGGCCTGGAAGGGCCGCATCGAGGTGGGGCGGATGGACTTCACCGGCCGGGTCCTCGCCCGGCGGGAGCTGGAGGTGGAGCTCGCCCCCTCCCAGGCGACCCGGTTGGGACCGGCCGGGCTGGGCGAAGAGGGGCTCACCCCGGCCCAGCGGCGAAGCCAGCTCCTCTACGTGCGGGTGCTGGGAGGGGAGGAGGGCGGAAGGAGTCCGGGCTGGGCGACCCGCCTCTGGGACCCCGGGGCGGTGCCGGCCCGGCCGCCGGTGGGGGGCGTCTGGCTCCTGGCCGAGGAGAAGGAGCTGGTCCTGCCCGATCCCGAGCTCACCGTGGAGCGGGGGGAGGACGGGCTGAGGCTGCGGGCCCGCCACTTCGCCCACTTCGTCCGCCTCACCAGCGACCGGGACGATCTCCGCTTCGCCGACAACGGCTTCGACCTGCTCCCCGGCGAGGAGCGCTTCATCACCGTCACCAGCGAGGCGCCCTGGGAGCTGGAAGAGGTGCAGGTGAAGGTGCGGCGGTGAATCCCCATCGGCCTGCCAGATGAGGGAGGCTCGCGGCAGTATGGGGAGGGGTTCGTCGCCTACGGGCGAAAAGACGCGCTGGCCTGTCTTTTTCGATGGTTGAGGGGGAGCAGGCCATGCAGCAGCCCGGCTCGCCCCGAGGAACGGAGGCAGGCAGGGGGTGTTGACGGTGTGGCGTGAACCTGAGGTCCCGTCGCTTCACAGCCTGGCATCCCCGTGCTATAGCCCTCCAGGCCACTATCTCTGGGATTTTTGGCTCCTCAAGCACGGGGAGGGCTACCACCTCTATCACCTCACCGCTCCCCGGACGCTGCCGGACCCAGAACAACGGCACGACGTGGCGCGGGTCCGGTACGCCTTTTCTCGAGACTTGGTGGGTTGGGAAGACCGAGGCCTCGTTCTCGAACCGGGAGCACCCGGCTCGTGGGACGACCTCTCCATCTGGACCGGGTCGGTCATCGCTGCCCACGGGCAGTTCTACATGCTCTACACGGGCCGGGCAGCCGGGGAGCGAGGCCGGGTGCAGCGGATCGGCCTCGCGGTGTCCCGGGATCTCCAGCACTGGGAGCGGTGGTCGGACAGGCCCCTGTTGGAGGCTGACCCGCGCTGGTACGAGAAAGCCGAGGCGTCTCCCACGGGGAACGAGTCGTGGCGGGACCCGTACGTCTACTACGAGCCTCAGGAAGCGATGTTCTACGCCTTCATCACCGCCCGGGTGAAGGAGGGCGACCCCCAGGGGCGGGGATGCATCGCGGCCGCCCGCTCTGAGGACCTGGTTACCTGGGAGGTCCTGCCGCCGGTGGTGGCCCCGGGGCATTTCTATGAGATGGAAGTTCCCACGGTTTGGAAGGGGAACGGCCGGTACTACCTGACTTTCTCAACTCAGGCCCAGTGGTACACACCGGAACACGCCGAAGAGATCTCGCCCGAGCAGCCGCAGACGGGCATTTTCTATTACGTTTCCGATCACCTTCTGGGGCCCTACCGACCGGTGGGGAAGGAAGTGCTCTTAGGCACTGATTCGGGCTGCTACACCAGCCGGACGATCGAAGGCCCGAAGGGTGACGACGTGCTCCTCACCTGGCGGAGTCGGGTTCCCGGCGTGGAAGGGTTCGCCGGCTGCTTGGATCGGCCCCGGAGGATCGTCTACCACCCCGACGGGCGCTTGGCGCTTGAACCATACGAGCCAGCTTCGTAGTGATTTCGGACTTCTGGGATAACCGCTTGTCTTGGAACGAACGGATGATTTGGTATACTCGGTAGTAGACAGAAGGGCAGCGGCGCCCACCCTGAGCGTTGGCCCGCCCCGTTCACGAGCGACGGCCGGGCGGCGGGGTGGCGCCCGAAGCCGAGATCATGGACCACTCGACGGGGAGGTTCATGCATTGGTCCGGACACGGTGGGGTCTGATGACCCTGCTCTCTGTCATCGCCTGTCTGGTCTGCCTGGTTCCGGCGACGGCGGTCGCCCAGCCGGCCATTGAGTGGCCCGATTTGACCGGCGTCACCCTAACCGTGGCCGCCGGCGCCGTTGGGCAGGAGCTGCAACTGACCAAGGAAGCGGCGGCCGCCTTCTCCGAACTCACCGGCGCGCGGGTTGAGGTTCTGGAAACCCCCGATCTGGCCACGGACCGGCTTGGCCTCTACCTCCAGTACCTCGGCGCTCGGTCACCGGACATCGATGTCTACCAAGTCGACGTGATCTGGCCTGGCATCCTGGCTGAGCATGCGGTCGACCTCTTCCAGTACGTTCCCGAAGAGGAGATCGCCCAGCATTTCCCCGCCACCATCGCCAACAACACCATCGATGGGAGGCTGGTCGCCCTTCCCTGGTTTACCGATGCGGGTCTCCTCTACTACAGGGCGGACCTCCTCGAGAAGTACGGCTTCTCTGGCCCGCCGGCCACTTGGGAGGACCTGACGGAGATGGCCCGCGTGATCCAGGAGGGCGAGCGAGCCGCCGGCAATCCGTCGTTCTGGGGCTTTGTCTGGCAGGGTAATCGTTATGAAGGGCTCACGTGCGACGCTCTGGAGTGGCAGGTTTCCTTCGGCGGTGGGACCATCATCGAACCGGACGGGACCATCTCGGTCAACAATCCGAGAACGGTGGAAGCGCTGAAGATGGCCCGCAGCTGGGTGGGCACCATCTCACCGCCTGGCGTGACCACCTACGCGGAGGAAGAGGCGCGGGCCATCTTCCAGAGCGGGAACGCGGCGTTCATGCGGAACTGGCCCTACGCGTACGCGCTGGCCCAGGCCGAAGACTCGCCGGTGCGGGGCAAGGTCGGCGTGGCCCCCCTCCCCTCCGGCGGGGCGGGGAGTGCCGCGGCTTTGGGCGGCTGGAGCCTGATGGTGTCCCGGTATTCGCGGAACCAAGAGGCGGCGGCCTGGTTGGTCCGGTACCTGGCCAGCTACGAGGAGCAGAAGCGTCGGGCCATCGAGGGCAGCTTCAACCCCACCATTGAAGCCCTCTACGATGACGCCGACGTCCTGGCGGCCTCACCGTTCATGGGGCAGCTCTACGATGTGTTCATCAATGCGGTCCCCCGGCCGTCGGCCGTGGCCGGAGAGCGGTATAACGAGGTCTCCACGGCGTACTTCACCGCGGTTCACCAGGTGCTCACCGGACAGGTGACAGCCGAACAGGCCCTGACGCGGCTGGAGGCGGAACTGAGGCGGATCATGCGGTGAACTCACGAGGCGGGGGGCCGGCTGGGCCACCCCGCCTTCCTTCATGCCTTGGGGGGAGATGGGCATCGATCGCTTAGAGCCTGTGCTGGTCGAGGCAGGCAGGATCGAACGGCGGGCCGCCACCACCCTGGGGGCTCGCCAGGCTCGTCTGGCGTGGATCCTCCTGCTGCCCACCCTGGCCGTTTTGGTCGGGGTGGCGCTCTACCCGTTGGTCACCACCTTCTACAACAGCCTGACCGACGCCCGTCTCGGCTCGAGCCGATCCGTCCAGTTTGTAGGCTTGGAGAACTACCGGTGGCTCCTCACGGACCCCGTCTTTCTCGAGGCCGTAGGCAACACCCTGTACTTTACGGTCGTATCGGTCTCGGCCGAGTTGGTGCTGGGCCTTCTCATCGCCCTGGTGATCCACTCCCAGTTCCCCGGCCGGGGGCTGGTGCGGGCCGCGGTGCTCGTTCCGTGGGCCATTCCCACCGTGGTGTCCGCCCAAATGTGGCGTTGGATGTACAACGATGTCTTCGGCGTGGTCAACGACTTGCTCATGCGGGTGGGCCTCTTGGATGCGCCCCTGGCCTGGACGGCCGTCCCCGGTCTCGCGATGCATGCCATCATCGCGGTGGATGTCTGGAAGACGACGCCGTTTATGGCGCTTTTGCTCCTGGCGGGGCTCCAGGTGATCCCGCGCGACCTTTATGAGGCGGCTCGTGTCGACGGCGCGAGCCAGATGCGGCAGTTCTTTTCCATCACCTTACCTCTCCTGCGGCCCGCCATGCTGGTCGCCCTCATCTTCCGCACCCTGGACGCCCTGCGGGTCTTCGACGTCATCTTCGTGATGACGGCCGGCGCATCGGGCACGGAGAGCATGGCGACCTACAACCGGAGGGTGCTGATCGAGTTCCAGCAGCTGGGCTACGGGTCGGCCGTGAGCGTGGTGATCTTTTTCGTGATCTTCGTCTTCGTCCTGCTTTACGTGCGCCTGTTGAGGGGGAACGAGGCGTGAGCCGGAGAGCGCGACGCGTCGCGACCAAGGTGCTCTTCTGGGGTGTTGTCCTGCTGCTGTTGTTTTGGACGCTCTTTCCCTTCTACTGGACCGTGGTCTCGTCTCTGAAGCCCAGGCACGAGCTCTTCACCACCCCCGTCCGGTACTGGCCCAGCACCCTGAACTGGCAGAACTACATCACCGTCTTCACGGCCCGGCCCTTCGGACGGAACCTCTTCAACTCGGCGATGGTGAGCCTCTTCACCGTGGGCGTCTCCCTGATGATCGGGGCCCTCGCGTCCTATGCGCTGGGGCGTATCCCCTTCCGGGGACGGCAGGCGGTTCTCTACGCGGTGCTGGCCATGACCATGTTTCCTCAGATCGCCATCTTAGGCGCCCTCTTCCTGCTGGTTCGGGCCCTGGGCCTGTACAACACCTGGTGGGGCCTGGTGCTCACCTATCTCACCTTCACTCTGCCCTTCACCGTCTGGGTGCTGACCAGTTTCTTTCGCGCGATGCCGCGGGAGTTGGAGGAGGCAGCCTTTGTCGATGGGGCCACACCTCTTCAAACCCTGCGCTGGGTGCTGGTGCCTCTGGCCGCGCCGGCCATGGTCACCACGGGACTCTTGGCCTTTATCCAGGCGTGGAATGAGTTTCTCTTTGCCCTCACCTTTACCGTCAACGACCAAGCCCGGACGGTTCCGGTGGCCATCGCGTACTTCTCCGGCGCCACCCAGTATGAGATCCCCTGGGGCGAGATCATGGCCGCGTCGGTCATCGTCACGCTGCCTTTGATCCTTCTGGTCCTCATCTTCCAGCGGCGGATCGTGGAGGGGCTCACGGCAGGGGCGGTCAAGGGCTGAACGCGAGCCTGCGCGCCTTCTTTGCCACATTTGGACCTCTTCGGCCACAGGAATTCCAACGGGAAATGCGTATAAGCATACACCAACGATGACTGCCCCTGAGGAGGTCCTCCCCGATGGAAGCGCCTGCCGCCTTTCGGATTGAGCGCGACTCCCTTGGCGAGCGAAGGGTTCCCGCCGACGCGTACTACGGTGTCCAGACGGTGCGGGCCTGGGAGAACTTCACCATCACCCGCTACCGGCCCAACCCCCTGATGATCCGCGCCGTCGGGGACGTGAAGTGGGCCTGCACCAAGGCCAACGTGGAGACCGGCGCCCTCCCCGCCGAGATGGGCGCGGCCATCCTCCAGGCCTGCGAGGAGGTCTCCCAGGGGAAGTGGGACGATCAGTTCATCGTGGACCCCGTCCAGGGCGGGGCGGGCACCTCCTTCCACATGAACGCCAACGAGGTGATCGCCAACCGGGCCCTGGAGCTTCTGGGCCGGCCCAAGGGGGATTACAGCCAGATTCACCCCAACACCCACGTGAACATGGCCCAGTCCACCAACGACGTGGTGCCCACAGCCCTCCGCCTGGCCAGCCTGCGGGCCGGGGAGAAGACGGTCGCCGCCCTGAAGAAGCTGGCCCAGGCCTTCGGCCAGAAGGCCGAGGAGTTCGCCCACGTGCTCAAGCAGGGCCGCACCCACCTGCAGGATGCGGTCCCCATCCTGCTGGGGCAGGAGTTCGAGGCGTACCGGAACGTGGTCCAGCGGGACGCGGAGCGGCTTCTGTCCCGGTTCGAGGACCTCTTGGCCGTCAACCTGGGGGGGACGGCCGTTGGCACCGGCCTCAACGCCTCGCCCGAGTACATCCAGCGGGCGGTGGCCAACCTGGCGGAGCGGACCGGGTACCCCTTCCGCTCGGCTCAGTCGCTGGTCGATCTCACCCAGAACGTGGACGCCTTCCTGGCCCTCTCCTCCGCTCTTCGGGATGCGGCCTCCAACCTGACCAAGGTGGCCAACGACCTCCGCCTCATGGCCTCCGGCCCCCGGAACGGCTTTGGAGAGATCCACCTGCCGCCCCTGCAGCCGGGCTCGTCCATCATGCCGGGGAAGGTGAACCCGGTCATCCCTGAGGCGGTCAACCAGGTGGCCTACCTCATCTGCGGGAACGACCTCACCATCACCCTCGCCGCCCAGAACGGGCAGCTGGAGCTGAACGTCATGCTGCCCGTGGTGAGCGTTCGGCTGCTTGAGTCTTTGGAGGTTCTGGCCAACGTGGCCGAGATGCTGGCCGACCGGTGCGTGGTGGGCATCACCGCCAACGAAGCGCGGTGCGCTGAGGAGATCGACCGGTGCGTGGGGGTGGCGACGGCCCTCAACCCCTACATCGGTTACGACCAGGCGAGCCAGGTGGCCAAGGAGAGCCTCGCCACGGGCAAGCCCGTCCGGCAGATCGTCATCGAGAGGGGGCTGCTGCCCAAGGAGCAGGTGGACGAGATCCTCCGGCCCGAGCGGATGACCGCGCCGCAAGAGTCGCGGCTGTAGCTGGGCGCCGCCCTGCCGTTGGGCAGGCCCATCGGGAACGGAAAGGAGCCCGTCGCGCGAGCGCCCCGACCCCGGCCAACCCATGGGTGGCGCGTGGGTCGGGGCGGGTTCTGTCTTTGGAGAGGCTCAGTTCACCACTGAAGTCGGGGCTTCGGCCAGGGCCTCGGCCACCGCCCTCGCTGTGCTGAGGCTTGACTGGGGATTCTGCCCGGTGATGAGGTTCCCGTCCCGCTCCACGTGGTCAGTCCAGGGCGGGGCCCCGACGAAGGTCGCCCCCAGCTCCCGCAGGCGATCCTCGAGCAGGAAGGGCATCAGCGTGTCGAAGCCCGCCGCCCGTTCCTCCTCGTTGGTAAACCCGGTGACCCGCTTGCCCTTCACCAGAGGCGAGCCGTCGGCCAGGGTGGCTCCCACAAGGCCCGCAGGGCCGTGGCAGACGGCCGCGATCACCCGCCCCGACTCAGAGAAGGCGCGGAGCACGCGGCCCAGCTCCTGGCTGGGAGGGAGGTCGTACATGGTCCCGTGGCCGCCCGGCAGGAAGATGGCGTCAAACGGGTCGGTGTCCACTTCCCGGAGGGGAAGGGTCTTCTCCAGCGGGGCGATGGCAGCCAGGGTCTCGGGATCGTTGGTCTCCGGGAGACTGCGGGGATCAATGGGGGCTTTGCCGCCTTGGAGGCTGGCCACGGTCACCTCATACCCCGCCTGGCGAAAGACCGTGTAGGGCTCGGTGAACTCCGACAGCCACAGACCCGTCGGATGGTCCGGGGTGATTTCCCGGTGGTTGGTGACGACCATGAGCACTCGCCGACGTGCCAAGACCACCACTCCTTCGCCGTGGATGGTTCCACGAGCATCATAGGCACGGGCGATCTATAATACCAATTGCGAAAATACCAGGGGGCGATAAGCAACCTTATGGCAGACTTTGAGTGGTACCGCTCCTTCGTTGCCATCTACCGGGCAGGCTCCGTCTCCGCGGCCGCCGCCTCCCGCCACCTAACCCAGCCAGCCCTCTCCCAGCACCTGGCTGCCCTGGAGGCGGAAGTGGGCGAGCCCCTGTTCCACCGGCGGCCCCGGAAGATGGTGCCAACGGAGCGGGGCATTGCCCTGTACAACCAGGTGGCGCCCGCCATCGACCGGCTGGAGCGGGCCACGTCTGAGCTGCGCGGCGGGACGCGAGAGGCGGCCATCCGGCTCGGTTCGCCCCTCGAGTACTTCAAAGAGCGGGTGGTTCCCACCTGGACGGGGGAAGGGGGGCGGCTGGTCGTCAGGTTCGGGCCGACGGCCGCCTTGCTCGATGCCCTCGAGGCGCACCTCTTGGATGTGGTCATCGCGACCCAGCACCTGGCCCGGAGGGGGCTGCTCTTCATCCACCTGGAGACGGAGTTCTTCTGGCTGGTGGGCGGGCCCGAATCGACCCTTTCCGCTGACCCGAGCGACCTTACCGCGGTCCGCGCCGAGCTGGAGGGGCGGCCGTGGATCAGCTACGGTGAGGATCTGCCCATCATCCGGCGCTTCTGGATGGAGAGCTTCGGAGAGCGCCCCGGCATCACACCCCGCATGGTGGTGCCCGACCTGCACGGGATCATGGGATTGGTGGAACGGGGCGTCGGGTTGAGCGTCTTGCCTTCGTATCTGGTCGAGAAGCGGGTGGAGGCCCGGCGGCTGACGCGGATCTGGTCACCGCCGCGGCCGGTCCAGAACGAGATCTGGCTCGCCTACCGGGCCGCCGACCGCAACGACGCGGTGATCAGCCGATTCGTCCAGGCGTTGCTGCCGCAGTCAGGCCGGGGCGCGCCTCAAGAAGGTGGTGCGTCGGCAGGGGAGGGCCGGGCCTAGCCCAGGCGCCGTCCCTCCACCACCTCCCGGAGTCCATGCAGGTCGTAGGAGAGCTTTCCCTGTTTGAGCTGTTCTCTGAGGCGGTTCTCCCGATCGACTCGGGCCTGGGCAGCTTGGAGAACCTCATCGACCCGCTCCCGAGGGACCACCACAGCCCCGTCGTCGTCCAACACCACCACGTCGCCCCGAGCGATGGGGGCTCCACCGACGGTCACCGGTTCGCCCACGGTGCCCACAAGGTTCTTGCCAGCGCCCCGAACCCGGATGAAGCGGGTCCAGATGGGCAAGCCCATGGCCCGGAGCTCCGCCACATCCCGTACGGCCCCGTCCACCAAGATGCCGGCTGCCTGGCGCACTTTCGCCTGGGTCGCCAGGAGTTCACCGAGCAGGGCGACCGGTGCTGGCTCGGGCATGGTCAGCACGAGGACGTCACCGGGCTCGATCCGCTCCATCACCGCGTGGACCATCAGGTTGTCGTCCTGCCCGCAGAAGGCAGGCAACGCGGGCCCAGCCACGGCGGTACCGGGGATGAGGGGGATCAAGGGAATGTCGATGAGGCCCTGCCGACCCGCTGCTTCATAGACAGTGGCCACGCCATAAGCGGCGAATTGCTCGAGTTGCTCTCGGCTCACCCGTTCCATACCTTGGCTCCTTCCCGGGCTGACCGTCTTCAGAGCTCGGAGACAACGGCCGGAAGCAGCCGCTGAAAGGCTTCGGCATACCTGATCGTCGAGTTGCCCGATACTCGGCGGGCGTGGTTGCCCCGGCGCTCCGCCAGCTCGGCATAGTACTTTTGCAGATACGTCTGAGACGCGATCGCCTCCATAGCCCGCTTCTTCTGCTCGAAGACGGGAGTGATATCGACGAACGTATTGGGCATGAAACCGCAGAGTTCAGGCTGGTGGGGCTCGAAAGCGTAGAGAACCGGCGGCTTGATGGTCTTGAAGCCGCTTTGTACCCCCGCTCCGGACGCAAGCATCCGGGCCTTCTTGACCGCCTCGTGGGCCACGGGGTGGTCGGGGTTGAAGGGATCCTCCGCCGTATGGGTGAGAATCACATCCGGCTCCACCTCATGAATCAGCGCCACCAGCTGCTCGAGAGCGGCCCGATCCACTTCGAGGGGATAGTCGCCCAGGTCGAGGCAGCGGAACTCAGCGCCGATGGCTTCCGCCGCCTGAACCGCCTGTTCGTGGCGGATGCGCTTGACGTTCTCCACCGTCTGGTTGGGTTGCTTCCAAAGGTCGCCCGCCTCGCCCCGTTCACCATAAGAGAGGGCGACGACGGTGGCCCGTGCGCCGCGGGCCGTGGCGACGGCCACTGCTCCCGCAGCCCGCCAGACGAAGTCGGCCGCGTGGGCCCCGACCACCAGAATGCTCCCCGGCTTGGCTCCATCACTCATGCCGCGATCCCTACTGCCAGCTCGACCGTGTTCCGAACGGCCATGATGTGCACCTCATCTTCGGTGAAGCCCGCGGCCAAGAGGCGGTCGGCCATGAGGGCGAGACCGTCCTCGACGGGCGGGCTGGACGGCTGGCCCAGGTCGCTGGAGAGGACGTTGGCGGTGACACCCGTGGCCCGGATCCGCTCGAACATGGTCTCCCATTGGACCTTGCCGGTGTAGGCGGTGGTAAAGCACCGCTCCAAGTACGCACCCTTGGCCGCCAAGGCCTGTTGGTCTTCGAGAGAGAGGTTCTGGGTGGGAAAGTCGGGGTGGGTCACGATGATCTGCTTGACCCCGGCGTCGATGGCCGCGTCGACGACCGCAAAGATTTCGTCCCGGCTCAGGTGGCCCGTGGCCATGTGTACAGGCACCTGGTGGGGGTGGGTGTATGAGCGACGTGGCGATGGCCGCGGTCCAGGCCTACCTGAAGGAGCTCCGTCTCCCCGCTTTTGCCCGGCTGTTGCCTGAGACGCTCAGGGAAGCTGA
>PIUA01000013.1 GCA_017577405.1 Bacillota bacterium
ACCCTCGATCTGGCCACCGTCCCCGCCCCCGCGTCAGCCCGCCGCCTCGATCCGGTCGAGCCGCACCACCGTCTCCACGTGGGGCGTGTGGGGGAAGAGATCCAGCGGCTGCACCTGGCTCACCCGGTAGCCGAAGGGGAGGAGGTGGGTCAGGTCGTCCCCCAGGGTCTGGGGGTTGCAAGAGACGTAGACCACCCGCTGGGGCCGGGCCCGGCCGATCTTCCGCATCACCTTCCCGCCGGCCCCGGAACGGGGCGGGTCGAGGAGGATGAGCTCGACGCCGCCCAGCTGCGCCACCGCCTCGGGCAACAGGAGCCGGACAGGCCCGGCGAGGAAGCGCGCGTTGGTCAGGCCGGCCTCCCGAGCCAGCCGGCGCGCGTGCTCCACCGCCTCCTCCACCCATTCAATCCCGATCACCTGGGCCGCCCGCTCGGCCAGAGGAAGGGAGAAGGTCCCCACGCCGCAGAACAGGTCCAGCACCCGGTCGGCCGGTCCCGGCTCCGCCAGGGCCAGGGCTGTCGCGAGGAGACGCTCCGCCTGCTGGGTGTTGGTCTGGAAGAAGCTCTCCACGCCGATCCGGTACCGCCGGCCCCCGAGTTCCTCTTCGATGGCCTCCTTCCCCCAGAGGCGGTGGACCTGGCTCACCGTCAGGGCATCCGAGGGTGAATCGTCCACCACCCAGAGGAGGCTGGCCAGCCCTGCCACCCCCTGGCGCAGGGCGGCCACCAACCCCTCCTGGTCCGGGAGTTCTGGGGCCGGGCTGGTCACCAGGGCGACCATCCGCTGGCCGGTGGCCCGGCCCTCCCGCAGGATGAGGGCCCGCAAGAAACCCGCGTGGGTGCGGGGATCGTAGGGCTCCAGCCCCTGCGCGGCCGCCCAGCGCTCCACAATGGGGACCGCGGCCAGAAGCCCCCCGGGCGCGAGCAGGCAGCCCCGCGCGGGGACCACCTCCTGCCAGCGGCCCCGCCGGTGAAAGCCGAGGAAAGGCGTGCCGTCCGAAGCCCGGCCAAAGGTGAGCTCCAGCTTGTTCCGGTACCCCCACGGCTCCTCCATGCCGAGCACCGGGGCGATGGGCCCCTCCACCCCCGCGCGGGCCAGGGCCTCCTGAACCTGCCGGCCCTTGAAGGCGAGCTGGCCGTCGTAGGCCAAGTGCTGCAGGCTGCAGCCGCCGCAGGGGCCGTAGTGGGGGCAGGGAGCCTCGACCCGCTGGGGCGCCGGCTGGAGCACCTCCACCACCTGCCCCTCCACCCGCCGGCGGCGGCGCCGGACCTCCCGGACCCGCACCCGCTCGCCGGGCAGGGTGCCGTGCACCCGGTACCGGTCCCGGCCCAAAGAGGCCAACCCGGCGCCGTCCCGGTCCAGCGCCTCGATGACCAGTTCGACCATCTGGGCCTCCGCGCCCATGCCCTGTCCCCCTTCATGCGACCCGCTCTGGATCCCCGTTCGCTCTCAGCCCAGGGCGACCCTGCTGCCGGTGCCTGGTCTTCCCGGGGAACGCTGGCAAGGGTCTAGCCTTTCCAGGATCGGGGTCCAGAAGGGAGGCGGGGTGGGGTCGTGGAAGAGGCTGCCAGGCCGCCGCCCCGTCCCTGGGGGCTGGGACGGCGCCGGCCCTGGTGGGGAGGGACGTTCATGAAGGTGATGGTGGTCTTCGGCACCCGGCCCGAGGCGGTCAAGCTGGCGCCGGTCATCCAGGAGCTGGAGCGGCGCCGGGTCCAGGGCGCGGCCGTCACCACCCGGGTGGTCTTGACGGGCCAGCACCGGGAGCTGGTGGCGAGCATGCTCGCCCTCTTCCAGATCGAGGCCCATGAGGACTTGAAGATCATGCGCCCCGGCCAGGGCCTCACCCAGGTGACCGTCCGGGTGCTGGAGGGGCTGGAGCCCATCCTCCAGCGGGAGCGGCCCGACTGGGTGGTGGTGCAGGGGGACACCACCAGCGCCTTCGCGGCGGCGCTGGCCGCCTTCTACGCCCATGTGCCCGTGGCCCACGTGGAGGCGGGCCTGCGGACCTCCAGCCTCTGGCTTCCCTACCCTGAGGAGGCCAACCGGCGGCTCATCACCCGCCTGGCCACCCTCCACCTGGCGGCCACCCCTTGGGCGGCGGCCAACCTCCAGCAGGAAGGGGTGCCGCCGGAAGCGATCCGGGTGACGGGGAACCCCGTGGTTGATGCCCTCCACCAGATCCGCGCCCTCCCCCTGCGGGTGGCCCCGGACCAGGAGAAGCGCGGGGAGGCCGATCCCCTGGCGGTTCCACCCTGGGCGGACGAGGCGCTCCGCTGGCTGGGCGAACCAGGCAGCCTGGGCATCCTGCTCACCTCCCACCGCAGGGAGAACTGGGGCGAGCCCCTGGAGCGGATCTGCCGGGCGGTGCTCCACATCCTCCGGGCGGAGCCCCGGGCCCGGGTCCTCTTCCCCTGCCATCCCAACCCCCGGGTGCGGGGGGTGGCCCAGGCCATCTTGGGGGGCGAGGCGCGGGTCCGCCTGACGGAACCTTTGGGCTACCTGCCCTTCTTGAAGGCGATGGAGCGGGCCAGCCTGATCCTCTCCGATTCGGGCGGCGTCCAGGAGGAGGCGCCGGCCTTCGGCCGGCCGGTCCTGGTCCTCCGGGAGGAGACGGAGCGGCCTGAGGCGGTGGAGGCGGGGGTGGCCAACCTGGTGGGAACGGACGTGGACCGGATCGTCACCCGGGCCCTGGAACTCCTCCGGCAAGCAGGCGCCAACCGTCAGACCCTCCCACCGGCCAGCCCCTTCGGCGACGGCCGGGCGGCCCCCCGGATCGTCAGCGCTCTGCTGGGCGAGCCCGTCGAACCCTTCCAACCCAGCCCTGGGCCGGGCGCATAGGCCCGCCTTTGGGAGCCCACCCTAGGCCCGGAAGGCCAGCCCTGGCGGGGCAGGCGCCGCCAGGGCTCAGAGCCTGCCGCGGGGGTGGTCGGGCTGTTGAGCGAGGCGGATCGGGCTGAGATCGCGGCGGTGGTTCAGGAGGTTTTGGCCAGCCGGGAGGCCGGCCGCCTGGGGCGGGGGGCCCCCCGCCGGGCCACCCGGAAGGTGCGGGCCGGGGGCGGGGAGCCCCAGGTCCCGGCGGGTGGCCCCAGCCTCGCGGAGGTGATGGCGGCCCTCCAGGAAGTCCGCCAGGAGCTCCACCAGCGCCTGAACGAGGAGGCCCAAGCCCGGCAGAAGCTGGCCGCCCAGCTGGAGGGCCTCCAGCAGCGCGCCGAGCCGGGGGGCGGTCCCTCGGGCCAGCAGAAGGCGGGCCAGCCGCCCGTGATCCCGGGGATCGGCCCCGTCGCCCAAACGGGGGCGGCCCCGGCCGGACCCGGTTCCGGGGAAGACGGAGGGGGATCGCTGGCAGGCGCGGGCGTCCCGGGCCGTCTGGGTGAGGGCCCAACCCCCGAACCGGGCGGGGACCCGAAGGCTGGGAGCGGCGGCGCCCCCGGCGCTGGCCCGCACCCCAGCCAGGACCCCAGCACCGTCCACAAGCTGGCCCAGGCCAACTTCGATCTGGCCGAAGCCCTCAACCAGAACCTGCGGGACCTGAAAATGATCGTCGACCGGTCCCAGGAGCTGGTGGCCCGCATCGAGGAGCTCCTGCTCCGCCGCCGCCGGGCCCAGCAGGGGGCGTGAGCCTTGCCCTGCGCCCGGGCCCCCGAAGGGGGGCAGATCAGCGCGAGCCAGGCGGCCGGGCTGGTCTTCGCCATCGTCCTCCCACCGGCCGTCCTCTACCTGCCCTCGCTCCACGCGGTGGTGGTCCGGGCGGGGGTCGACGGCCGCATCTCCATGCTGGTAGGCGCCGGAACGGCCATGCTCCTCCTCCTCGTCTCGTGGGCCCTGGCCTTCCGCTACCCAGGGCGGACCTTCCCCGAGATGCTGGTGTTGGAGTGGGGTCGTCTCGGGCAGGTGCTGACGGGGCTGTACGTCCTGGGCCTGGTCATCCACGGCGCCTTTCAGGCCCGGGCCTTCGGCCAAGCCATCGGCCTCACCCTCCTGCCCCGCACGCCCGTCCTCCCCATCATCGCCTTCCAGCTGGTGGTGGCCGTCTGGGCGGCCCGCAAGGGGATCGAGGCCATCGCGCGGATCAACGTGGTGGCGGCGCCCTTGATGCTCCTGGGCCTGGTTACCTTGCTGATCCTGGCCTGGCGGGACCTGCAGCTGGACCGGCTCCCCCCGGCGTGGAGCGCTCCTCTCGTCGATATCCTCCGGGGCGCGGCCGCCCCTTTGGCCTGGTTTCTCGAGGCGGGCCTCCTCGCCCACATCGCCTTCCCCTACGTCTCCAACCTCCGCCGGGTGACATGGCCCTACTTTCTCTGCCTGGGCCTGGCAGGGGTGTTGCTGTCAGGCACCCTCTGGATCTCCCAGGCGGTGTTGGGGGTCCATCTCGCCCGCCAGTCCATCGCGGTGGTGGAGAAGGTGGCCCGGGAGGTGGCGCCCGTGGAGTTCTTCTCCCGGGTGGAGGCCCTCTACCTGGCCGTCTGGCAGCCCGCCTCCATTGTGGAGTTCGCCGTCCTCATCTATGGGGCCGCCTTGGTGACCGCCCAGCTCTTCGCCCTGCGGGAGTACCAGAGCCTGGTCCTGCCCCTGGGGCTTCTCATGGTGATCGGGGGGGCCTTTCTCGTCCCCGGTGTGGCCGACATCATCAGCTTCTCCACCCAAGTGGTCCCCGTCTACGCTGTCCTGTTCGGCTTCGGGCTGCCCCTGGTCTTCCTCCTCGTCTCCCTGGGCCGGCGGGCGGGCGGCCGGGCAGCCGGGGGAGGTGGGTGAAGGGTGCCGACATCCCACCATGGGGAGCGGGAGGGCGACGATACCTCCTTCGACGGGCTGGCCGAGGCGTACTGGGCGGCGGAGGCCCAGGCCCTCCCGGGTGAGCTTCGGGAGGCGAGTCAGGCCCTCCGCCAGGGTCTGGAACGCTATGAGGCCACCCTCGACCAAGCCGCGGAGAGCCTGGACCGGGGCCAGCGCCTTCAGGTTCTCCTCTCGGGCACGGCAGAGCTGCGCGAGCTCCCCTTGAGCCCCTCCCTGGACCAGAACGTCCAGAGCCTGGAGGCCCTCTTCCGGCACGCGGCCGACTGGGTCCTCCGGCCCTTCCGCCTGGCCGGCGGCCGGCGGGCGGTGGTCGCCTACCTGGACGGGATGGTGGATGTGGCCGTCATCGACGACCACCTGGTGAAGCCTTTGATGTACGATGCCTTCCCCTTGCGGGCGGGACCGGTGACCGCCACGGTGCAGGAGGTGCTCAAAGCCCACGCGATCGCCGCTTCCCAGGTGAGGGAAGGGGCCACCCTGGGCGAGGTGGTCAACGGCATCCTGGACGGGGACGCCCTCCTCCTGGTGGACGGTGAGGGGGTTGGCCTCATCGTCAGCCAGCGGGGGTGGCAGAAGCGGGCCCTCAGCGAACCCCCCTCCGAGTCGACCATTCGGGGACCCCGGGAAGGGTTCACCGAGACCCTCCGGACGAACACCGCGCTCCTCCGCCGCCGGCTCCGGACGCCCTCCCTCAAGTTCGAGGCCATGACGGTGGGGACCCTCAGCCGCACCGATGTGGTCATCGCTTACCTGGACCGGATCGCCACCGACGCCTTGGTGGAGGAGGTCCGGAGCCGCCTGGAGCGGCTGATCATCGACTCGCCCCAGGACGTCCAATCCCTCGATGAGCTGATCCGGGACGCGCCCACCAGCCTCTTCCCCACCATCCGGGTGACCGAGCGGCCCGACGCGGTGGCGGGGGAACTCTTGGAGGGGCGGGTGGCCATCCTGGCGGCCAACACGCCCTTTGTGCTGGTGGTGCCTGCCACCTTCTGGGGCCACTTCCAATCGCCGGAGGATTACTACCACTCGTTCTACGTCGCGTCGGCCCTGCGGCTTCTCCGGATCGTCTTCGCGTTCTTGGCCCTGACCCTGCCGGCCACCTACGTGGCCATCACCACCTTCCATGCGGACATGGTGCCGACCAGCCTTCTCATCACCATCGCCGCCGCCCGGGAAGGGGTCCCCTTCCCGGCGCTCCTGGAAGCGTTGATGATGGAGGTGATGTTCGAGGTCCTCCGGGAGGCGGGCCTGCGCCTCCCCCGGCAGGTGGGGCAGGCGGTGAGCATCGTGGGCGCGCTGGTCATCGGCGAGGCGGCGGTCACCGCGGGCATCGTCTCCGCCCCCATGGTGATCCTGGTGGCCATGACCGGCATCGCCTCTTTCACCATCCCCTCCTACGAGATGGCCCTGGCTATTCGGCTCCTCCGCTTCCCGGTCCTCCTGGCCGCGGGGTTCCTGGGGCTCTTCGGCGTGGGGGCGGCCATCATGTTCATCCTGGTCCACCTGGCCGACCTGCGGAGCTTCAGCGTCCCTTACCTCGCCCCCGTGGCCCCCCTGCGCCTGGGCCGGGTGGCCAGTGTCTTCGTCCGCCCGCCCTTTTGGGCCCAGATCTTCCGTCCCAGCCTGACGGCCCAATTCAACCGGCAGCGGGCGGTCGGGGGCCTGAAGCCCCAGCCGCCCCAAACCCCGGCGCCTTCCGCCGGCTCCCCGGATGGGACAGGCCCGGAGGGGGAGGACGGCCCGTGAGGCGGCTCGCGCCCCTCCTCCTGGTGGCCCTGCTGGCCGGCGGGTGCTGGGATCGGACGGAAGTGAACGACATCGCCCTGGTGACCGCCATGGCCATCGATGTGGGATCGGAGCACCCCTACCGGCTCAGCCTGCAGATCATCCTCCCCCAGCTGGTGGGGGCGCGAAGCCCCGGGGGCGGGGGTGGGAGCAGCCCCAGCCAGGCCCAGCAAGTGGCCATCGTCGGCCGGGAGGGGCGCTCCCTCATGGAGGCCGCGGACAGCATCCAGCGGGAGGTCTCCCGGTGGCTCCGGTTTGGCCATACCAGCTTCATCGTGCTGGGGGAGGAGCTGGCCCGGCGGGGTATCACGGACGTGATCGGCTTTCTCGCCACCCACCGGGGTGTCCGCCTCCGAACGCCCGTCTACGTGGCCGAAGGGGATGGCTTGGCGGTGCTCAAAGCCCAACCTCTCTTGGAGGGGACGCCGGGGGAGGTGGTGGAGGAGCTGGGCTCCATGCAGAACCTCCCCCGGGCGACGGTGGGCAGCGTGGCCGATGAGCTGGGCCGGGAGGGGATCGAGCCGGTGATGGCCCGACTCTCCACCACGCCCGCCCTCAGCCCCGCGGGCTTCGACGGGGGCGGGGGTGGAGGCGGGCAGGGCGCCGCGTCCACCCGGTTGGAGCTCCGGCTGACGGGGGCGGGCCTCTTCCAAGGCGACCGGCTGGTGGATTTCGTTGGCCCTCAGGAGGCGATGGCCATCGCCTGGGTCCGGAACCGGACCCTAGAGAGCCTCTTCACCGTCTTCCCGCCTGAAGGGGGCCTGGTCACCTTCAACGCGCTGAGGCTTCGGTCCCGCCTGGAGGTGGTGCCGGTCGATCCGAGGCCTCAGGTCCGGATCCACCTGACGACCATTGGGGAGCTCCTGGAGAACAGCGCCCGTCTCGACCTGACGGACCCGGTGGTGGTGAACCGGCTGGAACGGCTCGTGGAGGCGACGGTGGCGGCGGAGATCGCCCACGCCATCGAGAGCGTGCAGAAACGGGGGACCGATGTCTTTGGCTTCGGTTTCGCCCTCTTCAAGAGGGACCCCCGGGCCTGGCGGGAACGGTGGGCCCGGGAGTGGGACCGGGTCTTCCCCACCCTCCCCGTCCAGGTGACGGCCACCGTCGACGCCCGCCGGATCGGCCTGGTGCCCGAGCCGGTGGACGCGCCGGAGCGGCCCGTCCGGCAGTTTCCGCCGGGGGAGGAGGGCGCCATCCCCCAAGATCCCACTCAGGTCTCGCCGGGGGGCGAGCCCCCTGTTGAATAGCCTCGCCTTCAGCCTGGGGGTGGTGGCCGCGGCCCTGTGGGAGGGCTTGCGCCTCTGGCAGGCGGGGCTCCGGCGGGAAGCGGCGGTCACCTGGGCCCTTTGGGGCCTGGGGCTGGTGCTGGGGAACGTGGCCATCCACGTGCAGCCCGGCTTCAGCCTGATCCTCTGGATCAACCAGTTCTTCAAGCCTGTCGGCCGTCTCTTGACGGGGCCCTGACGCCTCGCCGGGGCTCCCCGGCCGCCCCCGGCTCCCGGCCGAGCCCCGGCCAGCCAGGCCGGGTCGTCCGGAGCTCCGCCCGGGCCGGCCCAGCCCTTCCTTCTCGGGCGGCGCCTCTGGCTTAGGGAGGAAGTGCCCGCCGGGCGGGGAACTTAGGGCCCGGGCGGGCTGGGGTACCCGTTTTCGGTTGGTAGGGCGATCTATGGGGCGACGGCTGGAGGGTGAGGGATGAGCTGGTTGGGTTGGAGCGTGGCCGGGGTGGCCGGGGGGCTTCTGGTCTGGAGTTTGGTGGAGCCCCACTGGCCGAAGGTGGAGCGGCGGCGGCTGGAGCGGGATCCGGAGATGCCCGGGACCCCGGAGTCCTCCGCCGGTCCCGCGGCGCCTCTGCGGCTCCTCCACCTTGCCGATCCGCACCTGCGGAAGATGGGCTGGCGGGAGCGGCGCACCATCGCTCTGGCCGAACGGCTCCAACCCGATCTCATCTGCCTGACGGGCGACCTGGTGGCCGGTTCCGAGAGTTTGGCCGTGCTGGAGCCGTGGGCGGCGGGGCTGGCCCGGGTGGCCCCGGTCTTTGCCGTTCTGGGCGATCACGACCTGATACTGGGACCGGAGGCGTTCCGGGAGCTGGAAGAAGCCTTGCGGCGGGCAGGGGTTCACCTCCTGAGGAACCGCTCCTCCTGGGTGAGCGGGCCCGGCTGGCGGGTTTGGGTGGTGGGCGTCGATGACGCCGGCAAAGGGATGGCCGACCTGGCCCGGGCCATGGCCGGCGACCGGGAGGCGGCCCGCCAGCGGGGGGTCCCCCTGGAGGGCGACGAGGTGCGGGTCCTCTTGAGCCACCGGGCGACCGTGGTGGACGAGGCGGCTCAGAAAGGCTTCCACCTGGTGCTCGCGGGCGACACCCACGGAGGCCAGGTGAACCTGCCGTGGCTGGGCCCCATCGCCGCCTGGCTCAAGGAACGGACCCCCTACCCGGGCGGCCTCTACCGGGTGGGCCGGGCCTGGCTCCACGTCAGCCGGGGCCTGGGCTGGAGTCACTTGCCCGTCCGCTTCCGCTGCCGGCCGGAGGTGGCCCTGCTGGAGATCCCGCTCCTCGCCACCGCGCCGACGGCCGGCGACCCCGCGCCCGCCGCCGTGGAGCAGCCTGCGTCCCGCTGACGGGGCCAGGGCCGGGAGCGGCCCGGGCCGCTCCCGCTAGAAGCCCATGGCCAGGCCGTCTTTCCGGGGGTCCGACCCGGCGATGTAGAGCCCCTGCTCCCCGTCCCGCCAGATGACCTGGCCGCCGCCGAAGCCGAAGGGACCGCCGTCTTCCACCACCGGGTGGCCCCGCCGGGCCAGCTCCTCCCGGGCCGCGGTGGGGATGCCGGGCTCCACCGCCACCCGTCCGTCGGGGAGGAGGTGGACCCGGGGAGCGTCCAGCGCGGCCTGGGGATCCAGCTGGAAGTCCAGCAGGTTGAGGAGGACCTGCAGGTGGCCTTGGGGCTGCATGTCCCCGCCCATGACGCCGAAGGCGGCGACGGGCTCGCCCGCCTCGGTGGTGAGGAAGGCGGGGATGATGGTGTGGAAGGGCCGCTTGGCGGGGCCCACCTGGTTGGGATGGCCCTCTTCCATGGTGAAGCAGGCGCCCCGGTTCTGGAGGGCGATCCCCGTGCCCGGGACCACCACCCCCGAGCCGAAGCCCATGTAGTTCGACTGGATGAAGGAGACCATCATCCCATCTCCGTCGGCCGCGCAGAGGTAGACGGTGTCCCCGGTAGCCGGGTGGCCCGCCGCCACCTCGGGGTTCCGGGTTTCGGTGAGGAGCCGGCGCCGCTCGGCCAGGTAGGCGTCATCCACCAGCTGCTCGGGCCGGACCCGCAAGCTGGCCGGCTCGGAGATGTGCGCGTACGCGTCGGCAAAGGCGATGCGGAGGGCCTCCACCACGTAGTGAAGCCGCCGCCCGTCCAGCAGGTCGGGCCCCAGATCCAGGGGGCTGAGCAAGGCCAGGGCCTGCAGCGCGACCAGCCCCTGGCCGTTGGGGGGCAGCTCCCAGAGCCGGAAGCCCTTGTGGCTGACGCTCAGAGGCTCCACCCACTCGGGCTCGTGCTCGGCCAGGTCCTCCACGGTGAGCAGGCCCCCCTCCCGGGCGGCGTGGGCGGCCATCGCCTCCGCCAGCTCCCCCCGGTAGAAGGCCTCCCCTTCGCTTTCGGCGATGAGCCGCAAAGAGCGGGCCTGGTCGGGCAGGCGGAAGAGCTGGCCGGCCTGGGGAGCCCTCCCGCCGGGGAGGAAGGCGGCCCGGAAGTCTTCCCGGTGGGCGAAGCGCTTCTCCGCCTCCTGCCAGGCCTGCGCGGTCAGGGGCGGGACCCCGTGGCCCTCGGCGGCGTAGTGGATGGCAGGCTCCAGGAGCCGGCGGAAGGCGAGGCGTCCGAAGCGCCGCGAGAGGGCCACCCACCCGGAGACGGCGCCCGGCACGGTGACGGGGAGCCACCCATCGGTGGGCATGGTCTCCCCGTGGGCCTGGCGGACCACCTCGGGGGTGAGGGCCCGGGGGCTCCGCCCCGAGGCGTTGAGGCCATGGAGGCGCTTTCCATCCCAGACCAGGGCGAAGGCGTCGGAACCCAGCCCGTTGGAAGTGGGTTCCACCACCGCCAGCGCGGCGGCCGCGGCGATGGCCGCGTCCACCGCGTTGCCGCCCTCCCGGAGCATCTCCAGGCCCGCGGCCACGGCCAAGGGGTGGCTGGTGGCCACCATGCCCCGACGGGCCATGACCGGCGAGCGGCGGGACGGGAACGGAGAGCGGTACGTGAAGGGCTGCATGCCATCCCTCCTCTGGCTGTGCTTCCCATCATACCCGAGGGGGGCCGTCGGGGAGAAGGGCCCGGACCCCCAGCCGGGAAAATCGATGAAAAAGAGTGACTCTTCTGGCAGGATCCGGGCCAGCGCCCACGGAAGGGAAGGGGTGGATGATCCCTCCCGCGGCCGGGCGGGAGGTGAGGAGGGCGGCGGGTGAACCTGGAGCTGAGCGAGGATCAGCGGGCCATCCAGCGGCTTGTCCGGGAGGTGGCCCGCGAGGAGCTCCTGCCCCGGATCCAAGCCTTGGACCGGGAGGAGCGCTTCGACCCCTGGGTGGTGAGACGGCTGGGCGAGCTGGGGCTCTTGGGGCTCTGCCTCCCCCGGCGCTACCAGGGAGGCGGCCTGGACTACCTGAGCCTGGCCCTGGCCTGCGAGGAGCTGGAGTACGTCGACTCGAGTTTCCGGGAGATCCTCTCGGTCCACACGGCCCTGGTGGGGCTCACCCTCCTCCAGTGGGCCGGCCCCGAGCAGAAGGAGCGCTTCCTCCCGCCCCTAGCCACGGGCCAGAAGATCGCCGCCTTCGGCCTGACGGAACCGGGTGCCGGGTCGGATGTGGCCGCGCTGGAGAGCCGCTACCGGCAGGAGGGGGAGACCTTCGTGCTGAGCGGGGAGAAGGTCTGGATCTCCCTGGCCGATGTGGCCGACCTCTTCCTGGTCTTCGCCCGCCGGGAGCCGGGCCGGGACCCTGGGGCGATCAGCGCCTTCCTCCTGGAGCGGGGGATGGAAGGCCTGGAGACCTACACCCTCCGGGACAAGCTGGGGCTCCGGGCGGCCAACACGGGCGGGATCCGGATGCGGGAGGTCCGGGTGCCAGCGGCCAACCTGGTGGGGCTGGAGGGGGAGGGCTTCAAGATCGCCATGTCCGCCCTGGACAACGGCCGCCTCACCGTGGCCGCGGGGGCGACGGGGATGATCCGGGCCTGCCTGGACGCGAGCGTCGCCTACGCCCGGGAGCGGCAGGCCTTCGGCAAGCCCATCGCCCACCACCAGCTCGTCCAGGAGATGATCGCCCGCATGGTGGACGGTTACGAGACCAGCCGGCTCCTCTACGCCTGGGCGGCCAGCCTGAAGAACCAGGGCAGGCGGTGCACCCGGGAGACCTCCCTGGCCAAGCTCCACGCCTGCGAGGCCGCCTTCCGGGCGGCCGCGGACGCGGTGGAGATCCACGGGGCGGCGGGCTTCTCCGACGCCTTCCCCGTGGGGCGCCACCTCCGGAATGTGTTGGGGGAGCGGATCTACGAGGGGACCCGGGAGATCCACCTCCTGATCCAGGCCGGGTACGCCCTGGGCCTGCGGGAGGACCGGCCCCTCCGCTGCGCCCTGCCGCCCTGGCCCTTCCCTGAGGATGAGGAGGCGGGGCCCCGATGAACGGCCATCACCAGGCGCTGGAGGGGCCCCTCCACCGCCCGAGGGGGAAGCCCCAGGGACCAACGGGGTTCCCCGCCCCTGCCCCGGGGTGGGAGGCCAGCCCCCAGGCACCCCCCGGCCCTTTGGCCGGCATCCGGGTGCTGGACCTCACCCGGGTCCTGGCTGGCCCCTACGCCACCATGCTGCTCGCCGATCTGGGGGCGGACGTGATCAAGGTGGAGCGGCCGGGCAGCGGAGATGAGACCCGGGCGTGGGGCCCGCCCTTCGTCGCGGGGACGGCCGCCTACTTTCTCAGCGTCAACCGGAACAAGCGGAGTCTGGCCCTCAACCTGAAGGACCCCCGGGGGCAGGAACTCCTCCGGCGGCTGGCCCGCCAGGCCGACGTGGTGGTGGAGAACTTCCGGGTGGGCGACCAGGAACGGCTGGGTTGCAGCTATGAGGCCCTGGCCCGGGAGAACCCCCGGCTCATCTACTGCTCCATCTCAGGCTTCGGCCAGACGGGCCCCCGGCGCCGGGAGCCGGGCTACGACGTGATGATGCAGGGCTTTGGGGGCCTGATGGCCATCACGGGCACCCCTGCGGGGGAGCCGGTTCGGGTGGGGGTGGCCGTCATCGACCTGGGCACCGGCCTCTACGCGGTGGAGGCGATCCTGGCCGCCCTCTTCCACCGGGAGCGGACGGGCCAGGGCCAGCGGGTGGAGGTCTCCCTTTTGGACACCGCGGTGAGCTGGCTCACCTACGCCGCCCAAGGCTACCTGGCCACCGGGGAGGAGCCGGGCCGGTACGGCTCGGGCCATCCCAGCATCGTCCCTTACCAGGCTTTCCGGGGACTGGATGGGGCCTACTTCATCGTGGCGGTGGGGAACGACGCCACCTGGCAGCGGCTGGCCCGCCTCCTGGATGAGCTGGAGGGGACGGCCCTGGGCCAGGAGGCCCGCTTCGCCACCAACACCTCCCGGGTGGCCCACCGCCAGGAGCTGATCCCCTTGCTGGAGGCGCTCTTCGCCCGCCGCCCGGCCGCGGTCTGGCTGGACCACCTCCGCCGGGCCCAGATCCCCTGCGGGCCCGTCCATGACCTGGCCAGCTTGCTCGCGGAGGAGCAGGTGCTTGCCCGGGGGCTCCTCCAGCAGGTGCCCTACCCCGGCGCGCCCCCCGCCGCCCTGCCGGGCGCCCAGCCGGGCTGGCTTCCCGTCCTGGGGCCGGCGGTGAAGCTGGCGGCCACGCCGGCGGCGGTCCGCGCCCGACCGCCCCACCTGGGGGAGCACACCGAGGCCATCCTCCAGGAGCTGGGCCTGAGCCCGGCGGAGATCGCCCACCTCCGGTCCCAAGGGGTGGTGGGCTGACGGGGGCAGGCGCCTGGGACCGGGGACCCTTTACTTGTCGCCCGGAGCCGGTCATGATGAAGGGGGGCCCGTTCCGAAGAGCAGGAAGGGACGGGCCCGCCACGAAGAACCCCTCGCAAGGTCTCGACGAAGGGGGAATCGGCCATCAGCGGGGTCAACGAGGAGCTCAACCAGAAGAAACTCCACGTGCTCTACCAGGTGGGCATGCACCTGCACCCGAACCCGCTGGCGACCTTCGTCATCGGACTCCTGGCTGGGGTGGTGGACCGGGTCCACTTTGTCCGGAGGACCGAGGGGGCCCCGTTGGCCATCGAGCTGGCCATCGGCCGGGCCCAGCTCTGGCCCGCCGGGCCGTTGCGGGTTCGGGCCCGGGGCTTGGAGCTGGGTGACCCCATGAGCCTCGCCTCGGCTGTCGCCTTGGGGAAGGATCCCATCTGCGTTCGGGTCCAGGGTGGGGGTCTGGAGGAGAACGAAACCTACCAGGAACTCGTGGTGGAGAGCTTCGAGGAGATCGCGGCCGAAGGCATCACGCCCGAGGAGAAGAAGGAGCTGCGGGCCGAGATGCTCCGCAAGCAGATCGACCAGGCCCTCAACATCTACCACGAGTGCACCGTCCTCTTGGAGGAGGGGGACCCGGCCCGGAGGGCGGAGCTGGAGCGGTATCTGGCCCTGGCCCGGGAGGAGCTCCGCCGGGCCACCCGGGAGCTTCACACGTTGGAGGAGGAGCTGGCCCAGGCGGGCCAGCCCTCCTGAGGCCACACCTTCAACCCTGGCCGCCGGCCCATCGGCCGCCGGCGCCCGCGGCTGGTGCCCGGACCACCCTTCATTGATCCCCCGGGCGCTTGGCCCGGTGGTACTGGTGGGGCCAGGGAGCCTGGGCGCCCAGAGCCCGGGCCGCATCCAAGGGCCAGTGGGGGTGGCGGAGGAGTTCCCGCCCCAGGAAGATCAAATCGGCCCGGCCGTTCTGCAGCACCTCTTCCGCCATCTCTGGGGTGGTGATGAGCCCCACGGCGCCCACCGGCACCCCTGCCTCCCGGCGGATCCGCTCCGCGGGCCCGAGCTGGTAGCCCGGGTAGGTGGGAGGCGCCACCGGCACCAGGCCGCCGCTGGAGCAGTCCACCAGGTCCACCCCGGCCTCCGCCAGCTGCCGGGCCACCTCCACCGCTTGATCGGGGTCGAAGCCGCCGGGCGCGTAGTCGGTGGTGGAGATTCGGGCAAAAAGGGGCTTCTCCGCAGGCCAGACGGCCCGGACCCGGCGGGCCACCTCCAGGGGGAAGGCCATCCGCCCCTCCAGGGAGCCGCCCCAGCGGTCGGTCCGGTGGTTGGCCAGCGGCGAGAGGAACTCGTGGAGCAGGTACCCGTGGGCCATGTGGAGTTCGATGACGTCAAAGCCCACCTCATGGGCCCAGCGGGCCGCCTGGACGAAGGCCTGGGCCACCTGCTCCAGCCCCTCCTCGTCGAGCGCGGCGGGCGCCCGCCAGTCGGGGGCGAAGGGGAGGGAGCTGGGGGCGACGGGCTCCTGGGGCCCGTGGCCCTTCTGGGCCGAGAAGGCCTTCCGGCCGGCGTGGGCCAGCTGCACGCCGCAGGCGGCGCCCTGCTCGTGGACGAAGCGGACGATCCGCTCCAGAGCGGGCAGTTGGGCGGGATCCCAGAGGCCCAGGTCCCGGGTGCTGATCCGGCCCCGGGGTTCTACGGCCGTCGCCTCCAGGAGGATCAACCCCACGCCGCCCGCGGCCCGGGCGCCGTAGTGGACCAAATGCCAGTCGGTGGCCACCCCATCTTCCGTGGCCGAGTACATGCACATGGGCGACATGACGATCCGGTTCCGCAGGGTGAGGGAACGGATGGGATAGGGTGAGAAGAGCAAAGACACGGGGCGTTCCACCTCCGGGGAGAGTCTATCCCCCCCGGGAAGGGAAGACAAGGGACCGGGCGGGGCCTGGAGGCGGGCGGGGTTGGGGGCAGGGAGGAGGATGCCGCATGGCGGAAGAGGCGAGGCTGGTGCAGCCCGTGGATGGGGAGACCTTCCTCATCGACCTGGCCTACCAGGGCCAGCCCGAAGGGGTGGGGGTCTACCTCCTGGTCGATGAGCACCCGGCCCTGGTCGATGTGGGGCCCACCCCCAACCTGCCCCGGCTCCTCAGTGGTATCCGGGCCGCGGGCCTGGAGCCTGAGGCCATCGAGTACGTCTTCTTGACCCACATCCACCTGGACCATGCGGGGGGCGCCGGGGTGCTCGCCCGGTCCCTCCCCCGGGCCCGGTTCCTGGTCCACCCCCGGGGGGCTCCTCACCTGGTCGATCCCACCCGGCTGGTCCAGAGCGCGGGCCGCCTCTTCGGCGAGGCGATGGCCACCCTCTACGGCGAGGTGGCTCCCCTGCCCGGGGACGCGGTCCGGGCCCTGGAGGACGGCGAGGAGGTGGTGCTGGGCCGGCGGCGCCTGGTGGCGGTGGCCACGCCGGGCCATGCCAAGCACCACCACGCCTACTGGGAGCCCGGCCGACGGTGGGTCTACGCCGGGGATGTGGCGGGCATTGCCCTGCCCGGGACGGCGTACGTCCACCCGCCCACACCCCCGCCCGACTTGGACCTGGAAGCCTGGGAGGCCAGCATCGACCGGCTCCTGGCCCTCGGGCCCCAGCGGCTCCTCTACACCCACTTTGGCTGGCAGGATGAGCCGGCGACCCGGCTGGAGGAGCTGCGAAAGCGGTTGCGGGCCGAGGGGGCGTGGGTGAAGGAGGGCCTGGAGGCGGGCCTGGAGCTGGACGCCTTGGTCGCCCGGTACCAGGCCCGGGTGGAGCCTGAGCTGGAGGCCGCGGTGGGGCCGGCCCGGGCTCGGCGGTACCGGCTGACGGTCAACGGGTGGATGAACGTTCTGGGCTGGAAGCGGTACTGGGAGCGGCGGGCCTAGTCCACCCGGATCACCGTCGCCTCCCCCTGGCCGCCGCCGGAGCAGATGGTGGCCACCCCGTACCCACCGCCCCGCTCCCGGAGGGCGTGGATCAGGTGGATGAGGATGCGGGCGCCGCTGGCCCCGATGGGGTGGCCCAGGGCGATGGCGCCCCCGTCCACGTTGACCCGTTCAGGATCCAGCCCGCCCATCCGGATGGTGGCCAGGGTTACCGCGGCAAAGGCTTCGTTGACCTCCCAGAGGTGGACCTCCGACGGCTTGAGCCCCGCCTTGGCTAGGGCCTGGGCGGCCGAGAGCCAGGGGACGGTGTGCAGATCCCCCGGCTCCTGGGAGACGGCCCCGTGGGCCACGATCCGGGCCAGCGGTTCCAGCCCCAAGGCTCGGGCCCGTGCCTCGGCCATGACCACCAGGGCCGCTGCGCCGTCGTTCAGCCCCGGCGCGTTGCCGGCGGTGATGGTGCCGTCGGGGCGGAAGACGGGCGGGAGCGCGGCCAGCCGCTCCAAGGAGGCGTCCCGCCGGGGCGGCTCGTCCCGGTCGACCACCACCGGCTCCTCGCCGGGGCTGGCGCTGGGAAGGGTGAGGGGGGCGAGCTCCGCGGCGAAGCGGCCTTCGTCCTGGGCGGCCACCGCCCGCTGGTGGCTCCGCAGCGCCCAAGCGTCCTGCTCGGCCCGGCTGATCCCCAGCTCTGCCGCGCCCTCCACGCCGTAGACGCCCATGTGGCACTGACCGAAGCGGCACCAAAGGCCGTCGTGGATGGCCCCGTCCACCAGCTCCCCGTGACCCATGCGGAGGCCCCACCGAACCCGGGGCAGGAGGTAGGGCGCCCGGGACATGCTCTCCATGCCCCCGGCCACCACCGTGGCCGCCTCGCCCGTCCGAATGAGGAGCTCCGCCCAGTTGACCGCCCGCAGGCCCGACGCGCAGACCTTGTTCACCGTCTCCGACGGCACCTCCCGGGGGAGGCCCGCCAAGAGGCTGGCCTGCCGGGCGGGCGCCTGCCCGGCCCCGGCCTGGAGGACCATGCCTAAGAGGACCTGGTCCACCGCCTCGGACCCGATCCCCGCCCGCTCCACCGCGGCCCGGACCACGTGGGCCCCCAGCTCCACCGCCGTCCAGGGCTGCAAAGCGCCTCCGAAGCGCCCAAAGGGGGTACGGGCCGTTGCCACCACCACCGCCGCCGTCATGAGCGTCCCCTCCCGGCCATAGGTCTTGGCGAGCGACCGGGCCGGCGAGCCTCGCGAAGAAGACCGTTTTGCCCGGCGATTCAGAAAGATTCGCCCTGAGCTGGGCCGGCTCCTCCCGGGCGCCGAGGGGGGATGGCGGTGCTGGTGGCCCTCTGGATCCTCGCAGCCCTGGGGGCCTTTGCCTTGGGGGCCAACGACGGAGCCAACCCCACCGCGGCGGCGGTGGGGGCCGGGCTCCTCCCCGCCCGGCGGGCCCAGCTCCTGGCCGCCGGGGCCGGGGGGCTGGGCGCCTGGCTCGCCGGCCGGCGGGTGGCCGACACCCTCACCCAGGAGCTGGTCCCCCTGGCCCAGCTGGCCCCCGAGGCGGCCCTCCCCTTGGCCCTGGCCGCGCTGGCGGCGGCCAGTCTCTGGGTGCTGGGTGCCACCGCCGCGGGCCTGCCCGTCTCCACCTCCCACGCCCTGGTGGGCGCGCTGGCGGGGGCGGCCTTCCGGGACGGCCGGGTTCCCGTCGATCTGAGCCTCTTGGGGGCGATTCTGGGGTCCTGGCTCTGGGTGCCCCTGGGCGCCGGGGTGGCCGGGGGACTGGCGGTGCTGCTGGGCCGGGCGCCTATCGCCCGCCGCCTCCGGCCCGGGGCCCAGCCCCTGGCCACGGCCATCTCCCTCTGGCTCGCCTTCTGGTGGGGGGCCAACGACGTGGCCAACGCGGTGGGGCTGGTGGCCCAGGTGGGCGGGGCCGACCCCCGGGCGGCCATCGGCCTGGGCGCGGCCTGCTTGGCCCTGGGTGCCGTCGTGGCCTCGGGCCGGGTCTTGACCACCATGGCCCGGGGCCTGGGTCCTCTGGGGATCCCGGAAGCCCTGGCGGCCCAGGGCTCCGTCAGCCTGGCCCTCGCGGGGGCGACCCTCTTGGGCTACCCCGTCTCCACCACCCACGCCATGGTGGGGGCGCTGGCCGGTGTCCTCTGGGCCCGGGGGCGGCCCGTCAACCGCCGGCAACTGGGCCGGGTGGTGGCTGCCTGGCTCATCACCGCGCCCGCGGCGGCCCTGGTGGGCTGGCTGGTGCGGTGAGGCGCGCCCCGGGGGCCTCACGGATCGGGCCGGGGGGTCGATAACAGAGGGTGAAGCCGTGGACGGGGGGATGGGGGTGGCGACGGTGGCCGGTGGCGGGTGGCAGCTGGGTTCGGGCGGGGAGCACCAGCCGGGGATCGATCTCGCGTGGGCTGCTTTCTTGCGCCGGTTCCACCAAGAGATCGGCCTCAACCTGGCCGCCTACAAGGGAACCCAGCTCCGGCGGCGGGTGGAGCAGTGGATGGAGCGCCACGGCGAGCTGAACTACTTCACCCTCCTCCGCCGGCTCCGGCAGGAGCCCGAGGCCCGGCAGGCCTTCATCGACTACCTGGGCATCAACACCACCTCGTTCTTCCGGGATCCCACCGTCTTCGCCACCTTGGAGCGGGTGGTGCTGCCCGACCTCCTGCGCCGGCCGGGTCCGGTCCGGATCTGGAGTGCCGCCTCGTCCATCGGGGCCGAAGCGTACTCCATCGCCATGCTCCTGGCCGAGAAGGGGGCCCTGGAGCGGGCCGAGATCCTGGCCACCGACATCGACCAGGCCGCCCTGGAGCAAGGCCGCTCGGGAAGGTACACCGAAGCCCAGCTGACAGGCCTCAGCCGGCTGAGGCAGCAGCGGTACTTCCGGGCCGACGGGACCACCTTCGTCATCGATCCCGACCTGCGGCGGCGGGTCCGCTTTGAGCGGCTGGACCTCTTGGCCGATCCCTACCCGTCCCCGATGGACCTCATCCTCTGCCGGAATCTCTTCATCTACCTGGCCCAATCGACCCAGGCGGAGGTGACGGGCCGGCTGGTCCAGGCCCTGCAGCCCGGGGGCTACTTGGTCCTGGGGGGGACCGAGTACATCTCCGATCCCGCCCGGTTCGGCCTCAAGCGGGTTGACTTCTGCGTCTACCAGGTTCAGGTGCCCGCTCAGGGCTGACGGGAGCCCAGCTGCGCTGGGCTCCCGGGTCTTCTCGGGCGGCGCCCCAGCGAGGTGGGGGCCGGGTTCAGTCGTTCAGGAAGAGCAGGAGCAATACCAGGAAGATCACCAGGCAGGCGCACCGGCCGCCGTTGCCGTCCTGGCCCCCGAAAATCCCGAGGCCCCCGCCGTCTCCGTCATAGTGCCGTCGACGCGACATGCCGTTCACCTCCGCTGCAGCCTATGCCCGTCCCACCCGGGCAGCGTAGGTGCACCCTCCCCTTCGCGGACAGGCAGGAGTCCAAGGGCACGGCCCGGAACGTAACGAGCACGAAGCCCGCCGGGCAGGATCGCATGGCTCTTCGGAGAATAGGTACTCTTGCCACGAATCTGAGGGAGGTCTGTCCGGAATGGCCGCCCCTGGCCCGTCGGCGCGGCCGGCGGGTCAGGTTCTGGCGCGCCCAAGCCTGCGGAGGAGGGAGAGCATGGCGACCGGCGATCGGGTCGATCTGCTCGAACGGTACCAGCACGGCCGCCACCGGGAGCTGGGCCTGACCGACGAGGATGTCCGGCGCATGTACGAGGTGATGCTCCTCGCCCGGCGCCTGGACGAACGGATGTGGATCCTGAACCGGACCGGACAGGCCCCTTTCGCCATCTCAGGCCAGGGCCATGAGGCCGCTCAGGTGGGCGCCGCCTGGGCCCTGGACCGGGAGCGGGACTGGATCTACCCCTACTACCGGGACGTGGCCCTGGTGCTGGTCTGGGGGCTCACGCCCCGGGATCTGATGCTCCAGCTCCTGGGCAAGGCGGCCGACCCCTCCAGCGGCGGCCGGCAGATGCCCAACCACTTCTCCAGCCGCCGCCTCCGCATCGCCCCCCAGTCCAGCGTGGTGGGGACCCAGATCCCCCAGGCGGCGGGAACGGCCCTGGCCAGCAAGCTGGAGGGCACCGGGGCGGTCACCCTGGTCACCTTCGGCGAGGGCGCCACGGCCCAGGGCGACTTCCACGAGGGGGTCAACTTTGCCGCCATCCACCGGCTGCCCGTCATCTTTTTCTGCGAGAACAACGGCTACGCCATCTCCGTCCCGGCGGAGAAGGAGCTTTCCGTTCCCGACGTGGCCGACCGGGCCTTGGGTTACGGCATCCCCGGCGTCACTGTCGACGGCAACGACCCCTTCGAAGTCTACCGGGTGGTGCGGGAGGCGGTGGAGCGGGCTCGGGCCGGCGAGGGCCCTAGCCTCATCGAGGCCAAGACCTACCGGCTCCTCGCCCACTCCAGCGACGACGACGACTCCACGTACCGCCCCCGGGAAGAGGTGGAGGCCTGGCGGCAGCGGGATCCCCTCCCCCGGCTGGCCGCCTACCTGAAGGAGCACGGCTTGGCCGACGACGCCGATCTCCAGGCCTTGGAAGAACAGGTCCGCCAGCAGGTGGACGACGCGACGGAGCACGCGCAGGCCGCCCCCTACCCCCGGGCCGAGCACCTGCTGGACCACGTCACCGGCCCCTGACCCCGCGTCCTGCACGGGAGGGAGGATGACCATGCCCGTCATGACCCTGATCGAGGCCATCCGCCACGGGCTCACCCAGGAGATGGAGCTGAACCCCCGGACCCTTGTCTTGGGGGAGGATGTGGGGGTGCGGGGCGGGGTTTTCGGCGCCACCCGGGGCCTCTTGGAGCGGTTCGGGCCCGAGCGGGTGATCGACATGCCCCTGGCCGAATCTTCCATCGTCGGCGTGGCCATCGGCGCCGCCGTCGCCGGCTGGCGGCCCCTGGCCGAGATCCAGTTCGCCGACTACATCCACCCGGCCATGAACCAGATCATCAACGAGGCGGCCCGCATCCGCTACCGGACCAACGGCGACTACACCTGCCCGGTGGTGATCCGGGCCCCCTTCGGCGGCGGCGTCCACGGGGCCCTCTACCACTCCCAAAGCGTCGAAGGCCTCTTCTACCACGTGCCGGGGCTGAAGATCGTCATCCCCTCCACCCCCTACGACGCCCGGGGCCTGTTGCGGGCGGCCATGGAGCAGGAGGATCCCGTCCTCTTCTTCGAGCACAAGCGCGCCTACCGGCTGGTGAAGGGGGAGGTGCCCGAAGAGCCCTACTCGGTTCCCATCGGTCCCGCGGCGATCCGGCGGGAGGGCCGCCATTGCACCGTGATCGCCTACGGGTTGATGGTCCACCACGCCCTGGAGGCGGCCGAACGGCTGAGCCGGGAGGAGGGGATCGAGGCGGAGGTGATCGACCTTCGGACCATCCTGCCCCTGGACCGGGAGACCCTGATCGCCTCCGCCCAGAAGACGGGGCGGGTCTTGATCGTGCACGAGGACAACCGGACGGGGGGCGTGGGCGCGGAGGTGGCCGCCATCCTGGCGGAGGAGGCCCTCTTCTACCTGGACGCGCCCATCAGGCGCCACACCGGTCCCGATGCGCCGGCCATGCCTTTCAATCCCGTCCAGGAGGCAGCCTTCTTGCCCAACCCCTACACCATCGCCGACCAGATCCGGGAGCTGGTCCGTTTCTAGGCCCTCCGGGACGAGACCGGAGGAAGACCGTGAACCTGGGGGGAGCGCTGGTGCCCGTCGAGATCACCATGCCGAAGCTGGGAGAGAGCATCGTCGAGGGGACCGTCGCCCGCTGGCTGAAGCAGGTGGGCGAGGCCGTCGAGCGGTATGAGCCCCTCTTGGAGGTGGTCACCGACAAGGTGAACACCGAAGTGCCCTCGCCGGCGGCGGGCATCCTCGAGGCGATCCTCGTCCCGGAAGGGGAGACGGTGCCGGTGGGCACCATCCTGGCGCGCCTGCGGGCCCCCGGGGAAGCTCCCGGCAGCGCCCCGGGGGTGGGCGAGCCGGGGGTGGCGAGTGGGGCGGAGGCTGATGCCCGCCCAACCCCCCTGCCGGCTGAGGATGAGGCGGCCGGCAGCGGAGCGGCTGGTGGTGAGGCGGGCCCCGACGGCTGGCCCCGGGGACGCTACTCCCCCGTGGTCCGCCGTCTGGCCGCGGAGTTCGGCATCGACCTGCGGCAGGTGCCGGGGACGGGGCGGGGCGGCCGGGTGACCCGGGAGGATGTGATCGCCTACCTGGAGCGGCAGACCGCGCCCGAAGCCAGCCCCGAGCCAGCAGCGCGCCCCGCGCGGGCGGTCCTTCCGGAGGCCGCCGCTCCCGAACCGGCAGCCCTGACGGAACGGGCCGGGCCGCCAGAACCGGCCGAGCCCCAGGCTTTCGAGGTCTCCGTCGCCCCGGGAGCCCGCGCCGGGACGCCTGCGGGCTCCGAGGACGAGGAGGCCGCGGTTCGGGTGGACCGGCTGAAGCCTTCGCCCGTCCGGAAGCTCATCGCCCAGCGGATGGTCCAGAGCCGCCAGGAGATCCCCCACGCCTGGACCATGGTGGAGGTGGACGTGACGGGGCTGGTCCGCCTGGTGGAGGCGGAAGGCGCGCGCTTCCGGGAGCGGGAAGGCGTCCCCCTGACCTACCTGCCCTTCGTCATCGAGGCGGCCGCCCGGGCCCTCCGGAAGTTCCCCCTCCTGAACGCTTCCTGGCAGGGGGAGGAGATCCTCGTCCACCGGCAGATCCACATCGGCGTGCCGGTGGCCCTGGAGGAGAGCGTCATCGTCCCCGTCATCCGGGATGCGGACCAGCAGAGCGTGGCCGGCCTGGCCCGCACCCTGCGCCGCCTGGTGGAACGGGCCCGGAGCGGCCAGCTGACCGTGCCCGAGGTGGAGGGGGCCACCTTCACCGTCAACAACACAGGGGCCTTCGGCTCCATCCTCTCCCAGCCCATCATCTTCCCGCCTCAGGCGGGGATGCTCACCCTGGAGGCCATCGTCAAGCGCCCTGTGGTGGTGGAAGGGAACGCCATCGCCATCCGGTCCATGGTCAACCTCTGCCTCTCCCTGGACCACCGGGTGGTCGACGGGCTGTACGCGGGCCGCTTCCTCCAGCAGGTGAAGGCCCGCCTGGAAAGCTACACCCCCGAGACGCCCATTTGAATCGGGACCCGTCAGGGGCACCGGGCCCTTCATTCGTCTTCGCTCCTCGCCCTCGGCAGAGATCCCGGGGCGGTCGCGGTGCCGGACCGCCCCTGCCCGGGTTCAGGAGGGTCGGGCCCGGCGACCTCCGCTCCCAGGCTGGCCGGGCCCCTGCGGACCCTGTGCCTTCCAGGACCTCTGAGGGACTCCGGAGCCCACCTCGGCTTCGGGTGAGCCCAAGGCTTCCAGGACGTCGAAGCTGGCCACCTCCGGCTCCACCGGGAGCAGAGGCTCCGGCTCTCCCCGCCTTGGGCGCCAGGGGGGCTTGGCCTGCACCACCGTCACCTCCTCTCCCGCTAGCTGTGGGCGGGGAGCCCGCCCCCTATCCGCCCAGCCCCCGCCAGTCCTGGAACGCCTCCCCAAGCCCGCCGCCTGCTGGCCCGACAGGCAGGGTCTGGCGCTCATGATATAATCGCGGCGAACGACAGGCCCGGCGTCCTTCTTTGGGCGGGGCCGGGAGGTGGGGTCCCCGGATGGCCACCATCCCCACGTTGGCGACCATCCTCCGGGAGCACCCGGGGGAGCCCTTGGTTCTTCTGGTCCGGAGCCGGCCCGTGGGCGACCAGTTGCTGGCCCGTCTCGCCCAGGAGGGGCTTTCCTGGGCCAACGTCCGGGTGGCCACGCCCCTGGACCTAGCCCTGGACCTGGCCGTTCCGTTCCTGGCCGCCCGGGGCCTGGTGCCCGCCAGCGGGGCCCAGACCCTCTTTTTGGTGGACCGCCTCCTGCGCGCCGGTCTGGGCGGGGCCTGGCTCCTGGGGAACGGCTCCCCCAATCGCCCCGCCCCCTCCGACGGCTTGGTGGCCGCGGTCCACCGCAGCCTGATGGAGCTCCGCCAGCACGGGTTGGAGGCGGCCTCCCTCGACCCACACGCTTTCACGCCCCCGGCCAAGGGCGAGGCCCTGCGAGAGCTCCTCGCCGCCTACGAGGCGACCCTCGACAGCTTGGGCTTGGTGGACCGGGCGGGCCTCCTCCGCCTGGCCATCGAGCGGCTGCGGGAGCAGCCCCCCGAAAGGACGGGAACCCGCTACCTGGTTCCGGTGGAAACCCTCTTCCAAGGCTTGGAGCAGGTCTTGGTCCAGCACCTGACCCAGGGCCGGCTCATCCCCTTCCAGCCCGGATGGGGGCCACCCCAAAGGATCCACTTCTTCCACGCCACCTCGCCCGAGGCGGAGCTCCGGGAGGTGCTCCGGCGGGCGATGGCCCAGGGCCTCCCCTGGGACCGGGTGGAGGTGGTGGCCACCGACCTGGCCACCTACGGGCCCATCCTCCACGCCCTGGCCGCCCGCCTGGGCATTCCCGTCACCTTCTCCGAGGGGCTCCCCCTGGCGGAGAGCGGGCCCGGCCGGGGCGCGCTGGCCTACCTGGAGTGGGTGGCCCGGGGGTTCCCGGCGGCGGTCCTGGCCGGCGCCCTGGCCGGTGGGGACCTGGTGCCGCCCTGGAGGGAGGGAGGCGGGGAAGGGGGCAAGGGGGAAGGCGGCGGGGAGGGGGCCGGGGGGGCGCGCGGCTGGTGCGGCCGCTTGGCCAAGACCGTATTAGAGAGCCCCATCGGGTGGGGGTGGGCCCGGTACCGGGCCTGGGTGGAGCAGACCCTGGCCGCCTCTGCCGATGGGCGGCGGGACCCGGCCGCTGAGGCCCGGGTGGCGCTGGCCCGCTTCCTGCAGGAGCTCCTCCGCCTTACGCCCGATCCGGAGCGCTCGGACGGGGTCCCCTTGCCCCAGCTGGTCACCGCCCTGCGCCAGGTGGTGCACCGCTTCACCGTCACCACCACCCCCTTGGACCGGGGCGGCTGGGAGGCCCTCCTCCAGACCCTGGCGGCGCTGGAGGGGCTAGCGGGCCGGGTGGCGAGCGCGGCCGGCCTCCCCTTGGCCCCGGCCGCCCTGGTTGAGGCGGCGGGCGCCTGGCTAGAAGCTCCCGAAGGTGAACCCCTGCCCCGGCTGGCCCTCCGCCTCCGCCGGTGGCTGGCCGAGGTGCCGGTAGGCCAGGGCGAGCCCCAGCCAGGCGCCCTCCACCTGGCCAGCCTGGAGCACGGGGGGTATGCCGGCCGCCCCTACCTGTTTGTGGTCGGCTTGGACGAGGGCCGATTTCCCGGGAAAGGCGGGGCGGACCCCCTCCTCCTCGACGGGGACCGGGCCCGGCTCCCCGGCGAGCTTCCCTCGTCCGCCAGCCGCCAGCAGTGGCGGCGCCGGAGCCTGGAGGCCCTGGTCGCCCGGGCGGGAGGCACCCTCACCTGCAGCTTTGCCGCCTGGGATCCGGTGGAAGGGCAGGAGGTGGCCCCCTCCCCGGCCCTCCTGGACCTCTTCCGCCAGGCGACGGGCGCGCCCCAGGCCGATTACACCGCCCTCCGGGAGGCCCTGGGGGCCCCCGCCGGGCGGGTGCCGGCGCCGGGCGGGGCGCTCCCCCTGGACGGGGGCGAAGCCTGGCTGGACGCGCTGCGGGTGGGCCCGCCCGGCGGGGAACGGCTGGCCCGTCCTGAAGGGGAGGGGCTTCAGCAGGCCTTCCCCTTCCTGGCCGCGGGCCAGCGGGCCAGGGAAGCCCGGGCAAGCCCGGTCCTCACCGCGTACGACGGGCTCGTCACCCCGGCCGGGTCCCTTGATCCTCGGACCGGGGGCGAGGCCGTCTCGGCGGGCCGGTTGGAGAGCCTGGCCACCTGTCCCTTGCAGTACTTCTTCCGCTATGTCTTGAAGGTTGCGCCCCCGGAGCGGCCCGAACTGGACCCTGACCGGTGGCTGGACCCCCTGGCCCGGGGCGCGCTCCTCCACGAGTGCTACCGCCGCTTCTGGGAGGAGCGGCTCCAGGCAGGCCGGGCGGCTGACCCCCTGGGCCCTGAGGACTGGGCCCGGATGGAGGCCATCGCCCAGGAGGCGGTGGCAAGGCAGCGGGAGGCCCTCCCGCCGCCCAGCGAGGGCGTCTTCGAGCGGGAGCGACAGGAGCTGGTGGCGGAGGCCCTCTTCTTCCTGGAACTGGAGGCCCGGCGGGATGACGGGGGCGTGCCCGTCCTCCTGGAGCGAGCCTTCGGCATGCAGGGGGAGCCGCCGGTGGTCATCGAGCTGGGCGGGGAGGGAGGCGCGGCCCAGCGGCTCCGCCTCCTGGGCCGCATCGACCGGGTCGACCGGCTGCCCGACGGCACCTACGGGGTCTGGGATTACAAGACGGGTTCGGCCCGCCGGTACGAGAGCGAGCGGATCTACCTGGACGGGGGGCGCCAGCTCCAGCACGTCCTTTACAGCTGGGCGGCCGAGGCCCTCCTCCGGCGGGAGGGGCTGGACGAGACGCCCCGGGTGGCCCGGTCGGGGTACTGGCTCACCACCCGGCGGGGGCGCGGCCACCGCGCGGACAGGCCCCAAGATCCGGGCAAGCGCCGGGAGGCCCAGGAGCTGCTCCAGATCCTTCTGGACGTCGCCGCCTCCGGCTGCTTCGCGCCGGCGCCCGACGCCCAGGACGGCTGCGACTTCTGCGACTACCGCCGGGCGTGCGGCGGCCCCGCCGCGGTCCGGCAGGTGAGGGAGAAGATCGAAGCCGGCGAGACGCGGCTCCGGTTCTGGCGGGAGGTGCGGGCCCATGACTGATCAAGCGGCCGGCGGGCTCAGGCCCGGCCGTCCCGAGGACAAGCCCTCGCCCCAGGGGACGGACCCTGGGGCTCTCCCACCCCCGCTCCCCGACCAGGCGGCCCGGACCCGGATCGTGGAGGACCTGGAGACCTGTTTTCTGGTCGAGGCGGGGGCGGGCTCGGGCAAGACCCACAGCCTGGTCTCCCGGATGGTCAGCCTCATCGCGTCGGGCCGGGCCCACCCCTCCCAGATGGCGGCCATCACCTTCACCCGCAAGGCGGCCGCGGAGCTCCGGGAGCGGTTCCAGATCCGCCTGGAGGCGGCGGCCGCCGCCGAGACCGACCCTGTGCGGCGGGCCCGGCTCCAGGCGGGCGTGGCCGCCTTGGACCAGGCCTTCCTTGGCACCATCCATGCCTTCTGCGCCCGGCTCCTGCGGGAGCGGCCGGTGGAGGCGGGCCTCGACCCGGCCTTTGAAGAGCTGACGGAGGACGAGGAGGAGCGGGGGCTCCGGGCCGCGTGGGAGGCCTACCTGGAAGAGGTCCGCCAGGAGGCGCCCCAGCGCCTGGAGGCCTTGCGGGCTCTGGGGGTGGAGCCCCAAGAGCTCTACGGCCTCTTCACCACCCTGCACCGGTACGCGGACGTGGAGCCGGTGACCGCGGACCGGCCCCGGCCCGAGCTGGCCCCCGTCCGGGAGGCCCTCGCCCGGTTTGTGGCGGAGATGGAGCGGCTCCTTCCGGCGACGGAACCGCCCAAGGGCTGGGACCCCCTCCAGACCCGCCTCCGGCGCCTGAGGCAGGAGGTCCAGCTCCTCCCGGAGGATGACGACGCCGCCCTCATCCAGGTGCTTACCCACTTCGAGGCCCGGCCGTCCGTCACCAAGAACCGCTGGCCCGACCCCGACACCGCGGAGGCGGCCCTGGCCGCCTTCCAGGCCTTCGCCCAGACTGTGGCCGGGCCCGCCCTGCACGCCTGGCGGGAGTTCCTCCACCGTCCCCTGATCGACTTCGTCCGGCCCGCCATCGCCCGGGCGGCCTGGCAGCGCCACGAGGCGGGCCAGGTCTCCTTCCAGGACCTCCTCCTCAAGACGGCCCAGCTCCTCCGGGACCAGCCCGAGGTCCGCCGGAGCCTGGGGGCCCGCTACACCCACCTCTTGGTGGACGAGTTTCAGGACACCGATCCGGTCCAGGCCGAAGTCCTCTTCCTCTTGACGGGCGAGCCCGTGGAGGAGCGGGACTGGCGGCAGCTCACTCCCCGGCCGGGTTCCCTCTTCCTCGTGGGAGACCCGAAGCAGTCCATCTACCGCTTCCGGCGGGCGGACATCGACGTCTACCAACAGGTGAAGGAGCTTCTGGTGCGCGGGGGCGGGGAGGTGCTCCAACTCACGGCCAACTTCCGCTCGGTCCAGCCCCTGATCGAGTGGGTGAATGAGACCTTCCGCCGGTCCTTCCCCGAGCGGGGGGACGGGGTCCAGCCTGGGTACGCGCCCTTGGTCGCCGTCCGGCCGGGCCGGGAGCGGGCCCCCGTCCGGGTGCTGGAGGTGCCGCCTGTCTTCCGCCATACCCAGGACGGCATCGCCGAGGAGGACAGCGCCCGGGTGGCCGCCTGGATCGCCTGGGCCTGCCAGGGGGGGCTGGAGCTGGAGCGGACCCCGGAGGAGCGGGCCCGGGGGTTGGACGGCCGGCCCCGGCCGGGCGACTTTCTCCTGCTCCACTGGGACCGGGCCAAGCTCCTGGCTTACGCGGAGGCCTTGGAAGCCCGGGGGATTCCGGCGGAGGTCACGGGGGCCAAGGGCTACGCGGGAGCCTGGGAGGTGGCCGCCTTCCTGGACCTGCTGGAGGCCCTGGCGGACCCGGCCGACCCCGTCCAGCTCCTGGCCGTCCTCCGGGGCCCCCTTTTCGGCCTGAGCGACCAGGCCTTGTACGAGCTGGGGGAGCGGGTCGGCGGGCGCTGGGCCCTGCTTCTGGACCGGAGCTTGGACGAGCTTCCAGAGCCAGGCCGGGCCGCCTTGGCCCAGCTCCAGCACTGGCTCCGCCTCACCGAGGCCCTCCCGCCCCAGGCAGCCCTGGAAGGGATCCTGGAGGAGACGGGGCTCCTCCCCTGGACGGCCGCCCTTCCGGCCGGCGCCTCCCGGGCGGGGAACCTCCTCAAGCTGGTGGAGGTGGCCCGCTCCCTGGGCGGGGGGCGCTCCTTCCCCCGGCTGGTGCAGGCGCTGGGGGAGGTGGTCCGCCAGCAGGAGCTGGAGGCGGGGAGCCTCTTCCCGGGCCGGCCCCAGGCGGTGCGGGTGATGAACCTCCACCGGGCCAAGGGGCTGGAGGCCCCGGTGGTGATCCTGGCCTACCCGGCAGGCGCCCGGGAGCACCCGCCCACCTTCCACATCCGCCGGGAAGGGGAGGCTGCCCGGGGGTTCTTCCCCGTCTGGGGCCCGCCTGCCAGCCCCTTCGGCCGGCCTCAGCTCCTCGCCCTGCCCCCCGACTGGGAGGCGGCGGCGGCCCGAGAGGCCCGGTACCTGGAGGCCGAAGACCTCCGCCTCCTCTACGTGGCGGCCACCCGGGCCCGGGAGCTCCTGGTGATCAGCCGCTACCCGGCCAGCCCGGAGCGGAGCCCCTGGCACCGCCTGGAGGTGGCGGGGGCTTTGGACCATGCCCCCACCGTCGACCTCCCGAAGGAAGGGGGCGAGGCGGCCCCGGTCCGGGTCCGGGTGGAGCCGGCCCAGATCGCGGCGGCCTGCGAGGCAACCCAGGAGGCCCTGGCCCGGGCCCGGATCCCCACCACCATCCACCTGGCGGCCAGCGATCTGGAGGGGCGGGGCCCGGCCGCGGAGGGGTTGGCGGCCTGGGACGGGGAGGCGGTGCCGCCAGGCCTGGAGGAGGTGGCCGCCGCGCAGGAAGAGGCCGAACCGGGGGGCCGCCGGTGGGGGCGGGCCTTCCACCGGCTGGTGGAGCTTCTGATCCGGGAGGGCCGGCTGGCTCCGTGGCGGGCGGCCCCCCAGGAGGGAACGAGCCCCGGCCGGGGGATGGACGGGCTCCCAGAAGAGGCCCTGGCCCGGTACGTGGCCCAGGAGGCGGGCCTCGCTCAGGAGGAAGGGCCCGACCCGGCCGCGGTGCTGGTGGGATGGGTCCAGCCCTTCCTCGCCTCAGCGCTGGGACGGCGGGTGGCCCAGGCCCAGCGGGTGGAGGTGGAGGTTCCCTTGGCCTTGGCGGTGCCGGCGGGGGAGCTGGCCGCGGTGACCGGCGGGGTCATCGGCCGGGGAGGGCGGGGGGCGGGCGGGGACGGGACTCCGTGGCTCCCACCGGAGACCGCCCCCGACACCCCCGCGGTGATCCACGGCCAGGCGGACCTGCTCTTCCGGGAAGGGGACGGCTGGGTCCTGGTGGACTTCAAGACGGACCGGTTGCCCGCCGGGAAGGCCGGCCCGCTCGTGGCCCGGTACGGGCCCCAGCTCCGGCTCTACGCCACGGCCTGGGAGCGGGTGACGGGCGAGCCCGTCAAAGAGCGGTGGCTCTACCTGGTCCGGGCCGGGCAGGCCTACCCCGTGCCGTAACCTTCAGAGCCTCGGAGTCCTGGACCCTCTGCTTGGACGCTGAAGCCTCTGCCTGGACCCTCTGCCTGCCGTCAGTGGGCGCCTGCATCCCCGGGGAGGCGGACCCGCAAGGTCCGGAGCCGGTTGAGGGCAGCCCCCACCTCCAGGAGCCGGGGCATGGCCAGATCGCCCAAGGGCGGGCCCGGGGCGGCCAGCAGGTCCAGGCCATGGGCCTCCAGCTCGGCGAAGGCCTGCTCCAGCCCGTCCCGCAGCGGGGTTTGACCGTCACAGAAGCGGACGGCTAGGCGGGCCAGGAGGAGGGCGATGGCCCGGGTCTGGGAGGGGTGGACGATCTGCTCCACCGCCGACAGATCGATGGACTCCGGGCCGAACTGGATGGTCTCCGTCTCCCGGGCCCGGATTTTGGCCCGGCGCCCGCCTGGCCGGTGGGGGTCGAGGCTGTCCGGGAGGGGCAGCCGGGGCGTGACGGGCGGGAAGGGCCCATCGGTTTCCTCCAGCCGGCCGGTGGGGAAGGCTCGGGCCACCTCCCGGGCCCGGGCCGTCACGTCCCGGGCCTGGTACCGGTCCATCTGGATGACGGTGTCGGCCACGTCCAGGTAGTCGCCCGCCCCGCCCACCACCAGCACCGTGGAGACACCCCGATCCCGGGCGAGGCTCCGGACCCGGTCGATGAAGGGTGTGATGGGCTCCTGCTCCTTGCTGATCAGGGCCTGCATCCTGCGATCCCGGATCATGAAGTTGGTGGCGCTGGTGTCCTCGTCGATCAGGAGGACCCGGGCCCCCAGCTCCAGGGCCTCCATGATGTTGGCCGCCTGGGAGGTGCTCCCCGAGGCCGCCTCGGTGCTGAAGCGACGGGTGTCGGCCCGGAAGGGGAGGTTGGTGATGAAGGGGCTGATGTCCACCTGCTCCACCCGGCGGCCGTCCTCCGCCCGCACCTTGACGGCCGTAGGATCTGTCACCACCCGTTCCCGGCCGTCCCCGGGGATGTGGTCGTACACCCCCAGGCTCAGGGCCCGGAGGAGGGTGGACTTGCCGTGGTAGCCGCCGCCCACGATGAGGGTGACCCCGCGGGGGATCCCCAGCCCCCGGATGGGCCCCCCATGGGGCGTCTCCAGGGTGACGGCCAGGGCGTCGGGAGCCCGGAAGGGGACCACCTGAGGCCCCCGCAGCGGCCGGTCGCTCACCCCGCTCTCCCGGGGGAGGATGGCGCCGTCGGCCACGAAGGCGATCAGGCCCCGCTCGGCCAGGGCCTCCCGGAGGACCTGCTGGTCCTCCACCGTATCCAGGTGGGTCTGCAAGCTCCAGCGGGGCCCCTCCCGGGGCCCCCGGCCCACCAGCTCCACCCGGCCCACCGTCAGCACCTGCTCCACCAGGGCGGGGATCTCCTCGCAGAGGAGGTGGATCGCCTCCTCGCCCAGGATTCGCCGCCCGGCCGCGGGCAGCCCCGCCACGAAGCGGACCTCCACCCGCTCGGACGTCACCACCACCGCGGTCCGCTCCAGGATCTCCTGGCCCGGGGTGTCGATGGCGATCAGGCCGCTGGTGCCGCTCCCCCGCCGGCTGGGCGGCCGGTGGCCCGCTAGGGCCCCGGCCATGCGGCGGGCGATCCAGTCGGCGGTGGCGATCCGGCGGGCCCGGGTGGAGGTGGCCCAGGCGGGAAGGCCCATGGTGGCCGAGTCCCGCAGGATCCGCATGCGGGACGGCGCCGCGAAGGGATCGCCCTGGACATGGTCGATCACCAGGGTGAAGGTGCCGAAGTCGTAGGCGCCAGCGATGGTCTTGTAGGCCGGGTAGCTTTGCCGGTCGATGCGGGCCAGCTCCCGGCGGAGTTGCGCGGCGGTGCGAGGGCTGTGGGGTGCGACCATAGGTCCCTCCTCCTCGATGGGGCTCCTCCCCGACGGACTTCGTCCCCGGTGGCTAGCCAAGCTCCAAGAACCGCTCCACATCGGCCACGGCCAGCCGGGCCGCCTCCGCCCAGAAGTCGGGCTGGGTGAGGTCCACGCCCAGGTGGCGCTGGGCCAGCTCCTCCACGGTCATCCGGCCCGTGTCCTGGAGCAAGGCGACGTACCGCTGGGCGAAGGCCGGCCCCTCGGCTTGGGCCCGGCCGTACAGCCCGGTGCTGAAGAGGTAGCCGAAGGTGTAAGGGAAGTTGTAGAAGGGCTGGTTCGTCAGGTAGAAGTGGAGCTTGGACGCCCAGAAGAGGGGGTGGTACTCGCCGAGCTCGTCGCAGTACGCCTCCCGCTGGGCCTCCACCATCAGCCGGTTCAACTCCTCCACCGTGAGCGGCCCCTCGGCCCGGGCCTCGTAGAAGCGGCGCTCGAAGAGGAAGCGGGCGTGGATGTTCATCAGGAAGGCGACCGCGTCGTTCAGCTTCTGATCCAGGAGGGCGAGGCGCTCCTCCCGGGAGCTGGCTGCCTCCAGGGCCGCATCGAGGACGATCCGCTCCGCGAAGGTGGAGGCCGTCTCGGCCAGGCTCATGGGGTACCGCTGGGCCCACAGGGGGAGGGCGTTCACCACGTGCTGGTGGTAGGCGTGCCCCAGCTCGTGGGCGATGGTGGAGAGGTTGTCCGGCGTGCCCGAGAAGGTGGTGAAGATGCGGGACTGGCCCCTCACCGGGAAGGAGGTGCAGAAACCCCCCGCCAGCTTGCCGGGCCGGTCCTCCGCCTCGATCCACCGTTCCGCAAAGGCCCGCTGGGCAAGCTTCGCCAGGTCGTCGCTGAAGCGGCGGAAGTGGTCCAGGATGAAGGCGGCTCCCTCGTCGTAGGTGAACCGGCGCTCCACCTCGCCCAGGGGCGCGGTCACATCGTGCCAGGCCAGCTTCTCCACGCCCAGGAGGCGGGCTTTGTGCCGGAGGTAGGCGACCAGGGGCGCCTTCGCCCCCTCCACCGCCGTCCACATGGCCTCCAGGGTCTCGGCCGAGAGGCGGTTGAGGGCCAGAGGCTCCTGGAGGAGGGACCAGCCCCGCTGGCGGTAAAGAGCCAGGCGGAACCCCGCCAGGTGGTTGAGGGTGGCGGCGAAGAGGTCGGCCGCCTCCTGCCAGGCCCCCTCGTACTTGGGCCAGAGCGCGGTCCGGACGGCCCGGTCCCGGGCGTAGAGACGGTTGGCCACCTGGCCCACGGAGAGGAGGCGGGTCTCGCCCTCTTCGTCCACGGGGATCCGGATCCGGCCGCTCAAGGTGTCGTACAGGCTGCTCCAGCCGTGATACCCGTCCACGGCCAGAGCCGTCGCCAGCTTCTCCCGCTCCGGCTCCATCCGCTCCTGGGCCCGCCGGCGCCGTTCCTCCAGCGCAAAGCGGATGGGCTCCAGGCGGGGCTCAGCCAAGAGCTCCGCCCAGGCCCGGTCGGGTAGGGCCAGGAGCCCCTGGTCCAAGCTGATGAGGAGCTGGTGGTAGCGGGCGCTCAACTGGGTGAGCCGGCTCTCCCAGACCCGGGCCGGCTCGTCGTGGACATCCTGGGCGATGAGGCAGCTGACGAAGGCCTGAGCCTCCTGGAGGTGCGCTCCCACCTCCTGCAGGTCGGTGATGCCTTGGACCCACCGCTCCCGGGCTTCGTCGTCCAGGCCGGCTGGCCCGCCCGAAATCTGGCCGGCGCTGGCGGCCAGGTCGGCCACCCACTGGGCCAGGGGTTCCACCCGCTGGGCGATTTGATGGACGAAATCGGCAAAGGCTTGGGACCGGCTGCCCCCCGGGAAGAGGCTTTCCAGATCCCAGGTGAGGCGGTTGCGGGACACGGGCCCTCTCCTCCTTGAAGCGCTTCTGTCGGGGAGAACCTTCCGCTGCCGCGCCCGTCTTCCCTGCCCGGGGCCGGGGCGGGTCGCCGGGCCTCCCGGAGCGGAGCCGACGCCCGGTGGGCCGGCCCGCCCGGGTCCCAGGGGCAGGAGATGGGCCAGCCTGGGCGAAGCTCCCGGAGGACCAGTCTGCCCCAGACGGGGCGGGATGGCAGTCGATGGGGAAGGAGGCGAGTGCCGTGGAGTACCGGATCCTGGGCCGGACAGGCCTGCAGGTGTCAGAGATCGGCTTCGGAGCCTGGGGGATCGGCAAGAGCGAGTGGATCGGCGCGGAGGACGAGGAGTCCCTCCGGGCGCTCCACCGGGCCATCGACTTGGGCGTCACCTTCATCGATACGGCGCTGGCCTACGGGGACGGGCACAGCGAGCGGCTGGTGGGCCAGGTGGTGCGGGCGCGGACCGAGACGGTCTCGGTGGCCACCAAGGTGCCGCCCATGAACCACGAGTGGCCGGCCCGACCCGGCGTGCCCGTGGAGGAGGTCTTCCCCGGCGAGTACATCCGGCGGTGCGCCGAGCAGAGCCTCCGGAACCTGGGCCTGGAGACCATCGACCTGCTCCAGCTCCACGTCTGGAACGACGAGTGGGTGGGCCAGGGCGACTGGCTGGAGGCGATCGAGCGGCTGAAGGAGCAGGGGAAGATCCGCTTCTTCGGGGTCTCCGTCAACGACCACCAGCCGGCCAACGCCCTCAAGCTCATCGAGACCGGGGTGGTGGACACGGTCCAGGTGATCTACAACATCTTCGACCAGAGCCCCGAAGATGAGCTTTTCCCCGCCTGCCAGCGGCATCAGGTAGGGGTGATCGTGCGGGTCCCCTTCGATGAGGGCGGCCTGACAGGCAAGATCACGCCCGAGACCACCTTCCCGCCGGGCGACTTCCGCAACGAGTACTTCGCCGGCGACCGGAAGCGGGAGGTCTTCGAGCGGGTCCAGCGGATCGCGGCGGACTTGGGCGTCTCCCTGGAGGCCATGCCCGAGATCGCGCTCCGGTTCACCTTGAGCCACCCCGCGGTCTCCACCGTCATCCCCGGCATGCGGACCGTCCGGCACGTGGAGCTGAACTGTGCGGCCGGCGACGGGAAGGGCCTGCCGGCCGCACAGGTGGAGGCGCTCCGGAAGCACCGCTGGATCCGGAACTTCTACGACTGAACCGCTCGGCCCCTCGGCCTGGCGGCTACGACTGGGCCGTCCGGGCCGGGGGCGGGGAGGCATTCCCGTGGAGCTGGGCCCGGATCTGCTCCACCACCTCGGGGTTGGCCAGGGTGGAGACGTCGCCCAGCTCCTCGCTTCCCCGGGCGATGGCCGCCAGAATCCGGCGCATGATCTTGCCCGAGCGGGTCTTGGGGATGTCGGGGACGGGATGGACCGCCCGGGGCCGGGCGATGGGGCCGATCTCCCGGACCACCGCCTCCGCCACCCGGCGGGACAGGTCCGGTGTGGGTGGGTGCTGGGGATGGAGGACGACGAAGAGCTCGGGGAGCGATCCTTTGATGGCGTCGGGCACCGCCACCACCGCCGCCTCCGCCACCTCAGGCACGGTGAGGGCGGCGTTTTCGATCTCCTTGGTCCCCAGCCGGTGGCCGGCGACGGTGATCACATCGTCGATGCGGCCCAGGATGCGGACGTACCCGTCGGCCGTCTGGACGGCGCCGTCGCCGCTCATGTAGGGCCAGTCCCGCCAGTCCCGGCTGGCCGGGTTTCGGTTGAAGCGGGCGTAGTAGGTCTGGACGTACCGGTCCGGGTCGCCCCAGATGGTCTGCATCTGGCCCGGCCAGGGGTTCCGGATGCAAAGGTACCCTGCCTGGCCTGAGCCCGGCGGGATCTCGTTGCCCGCCTCGTCCAGGATGACCGGCTCCACCCCCAGCACGCCGGGCCCGGCGCTCCCCGGCTTCATGGGGTGGAGGGCGGGCGCGGTGGTGATGAGGAAGCCGCCCGTCTCCGTCTGCCACCAGGTGTCGACGACGGCTGCCTCGCCCCGGCCCACCACCTGGTGGTACCAGCGCCAGACGTCGGGTTCGATGGGCTCGCCCACGGTCCCTATCAGCTTGAAGCGGTGGCGGTAGCGGGTGGGCTCCTCGGGCGCCGCCCGCCGCAGGGCGCGGATGGCGGTGGGCGAGGTGTAGAAGATGCTCACCCCCAGCTCCTCCGCGATCCGCCAGGGCCGCCCCGGATCGGGGGAGGTGGGTACCCCTTCGTAGATCACCGTGGAGGCGCCCAGGCTGAGGGGCCCGTAGACGATGTAGGAGTGGCCGGTGATCCAGCCGATGTCCGCCAGGCACCAGAAGACGTCCTCGGGCTTGATGTCCAGGTAGGCTTGGGCGGTGCCGGTGGCGTAGGCCAGGTACCCGCCGGTGCTGTGCTGGGCCCCCTTGGGCTTGCCCGTGGAGCCAGAGGTGTACATGAGAAAGAGGGGCGCCTCCGCCGGCATGGAGACCGGGTCCACCGTCTGGCGGCGGAAGGCGGGCAGCAGCTCGTTGACCACCACATCCCGCCCGGGGACCAGGGGCGTGGGGCTGGAGAAGCGGCCGGGGTACCGTTGCCAGATGAGGACCTTCTCCACGGTGACCCCCGCCCGGGCCGCCTCGGCCACGGCCACATCCGCCTTCTCCTTGTGGTTGAGGAGCTTGCCGTTCCGGTGGTAGGCGTCCATGGTGACCAGCACCCGGGAGCCGGAGTCGACGATCCGGTCGGCGCACGCCTTGCCGCTGAAGCCGCCGAAGACCACCGAATGGATGGCGCCCAGGCGGGCGCAGGCGAGCATGGCGACGGGGAGTTCGGCCACCATGGGCATGTGGATGGTCACCCGGTCGCCGGCCTGCACCCCGGCCACATCCCGCAAGATGGCGGCAAACTCGTTTACCCGCCAGAAGAGCTCCTGGTAGGTGAGGTGCTGGATGGGCTCCGTCTCCGGTTCGGGCACAAAGGTGATGGCCGTCTTGTTCCGGCGTTGCTTCAGGTGGCGGTCCACGCAGTTGGCGGCCGCGTTCAGCCGGCCCCCGACGAACCAGCGCCAGAAGGGCGGGGTGCTGGTGTCCAAGACGGTCTGCCAGGGCTGGTCCCACGTCAACAGCTCCGCGTACGCCGTGAAGCAGTCGGGGAAGTGCTCGAGGCTGAAGCGTCGGTACGCCTCCCGGTCGGTCAGGTTGGCCTGGGCGATGAACTCCGGGGTGGGGTGGACGTAGGCCTCCTCCCCCCAGTGAACCCCGATGGCGCCGCTGGCCGGCTGGGCCTGGGCCTGCTCCCCCATGCTGCCACCTCCTGAAAGGACCTTCTCGAAAAGTCATATTTCCAGAGAAGAACGACAACGCCTCGCGGGGGAGCCACCCGCGGCCCCGGCCTGGGGGAAGGCTTAGGCCCGCCCCTGGAGCGGCGCGGCCCCAGGGAAGGCCACCGGTTCCCGGGCGTCCTCGTCCTGGCCGCGGGCTGCCTCCGCCTCCGCCCGGCGCAGGACGGCCTTCAAGCTCCGGCCCACCCGGTGGCGGCACAGGTCATCCAAGACCCCCAGCCGGGCCATCCGCCTGAACAGGGGGCCCCGGACCCCGGCGATGTAGAGGCTCTTGCCCGACCGCTCCAGGTCCTGGGCGAGCCGCTTGAGCATGAGGAGGCCCGACTCGTCCACGGCCGTCACCGCGGCAAGATCCAGCACCAGCACGGGCTTGGTCACCTGCTCCACCTGCCGGCGCAGCTTCTCCACGCCCACGAAGAAGAGGGGCCCCCGGAGGATGATCAGCTGCACGTCCGGGTGGCGGGGCACCACGGGGCGGGGCAGGGCGGGCACCGTGCCGGAGCGGGGGGTTTCCAGCCAAGGCGAGGCGAGCTCCGCCACGGTGAAGAGGGCGGCCAAGGCCAGCCCGCCGGCGACCGCCACCGTCAGGTCCTGGAGCACCGTCAAGACCAGGGTCAGTCCCAGGGTCGCGCCGTAGGTCCAGCGGGTCCTGGGCAGCAGGCGCAGGCCCTCCAGGTCCACCATGCCCACGGCCGTCACCATCAGGATCCCCGCCAAGGCGGCCAGGGGGATCCGGGCCGCCCAGGGGCCCAGGAGGACCATGATGATCAAGAGCACCACCGAGTGGACCATGCCCGACAGGCGGGTGTGGGCGCCGCTCTTGGCGTTGACGGCCGTCCGGGCGATGGCGCCCGTCACGGGGACGCCACCCACCAGGGCCGCGGTTAGGTTCCCCAGGCCCTGGCCGATCAGCTCCCGGTTCCCGTCATGGCGAGTGCCCGTCATGAAGTCGGCCACCTCCGCGGAGAGCAGGGCTTCAATGCTCCCCAGGAGGCAGATGGAGATGGCGGGTCCCATCAGCTCACCCACCGCGCCCAGCTGGTCCAGGGGCAGGGAGGGCCGCGGCAGGCCGGCGGGGATGGCCCCCACCAGGTGGGGGGTGTGGATGAAAAGCTCGTTCACCAGGACCGCCGCGCCCAGCCCCCACAAGGAGGCGGGGATGGGCGTCTTCACCCGCTTGGCCAGAAGCATGACCCCGACGGTCACCAGGGCGATGAGGGGCTCCTGGCCCGCGGCCTCCAGCTGGGAGAGGAAGAGGAGGGTAGCGATCCCGGTGGTGAAGCCTGAGATGACCGGCTGGGGGAGGTACTTGACAAAGCGGCCCAGGCGGAAGAGGCCCAACAGGATCTGCAGGACCCCGGCCATGGCCCCCGCCAGGAGCATCCCCTCCACCCCGTAGCGGGAGACCACGTCGACCAAGATCACCGTCATGGCGCCGGTGGGTCCGCTGATCTGATACTCGCTCCCTCCGAACAGGGAGGTTACAAAGCCGGCAAAGATGGCGGCGTACAAACCGGCGGCAGCTCCCGCGCCGCTTCCGATCCCGAAGGCCATCGCCAGCGGGAGGGCCACCACGGCCACGCTGAGACCGGCCATCACGTCCCCGCGGAGACGCTCCCAACGGAGACGACTCGAAAGGGTCAAAGGCGTCACCTCGTCATGTCGTCGATGATGCAGTCGATGATGTGCCTCAGGATGAACGTCCTTCAGGCATCAGGAACAGACCGGGGACCCACGGAAGGCGGTCGGGCTGGAAAGAAAAAAGCGCATGCCCAGCCCGCAAAACCAGGCTGACCATCCGCTTGGTCACTCCTACGGGGTTAGCTGACGGGCTCGGGTCACCAAGTGGCCCTACCTGACCAGGCCAGGATTCACCCCAGAGACGTGTGGGTCCCCCGCGCCCGGGGACGGGCTTCGGAGATGGGTTTCCTCGATGAATCAAAGCGTCTTCTAGTCTACCATGCCTGGGAGGAAAATCAAGGAGCGGTGGAGGTTCTGGGCCGCCGGCACCCGGCGGCCCACGGCCAGCGTGGTCCTCCCGGCCACGGGCCTCCCGCCACCACCCCCGCCTGCCCGAGGGGCGCTTCCGGCGGTCTGCTACGCCCCCTCGGCCAACCGTTCCTCCAGTTGGGCCATGATCTTCACCGAACTGCTGGCCCCGATCCGGGTGGCCCCAGCGTCGAGCATGGCCAGCACCGTTTCAATGTCCCGGATGCCGCCCGAGGCCTTCACCCCCACCTGGTCGCCGACGGCCCGCCGCATGAGCCGCACGTCGTGGAGGGTGGCGCCGCCGCTGCCGAACCCGGTGGAGGTCTTGACGAAGGCCGCTCCCGCGTCCACCGCCAAACGGCAGGCCGTCCGCTTCTCCTCGTCGGTCAGGTAGCAGGTCTCCAGGATCACCTTGACCGCCTTGGGCGCCGCGGCCCGGACCACCTCCTGGATGTCCCGCTGGGCGAGCTCCAGATCGCCGGACTTGATGGCCCCCAGGTTGAGCACCATGTCGATCTCCTCGGCCCCCTGCTCCACCGCTTCCGCCGCCTCATGGACCTTGGTGGCGGTGGTGGTGGCCCCCAGGGGAAAGCCCACCACGGTGCAGACGGCGATGCCGGTGCCGGCCAGCTCCTGGGCGGCCAGCTTCACGTAGCTGGGGTTGACGCAGACGCTGAAGAAGCCGTGCTCCACCGCCTCCCGGCAGACCTTCCGGATCCCTTCCACATCAGCCCGGGGATCGAGCAGGGTGTGATCAATGGTCCGTGCGATCTCGGCTTTGCTGGGTAACGCAGCCTGGTTGGCCGCTGCCATTGGTCCTTCGCCTCCCTTTGGGTCTCCCTTAGGCCGTCTCCTGGCGACCGGCCTTGACCAACTCCAACGCGGTAAACTGGTCCGTCACCAAGGTGTTGAAGTAGCCGCCGAGGAGGCCGCCGCGGATGGCCTGGCGCTTCTCCACGCCCCCAGCCACGGCAATGGCGTACCGCTTCTCTTTCAACTCGGCGAGTTCGATGCCAATGGTCCGGCTGTCCAGCTCCCGGTCACAGATCTGGCCCCGGCTGTCGTAGTAGCGGCCGATGACGTCCCCGACCGCGCCCCGCAGCTGGAGCTGCTGGAGCTCGTGGAGCTGGAGGTAGCCGCTCTGGACCAAGACCGACTCGACCCCGATGACCCCCACGCTGAACAAGGCGACGGACGCGTTCCGGGCCAGGTCCAGCACCGTCTTGGTGGCCGGATCGCTCTCCAGCTCCCGGCGTAAGGCGGGCATCCGCACAATGGCCGGAACCGGCAGCACGTAGGCGGTGGCCCCGAAGGCCTGCGCAAACCGCCCCGTGACGTAGTTGGGGTAACCAGGCAGGTCGGCCCGGTTCAACCCCCCGTTCAGCTGGACGACCGAGACCCCTCGCTTGGTCATGGGGTGGAGGCGGCGGGCGATCTCGCCCATGGTTCGCCCCCAGGAGACGCCCACGATGTCGTTGTCCCGCACCACATCGGCTAGGAGGCCCACCACCGCCTGGGCGAGCAGCGGCCGAACGGCCGGTTCCGATTCCAGTTCCGTGGGCACGACGATGGCCTCTTTGAGGCCGTAGGTCTCCTTCAGCGCCTGGCTCAGCTTCTCCGCCCGCTCCGTGGGATCATGGATCACCACGGTGACGATGCCCCGTTCCCGCGCCTCGCGCAGCATGCGGGAGACGGTGCTCCGGGACGTTCCAATCCGCTTGGCGATCTCACCCTGGCTCAAGCCGTGGTCGTAGGCGAGACGGGCGACTTTGACCAGAACTTCCACCCGCTGTTCTCCTGCTGTGGTCACTGAGCCACCTGCTTTCCGTCGCTGGCCCGTGGTCGGATGCTCTGCATGGGGACCAAAATCGAAGCTGCCGTTCCCCGTTTGCCATTATACCGACAACCCGCTCGTCTGCAGGTGGCCGGGGGCCGGAAGCCCCAAGTTCCCCCTTGTGAAAAAACGTGCAATCCTATCCGGACAAAAAATGCATTCGCCGGAAGGAAGTTGAACCCTCTTCGTCGAACAGTGCAACACAGATCAAATCAGGTTGCACAGTTTTGCAGCGACCGCTCGCTCCGGGAGGTGCGGGGCGCCAGGCGGGGCGGCCCGCAGCCGGGAGGGTCGGAGCCAGTCCGTCTGGCTTTTCCAGCGGGAGTCACGTGAAGAGGGAGTTGGGTGCCAATGAAAGCCGCTGTTCTTCATGGACCAGGGGATCTCCGTTACGAGGACGTGCCAGACCCTGCCCCGGGGCCGGGCGAGGTGCTGGTCCGGGTGCGCCGGGCCAGCGTGTGTGGTTCGGACATCTACCGCATTACCGGACCGGGCGGCGCCTACCACTACCCGCTGATTCCGGGCCATGAGTTTTCTGGGGAGGTTGTGGGCGCGGGGCGGGATGGGCAACGGGTGACGGTGATCCCGCTCATCCCCTGCCGCCAGTGCGAGCCCTGCGAGCGGGGGCAGTACAACCTGTGCGACCGGTACTCCTACCTGGGTTCCCGCCGGGATGGGGGGTTTGCCGAGTACGTGGCCGTGCCCGAGGCCAACCTGCTGCCCGTCCCGGACTCGGTGGAGTTTGAAGAGGCGGCGACGGTGGAGGCCGCTGGCGGCGCCCTCCACACCATCCGGCGGGCCAGCGTGCAGCCCGGCGCCCGAGTGGCCATCTTCGGAGCGGGCCCCATCGGCCTTTGCGCCACCCAGTGGGCGCTTCTGCTGGGGGCCAAGCAGGTGATCGTCGTCGAGCCCGTGGAGCGGAAGCGCCAGCTGGCCATGGAGCTGGGCGCTTCGGCCACCATCGACCCGACCGAGGGTTCGGCGGCTGACATGATTCGCGAGTTGACCGACGGGGAGGGCGTCGATGCGGCGCTCGAGTTTTCGGGGAGCCCCGGCGGCCAGTCGGAGTGCATTGCGGCCCTGAAGAAGCGGGGGGTGGCGGTCTTCTACGGGATCAGCCACCGGGGCCTCGAGCTCTCGCCCGCCCACGTCGACCGCATCCTGCGGCACGAGTTGACGGTGCGGGGTTCGTGGAACGCCGACTTCAGCGCCACCGCCTCCAACGACTGGCGCATTGCCCTGGACTTCATCGCCCGTGGCCGTCTTCGGACGCGCCCGTTGATCACCCATCGCTTCCCGCTCTCCGAAGCCCCGTCGGTCTTTCACCAATTGGCCCAGCCGGGTCACGAGATGATCAAGGTCGTCTTCGAGGTCGCCTAGCCTGATCGGGTGAGGCCCTCGGGACGGCGGTCGGCTGGGCGGGGTCTTCCGGGGAGCGGAGCACCTGACATTTTCCCCGGAGACTTCGGGCCGTACTGGGTCATCGACAACACCCCGATGTCCGACTACCAGACCTTCTTCCCGCTGGCCATCCTCTTCCAGAAGATGCGGGAGCACAACCGGACCAAGCTCCTCCACCTGCAGGCCAGCAAGACCAACGCCACCATCTCCCAGGTCTACATCAACCTGGGCGTCCTGCAGGCCTGGACCCGCTACCCGGAGATGCAGGTCCTCGGCCACCAGTGGGCTGAGTGGAACTACGAGGGTGGCCGCGGGGCGGCGGAGGCGGCCCTCGCTGTCCGGCAGGACTATGAGGGTCTGTGGGGCGCCAACGACTCGGTGACCACCGGCGCGGTGCGGGCCTTTGAGGACCGGGGGATTCAGATCGGCCCGTGGGCCGCATCCCGAGACATGGAGCTGACCACCGCCCAGGAGATCCTGGATGGGAACTTCCTGGTGACGGCCGGCTTCGCGATCCCCTACTTCGGCGGGCGGCTGGTCCCGATGCTCTACGACATGGCTGTCGGTGCCTGGTATCCCAAGGAAGAGGAGATGATCCAGACCGGCACCATCGACGTCTACGGCGCGCCGGGCGAGGTGGAGCGTCTCGTCAAGAACGCGGGCCTCGACCAGCACCCGAACCTGCGCATCGGGCCGCTGAAGGAGAACATGGAACAGATCCTCATGGAGATGAAGAAGCCGAACCCGCAGTATCCGTACGACTTCCGCTTGATGTCGTACCAGAAGACCAAGGAGCTCGGGAAGGCTTACGACCGGCACGCTGGCGCGGGCACGGAGCTCGGCTCGCACGACTTCCTCTACCCGGCGCGGTTGGAGAAGTTCGGGAGCCTCGCGGCGTTCAAGGCCTTTGTGCAGGGCCTCTACGACTACTTCCTGGACTTCAGCATCGACACCTGGGATCAGGCGGAGCGGTTCATCGCGAGCCTGCCGCCGGAGGTCAAGATCGAGCCGATCTGGTCCTAAGCCAGCGACGTTCTGGAGTGCATGGGCATCGCTCGGGGGCCAATCTTTTGGCCCCCGAGCACCTGGCTGATACGTTGGGGGGTACATAGAGCTTGGTCGCGCCCGAGCGGAGTAACGGTCTGGCTGCTGGCCCCGTCCTGGAGGCGCGGAACGTCAGCAAGACCTTCGACGGAACCATCCGCGCCCTGCAAAACGTGAGTGTGACCATCAACGAGGGCGAGATCGTCGGGGTGCTGGGCGAAAATGGCGCCGGCAAGTCCACCCTGATGAAGATCCTGGGCGGGGTGTACCCGCCTGATGAAGGGACGTGGATCTACCGGGGCCAGGAGGAGCCCTTCCCCACAGACCCGGCGGAAGCCGCCGAGCGGGGGATCGCCGTCGTCCACCAAGAGCGGGGTATTGTCCCGGCCCTCAAGGTCTTTGAGTACCTCTTCCTGGGGCACGAGGAGCTGAAGCATGCCGGGGCCCGCATCATGGATGCGGCGGCCATGCGGGAGCAGTCGGCGGCGCTCCTGGACGAGTTCGGCATCGACGTGGACGCGGACGCCTTTCTCTACGACGTCCCTCCCGCGGCCCAGAAAATGATCGAGATCGCCCGGGCTGTCGCCCTCATCCGGAGGAAGAAGTCGAGCCCGGAACGCTACCCCATCGTCATTCTGGACGAGCCCACCGCGCCACTGAGCCCTGAGGAGCGGGAGCTCCTCTTCGGCTACCTGGAGCGGCTGAAGGCGCGGAGCAGCTTCGTCCTGGTCACCCACAACCTGGGCGAGGTGATCCGGCTCTGCGACCGGGTCTACGTCCTCCGGGACGGCCAAGAGGTGGCCGCCTACTCCATCCAAGAGGACCAGGTGACCGAGCGGGACCTGATCACCGCCGTCGCGGGGGCCAAGGCGAGTGAGATCCTGGCCGAACCGGGGAGCACGTGCCCGCCTGATGCAGAGGTCATCCTCGAGGTCCGGAACTTGAGCCGGGCGCGGGCGTACACGGACATCTCCTTCCAGCTCCGGGAGGGCGAGTGTGTGGGGCTGTACCGGCCCAAGGGGTGCGGGAAGGCCGAGGTGCTCCGGACCCTGGCTGGCCTGCTCCCCTTCGATGAAGGATCCCTTCTCATCCAGGGGCAGGCAGCCCGGGCCAGCGAAGGCGTTCCCACCCGCCTGCGCAAGGGCGTGGGCTACTTCACCGGGGAGTTCGAACGGGAGCTCTTCTTCAACCTCCCTGTGGCGGCCAACGTTTCCATTATCAACATGAGCAAGATCGCGCAGCGGTTGGGCTTCCTCAACCTTCGCCACGAGCAGGAGATGGCCCACCGGGTGATCGAGCGCTTGCGGGTGAAGGCGGCCCATCCCAGGGGATCGTGCCGGCCGCTCAGCGGTGGGAACAAGCAGAAGGTCTCCTTGGGGCGCTGGCTGGAGCGGCGGCCCAAGATCCTCCTCCTGGAGAACCCCACCATCGGCGTGGACGTGGGATGGGGCTGTCCCCGTCGGGAGGCTGGTCACCAGCGTCCTCCCGCTGGATCAGGTGCAGGAGGCCTTCGAGCGGGCCAGCAGCGGTTCCGAGCTCAAGGTTGTGGCCCGTCCCCAGATCCGTTAACGAGCGAGTTCCGTTTGAAGGGCGGGGGTGAAGGAAGGTGCCCAAACGGGCGATCCTGGCCATTGACCAGGGAACCACAGGCTCCCGGGCTGTGGTGTTCGACCAAGATGGCAACGTCTTGGCCAGAGAGTACCGGGAGATCAACCAGATCTACCCCAATCCAGGCTGGCTGGAGCAAGATCCCATGGAGTACCTCCACTCGGTGGAGGAGTGCATCCAGGCCGTGCTGGCGGCGTGCGGGCCCGATGTCGCCATTGAGGGCATCGGGATCACCAACCAGCGGGAGACGACGGTGGCGTGGGACAGGAAGACCGGCAAGCCTGTGACCAACGCCATCGTCTGGCAGTGCCGGCGGTCGGCGCCCTACTGCGAGCAGCTGCTGGCCGACGGTGTGGAGCCTCTGATCATCGAGAAGACGGGCCTCCGGATCGACCCCTACTTCTCGGCGACCAAGATCCGCTGGATCCTGGACCATGTGCCGGAGGCCCGGCGGCTGGCGGAAGCCGGGGAGCTGGCGGTCGGGACGGTGGACACCTGGCTCATCTGGTGGCTGACCGGCGGCCAAAAGCACGTCACCGATGTGTCCAACGCGTCCCGGACCATGCTCTACAACCTCCACACGGGCCAGTGGGACCCGGAGCTGATGGAGCTGACGGGCGTCCCGGAGGGGATCCTCCCCACCATCATGGAGTCGAGCAACGTCTTCGGTGAGGTGGCCATCGACCTGGGACGCCTCAAGGGGGTTCCCATTGCCGGGGTCGCGGGGGACCAGCAGGCGGCCCTCTTCGGTCAGGCCTGCTTCGAGCCGGGCATGACCAAGAACACCTACGGCACGTCCCTCGCGGTCATGATGAGCACCGGCGACCGGCCCATCCCGTCCAAGCACGGGCTGACCACCGACATGGGCTGGAGCATCCGCGGCCGCAAGTCCTACTCCCTGGAGGGTGTGGTCTTCATCGGTGGCATGGCGGTCCAGTGGCTCAGGGACGGCATCAAGGTGATCAACCACGCGGCAGAGACGGAAGCCCTGGCCCGCTCGGTGGAGGGTACGGGCGGGGTCTACTTCGTGCCCGCCTTCGTGGGCTTGTGCGCGCCCTACTGGGACATGTACGCCCGGGGGACCATCGTGGGCATCACCCACGGCACGACGGAGGCCCACCTGGCCCGGGCGACCCTCGAGTCCATCGCCTACCAGACCCGGGACAACGTGGACGCCATGGCCCAGGACTTGGGGCGGCCGGTGCCGGTCCTCCGCGTGGACGGGAATGCCACCCGGAACGAGTTCCTCATGCAGTTCCAGGCCGATATCCTGGGGATTCCCGTCGAGCGGGCCGCCAACCAGGAGATGGCGGCGCAGGGGGCTGCTTTCCTGGCGGGGCTCTGCGTGGGCACCTGGGCGTCGCAGGACGAACTCTCCCGGCTCTGGAAGAGCGACCGGGTCTTCGAACCCAAGATGGACGAGGCCCGGCGGGAGGAACTCTACGCGGGTTGGAAGCGAGCCGTGGAACGTTCGCTGGCTTGGGCCCAATCGGAGTAACCCCACCCGCGTCCCTGGCAGGGGAACTCCGCCTGGCCCTGAGAGGCCAGGCCTTCGATGCTCCGGAGGAGCGACCGGCCCCTGGAAGCGAGGCTTCCAGGGGCCGGTCCCTCTTCTCGTCCCGCTCTTGGAGGAAGGCGGCGCCACTCGCCTCCGAGGCCGGTCGGCTCCGGGCGGTTGGCTACCGGTCGGGGTCCTCGGCCTCCCAGCCGATGAGGCGCAGGAAGCCCCGCTTGGCCAGCGGGCCCACCCCCAGGACCAGCACGGCCCCGGAAAGGGCGGTGATGAGCTGGGGCGTGGACATCATGGCCTGGACGGGCGGCGGCACGCTCACCAGGTGGGTGGCCGCATAGCCCAGGAAGGCTGCCTTCAGCACCGCGGCCACCGCCGCGCCGAGCCAGGCCGCCCAGCGCCGACCGGTCCGGTGGAAGGCCCAGAAGACCACGACCAAGAGCGCGTTGCCCGCGGCGATGAAGGGGACCATGGGCACCGCGGCCGGCGGGATGATGCCCCGCCACAGGGCGACCACGGGGGTGAGGGCGCCCACCGACGCCCCGTAGAAGGGGGGCGAGGTGAGGGCGGCGGCGAGCAGCACCCCGTTCACCACCGTGCCCGTGATCAGCTGGGGCAGTCCCAGGATCTGGATGGCAAAGGCCAGCACCAGGAGGAGGAGGCTCCGGAGCGCGTGGTACGCGTGGGCCTCCAGAGGCCGCCTGGCCGCCACGGCCAGCCGACGAGTCTCCATATCCAATCCCTCCCTTCAAGTTGGGGCGCCGTGGCGGGCTGCCGTCACAGCGCCGTGCCACCCTGGGCCCGGACCTACCCCTGGGCCAGGAGCTGGTCCAGGTCCACGGGGGCGTAGGTGGTGTGGAGCAGGCGATGGGCCACCGCGGAGCCCGGCTCGCCCAAAAACTCCTGATAGATCCGCTGGATGGCCGGGTTCTGGTGGGAGACGTAGTGGGGCTTCTCGTCGTCGATGGCATGCAGGCCAGCCGCCCGCCGCTGGATCCGGGCCAGGGGGGCGTGGCGGGGCTGGCCGCCGCCGTCCACGCAGCCGCCGGGGCAGGCCATCACTTCGATGAAGTGGTAGTTCCGGTACGCGCCCGTCTCCAGGAGGCGCCGGGCGCCCTTGAGGCCGCTCACCACCGCGCACCGGACGGTGACGTTGCCCATCTCAATCTCCACCGAACGGAGGTCGTCCCAGCCCCGCACCGCCTGGAAGGCGGGCCGGGGCGGGATCTGGCCCGTCACCACCGAGTAGGCCTCCCGCAAGGCCGCCTCGGCCACGCCGCCGCTGGCGCCGAAGATGGCCGCCGCCCCCGTCGACTCCCCCAGGGGATCGTCGAAGGGCTGGGGCGGCAACGCCCTGGGGTCGATGCCCGCCTGGCGGAGCATCCGGCCCAGCTCCCGGGTGGTGAGGACGATCTCCGTCTCGGGCCGGCCGTCGGAGCTGAGTTCGGGCCGGCTGGCCTCGTCCTTCTTGGCGGTGCACGGCATGATGGAGACCACCGTCACCTGCTCGGGATCGAGGCCGGCCACCTGGGGGTAGATGTGCCGGAGGACGGAGCTCAGCATGCCCTGGGGTGAGCGGCAGCTGGACAGGTGGGGGACCTGGTCAGGGAAGTGGCGCTCCAGGAAGCGGACCCAAGCGGGGCAGCAGGAGGTGAAGAGGGGGAGCCGCTCGCCCCGTTGGAGGCGCTGGAGGAGCTCCCGGCTCTCCTCCATGATGGTCAGGTCGGCGGCGAACTGGGTGTCGAAGACCGCGTGGAAGCCCATGGCCTTCAAAGCGCTGACCAACTGCCCCGAGAAGTCGCCGGGGACACCGTTGGGCCCAGGGGTGCCATTGGTCGCCGGCCCGCCCCAGAGCTCCGCCGCGCTCACCCGCACCGCCGGCGCGATCTGGGCGACCACCACCCGGTCGGGATCCTGCAAGGCTTCCCAAACCCGGGACACGTCATCCTTCTCGGTGAGGGCGCCGGTGGGGCAGGCCAGGCTGCACTGGCCGCAGGAGACGCAGCCGCTGGTGGCCCAGTCCACCCCCAAAGGCGGGGCCACCTGCATCCGCATGCCCCGGCGGACCAGCCCAATGGCCTCCACCGCCTGAACCTCGCTGCAGACCCGCACACACCGCTGGCAGAGGATGCACTTCTGGGGGTCGTAGGCGAGGGCCGGGCTGCTCCGATCGGGCGGCAGGGGGCGGAGAACCGTCTCGTAGTCCCGGTGCCGCACGCCGTACTGGACGGCCAGGGTCTGGAGGTCGCAGTCGCCGGACCGCTGGCAGAAGAGGCAATCGTTGGGGTGGCCGGCGAGCAGCAGCTGGAGGACCGTCCGCCGGGCCTCCATCACCCGGGGCGAGTGGGTGGAGACCTCCATCCCCTCCCGCACCTGGGTGGAGCACGCGGCGTGAAGGCGATGGTCGCCCGCCAGCTCCACCAGGCAGAGGCGGCAAGCCCCGATCCCTGGCATGCCCTTCAGGTAGCAGAGGCTGGGGACGGGAAAGCCGCTGGCCTGGAGGACCTCCAGGAGGTTGGCCCCCTGGGGCGCCTGGATGGGCAGGCCGTTCACCCGGATGGTGACCATCTCCGCCGGGCTTCCGGCCTGAGTCTGGAGGGTGGCGTTCCTCTTCAGCTCGTTCTGCATCGGTCAGCCCCCCTAAGCCGCCGTGATGGCCCCGAAGGCGCAGACCCGGCGGCAGATGCCGCAGCGGCTGCACAGCTCCGGGTCGATCTGGTGGACTTGGCCCTTGGCCCCGTTGATGGCGTGCTGGCCGCAGGAGCGGGCGCAGACGCCGCAGCCGGTGCAGAGCTCAGGCACGATGGAGAAGGTCAAGAGGTCGGTGCACTGGCCCGCGGGGCACCGGTGCTCCAGCACGTGGGCCCGGTACTCGTCGGCGAAGTACCGGAGGGTGCTCAAGACGGGGTTGGGCGCCGTCTGGCCCAGGCCGCACAAGGAGGCGGCCTGGACGGTCCGGGCGAGCCGCTCCACCTGCTGGAGGAGGGCCTCGCCCTCCTCAGGGCTCCGGGGTGTCCCGTTGGTCTGGGGCCGGCGGGTCATCTGCTCCAAGAGGCGGCAGAGGCGGTCGACGCCCACCCGGCAGGGAGTGCACTGGCCGCAGGACTCCTCCCGGCAGAAGGTGAGGAAGAAGTGGGCCACGTCCACCATGCAGTTGGCCTCGTCCATCACCACCAGGCCGCCCGAGCCCATGATCACCCCGGCCTTCACCAGGGACTGGTAGTCGACGGGCGTGTCGAGCATCGCCTCAGGCAAGCAGCCGCCCGAGGGGCCGCCCATCTGGACGGCCTTGAAGGTATGCCCCTCGGCCACGCCGCCGCCGATCTCCTCGATGATGGTCCGGACCGGCGTGCCCATGGGCACCTCGATAAGCCCAGGCCAGCGCACCTTGCCGCTCAGGGCGAAGACCTTGGTTCCCTTGCTCGTCTCGGTGCCGATGGAGGCGAACCACTGGCCGCCCCGCCGGATGATGTCGGGCACGTTGGCGTAGGTCTCCACGTTGTTGATGTTGGTGGGCTTGCCGAAGACCCCCCGCTCCGCCGGGTAGGGGGGCCGGGGCCGGGGCATGCCCCGCTTCCCTTCGATGGAGGCGATGAGGGCCGTCTCCTCGCCGCAGACGAAGGCGCCCGCGCCGATCTTCAGCTGGATGTCGAAGGAGAAGTCAGTCCCCAGGATCCGCTCGCCCAGGTAGCCCGCGGCCCGGGCCCGCTCGATGGCCGTCTGAAGGCGCTGGATGGCCAGCGGGTACTCGGCCCGCACGTAAATGAAGCCCTTCTGCGCGCCCACCGCGTAGGCGCCGATGGTCATCCCTTCCAGCACCCGGAACGGGTCGCCCTCCAAGATACTCCGGTCCATGAAGGCGCCGGGGTCGCCCTCGTCGGCGTTGCAGACCATGTACTTTTCCGTTCCAGGGCTCTGGCGGGTGAGGGCCCACTTCTTCCCCGTGGGGAAACCGGCGCCGCCCCGGCCTCGCAGGCCGGAGGTGGAGACCTCGTCGATCACCTGCTCCGGCGTCATCTGGGTGAGGGCCTTCTCCAGGGCCTGGTACCCGCCGCTGGCGAGGTACTCGTCCAGGCTGCCGGGGTCGATGAGGCCGCAGTTGCTCAGGACGATCCGCACCTGGTGGCGCATCATGGGGTGCTCCCGCAGCAGGGGGAGCCGCCCGGGCGCCGCCGGCTCGTCCGGTCCAGGCTGGATCAGGGCCTCCAGGGCCTCCGGGGCAGGGGTGGGCTCGCCTGGCTCCACCACCACGCCCAGCAAGAGATCGCCGGGGACAATGCCGTGATCCACGTACTCGTGCAGGACTCGCTTCAGGTTCCGCTCGGTGCAGGGGCCGAAGGAGAGCCGGGGCTTGCCGGGGAGGCGGATATCAACGATGGGCTCCCAGTGGCACATGCCCACGCAGCCCACCTGCTTCACCACCGCCTCCAGGCCCCGGGCGGCCAGCTCCCGCTGGAGCAAGGCCACAGCCTTGTCGGCCCCGGCGGCCAGGCCGCAGGTGCCTGAGCCGACGGAGAACTGGGGCAAGGCGGAACGCTCCTCCTGGTGGCGGGCGGCTTGCCGCCCAACGGTCGTCTCCATGGCTACTCCCGCCTCCGATACCGTCCCAGAATTCGGGGAACCTGCCGGGGGTTCACCCGTCCGAAGACCTCACCGTCGATGACCAGGGCCGGCGACATACTGCAGGCGCCCAAGCAGGCCACGGTCTCCAGGCTGAAGAGACCATCAGGGGTGGTCTCGCCCGTCTCGATGCCCAATTCGGACTGGAGTTGCTGCAAGAGCCCCTGGGCCCCCTGGACGTGGCAGGCCGTCCCCAGGCAGACCCGGATGGTGTGCTTGCCCGGCGGGGCCAGCTTGAAGAAGTTGTAGAAGCTGGCCACCCCGTAGGCCTGGGCGACGGAGATGCCCGCCTCGTGCGCGCAGCGGATCACTTCCTGCCGGGGCAGATAGCCGTGCTTCTCCTGGACCTCTTGGAGGAGGATGATGATGGACGGTCGGTCGGAAGAGGGGTGGGTCGCCGCGTGCGGCGAGTCAACGGGGAGAGGAAGAACCTTCACAGCCGGCTGGGCTTCAGCCGGGGCAGGTGCGGGTCCCGGACCAACTGGCCCAGGTGTGGGTGGAGCCCCCATACGGATCCCCCCTCGTGCCATATGGGACAATAGTGATCCCGCGGGCGTTTTGTGCTCGTGATCACAACCACATAATACTCTGAACTTGGCTGGGACGCAAGGGGCAAGAGCGAGGGAGGGGAAGGATCCGCCGGCAAGATGCGGACCCCCGCCTCGCTCTGTGAAAAAAACGCAAGAAACTAGGCTCGCCATCCCCGATGGCCAAGGAATCAAGACAAGACCTGTCTTCTGAGGATGGGTCTCAATCTTATCTGAGCGGGCGCCGGCGCGCGGCTGGCACCCGTTCGCTGGGCTCTGGGGGCTGCCGGGGTGCATCTGCAAGACCAAACATACGGCGAGGGAGTGCCGCACGGAGGGCGGCGTGGGTGGGTCATCCTCCTGGCCGTCGTCGGCCTGGCCCTCCTGGCAAGCCGTCTCTTCCGCCCTGCTGGGGAGGCCGACCTGATCCTCCCTGGTCCAGGCGTGACGGAGGTCATCCCCCTCTCCCACTACTTCCCGCCGCTGGCCCAGACGCCTGGGGACACGGCCGTCTACGTTCTGGACAGCGGGCAGCCGGGCGGGACGGCGGTCATCCTCGGCGGGACCCACGCCGATGAGCTGGCCGGGATCGTGACGGCTGTTCTGGTGGTGGAGAACGCCCAGCCCAGGCAGGGAAGGCTCTTCGTCATCCCCCACGCCAATGCGAGCGCCATCACCCACACCTTGCCCATGGAAGGGACGCCCCACCGGGTGACCATCCCGCTTCCCGACGGGAGCGCGCGGACCTTCCGGGTGGGGAGCCGGCTGACCAACCCCCTGCACCAGTGGCCGGACCCGGTGGTCTACGTGCACGCCGCGTCGGGCCAGCAGCTCTCCGGCTCCGACACCCGCAACCTCAACCGGAGCTACCCCGGACGGCCCGACGGGACGCTGACCGAGCGGGTGGCCTATGCCATCACCCAGCTGATCCTCCAGGAAGAGGCCGACCTGGTGATCGACCTCCACGAAGCTTCGCCCGAGTATCCGGTGATCAACACCATCGTCGCCCATCCCCGAGCGATGGATCTGGCTGCCTGGGTCGCGTTGGAGGTCGAGATGGAGGGGATGGCCATCGGCCTGGAGCCCTCACCGGAATCGCTCCGGGGGCTCATCCATCGGGAGCTGGGTGAGGCCACGCCGGCCCGGGTGGTCCTGATGGAGACGGCCAACCCAGCCCAGGGCCGCCTGCGCGGCCGGACCGACGCTGCCTTGGTCGTTGAAGGCCGGGACCCCACCTACGTGAAGGCCGGCCGAATCGGGCGCCTCTACGTTCCCTTCGACGAGGAAGGCCACCCGCTGCACGGGCGGGTGGCCCGTCACCTCACGGC
>PIUA01000012.1 GCA_017577405.1 Bacillota bacterium
CTACGGGGCTGACTGCCCCTGGGCCTACCTGCGGGGCGTCTTCCTCGCCCGGGGCTCCGTCAACCGGCCGGGCCGGCCCTACCACCTGGAACTGGTCTGCGACAGCCCCGCCGTCCATGCCCTGGTGGGCCAACTCCTGGAGGAGTGCGGCCTCCACGCCGGCTCGGGCCGCCGGCGGGGGAGCCTGCTCCACTACCTGAAGGGCGCCGATGACGTGGTCGCCTTCCTCCAGGTGATCGGGGCCTCCCGGGCGGTGCTGGAGCTGGAGAACAGCCGGGCCCTCAAAGGGATGCGGAACCGGGTCAACCGGATCGTCAACGCCGAGACGGCCAACCTGGACAAGGTGGTGGCGGCCAGCCTCCGGCAGATCGAGGCGATCCACCGCCTCCAGGCCAGGGGCCAGCTGAGCCAGCTTTCGCCGGTCCAGCAGGCGCTGGCCCAGGCGCGCCTCCGCCACCCCGATCTCTCGTTGCGGGAGCTGGGCCAGCTGCTGGAGCCGCCTCTTTCCAAGTCGGCTGTCCAGTACCACATGGGCCGCTTCCTCCGCCTGGCCGGCCTCGATCAGACGCCCGAGAGCCCGTCCCAGGAGCGGGGGAGGAGGGAGCCCCCCGTGGGAGAATAGAGAAGGGGTGGTGTCTCGGTCCGTGACCGGGACCATTTTCGCCCGCGTCGGGACGCCCGACATCCCGGGGGGGAGCGGGAAGTGGACGATTCAGGACTCTTGCGTCGGATCGCGCCGGAGGCTGGGGAGCTCATCGAACGCCGGTACCTTCTGCTCCAGCACATCTCCTTCGCCCAACCGGTAGGACGCCGGGCCCTGGCCGCCTACCTGGACTGGCCGGAGCGGCTGGTCCGGAAAGAGATGGACTTCCTCCGGCGTCAGGGTCTGATCGTCTCCGACCCCGAGGGGATGCGGATCACCCCTGAGGGCGAGGCCATCCTCAAGAGCCTCCGGGAGTACCTCCGGGACTTCCGGGGGATCAGCCAGCTCGAGCGGGAGCTGGAACGGAGGCTGGTCCTCAAGCGGATCATCATCGTGCCAGGCGATTCAGATCACGATCCGACGGTCAAAAAGGAGCTGGCCCGAGCCACCGCCCAGTATCTGCAGAGCATCCTCCAAGCCGGTATGACCCTTGCCGTAACGGGGGGGACCACCTTGGCCGAGGTGGCCGAGAGCCTCCCCACCAGCCGGGAACCGCTGGACATCACCGTGGTGCCTGCCCGGGGTGGTCTCGGCGAGGAGGTTGAGCTCCAAGCCAACACCGTCGCCGCCCGCATCGCCCAGCGGCTAGGGGCCCAATACCGCCTCCTGCACATCCCCGACGACCTGGGGGAGGAGGCGGTCCTGGCCGTCCAGGCGGAGCCCCGCATCCGGGAGTTGCTCGAACAGATCAAGCGAGCCGATGTCCTCCTCCACGGTATTGGTCCGGCCGAGGAGATGGCCCGCCGCCGCGGGCTGCCCGCGGAGACCATCCGTCTCCTCCGGCAGCGGCGCGCGGTGGGGGAGGCCTTCGGTTTCTACTTCGACCGGGAAGGCCGGGTGGTCTACACCACCAGCTCGGTGGGCATCCGCCACGAGGACGTCCCCCAGATCACCCATGTGGTGGCCGTGGGGGGCGGGTGCAGCAAGGCGGAGGCCTCCCTGGCCGTCATCTCCAGCGGCGGCCAGGATGTTTTCATCACCGACGAGGGAGCGGCCCGGACCCTTCTCGAAATCCTGGAGGGGCGGGACCGGCGGCGGCTCTCCCTGCGCGCCGAGATCTCGGAAGCAGGGATCGGGGCACCCTAGCGGCAGGCACGGAGGACGGTTCAGCGACACGAGGAGGTCGAAAAGATGGCGATCCGTGTTGGGATCAACGGGTTTGGTCGTATTGGTCGACTGGTGTTCCGGGGCGCCTTCCAGGATCCTGAGATCGAGGTTGTGGCGGTCAACGACATCACCGATCCCAAGACCCTCGCCCACCTGCTGCAGTACGACTCGGTCCACGGCCGCTTCCCCGAGAAGGTGGAGGCGACGGAGGACGGCTTCCGCATCGGCGACCGGCACGTGAAGGTCTTCGCCGAGCGGGAGCCCCAGAAGCTGCCCTGGAAGGATCTGGGCGTCGACTACGTGGTGGAGTCCACCGGTGTTTTCCGCACCCGGGAGCAGGCCGCGTGGCACCTGGAGGCGGGGGCCAAGAAGGTCATCATCAGCGCCCCGGCCAAGGGTGAGGACCTGACGGTGGTCATGGGCGTCAACGAGGATCAGTACGATCCGGCCAACCACCATGTGGTCTCCAACGCGTCGTGCACCACCAACTGCCTGGCCCCCATGGTCAAGGTGCTCCACGACAACTTCCGCATCGTGCACGGCTTCATGGTCACCGTCCACGCCTACACCAACGACCAGCGGATCCTTGACCTGCCCCACAAGGACCTGCGCCGGGCCCGGGCGGCGGCTCAGAACATCATTCCCACCACTACCGGGGCCGCGAGCGCGGTGGGCAAGGTGCTGCCTGAGCTGAAGGGCAAGCTGGACGGTTACGCCATGCGGGTGCCCGTGCCCACCGTCTCCATCGTGGACTTCACCGCGGTGGTGGAGAAGGCGACCACCATCGAGGAGGTCAACGCCGCCTTCAAGGCCGCGGCCGAAGGGCCCATGAAGGGCATCCTCGCCTACGTGGAGGAGCCTTTGGTCTCCATGGACTTCAAGGGCGACCCCCACTCCTCCAGCATCGACGCCAGCCTGACCAACGTCATCGACGGCAACCTGGTCAAGGCCGTGTCCTGGTACGACAACGAGTGGGGCTACTCCATGCGGGTGGTGGACCTGATCAAGTACATGGCGGCCCGTGACTGAGCCCCAAGCTCCAGGCCAAGGAGGGAGAGCCATGCAGGTGCAGGCGGTCGACCAGCTGCCCGTGGAAGGCAAACGGGTGCTGGTCCGGGTCGACTTCAACGTGCCCCTGAGTGAGGACGGGACCATCACCGACGACACCCGGATCCGGGCCGCCCTGCCCACCATCCAGCACCTGCTGGACCGGGGGGCGGCGGTGATCCTCATGTCCCACCTGGGCCGTCCCAAGGGCCAGGTGGTGGAGAGCCTCCGGCTCGACCCCGTGGCGGACCGGCTGGGGGAGCTCCTGGGCCGGCCCGTCCGGAAGGTGAACGACTGCGTGGGGCCGGAGGCGGAGGCGGCGGCCCAAGCCTTGAAGCCAGGCGAGGTGCTCCTCCTGGAGAACCTCCGGTTCCACCCGGAAGAGGAGAAGAACGACGCCGCCTTCGCGCAGAAGCTCGCATCCCTGGCCGATGCCTACGTGAACGACGCCTTCGGCGCCGCCCACCGGGCCCACGCGTCCACGGAAGCGGTCGCCCGCCTGCTTCCGTCTGCCGCCGGCTTCCTCATGCTGAAGGAGATCCAGATCATGGGCGGCGCCCTGGAGAACCCCAACCGGCCCTTCTTGGCCATCCTGGGTGGCGCCAAGGTCTCGGATAAGATCGGCGTCATCCAGAACCTCCTGGACAAGGTGGATGTGCTGGCCATCGGGGGCGGCATGGGCTACACCTTCCTCAAGGCCAAGGGGTATGAGGTGGGCCAGTCCCTCCTGGACGAGGAGCGGGTGGAGCTGGCCCGCCAGCTGATCCAGCAGGCGGAGGCGAAGCAGGTGCGGCTCCTCCTGCCCGTGGATGTGGTGGTGGCCAGCGAGATCTCGCCCGATGCCGAGACCCAGGTGGTCCCCGCGGATCAGATCCCCGCGGACAAGCAGGGGCTGGACATTGGGCCGGAGACGGCCAAGCTGCTGGCCGACGAGGTCCGCAAGGCCCGAACCATCATCTGGAACGGGCCCCTGGGCGTCTTCGAGGTGGAGCCCTTCGCCCGGGGCACCCGGGCGGTGGCCATGGCCATGGCCCAGGCCGACGCGGTCACCATCATCGGTGGGGGTGATTCGGCGGCGGCTGTGGAGCAGATGGGCGTGGCCCACCGGATGACCCATGTCTCCACCGGCGGCGGCGCCTCCCTGGAGTTCCTTGAGGGGAAGACCCTGCCCGGGGTGGCCGCCCTGGCTGCGCGGACGGAGGGATGACCATGCGGCGCCCACTCATGGCCGGCAACTGGAAGATGCACCTGACCCTGGACCAGGCCGAGGCCCTGGCCCGGGGCGTGGCCAGCGGGCTGGCCGCGCAGGCCGTGTCCGACCAGGTGGAGGTGGTCGTCTGCCCACCCTTCGTCCACCTGGAGCGGGTGAGCCGGGCCCTGGCCGGCTCACCCGTCGCCCTGGGCGCCCAGGACCTCTTCTGGGAGGATGAGGGGGCCTACACGGGCGAGGTGTCGGGACCTCAGCTCGTCGACCTGGGCTGCCGCTACGTGATCGTGGGCCACTCGGAGCGCCGCCACGTGCTGGGCGAGTCCAACGAGGCGGTCCGGCGGAAGCTGGAGGCGGCCCTCCGGCACGGCGTGCGGCCCATCCTCTGTGTGGGCGAGCGAATCGAGGAGCGGCGGGCGGGCCGGGCGGACGCGACCGTCGCCAACCAGGTCCGCACGGCGCTGGCGGGCCTCACCCCTGAGCAGGCCCGCCAGGTGGTTATCGCCTACGAGCCGGTGTGGGCCATCGGCACCGGGGAGCATGCCTCGGGCGAGGAGGCCAACCGGATGGCCGGCCTCATCCGGGACCAGGTTGGGGAGCTCTTTACGGCCGAAGTTGCTGAGGCGGTGCGCATTCTGTACGGAGGAAGCGTCAAGCCGGCCAACGTGGCGGAGTTCGTCTCCCAGCCCCAGGTGGATGGGGCCCTGGTGGGCGGGGCCAGCCTGGAGGCAGAGGGCTTCGTGGCCATGGCCGCCGCGGCCGGTGGCCGGCAAGGAGGCGGAGAAGCATGATTGAGCAGATCCACGCGCGGGAGATTTTGGACTCCCGGGGCAACCCCACCATTGAGGTGGACGTCTACCTGGACGATGGGAGCTTCGGCCGGGCGGCCGTGCCCTCGGGCGCGTCCACGGGCAAGTTCGAGGCGGTGGAGCTCCGGGACGGCGACGCCGATCGCTACCTGGGCAAGGGCGTTCTCAAGGCCGTTGAGAACGTGAACGAGCGGATCGCCCCGGAGCTGGTGGGCCTGGATGAGACGGACCAGGTGGCCATCGACCGGGCCATGATCGACTTGGACGGCACGGAGAACAAGGGCAACCTGGGCGCCAATGCCATCTTGGGCGTCTCCCTGGCGGTGGCCAAGGCGGCGGCCGAATCGGCGGGCCTGCCCCTCTACCGGTACGTGGGTGGCACCCTGGCCCGGACCCTGCCCGTTCCCATGATGAACATCCTCAACGGCGGGGCCCACGCGGACAACACGGTGGACATCCAGGAGTTCATGATCATGCCCGTCGGCGCCCCCACCTTCCGGGACGCCCTCCGGATGGGCGCGGAGGTCTTCCACGCCCTGAAGAGCGTCCTCCAGGGGAAGGGGCTCTCCACCGCGGTGGGGGACGAGGGCGGCTTCGCCCCCAACCTGCGGTCCAACGAGGAGGCCCTCGACGTCATCGTCGAGGCCATCGAGAAGGCGGGCTTCAAGCCGGGGGAGGACATCGCCCTGGCGTTGGACGTGGCCTCCAGCGAGCTCTACGAGAACGGCGTCTACCGCTTCCCGGGCGAGGGGAAGACCCGGAACGCCGACGAGATGATCGAGTTCTACACCCGCCTCATCGAGCAGTATCCCATCGTGAGCATTGAGGACCCCCTGGACGAGGAGGCGTGGGCCGACTGGGCCCAGCTGACCAAGGCCCTGGGGGACCGGGTCCAGCTGGTGGGGGATGACCTCTTCGTCACCAACACCCGCCGGCTCAGCCGGGGGATTGCCGCGGGCGTGGGGAACAGCATCCTGGTCAAGGTGAACCAGATCGGCACCCTGACCGAGACCCTGGAGGCCGTCGACATGGCCCACCGGGCCCGCTACACGGCCATCCTCTCCCACCGCTCGGGGGAGACGGAGGATACCACCATCGCCCACCTGGCCGTGGCCACCAACTGCGGCCTGATCAAGACCGGCGCGCCCAGCCGGAGCGAGCGGGTGGCCAAGTACAACGAGCTGATCCGGATCGAAGAGGAGCTGGCCGACCAGGCCCGCTACGCCGGGTGGAACGCCCTGAAGGTGGGCCCCGCCCGGGAGAAGAGCTCCTCGTAACGGGGAAACGGCGGGTCACCCGCCGTTTTCCGAATTCTTGCCAGCCTTGGAAGGCCTGTGTTACAATGGCCGCGTGGTCTGTCCGAAGGGACGTGCCGCGGGCGGAAAGGGGCGATGGCGTGACCACGGCGCTGATGGTCTTGGAGTTGATCGTCGGGATCCTGCTTATGGGGGTCTTTGCTCTGCAGCGGAGCAAGGGCGAGGGCTTGGGCTCCATCGGCGGAGGCGCCCAGATGTTCTTTGAGCAGAGCAAGGGCCTGGACCGGTTCCTGGAGCAGGCCATGACGGTCTTAGGCATTCTGCTCATGGTCTTTGCCGTGGGCCTCGCGCTGGTCGCCTAAGAGGTCCGGCAACGCAGTGGGGGGCGGGCTTCGGCTCGCCCTCTTTGGTATCTTGCCAAACCAATCTTCGCTCTCATCTCATTCATCAGGGAGGAGTTGTTGATGGAACTTGCCTCATGGGCGCCATGGGCTGGCATCGGGGCGGGCCTGCTCTCGCTCCTGGTGGCGCTCACCTATTTCCGCGGCATTCTGCGCGAATCTCCTGGGAATGAGCGCATGCGTTCCATCCAGAGCGCCATTCATGAGGGCGCGATGGCTTTCCTCAGGCGTGAATACGGTATTCTCGTCTACTTTGTCGTGATCGTGGCGGCGGTCATCCTCCTGTCCGGCTTGCTCTGGCCGGCCTCCATGGACCCGCGGACAGCCATTGCCTTCGTGCTGGGGGCCATCTGCTCCACCCTGGCTGGCTTCATCGGCATGCAGGCCGCCACCCACGCCAACGCCCGGACCGCCCAGGCGGCGACCAAGGGCCTGGGGCGGGCGCTGCGTGTCGCCTTCGCCGGCGGGTCGGTGATGGGGCTGACGGTGGCGGGGCTGGGCCTGGCGGGGGTGGCTCTGGTGGTGGCCCTCTTCGGGCGCGCTTCGGATCCTGTCACCTTCAACGTGGTGAACGGGTTCGCCTTTGGGGCCAGTTCCATCGCGCTCTTCGCCCGCGTGGGCGGTGGCATTTATACCAAGGCGGCCGACGTGGGCGCCGACCTGGTGGGCAAGGTGGAGGCGGGCATTCCTGAAGACGACCCCCGCAACCCGGCGGTGATCGCCGACAACGTGGGCGACAACGTGGGTGACGTGGCCGGTATGGGCGCCGACCTTTTCGAGTCCTACGTCGCCTCCATCATCTCCAGCATGGCCATCGGGGCCGCGTGGGTGGCCGGCTCCGGGGTCTCCTTGGGCTACATCTACCTGCCTCTGGTGACGGGCGCGGTGGGCATCATCGCCTCCATCCTGGCGGGCTGGATCGTCCGTCAGGGGGTGGACCGGGGCCCGGCCGGCGCCCTGCGGCGGGGGACCTTTGCCGCCGCCATCCTGGCTTTGATCGGGACCTACCTGGCGTCCGTCTGGCTCCTCCCGGGTGAGGGGGTGCGGGTCTTCGGGGCCGTGGCCGCCGGGGTGGTGGTGGGGGTCTTGATCGGCCTCATCACCGAGTACTACACCTCCTACGACTACAAGCCCGTGCAGGGCATTGCCCAGCAGTCGGTGACCGGCACGGCCACCAACATCATCGCCGGCCTTTCGGTGGGGATGGCCAGCACCGTCCTGCCCATGCTCTTCCTGGCCATCGGGGTTGGGATCGCCTATGCCCTGGCCGGGCTGTACGGGATCGGGCTGGCGGCGGTGGGGATGCTCTCCACCACCGGCATGACCGTCTCAGTGGACGCGTACGGACCCATCGCCGACAACGCCGGCGGCATCGCCGAGATGGCCGAGTTGGACCCCAAGGTGCGTGAGGTGACGGACCACCTGGATGCGGTGGGGAACACCACCGCGGCCATGGCCAAGGGCTTCGCCATCGGCTCCGCGGCCCTGACGGCCCTGGCCCTCTTCAGCTCCTACGCGCAGGCCGCGCAGCTGGGAGGCCTCGACCTCTTGAGCCCGGGGGTGGTCATCGGCCTGCTCCTGGGCGCCACCCTCCCCTTCATCTTCTCCTCCCTGGCCATGCAGGCGGTGGGCCATGCGGCCAACGCCATGATCACTGAGGTTCGCCGCCAGTTCAAGGAGATTAAGGGCCTGATGGAGGGGACGGCCCGGCCCGACTACGCCCGGTGTGTGGACATCAGCACCGCCGCCGCCCTGCGCTCCATGGTGGCGCCCGGCGGCATGGCGGTCCTGGTGCCCATTGTCGTGGGCCTGATCCTGGGCAAGGAGGCCCTGGGCGGGCTCTTGGCGGGCGCCACCGCCTCCGGCGTGCTCCTGGCGCTAATGATGGCCAACGCCGGCGGGGCCTGGGACAACGCCAAGAAGTACATCGAGGAGGGCCACCACGGCGGCAAGGGGACGCCCGCCCATGCGGCGGCGGTGGTGGGCGACACCGTGGGCGACCCCTTCAAGGATACCGCAGGGCCCAGCCTGAACATCCTGATCAAGCTGATGGCCATCGTCTCCATCATCTTCGCCCCCCTCTTCGGCAGCGGTCTCATCGGCTGACCTCGGTTCGGCAGGCCCCCGGCTCCCAGAGCCGGGGGCCGTTCCCTTTCTTGGACGGGCCCAGCCACCCCGACCAAGGAGGGTGCGCCGGGCCGGCGTACTGTAGGGTAAGAGGGTGGGGCGGGTGGAAGGGATGGGGTGGATGAGGACAGGAGGATCTTTGGGCCAGGTCTGGCGTGGGTGGGGCGTGAAGCTTCTCCTCTTCTTCGCTCTGATGGTGGCCGGCTGGGGGCTGGGCGTGGGGGACGCGCAGGCGCAGGAGGATGAGCTGCTCCCCCTGGGGATCATCGTCCAGCCCGAACCGGGGGAGCTGGAGGTTTGGATCGAGACGGATCAGCGCCGGTACGACCTGGGGGACGAGGTGACCATCCGCTTCGGGCTCAACCGGGATGCGTGGGTCTACATCTACAACCTGGATGCCGACGGGCGGGTCTCTCTCCTCTTCCCCAACCGCTTCGACCGCCAGAACCGGGTCCGGGCGGGCACCCACCGGTTGCCCCGCCGGGGCTACGCCTTCGAGGCGGCGGGCCCGCCGGGGGTGGAGTACCTCCAGATCATCGCCAGCCGCACCCCTCTGGAGCTGAGCCGGGAGGGGGCCTGGGCCCAAGAGCCTTTCCCCGACCTGGGCGCGGCGGGCCTGCTGGAGGCGAAGGTCCGCTCCCAGCTCCGGACGGTGCCGGCCGATGACTGGGCGGTCGCCTGGACCTCCTTCCGGGTGGGCCGGCCCACGCCCCCGCCGCCCCCGCCGGCTCCAGCTCCGCCGGCGAAGCCGAAAGCGTGGGAGCCCTCGGTCCACCTGGGCCTGGATGTGGGCTGGGGCCCCGATCCGGATGAGCCCCACCGGATCATCTTCAGCTTCGGCGGCGATGTGGGCAGCCCCGACCTGGGGTTGGGCTTCAGCCTCCGGTTGACGGGGGAGGAGCCCCATCCGGGGTGGTACCAGCGGGGGCCGGAGACGGAGCTGTATGGCCGGTTCACCCTGGTGCGATCCGGTTCCTTCGATGTCCGGACGGGGGTGGGGCTCGCCTGGCAGGCGTGGGCGTACGGAGGTTCGCCCCCGTTCCGCTCGGAGACGAGGGTGCGGCCGACCTTCCTCCTGGGGGCCGGCTTCCGGCAGGGGCCGGGGTACACCTGGGTGGGGTACCACGTGCGGCGGGGGATGGTCCTGGGGGTGGCCCTGCAGTTCTAGGGGGCCCTGGCCCAGGTCAAGGAATTTGTCTCATTAGCCGATATGGAAGGTGAGGGGAACCCAGGGGTCTGGGGTCCGACGAAACGGCAAACCCGTGCGAAAGCCGGGGGCGCAAAGCTGCGGCGCTTCGAGGGAGACCTCATGCGGGCCGAGCTGCCGAATCGCACCTCACGACAACCGACCCTGGAGGCCTGTCCTCGCGCGCAGCTGGGGAACGGGATGGGTCTTTCGGCAGGCCGCTCCGCCGAGGCGCCGGGCTGACGGAGGCGGTGGAGATGCCCTCATCCGCGTTCCCTAGCATGGTGCTGGCCCATCGGCGGGCGGTCCAGATCCACTGGGTGGGCATGGGCATCGTCCTGGCCGCCCTCATCCTCCTCCACCGGCTCACCGATGTTCCTCTTGGCCGGGTTCTGGGCCTCCTCGTCCTGGCTGCCGGGGTGAACGGGGCGTCGGCGCTGGTGGTCTTCCTGGCCGGGGATCGGGTCCAGGAGCACCCCCAGCGCTTGGTCCCCATTGTCGCGGCCCAGCTGGCCATCGACCTGGTGATCCTCGGGTGCGCTGTCTTCGCCTCGGGTGGGGCCTCCAGTCCCTTCCTGCTCCTTTTTGCCCTACACCCGGCTCTGGCCGGAGTGGTCCTCCCGGGCCGGCTGGTGGCCATCCTGGTGGGCCTGGGGCTGGTCAGCCTGGCCGCGGCCCTCGGGGGGAGCCCCCTGCCGCCGGCCGGGGCCGCGGGCTGGATCCTCCTGCGGGGACGGCCCTACCCCCTGGCGGTCCTGGCGCTGGCGGGCGGCTTTATGGTGGTGGCGGGGGCGGTGGCCGCCGGGTTGCGCCGGGAACTCCGGGAGGCCGAGCGGGGGTGGGAGCAGCGGGCCCTGGAGCTGGAGGTCCTCCACCAGGTGGTGGAGGCGGACACGGCGGCGACCGACGCGGACGCGTGGATCCGGCGGGTGACGGAGATCCTGGCCTCCACCCTCTATCCTGACGATGTGGGCTTCCTTTTCGTCGATGAGGCGACGGGGACGCTGCGGCCCCACCCCTCCTACCACGGTCTGGGGCCGGATGTGGAGCGGATCAGCGTCCCCATTGGGGCGGGCATCACGGGCACGGTGGCCCGGGACGGCCAGCCCCTCCTGGTGCCCGATGTGCGCCGGGATCCCCGGTACATCCCCATCGCGCCCCAGGCGCGCGCCGAGCTCTGCGTGCCCGTGCGGGTGGGCGGGCGGGTGGTGGGGGTCCTCAACGTGGAGAGCCGGCGGCCGGGGGTGCTCACCCAGGAGGACGTTCACTTGATGGCCACCATTGCCGACCACGTGGGGGCGGTCCTGGCCCGGGAGGAGATCCTCCGCTCGGAGCGCCAGGCCCGCCAGAAGGCGGAGAGTCTGGAGCAGGTGGCCGCCGTCCTCAACTCCACCCTGGAGTGGGAGGCCCTCCTGGACCGGGTGCTGGAGGAGCTGGCCCGGCTGGTCCCCTCCGACGGCACCTCCGTCCAGCTCCTGGAGGGGGATCGGTGCCGGATTGTGGCCATCCGGGGCTTCGACGGCGTGGACGGGCTCCTGAACATGACCTTCCCCCTGGGTGGGGAGAACCCCAACCGGCAGGTGATCCGGGAGCGGCGGCCAGTCCTTCTCCCCGATGCTCCCGCGGCCTACCCCATCTTCCGCCGGCCGCCCCACCACCGGACCCGGTCGTGGCTGGGGGTGCCGCTCCTGAGCCGGGGCCGGGTGATCGGCATGATCGCCTTGGATCGCTTCCAGCTCAACGCCTTCACCCGCGCCGAGGCCGAGACGGCCATGGCCTTCGCCAACCACGTGGCCATCGCCCTGGAGAACGCGGGCCGGTACGAGGCCACCCTGCGCCAGGCCCTCACCGACGAGCTGACGGGTCTGTACAACCGCCGCTACCTGCGCCAGGAGATGGAGCGGGAGGTCCTCCGCAGCCGCCGCTACCGCCACCCCATGAGCCTGCTCATGATCGATCTGGACGACTTCAAGCGGTACAACGACCGCTACGGCCATCCCGCGGGGGACCGACTCCTCCGGGAGCTGGCCGAGGTGATGCAGGCCGAGGTGCGGCCCACCGACAGCCTGGTCCGGTACGGGGGCGAGGAGTTTGCGGTCATCCTGCCCGAGACGGACGTGGACGGTGCGGTGGAGGTGGCCCAGCGCCTCCGCCGGCGGGTGGAGCGCCACCGGTTCCCGGTGGGGGAGGCGGGGGCGGGCCGGGTGACCATCAGCGTGGGGGTGGCCGCCTTCCCCCACCACGGCGAGACGGCCCAGGAGGTGCTCCAGGCGGCCGACCGGGCCCTCTTCCACGCCAAGCGGGAGAAGAACCGGGTCTGCCGCTACGACGAGCTGCCCCCTACGGCGCCCCGGGAGACGGCCCCCGGGACCCCTGGCCCCGGCCCGTAGCTGGGGGCCGGCGCCGCGCCCCCGCCCCGTGCCCTTGCGTCCCTCGCCGGGCCGGTGGTATCCTGGGACCGCCGGAGGGGCTGGGAAAGGGGGGAGTCCGGTGGCCGCGGAGCGGGTGGTCGCGACCAACCGGAAGGCGCACCACGATTACTTCATCCTGGAACGGTACGAGGCGGGCATCGTCCTTCAGGGGACGGAGGTCAAGTCGCTGCGGGCGGGGCGGGCCAACCTGCGGGAGGCCTTCGCCAAGGTGGAGAACGGCGAGGTGATCCTCTACAACCTCCACATCAGCCCCTGGGAGTACGGCAACCGCTGGAACCATGAGCCCACCCGTCCCCGGAAGCTCTTGCTCCACAAGGCGGAGATCCGCCGGCTGTTGGGCAAGAGCCGGGAGGCGGGGAAGACCCTCATCCCCTTGCGCATCTACTTCAACAGCCGGGGCCTGGCCAAGGTGGAGCTGGCGCTGGCCCAGGGGAAGAAGCTCTGGGACAAGCGGGAGGCCATCGCCCGCCGGGACGCGGCCCGGGAGATCGAGCGCCGGTTGAAACAGCGGGCTTGAGCCGGTATACTTAAGGTGCCCACGAGTCACGTGCATGGGGGCGAGTTAGGTTCGACAGGGGGAACGGGGAGCGGAGATAAGCGGGCCGAGGTCCCACCTGCTCGTTAAACGGTGGATTCAAAGACAACTGCCGACAATCAACCGGCACTCGCGGCTGCTTAATTAGCTGAGCCGCGCGCCTGACGGGCTCCGCCTGCCGAGACTCGTCGGGTGTCATCGGAGGCAGGCTTACCGGCCCTCCCCGCCCAGGGTGGGCCGGGACACTCCTCTGGGATAGCCCCGTAGGCATCCTGCCTGTGGGAGGCCGCGGGGCGAAGGTCATACACAGGCTACGCCCGTAGAAACTCCCCTCTCTGTCCTTCTGGACCAGGGGTGCGACTCCCCTGCGCCTCCACCAGAGGGCCCGGCCACCCGGCCGGGCTTTTTCGGTGGTTCTCCCTTCCAACCTTTCCCAGGCGAGGAATCTCGGAACCAACCGAGAAGAAGGTCCATCGTACGTCGGAAGCTTCCGGAGATGGTCCTTTCTGGCCCTCTTGGGAGCCTGCTTGGGGGGAGGCGCATGGGCGGGGCGGTGGCAGAACGGGCGGCAACCCGACGGACCCCTTGCCGGACGCTGCTGGCCTGGGCTGCCGGCCTCCTGCTGGTTGCCCTCCTCGCGGCTGGCCTGCCCGCCGCCACGGCAGCGGAGCAGGAAGCCCTCCAGGTGGTCCGGGTGATCGATGGGAAGCCCGTCGCGCCCTTCCAGGCGGTGGGGCACCGCTTGGGCCTCCGGCTGGCTGCGGAGCAGCCGGACCCCGATGCCGTCATCCTGGAGCTTCCCGACGGCCACACCCTGGCCGCCCGGGCCTGGCGGGTGGACGGGCTCCAGTATGTGGACCTGGTCTCCCTCGCCACCGCCCTGGGCCTCCGCCTCGACTGGGATCCGGCCCTCTGGGGGTACCGGCTCCGCCCCCGGGCCGCGCCCCAGGGCCAGGATGAGCTGACCCTTCTGCCCGAACGGGTCTACGAAGGCCTCCGGGGGCCCGTCGCGCAGGCCCGCTTCACCACCGTGGAGGACCGGGGAGCGGAGACCAGCCCCCTCCCCTACCCGGCCCCCTGGCACACCCCCAGCGGCGAGGCGGTCCCCCAGGGAGCTCCGCCCGTCGAGCCGGACCAGCCCGGGGAGCCCCTGCACCAGATTTTGGGCCTCCGGGTCTGGACCGACGAGGGCCGCCCCCGGGTCCAGGTGGAGGCGAGCGGTCCCGTTGCCCACCGAAGCCTCCTTCTGGCCAATCCGGCCCGCCTGGTCCTCGATCTGGCCCCGGCCCAGCTGGACCGGTCCCTGGTGGAGCTGCCCGCGGACCAAGACGTCATCCTCCGGGCCCGGGCCTCCCAGTTTGAGCCCAACGTGGTCCGGGTGGTGCTGGATCTGGCCTCGCCGGTGGGCTACCGGGTGGCCCGCCGGGAGGACAGCCGGGTGATCCAGGTGGAGCTGGACGAGTCGGTGGCCGGCTACCGCCTCTGGTGGGAGGGGGACCGGCTCCACCTGGGCCTGGACGTGACCGGCCGGGTGCCCTTGGAGATCCGCCCCTTGCGGGAGCCCGACCGGTTGGTGGTGGATCTGCACGGGGCCACCGTGGCCCGGGAACGGTACGACCGCCCCGACGTGGAGGGGGTCCGGGCCGTCCGGATGAGCCAGTTTGAGCCCCATGTGGTCCGCCTGGTGGTGGAGTTGGAGCCTCAGGCCCGGGTGGCCCTACCGGAGGCGGCCATCCGCTGGACGCCCGAGCCTGGGGGGACCCAGGCGGTGCGGGCGGGCGGGGTGGAGGTGGTCTGGCTCAACCGCCTCGAGGAGCTCCGGGCCCGGACGGCGGGAAACTGGCTCTATCTCGCCCTGGAGGCGGAGGAGCCCGTCCAGCTGGAGAGCTTCCAGCTCTCGGGACCGCCCCGGCTGGTCTTCGACTTGCCGGCCACCCTGCTGGGTGGGGAGCTGACGCCTGCGGAGTGGACCGTCACCCTGGAGGGGGCGGAGGGCCAGGAGGGCCGGCCGGTCACCTTGCGGCTGGGCCAGTTCAACGGCGGCCGGGTGCGGCTGGTGGTGGAGGCCCAGGAGCCTTTGGCCTTCCAGACCTACACCCTGGAGGGGGCCAACCGGATGGTGATCGCCGTCGCCCCGCCCCAGGTGGGCCAGCGGCTGGTGGTCCTCGATCCGGGCCATGGGGGGCTGGACGGCGGGGCAGGCGACGAGGAGCTGCCGGAGAAGACGGTCAATCTGGAGATCGCTCTGGCTTTGGCGGAGATCCTGCGGGGGCGGGGCTTCCAGGTGGCCATGACCCGCAGCGACGACACCTTCATCCCCTTGTGGGAGCGGGCGGCCCTGGCCAACGCCCTCAACGCGGACCTCTTCGTCAGCATCCACAACAACTCGGCGTCGGATCCCGCGGCCCGGGGGACGGAGACCTACTACCTGCCCAAGCAGCCCAACAACCTATGGCTGGCCCAGGCGGTCCAGCAGGAGCTGGTCCGCACCCTGGGGCGCCGGGACCGGGGGGTCAAGTCCAACAACTTCTGGGTCTTGCGGGACGCGGAGGTTCCTGCCATTCTGGTAGAGGTCTCCTTCTTGAGCAACCCCGAAGAGCGGGCGCTCCTGGCCGATCCCGAGTACCGCCGGAAGGCGGCGGAGGCCATTGCCCGGGGCATCATCCAGTACTTCGCGCGGCTGGCGTCGGGACCGGCCCAGGCCCTCAACCAAGCGGACTCCGCGGAGCTTTGGCAGCGGGTGATGGGGGAACCCCGCAGCGAATCGGGAGCCCAGAACCCTCGGTGAGGGAGGGGTGGAGCGATGCCGTACGATCCCCAACGAGGCGTGAAGCTGCTGGCTGTTCTCGCCCTGGTGCTGGGCGTGGTGGTCTTGGGCTGGCTGGGAACGCGGTGGCAGGAGGCGATCGACCAGCGGCTGACGCCCCAGCAGGAGATCCTGGTCTACTACGCCACCCCCGACGCCATGGGCCTGGTGGGCCTGCCGGTTCGGGTGCCTCAGGACCAGGTGACGCCCGAGGGGGTGCTCCAGGCCCTCTTTGAGGGGCCTCGGGAGCTGGCCGGGTACCGGAACCCCATCCCTGAGGGCGGGGAGGTCCAGTGGGTCCGGGTGCAGGGAGCCCTCGCCACCGTCAGCTTGAATCAAGAGCTGGTGGACAACCACCCCGGCGGGTCGGCGGGTGAGCTCTTGACGGTCTACAGCATGGTCCACACCCTGACCCAGCTTCCCGCCATCGAGCGGGTCCAGTTCCTGGTGGAGGGGCAGCGGGTGGAGACGCTGGTGGGCCACCTGGCCCTGGACCGGCCCCTGGAGCCCGACCCCGGGATGATCCTGGGAACGGAGGAAAGACTGGAGACAGGCACCGCTGCTGGCGAGGCCCCATAGGATGCGGCGCTGATCACCAGGTCTGGGGCCCGAGAGGAGGGCGAGGCATGGCAGAGGAGGCAGGCCACGAGCTGCTCCAGGCGCTGGCGGGCACCGCTGGCCCGCCCCGGGTGGCTGTGGTCGGCTTGGGGACCAGCAACCGGGCGGTCCTCCGGTGGCTCTTGGCCAAGGGCGTGCCGGTGATCGCCTGCGATCAGAAGAGCCCCCAGGCGCTGGAGGGGTACGGGGAGCTGGCCCGGCTGCCCCTGGAGCTCTGGCTGGGTCCTGACTACCTGGCCCCTGTGGAGCGGGCCGACCTGCTCATCCTCACCCCCGGCATCCGGAAGGATCTGCCCCAGCTGGAGGCGGCCCAGGCCCGGGGGGCGCGCCTCACCTGCGAGACAGACCTCTTCTTCAGCCTCTGCCCGGCGCCCATCGTGGGTATCACCGGCACCAGCGGCAAGACCACCACCACCACCCTGGTGGGGGAGATGCTGCGCCGGTCGGGAGTGCCCGCCTTGGTCGGCGGCAACATCGGCCGGCCCTTGATCGAGCTGGCCGAGCACGTGGACCCGGCCAGCTGGGTGGTCTTGGAGCTCTCCAGCTTCCAGCTGGAGCTCCACCGGAAGAGCCCCCAGGTGGCGGTGGTCACCACCCTGACCCCCAACCATCTCGACGTCCACCCCTCTATGGAGGCGTACGTGGCGGCCAAGCGGCGGATCCTGGAGTTCCAGTCGCTCCAGGATGCCGCGGTGCTCAACTGGGACCAGGAGGCGGTCCGGGCCCTGGCCTCCAGCACGCCCGCCCAAGTGTACTGGTTCAGCCGGGAGCGGGCGGTGGAGCGGGGCGCCTTTGAAGCCGACGGGGCCCTCTGGCTCCGCCTGGAGCCGGACCGGCTCCCCCAGCGGATCGTGGGCGTGGAGGAGATCCGCCTGCCGGGGGTCCACAACCGGGCCAACCTGTTGGCCGCAGCCGTTGCCGCCAGCCTGGCCGGCGCCTCCTTGGACGGGATCCGGGAGGTGGCCCGCACCTTCCGGGGGGTGCGGCACCGGCTGGAACCGGTGGGGGTGGTGGCGGGGGTGGAGTACATCAACGACTCCATCGCCACCACCCCGGAGCGGGCGGTGGTGGGCATCCGGGCCATGAACGACCGCCCCCTCCACCTGATCGCTGGCGGCTACGACAAGAGGCTGCCCTTCGAGCCTCTGGCCCACGAGGTGGTCCGCTCGGTGCAGCACCTCTACCTGATGGGCGTCACCGCGCCCAAGATCGCGGAGGCGGTCCGCCGGGAAGCACGCCGGACGGGGTTGCCGGGCCCGGCGATCCACCGGGTGCAGGATCTGGAGGAGGCGGTGGCCCTGGCCCGGCGGCTCGCCCGCCCCGGCGAGCGGGTCTTGCTCTCCCCGGCCTGTGCCAGCTTTGATCAGTTTGCCAACTTCGAGGAGCGCGGGGACCGCTTCCGGGAGCTGGTGGCCCAACTCGGTTCCCGCGGCCCGGCCGCCGCCGGCGGCGAGGAGGTCCATCCCCTGTGAACCATCCCACCGATCCCACCAAGCAGACCCCTGTTCCGGGGGGCCAGGAGGCCGCCCCCGGCCCCGCCCCGGCCCGGCCCGACGGCCGGGCTGATCACGAGCTGCGGCCCGTCCGCCTGACGGTCCAGATGATGAAGTACGCGGAAGGTTCGTGCCTCATCGAGCTGGGCGAGACCCGGGTGATCACCACCGCCACGGTGGAGGAGCGGGTGCCGTCCTTCCTCAGGGGCACGGGCCAGGGGTGGGTGACGGCCGAGTACGCCATGCTCCCCCGGGCCACCGAGGAGCGGACCCCCCGGGAGGCTTCCCGGGGGCGGATCTCCGGCCGGACTCACGAGATCCAGCGCCTCATCGGCCGGAGCCTGCGGGCCGTGGTCGACCTGAAGCAGCTGGGGGAGCGGACCATCTGGATCGACTGCGATGTCCTCCAGGCCGACGGGGGCACCCGGACGGCTTCCATCACCGGCGCCTTCGTCTCCCTTTGCTACGCCCTCCAGTACCTGCGGGAGCGGGAAGGGTGGGACCGGCTGCCCCTCTTCGATTTTGTGGGCGCCATCAGCGTCGGGGTGGTGGGCGGCCGGCCGCTCCTCGACCTGACCTACGACGAGGACTCCCAGGCTGAGGTGGACATGAACGTGGTGATGACCGGTTCCGGCCGGCTGGTGGAGATCCAGGGGACGGGCGAGGGGCGGAGCTTCACCTTCGACGAGATGAACCGCCTGCTTAAGCTGGCGGAGCACGGCATCGAGCGGCTCTTTGTGGAGCAGCGCCACGCTCTGACCGATACCATCCTGGAGAGCATTGACCAGCGTCTGGCCCTGGATCCTTCCGTCGGAGGGAACGGCAGGGCCCTACGGGAGGAGTGAGCGCCGGTGAGCATCCCGCCGCCTGTGCCCCCGGTCCGGGCGCCCCTGTGGACCCAGCGGGTGGCCCCACATCCAACGGAGAGCATCCTCCCGCCCCAACGCACCTTCGACTCGGAGGCGGCGCCCCGGCAGGAAGCGCCCGGCTCCCGGCGAGGCCGTCGGGGCTGGCTGGTCCTGGCCACCCGGAACCCGGCCAAGGTGGCTGAAATCCGGACCCTCCTCGCGCCCTTCCCCTGGCCCATCTACGGGCTGGACGCCTTTCCCGGCGCGCCCGACGTGGAGGAGAACGCCTCGACCTACGCGGGCAATGCCCTGGCCAAAGCCCGGGCGGCGGCGGAGTTCACCCTGGAGACAGCCATGGCCGATGACTCGGGCCTGGAGGTGGATGCCCTGAAGGGAAGCCCCGGGGTGCGCTCGGCCCGCTTCGCCGGCCCCGACGCCACCGACGAGGAGCGGAACCGGGCCCTGCTCAAGCTCCTGGAGGGGGTGCCCTGGGAGCAGCGGACGGCCCGCTTCCGGTGTGTCATCGCCGTGGTTCGGCCGTCGGGGGAGGCCTGGACCGAGGAGGGCGTGGTAGAAGGCTACATCACCACCGAACCCCGGGGCGACGGGGGCTTCGGCTACGACCCCATCTTCTGGGTGCCCCAGCTCCAGAAGACCTTCGGCGAGGTGGGGCCTGAGGTGAAGAACCGGCTGAGCCACCGGGCCCGGGCGGTCCGGAAGGCCCGGGAGCGCCTGCTGCGCGAGGCGGAAGACGGCAAGCCTTGAGGGGGCCCTTCGCCTCGACGGTCGTTGGGCTCCAGCCCGGCTTCCCCCGCCGGGCTGGGGGCGGCGGGGCGGTCGCTTGACCGGGCGACCCGCCGAGTGCTAGACTGGGAGCAGTCCTTCCACCAGTCGTCGGGGTGTAGCGCAGTTTGGTAGCGCGCCTGCTTTGGGAGCAGGAGGCCCCGGGTTCAAATCCCGGCACCCCGACCATGCTTTTCGGCCCCCGGAGGCGGTCGCCCCTAATGGCGACCCCAACCGGGGGCCGCGGCGCGAAAAGGGGCCGCCATTGGGGCGGCTAAAGCGCCCGGGGGCCTGAGCCGCCTCCGGGCGTTGGTGTCCCCCTGGTTCCTAGCCTTCCGCTCTTTCAGGCGCCCGGCTTCGGCCATAGCCTAGGCCTCTGGTCCCGAAGAAGGGCCTCCATCCGCTCGGCGGGGCGCTCCACCGGATCGGCGTGGCAGAGCTCCAGGCGCTGGATCTCCAGCTCGCGAAGGATCTGGAGGCTCCGGATGGCCTCCTCCATGTCCCCGGTGAAGATGGCCATGGGCGGCCGCACCTGACCCTTCTTGCTCATGGCCAGGTCCCCGCCGATCAAGACCTGGTCTTGCTCATGGTAGTACACCACGTGGCCTGGTGCATGGCCTGGCGTCAGGTATGGTTTGAGGCCCGCCACCCTGCGGAGGCCGCCGTCAGGGCCCTCTTCCAGGGGCGTGACGAGCCCCTTGGGGACCAAGGCTTGGGGCCGCTTGCGGCGCGGGTAGGGGAGAGCGCCTTCCAGGTAGGGGATCTCGATCGCGTGGGCGTAGACGGGGACTGGGGTCTGGGTCACGATGCGCCGGAGCGCCCCCACGTGGTCGGAGTGCCCGTGGGTGAGGAGGATCCGCTGCAAGGGGCCGGCGTGGAGGCGTTCCACCGCCCGGAGGATGCCCCGGGCCATGAAGGGGAGCCCCGCGTCCACCAGAGTGACGCCGCCTTCAGGATCCCGGACCAACCACACCCGCACCGGAATCAAGACCCAGACCGTGAGGCTCCAAATGTGTTCGGAGACCCGTTCCAGCCTCATCGGGGCGCCCTCGGCTACGACGCTTTCCGCGACCTTGCCAGAATCACCCAGAGGCCGATGGCCGCCACCACCACCGGCCACCACAGGCTCAAGAAGGCCATGATGTCCCCCACCCCCGTCAGCGCCCCGACCAGGAGGAGGACCACCCCGGAGGCCAGGGCCCAGTGGCCTTCACCCCGGCGGCTGCCCACCCAGACCACCAAGAGGCCCAGGCCCAGCCCGATGAGAACCGTCGAACCCTGGAAGCCGGGCCACCAGGCGTGGGGCCAGTCAATGCCGATGCCCAGGCCCGTCATCAGGCCGCCGGGCACCAGATAGCCCGACTGGTTGGTGAGGGCGTAGAAGACCATGAAGGCGCTCCCGATGAGGGCGAGGATCACCCCGCCGCTGCCGCTCCCCTGCTCCCGGACGAGAAAGTACAGGACGATGCCCACGATGACCAGCACCAGGCCCTGGCGCAGCCGCTCCATGCCGTCATCCCCTCCCTGGTTCGCTCCCACCGTCTGCCGCGGCCGCCCTCGGCCGGCCCCTGGCGGGTGGAGGCTTCCTCGGTGATACCATATCGGCCGCCATCGCCCCGACTGGAGCCCCCGGAGGCCAGACCCGGCCCGAACCCTCTTGGAGCCCGCGCAGGGCTGTGCTATACTCAACCTTGGCACCCCGGGCACCGTACGGGCGTCGGGCCCGAAGGGTGTCGGGTGGCGTGCGGGTGTAGCTCAATGGTAGAGCGCCGGCCTTCCAAGCCGGTGACGGGGGTTCGATTCCCCTCACCCGCTCCAGATCCTGCCGCCGGCGTCCCAGCGGACGCCGGCGTTCGTTCGTTGACGCTGCCCCTCGGGCGACGGTATACTGGCGGTGGCGGCTCCGGACCTTGGGGCGGCCGGCAGCCCCTGGTGCAGCTCCGCAGGCGCCTGTAGCTCAGGGGACAGAGCAGTGGCCTTCTAAGCCAACGGTCGGGGGTTCGAATCCCTCCAGGCGCGCCAGAAAGGCGGTCCGGATCGGACCGCCTCTTTGCCAGCGGGCTTGGGGCAGGCAGGCCTTGCCTTGACGGGTGGGCACGCCCATGGTACACTTGAGAACGCACCAGCGTGGTGGGTGTAGCTCAGCTGGTTAGAGCGTCGGGTTGTGGCCCCGAAGGTCGCCGGTTCGAATCCGGTCACTCACCCCAAACCATCCCACGATGGGCCAGCGGCCGTCCTTGGGACGGCCGCTGGCGCGTTTGCAAACCTTTCGCTGGCCTCCGCGAACCCCCGGAAAACCTCTCCGATCGTTGGGAAAGTCCGCCTGCGAAGGAACCGGCTGGCGGGAATCGAATCTTTGGGGGGAGGACGATCTCCCTGCGTGACTCAACAAGGGGGGTTCAACGTGAGGCGACTTCCGATCCTGACCGGGATCCTTGTGGCTGCTCTGGCGTTGGCTCTGGCCGCTGGCCCGGCGGCTGCCCAGACCCTCAAGGTGGGTATGGTCACCGACATGGGCGGCGTCGACGACAAGAGCTTCAACCAGGGGAGCTGGGAAGGGATCGTCCGGGCCATCCGGGAGCTGGGCATCCACGGCCGGTATCTCGAGTCCCAGCAGCAGTCCGACTATGCCCGGAACATCCTCGAGTTTATCGAGCAGGATTATGACCTGATTGTGACCGTCGGCTTCCTGCTGGGCGATGCGACGCTCCACTACGCCAAGCAGTTCCCCGATCAGAAGTTCGCGATTGTCGACTACTCCTACGATCCGCCCGTTGAGAACATCCGGGACATCCTCTTCGCCACCGATGAGGCTGCCTTCCTGGCTGGCTACCTGGCCGCCGGCATGACCCAGACGGGTGTCGTCGGCACCTTCGGCGGCATCGCGCTGCCCACCGTCACCATCTTCATGGACGGCTTTGAGGCCGGCGTCAAGTACTACAACCAGGTGAAGGGGACCAACGTTCAGGTTCTCGGCTGGAACGCCAAGACCGAGCAGGGGCTCTTCGCGGGCAACTTCGAGAGCACCGACGACGGCCGGCGTCTGGCTGAGGCGCTGATGGATGAGGGGGCGGACATCATCATGCCCGTCGCCGGACCGGTTGGGTTGGGGGCCGCCGCGGCCGCCCAGGAGCGGGGCGCCATGATCATCGGCGTCGACTCCGACTGGTACCTCACCGCGCCCGAGTTCGGTGACGTCATCCTGACCAGCGTCGTCAAGAAGATGGACCAGGCGGTCTTTGACGTCATCCAGTCGGTGGCGGACGGCACCTTCACCGGCGGGCTCTACTGGGGCACCCTGGCCATGGGTGCGGTGGACATCGCTCCCTTCCACGAGTTCGAGGACGATGTCCCCGACTGGCTCAAGGAGGAGCTGGAGCAGGTCCGCCAGGGGATCATCAGCGGCGAGATCGACATCGACGCCATCCTCTATTCGTAAGGTCAACCTGGAGCGCGCCCGGGTCTCTCCGGGCGCGCTCCGCGGTTTCTGCGGGGAGCGGGTCCCCGCCACGGTAAGGTGGTGCGCCAACGGGTGGAACCGATCCTGGAATTGAAGGGCATTGTCAAACGTTTTCCCGGCGTGCTGGCCAACGACCACATCGACCTGACCCTCTACCCTGGGGAGATCCACGCCCTCCTGGGGGAGAACGGCGCGGGCAAGAGCACCTTGATGAACATCCTCTACGGCCTCATCGCCCCCGACGAGGGGTCCATTCTCATCAGGGGCGAGCCCGTCACCCTGCGCAGTCCGGCTGATGCCATCGCCCGGGGCATCGGGATGGTCCACCAGCACTTCATGCTCATCCCGGTGATGACCGTGGCCGAGAACGTCATGCTCGGCCAGGAGTCGACCCGTGGCCGGTTCTTCCTGGACACCCGCCGGGTCTCCCAGCGGATCCGGGAGCTGTCGGCCCGGTACGGGCTGGAGGTCGATCCGGATGCCCTCGTCCAGCACCTGCCCGTCGGGGTGCAGCAGAGGGTGGAGATCATCAAGGTCTTGTACCGGGATGCCCAGATCCTCATCTTGGATGAGCCCACCGCGGTGCTGACGCCCCAAGAGGTGGAAGAACTCTTCGCCATCCTCCGCAACCTGGTGAAGAGCGGCCATTCCCTCCTCTTCATCACCCACAAGCTGAAGGAGGCCCTCAGCCTGGCTGACCGGATCACCGTCGTCCGCCAGGGCCGGGTGGTGGGGACCCGCCGGCCTGAGGAGACCAGCGAGGAGGAGCTGGCGGCCATGATGGTGGGCCGAGACGTGGTCCTCTCGGTGGAAAAGGCCCCCGCCCGGCCGGGCAAGCCCGTCCTCACCGTGGACAACCTCTGGGTGGAGTCGGACCAGGGCCAGCCGGCGGTCCGAGGCGTCTCCTTTGAGGTGCGGGCCGGGGAGATCCTGGGGATTGCCGGGGTGCAGGGGAACGGCCAGACGGAGTTGATGGAGGCCCTCTTCGGGCTGCGCAAGCCCTATGCGGGGCGGATCCTCATCGACGGGCACGAAGTGACGGGAGCCTCGCCCCGGCAGCTGGCAGAGATGGGGGTGGGCTACATCCCCGAAGACCGGCAGCGGGATGGGCTGATCCTGCCTTTCCCTGTCGCCGAGAACCTGGTCCTCAACCGGTACCACCAGCCGCCCTACAGCCAGCGGGGCGTCCTGCAGCGGGACCAGATCCGCGAGAATGCCGAGCAGTTGGTGAAGGCCTTCGACATCCGGGCCAGCTCGGTCCAGGTCCCGGTCCAGACCCTGTCGGGGGGCAACCAGCAGAAGGTGATCGCGGCCCGGGAGCTCTCCCGGCCCATCAAGCTCCTCCTGGCCTCGCAACCGACCCGGGGCTTGGACGTGGGCTCCATCGAGTACATCCACAAGCAGATCGTTGAGGCCCGAGACCGGGGCGCGGCGGTGGTGGTTGTCTCCACGGAGCTGGACGAGATCCTCTCCCTCTCGGACCGGATCGCCGTTCTCTACCGGGGGCGGGTGGTCGGGTTGCTGGAGAGCCGTGAAGCGGACCGGACCCAGCTCGGACTCCTGATGACGGGGGGCTCGGTGGCATGAGCGAGCAGCAGCGGCTGGAGAGCACCACGCCGACGGGCCAGGGGCCCCGGCAGCGGAGCGGGGTGGCGGCCATCCTGGAGGCGGCCACCTCCTGGAGCCTTATTCCCATCCTGGCCGTTCTTACCGGCTTCATCATCAGCGCCATCTTCATCGTCGTCACCGATCCGGCCGTCTGGGCCGCGTGGGATGAGATCACCACCCGGCCGGGGTTCTTCTTCGCGACGGCCTGGCGGAGTGTGGCCACGGCCTTCGGGGCCCTCTTCCAGGGCGCCTTCGGCAGCCCCTACGCCCTCTCCGAGAGCTTGGTCACGTCCACGCCCTACATCTTTGCCGGGCTGGCGGTGGCCGTCGGTTTCCGGGCGGGGCTCTTCAACATCGGCGCCGAGGGGCAGCTCTTCATGGGAGCCCTGGCCTCGGTCTACGTGGGCTACGCGGTGACGGGCCTGCCCGCCTTCATCCACCTGCCCCTGGCCATCCTGGCCGGTATGGCGGCGGGCGCCATCTGGGCCGGGATTCCCGGCTGGCTCAAGGCCCGGACCGGGGCCCACGAGGTGGTCAACACCATCATGCTCAACTACATCGCTTACCGGTTGAGCGATTGGCTCCTCAACGGGCCCATGAAGCGGCCGGGTCCCGACGGCCGGCCCGGGTGGGTGCCCATCACCCCCGAAGTCCTGCCCACCGCCTGGCTGCCCCGCTTCTTCGATGAGCCGCTGAGGCTCCACTGGGGCTTTGTCTTGGCCCTCTTGGCGGCTGTGGGGGTCTGGTACCTCCTCTTCCGGACCAACTTCGGCTTCGAGATGCGGAGTGTGGGGACCAACCCCAAGGCGGCCCGGGTGGCCGGCATGCGGGTCGCCTTGGTCACGGTGGCGGCCATGGCCATCTCCGGGGCCCTGGCGGCCATGGCGGGCGTCTCCCAGACCCTGGGCGTGGACCGGTGGCTGGGCCAGGGCTTCTCGGCCGGGTACGGCTTCGACTCCATCGCGCTGGCCCTCCTGGGCAAGAGCCACCCGGCAGGCGTGGTGGCCGCCGCGCTTCTCTTCGGTTTCCTCCGGAGCGGGGCCACCCGGATGCAGTCGGCGGCCGGCATTCCCATTGACATCATCACCATCGTTCAGGCGCTGGTCATCATCTTCATCGCGGCCGAGGCTCTGATCCGGAAGATCTACCGCCTGAAGCCAGCCGCCGAGCGGACCCAGGAGGTCTTCACCCGGGGGTGGGGGAGCGCATGAGCACCTGCTGCGGCGGGAGCCACGGGAACGGACGAGGGAAGTGGATGAGGGTGGATCGCGTATGAGCCAACTGCAGCCGGTCGGTCCCGTCTCGGCCGATCTCCTCGAGGAGGCGGCCCCTGTTGTGGAGCCCAAGCGCTGGGGGCCTGTGGTGGCGTCGGTCTTGGTGGCCCTGGCCATCGCCGTCCTGTTCATCCGGGTGGTTCCCGACGGGGTGGTGACCACCTTCCGAATGGCCGGCGGCCAGGGGGCCGCGGCCCGGGTGGCCCCTTGGGTCATCCCGTCTCGGCCGGGCTTGGTTGTCCTCGCTCTCTTCGCCTTGGCCATGGCGGTCTGGGCGTACCGGGCGCCCCGGCGGGCCAACCTGGCCCTGGGCCTGGCGCTCCTCAGCTTTGTAGGCGCCTTCCTCATCTGGGCGGCGGCGGGTAAGAGCCTCAACCTGCTGGCCATGCTCCAGAGCACCCTGGTGCGGGCGGTGCCCCTCACTTTGGCGGCCTTGAGCGGTGTCATGTGCGAGCGCTCCGGTGTCATCAACATTGCCATTGAGGGGATGATGCTCACCGCTGCCTTCGGGGCGGTCCTGGGCACCACCTTGAGCGGCGGGAGCCTCTGGATCGGGCTTCTGGTGGCGATGCTCACCGGTTTGCTCATGGCCTGGGTCCACGGGGTGCTCTCCATTAAATACAAGGTGGACCAGATCGTCAGCGGCACGGTGATCAACATCCTGGCGGTGGGGCTCACCAGCTACCTGAGCGGCCGCTTCCTCCAGGATCCGGCCTTCAACTGGCTCAACCGAGCGGGCACCTTCGCCCCGGTGAAGATCCCCGTCCTCAACCGGATCCCCGTCATTGGGCCGCTGCTCTTCGAAGGGAACTTCTTCTTCTACCTGACCATCGCCCTGGTGATCGGGCTCAGCATCCTCCTCTTCCGTACCCGCTTCGGCCTGCGGGTGCGGGCGGTGGGCGAGCATCCCCGGGCGGCGGACACCTTGGGGGTCAACGTGTACCTGATGCGGTACGCGGCCGTCCTGTTGGGCGGGGTGCTCGCGGGGTTGGGCGGGGCCTACTTCACCATCGGGTCGGTGGGCCGTTTCGACGAGCAGATGACCGCGGGCCGGGGCTTCATCGGCTTGGCCGCCATGATCTTCGGCAACTGGACGCCGGCCGGGGCCTTCGGCGCCTCCCTCCTCTTCGGGTTCGCCGACTCGCTCCAGACCCGGCTCCAGATCCTGGGGATCCCCATCCCCTCCGAGTTCCTGCTGATGGCGCCGTACATTGTCACCATCGTGGTGATCTCGGGGCTGGTGGGGCGGGCCACCCCGCCGGCGGCCGACGGCCAGCCTTACGAGAAGTGAGGCGGGCCGCGTTCCGCTGGCTGGCGGGCGCTCCCCGGGGAGCGCCCGTTTCCGTATGATGGGCGGACCAGGGTGGGCGCCCCGGGCCCGAACGGCTGGTTGGACACGGCCGGGCCAGACGGGGGAGGTGCCGGTCGATGCCGGCGGATGGGGGAGGGAGACCCAGGTGAATCCTTTGGAGGCGGCGGCTGAGGCCGGGCGGCGGCTGATCCTGTTCGGCGGGGTGGTGGAACGCTCGCCGCTGGTGCAGGCGCTTCTGGCCCTGCTGGAGGGTCTGGCGGGTGGGCCCGCGGGCGATCCCCAGCGGAACGGGCCGGTGTGGGAGCGGGCCGCCCACCTTACTCGCCAAGCTTGGGCGTATGGGTTGGGCGACGGGCCGGCAGGGCCCTCCCGGGGTGCCGACGCGGCCCAGGAGGGGCCGCCCCTCTGGTTCGGGGCGGTGGTGGAGGGGCTTCTGGCCGACGAGAACCCCCTCAGCCGGGCGGTCAGCGGGAAGGCCGCCGGTCGGGAGCCTTTGGGGGAGCTCCCACCCCCGTTGCTCGCGGCGGCCGCCCACGACCTGCGCATGCTGCAGCGGCTGGCCCACTTCCGCCCCGAGGTGCTGGAGGCGGCGGTCCGGCGGTGGGAGCCGGCCTGGCCGCCCGGGACCTTGGCCGGGCTGCGGGGGACGGCGAGGCCCGGGACCGCGGGCCCCTGGCCGGACGGGGCCGCGCGGGTGGCCCAGCGGCTGGTGGGGCTGGAGGATTGGGCCCAGGCCCTCCCCGATCTGGTGGGGTACTGGCGGGTCGTGGGCTGCGGTCTTTGGGGCCAGTTCGTGGCCTTCCGCTGGGAGGGAGAGGGACGGGGGCTCCAGCCCGTCCGGGCCCTGGACCCCACCCGCCTGGAGGATCTGGTGGGCTATGAGACGGCCCGCCAGGCGGTGGTGGAGAACACCGAGCGCCTGGTCGCGGGGCGGCCGGCCCACCACCTGTTGCTTTACGGCCCCCGGGGGACGGGCAAGTCGGCCACCGTGCGGGCCCTGGTCCACACCTTCGGCCCCCGGGGGCTCCGGCTGGTGGAGCTTCCCCTGGACCGGGTGGGGGAGCTTCCCCAGCTCCTGAACCAGCTCCGGGACCAACCCCATCCCATCGTGATCCTCCTGGACGACCTGGCCTTGGAGCCCGACGAACCGGCAGCCCGCCAGCTGAAGGTAGCTCTGGAGGGGGCGCTGGAGCTCTGGCCGGAGCACGTCCGCCTCTACGCCACCTCCAACCGGCGCCACGTGGTTCGGGAGCGGCGGGGGGCCAGCTTGCGCCAGGAGGATGAGATCCACGAACAGATTTCCCTGGCCGACCGCTTCGGGATGACGGTCTTCTTCGAGGCGGCCGACCAGGCCCTCTACCTCCGGATCGTGGAGGGCCTGGCCCGGCAGGCGGGGGTCCGGATTGTGGAGGGCCAGCCCGATGGGGTGCGGCCCCGCTCGTCCGGCCAGCCGGGAGGGGCGGCGGGCCCGGCGCCCGACGGCGAGGCAGGCCGGCTTCAGCCGCCCTGGGTGGTGGACCGCCAAACCCTGGAGCGGGAGGCCCTCCAGTGGGCCCTCTGGCAAAACGAGCGCTCCCCCCGGACCGCCGCCCAATTCGTCCGGGATTGGTTGGGCCGGTGGTCTGAACCGACTTGACAGACGGAGTTCTGCGCCGTAAGGTACCTATGGGCCGCTAGCTCAGTTGGTAGAGCAGGGGACTTTTAATCCCAAGGTCCAGGGTTCGATTCCCTGGCGGCCCACCAGGTGTTGCGGAGGCCCAGCGGTGGGCCTTCGTCGCGTTTGGGCGGGACGTCGGGCACGGCCGCCCCGTCCCTGCTTTCTCAAGGTGCCTTCGCCCGGGCTGACGCGCCGCCTTCCCCCGCCACCCCGTCAAGAATGCGGATCCTTCCCATTGACCCCTCCTGCCTGGAAGGGTATCTTGGAGCCGAGTCGCGGCGCCCACTTCCATCCAACGTGAGGGACGACGAGTGGCACCCATCATTCACGTGGAAGAGTTGCGCAAGACCTACCCCGGCGGCGTGGAAGCGGTGCGGGGCCTCTCCTTCCAGGTGGAGGAAGGGGAGATCTTCGGCTTCCTCGGGCCCAACGGCGCCGGCAAGTCGACCACCATCATGATGCTCACCACCCTCCTCCGTCCCACCAGCGGTTCCATGCGGGTGGTGGGGTTGGACCCCACCGTCAACCCCTTTGCCGTCCGCAGCCAGATCGGCTACGTCTCCCAGGATCTGGCCGTGGACGACGCCCTCACCGGGCGGGAGAACCTCTGGCTTCAGGGCAACTTCTACCATCTCTCCCCGGCGGAGAACCGGCGCCGGAGCCAGGAGCTTCTGGAGCTGGTCGGGTTGGCCGACCGGGCCGACGACCTGGTGGAGACTTACTCGGGCGGCATGCGGAAGCGCTTGGACATCGCCTGCGGGCTGATGCACCGGCCCCGGCTCCTCTTCTTGGACGAGCCCACCCTGGGCCTGGACATCCAGACCCGCCGGCAGATCTGGGCCTACCTGGAGCAGATGAAGCATCAGTTCGGCATGACCCTCTTCCTTACCACCCACTACATGGAAGAGGCGGACGCTCTCTGCGACCGGGTGGCCATCATCGACCAGGGCCAGATCCGGGCGGTGGGCCGGCCGGAGGAGCTGAAGGCGGCCATCGGCGGCGATCTGGTCCACCTGAGGCTGGACGGCGCCGAAGCCCAGGCCAAAGCCCAGGCCATCCTGGAGGCCCTGCCGCCGGTCCGGTCGGTCCAGGCGGCGGACGGCCAGCTCCAGGTGGTGGTGACCAACGGCGACGACGCGGTGGTGCCCATCATCCAGGCCCTGGCCCAGGCGGGGGTGGCCCCTCACGCCATCACGGTGAAGAAGCCCACCCTGGACGATGTCTACCTGGCCCACACGGGCAAGGAGCTGCGGGCCGAAAGCGGCAGCCGGGATGAAGGGATGCAGGCCCGGATGCGCATGAGGAGGATCCGGCGATGAGCCTTCTGGAGCAGCAGGCCGTCCTGGAAGCGCCCCGGCTGGGCGTGCGAACCTGGGCGCACGACGTCTACGTGGTCTTCTGGCGGGAGATGCGGCGGTTTGTGGGCCAACGCATGCGGATCCTGGCCCTGGTGGCCCAGCCCATCATCTGGCTGGTCTTCATGGGGAACATGCTCCAGGGCCTGACGGCCGAGTTCGCCGCCTCAGCCCTCCTGGGGACCGACTCCTACGTGGCCTTCATGCTGCCGGGCATCGTGGTGATGACCGCGCTCTTCGCCGGCCTTTTCAGCGGGATGTCGGTGGCCTGGGAGCGGCGCTTCGGCTTCCTCCAGAAGATGATGGCCAGCCCCATCCCCCGGGAGGCCATCCCCCTGGGCAAGATGGCGGCGGCGGCGGTGCAGGGGATGCTCCAGGTGGTGATCATTCTGGGGCTGGGCCTCCTCATGGGCGTCCGGCTGGCCACGGGGCTGCCGGGCCTGGTGGCCGTCCTTCTCTTGAGCGGCCTCTTCGCCCTGGCCATGGCCGGCTTCTCCCTCGCCCTGGCCGCGGTCTTGCGGACCCATGAGGCCCTCATGGCCGTCATCAATTTCTTCACCCTGCCCCTCATCTTCACCAGCGACGCCATGTTCCCCCGGGCGGCCATGCCCGGGTGGCTGGCGGCCATCGCGCGGATCAACCCTGTCAGCTGGGCCGTGGGCCCGGTGCGGGATCTGGTCCTCCATGGCTGGAACTGGCCGGCCATCGCCGCGGGGGTGGTGGCCCTGCTGCTGGTGGCTGGGCTCATGACCCGCCTGGCCACCCGGGAGCTGGAGAAGTCGGTGGTGTAGAGGAAAGGCGGGCCTCCCGGCTTGAGCCGGGAGGCCGGAGGTTACCGCTGGTTCTGGCGTCCGGCCGCCTGCCGTTCGGCCCGCTCAATGGCGGCCCGCACCAAGGAGCCGGCCTCCCGGGTGGTCACCTCGCCCCAGTCCCCGTTCCGGACCTTGTTGGCGAAGCCCAGCTCCTGAGCCAGCTCGTACTTGAGCGCGTCCGACATGAGCCCGCGGCGACGAGCCATCGCGCGTCCACCTCCGTGGACCAGTCTGCCCCGCGGGCACGCGCCCGCGCGCTTGGGAATCCTGGACGGTGCTGGTGCCCTTGAAGGCTTCCGGGCCCTGTGCTTGACGCTCCCAGGCACCAATGGTATTATGACCACTGCTTCCCCCATACCGCGTCCCAGGGCGTACTGTGCCCATCGCGGGGTGGAAGCGCATCTCAACCAAGCGGGCGTGGCGAAACTGGTAAACGCGTGGGACTTAGGATCCCATGGGCTCTGCCCTTGAGGGTTCGAATCCCTCCGCCCGCACCAACCACTTCCTGCACGTGGCGGCCCGGCACGCGGGTCGGACCCGTTCCGCGGCCCCTGCGGTGCGGGGCCGAGGAAGGAACTGTGAAGAGGAGCGGTGCCGGGTGAAGACCACCCTCGAACGACTGGAACGCAGCCGAGTCAGCTTAGAGATCGAACTGGGACCCGAGCGGGTGGAGGAGGCCCTGGAGCGGGCCTACCGGAAAGTGGTCCGCCGGGTGACCATCCCGGGATTCCGCAAGGGGAAGGTGCCCCGCCGCATTCTGGAGCTGCGGTTGGGGCCGGAAGTTCTTTACGACGACGCCATCGAAGACCTGGTCAGCACCGCCTACGCGGAGGCTATCAAGGAGACGGCGGTGGTGCCCGTCGCCCCGCCCGACGTGGATGTCCTTGAGTTTGAGCCGGGCAAGGGCATGCGCTTCAAGGCCGAGGTGGACGTCCGGCCCGAGGTGAAGCTGGGCGAGTACCGGGGCCTGAAGGGGAAGCGGCCCTACCGGCCCGTGACCGAGGAGCGGGTGGACGGGGTTCTCCAGGAGCTCCGGGAGATGCAGGCGGAGCTTGTGGAGAGCGAGCACGACCAGGTCCGGGAGGGCGATTACGTCCTCGTTGATTATGAAGGAACGGTGGACGGCCGGCCCTTCGCCGGCGGCGCCGCCAAGGGGGCGACCGTCGTCGCCGGGGACCAGCCCGCGGGCTATGGCTTCGAGGCCCAGCTGGTGGGGCTGCGCCGGGGCGAGACCCGGGAGCTGACCGTCCAGTTCCCTACCGAGGGGATCCGGGAGGACCTGGCCGGAAAAGAGGCGGTCTTCCGGGTGACGGTCCACCAGATCAAGGAGCGGCGCCTCCCCGAGCTGGACGATGAGTTCGCCCGGGACGTGAGCGACAAGGAGACCCTGGAGGAGCTCCGGGCCGATATCCGCGCCCGGCTGGAGGAGGACGCGGAGAAGGAGGCCGACAGCGCCCTCCGGGACGACCTGCTCCGCCAGGTAGTGGACGCCTCCGAGGTGGAGATCCCCGCCTCCATGGAGGAGCACGAGCTGGGCCACGTCCTGCAGGAGTTCGCCGAGATGCTGGCCCGCCAAGGCTTTACCCTCGAGGAGTACTTGAAGCACGAGAACCAAACCCTTGACCAGCTGAAGGAGCGCTTCCGGCCCGATGCGGCCCGCCGGGTGAAGACCCGCTTAGTGCTGGACGCCCTGGCCGAGGCGGCAGGAATCGAGGTCAGCGAAGAAGAAGTGGCCAAGCGCATCGACGAGATCGTGGCCCGCAACGCCGCTTCTTCTGACGCACTCCGCCGCTACCTCGAAGAGCCTGAGCAAAAGGAGAGCTTGAGGGCTTCCCTCCGGGTCCGGAAGACCCTGGACCACCTGGTCTCCCTGTCCGAGGTGGAGACCGTGGAGGTACCGGAGGAGGCCCCGGCCGACGACGAGGCCTCGGAGGTGGCTGCCGCCAGCAGCGAGGATGAGGCCTCGACGACGGAGAAGGCTTCAGGAGAGGAAGCCGCGCAAGGCTGAGGGGAAGCTTCCAGGGAGCGCCTGGGAGCAGGATGCATCCATCCACGCAGGGACGCAGAGCATAGAGTGAACGGAGGCGACACGGCAGGATGGGGTACCTGGTGCCGATGGTGGTCGAGCAGACCAATCGTGGCGAGCGGGCATACGATATCTACTCCCGCCTCCTGAAGGAGCGCATCGTCTTCATCGGGGGGCCCATCAACGACCAGCTGGCCAACCTGGTCATCGCCCAGCTGCTCTTCCTGGAGTCGGAGGACCCGGAGAAGGACATCTCGGTTTACATCAATAGCCCAGGCGGGCACGTCTACGCCGGCCTGGCCATCTACGACACCATGCAGCATGTCCGGCCCGCCGTCTCCACCATCTGCCTCGGGTTGGCGGCCAGCATGGCGGCCGTGCTGCTGGCGGCCGGGGCGCCGGGCAAGCGGTACGCCCTGCCGTACTCCCGGATCATGATCCACCAGCCGTGGGGCGGCGTGCAGGGGCAGGCGGCCGATATTGAGATCGAGGCCCGGGAGATTCTGCGGACCAAGCAGAACCTGAACGAGATCCTCTCCCGGCACACCGGGCAGCCGCTCGAGAAAGTGGAACGGGATACCGATCGGAACTACTATATGTCCGCGGAGGAAGCGAAGGAGTATGGTCTGATCGACTCCATCCTCGTCCGGGATCACTCGGGGCAGAGGTAGAGGGGTGGTACTACCATGTTCAAGTTCGGGGACGAGAAGGGCCAGCTCAAGTGCTCCTTCTGCGGCAAGGCCCAGGAGCAGGTCAAGAAGCTGATCGCCGGCCCCGGGGTCTACATCTGCGACGAGTGCATTGAGCTCTGCAACGAGATCATCGAGGAGGAGCTCAATGACGACGTCGAGGTGGAGCTGGACAGCCTCCCGCGCCCCAAGGAGATCAAGGAGATCCTGGACCAGTACGTCATCGGGCAGGAACGAGCCAAGAAGATCCTCTCGGTGGCTGTGTACAACCACTACAAGCGGATCAACTCGGGCGTCCGCATCGACGATGTGGAGCTCCAGAAGAGCAACATCCTGATGCTGGGCCCCACTGGCTCGGGCAAGACGTTGCTGGCCCAGACGCTGGCCAAGATCCTGAACGTCCCCTTTGCCATCGCCGACGCCACCTCTCTCACCGAGGCGGGATACGTGGGCGAGGATGTGGAGAACATCCTCCTCAAGCTGATCCAGGCGGCCGAGTACGACGTGGAGAAGGCCGAGCGGGGCATCGTCTACATCGACGAGATCGACAAGATCGCCCGCAAGTCGGAGAACCCCTCCATCACCCGAGACGTCTCGGGCGAGGGGGTGCAGCAGGCGCTGCTGAAGATCCTGGAGGGGACGGTGGCCAGCGTGCCGCCCCAGGGGGGCCGGAAGCACCCCCACCAGGAGTTCATCCAGATCGACACCACGAACATTCTCTTCATCTGCGGCGGCGCCTTCGACGGTCTGGAGAAGATCATTGAGCGTCGGATCGGCCAGCGGAGCATGGGCCTCACCGCCGACATCCAGCCCCGTACGGAGCATCACGTGGGCGAGCTGCTCCGCCAGATCATGCCGGAGGACCTGCTCAAGTACGGCATGATCCCCGAGTTTGTCGGCCGGGTGCCCATCATCGTCTCCCTTGATCCGCTGGATGAGGATGCCTTGGTGCGGATCCTGGTGGAGCCCCGCAACGCCCTGGTGAAGCAGTACACCAAGTTCCTGGAGCTGGATGGCGTCGAGCTGGTCTTCGAGGATGCGGCCCTGCGGGCCATCGCCCGGAAGGCCATGGAGCGGAAGACGGGCGCCCGGGGCCTGCGGGCCATCTTGGAGGAGACCCTCATCGACGTCATGTACGACATCCCCTCCCGGACCGACGTGAAGCGGTGCGTTATCACCGCCGGGGTGATCGAGGGCCGGGAGGAGCCCCACCTGTACCCCGAGATCCGCAAGGCCAAGGAGGAGACGGCCTGAACCCCCCACTGGGCCTGGGTCAGTTGGCCAACCTTGGCAGCCCTGGAGGCACCCGCTTCCAGGGCTGCTTTCCTTTGGATGAGGCGGCCCACCCTCGGGACAGACTAGCGGTTGGGCCCTGGCCCTGCCGCGCGGGCTTTGGGGCACGTTACCCGAGGGGGGTCCGCCATGGAGTGGATCAGCCTGCTCAGCCTGGTCAACCTCTTTTTTGGCGTCGTCATCGGCCTCTACTTTTGGAACCTGCTCCGGGCCCAGCAGGTGAACCGGAGCGCGGTGGAACGGGAGTCCCGCCGGGAGCTGGAGAAGCTCCAGCGCCTGAGGGCCATCTCCCTCACCGAGCCCTTGGCCGAAAAGACCCGGCCCACCCGCTTTGAGGAGATCATCGGCCAGGAGGACGCCCTCACCTGCCTGAGGGCCGCGCTCTGCGGGCCCAACCCCCAGCATGTGCTCCTGTATGGGCCGCCCGGGGTGGGGAAGACGGCGGCCGCCCGCCTGGTCTTGGAAGAGGCCAAGCGGAACCCCCGTTCCCCCTTCAAGGCGTCGGCCCGCTTCGTGGAGATTGACGCCACCACCGCCCGCTTCGATGACCGGGGCATCGCCGACCCCCTCATGGGGTCGGTCCACGATCCCATCTACCAGGGCGCGGGGCCCATGGGCATCGCCGGTATTCCCCAGCCCAAGCCGGGCGCGGTGACCAAGGCCCACGGCGGGGTCCTCTTCATCGACGAGATCGGCGAGCTCCACCCCATCCAGATGAACAAGCTCCTCAAGGTGCTGGAGGACCGGCGGGTCTTCCTGGAGAGCGCCTACTACTCCAGCGAGGATCCCAACATCCCCTCCCACGTCCACGACATCTTCCAGCACGGCCTCCCGGCCGACTTCCGGCTCATCGGCGCCACCACCCGCATGCCCCATGAGATCCCCCCGGCCATCCGCTCCCGCTGCGTGGAGATCTTCTTCCGGGCTCTCACGCCCGACGAGGTGGGGCTCATTGCCCAGAACGCGGCGGCCCGGATCCGCTTCCAGCTGGAGCCCGGCGCCCTGGAGGTGATCAAGGAGTACGCCACCAACGGGCGGGAGGCGGTCAACCTGGTCCAGATCACCGCCGGGGTGGCGGAGATGGAGGGGCGCTCCGTCATCCGCCGGGCCGATGTGGAGTGGGCGGTCAACGCGGGGCACCACTCGCCCCGGCACCAGCCCCGGGTGCCCGACAGCCCCCAGGTGGGGGTGGTCAATGGCCTGGCCGTCTCCGGGCCCAGCATGGGGACCCTCCTGGAGGTGGAGGCGGTGGCGGCGCCGGCCGCCGCTGGCCAGGGCCGGCTCACCATCACCGGGGTGATGGAGGAGGAGGAGATGGGCGGTCCGGGGATGACCCTGCGCCGGCGGAGCCAGGCCCGGTCGTCGGTGGACAACGTGCTGACCGTCCTCCGGACCCATCTGGGCATCAAGACGGAGGAGTACGACATCCACGTCAACTTCCCCGGCGGGGTGCCCATCGACGGGCCGTCGGCCGGCCTCGCCATGGTCACCGCCATCTACTCGGCCATCACCGGCGAGCCCGTCCGGCCCGATGTGGCCATGACGGGGGAGGTCTCGGTCCGGGGGCTGGTCCGGCCGGTGGGCGGGGTGGTGGCCAAGGTGGGGGCGGCCAGGCTGGCGGGCATCCGGCGGGTGGTCATTCCCCGGGAAAACTGGCAGGAGATCCTCCAGCAAGAGGCGGGCGAGGCCATGGAGATCTGCCCGGTGGAACGGGTGGAAGAGGTCCTGCGCCTGGCCTTGCTCCGCCACGCGGAGGAGCCCCTGAGCCCGGTGGAGCCCCGGCGGCCTGAGGCGCCCCCGGCCCAGCCGGTGGCCGCGGAACCGTCTCAGAAGGAGTACCGTCCCGAGCCGGCCTCCGATCTCCGCCCGCCGGCCGCCTCCGCGTCGGGCTGACGGTGGCTGGCCAGGGCGACCAGCCCCGCGGCCAGGGCAAAGGTGGTGAAGAGGGCGGGAAAGCCCAGCCCGTCGGCGATGGCCCCGGCCGTGAGGGAGCCTACCCCGATGGCCAGGGCCTCACTGCCGTCCAGGAAGCCCATGGCCGCGCTCCGCTCGGTCGGGGCCGTCTCCCGAGCGATCTGCCAGATCACCCCGGTCCGGGCGACGGTGTAGAGGGGGAGGGCGTAGAGCGCGGCCATCACCAGCGGGTCCCGCCAGCTGGTCATGATCACGTAGGTGATGCCATACGCAGTGGCCGCGGCGGGCAGGAGCCGCTCGGGCCGGAGGCGGTGGCTGAAGCGGCCGAGCGCCCAGTAGGTGGCCACACCCAGGAGGGTGGAGAGGGTGAGGGAGGCGCCATAAAGGCGCTCGCTGCCCCCCAAGATGCCCGTCAGGTAGATCCCGTAGACGGTGAAGGTCCCCTCGGAGGCGACGGTGAGGGTGGCGAAGGCGACCAGGGCCCGCCAGATCCGGGAGCTCGCCACGGCCTTGGCCAGGTCCAGGAGGCGAGGCATCGCCTTCTCCTCTCGGGCGGCCGCCGGGACCTCCGGCAGGGCCATCAGGATCAGGAGCAGCTCGCCGGCGATCAAGCCCGCCGCCAGGGCCAGCAGGAGTTGGAACCCCTCGGGTCGGGTCCCCACCCATGAGATGGCGGCGCCGCCCACCAACCAGCCCAGGGATTCGGCCTGGAGCCAGCCGGCCAGGCTCCGGCTGGTTTCCCCGGAAGCCAGGAGGGAGACCAGGCTCTTGGAGAGAGGGGCCACCGCCGAGAAGAGGAGGGAGCCGAGGCTGACGGCCAGGACCGCGGCCCACGGCTCGGTGAGGCGCCCCAGAAGGAGCAGGACGGCCAGGAGGGCGGCAAAGCCCAGGACCAGGTAGGGCTTGATCCGGCCCGACCGGGAGCTGGCCGCTCCCCACGCCCCCGAGCCCACGAACCGAACCAAGGCGGGGATGGCGGAGATCAACGCGAGCACCGTCAGCCGCTCTTCCCCCGCGCTGTGGAGGCGGATGGGGAGATACCCGAAGATGATCAGCTCGGCCACGGCCCGCACGAAGCCCGTGCCCGCCACCGCTAGCCGCGCGGCGGCCGAAAACGGGGTGGGCCCGTCAGGGTGCGCCATGGGGAGGTCGCTCCTTTCTGCTCACCGGTCTTTCCCATTCCACGGGGCTCGTTGCCCTCCTGCCGGGCCGCTGCGCCAGGCCCCTCTCGAGGTGGTTGAGCGCGCGCGGGCGAGAGCCACCGCGCCCTGGGGGCCCGGCGCCGGGAGGCGCCTCGCGCCTTCCGCCCACCCCGCCAGTGCCCACTATGCCTGAGGCTCCCAGACAGGGCGGTGGCAGGAGAGGAAGAAGGACGGGCCACCTGGAAGGATAGAGCAACACGTTTCAGCCTGCAGGGGGTCCAGCCATGGCCAGGAGCACGCGGCCGTTCGAGCAGTTCTTCGCCTACCGTCGGTACTTCACCAGCCTCGCTATGGCCCCCCGGGGCGACCGGGTGGCCTACGTCACCGACGCCTCGGGCCAGTTCAACCTCTGGATCCAGCCGTGGGAAGGGGGCTGGCCCTCCCAGCGGACGGCCTTCGAAGAGCAGTCCGTCCGGGAGATCGCCTGGTCGCCGGTGGAGGACCGGATCATCTTCCTGGCCGACCGACACGGCGATGAGTTCTGGCAGATCTACAGCCTCGAGCTGGACGGGGGCTGGCCCCGCCAGCTCACCAACGCACCCGAGGTGCGCCACGAGTTTGGGGGCGTGGTCTTCACCCCGGACGGACGGCACATCGTCTACAGCGCCAACGAGCGGGACCCGGCCCACGCCGACACCATCCTGATGGACCTGGCCACGGGCGAGCGACGGGTTCTGGTTGAGGGAAGCGACGCCTGGGGCCAGATCTACCCGGCCGCCTGGTCGCCCGACGGGAGGCGGCTCGCCTGCATGGCCTTCCGGGGCAACACTGAGCAGAGCCTCCTCATCCATGACCTGGCCTCAGGGAGCACCCGCCCGACCTTCCCCCCAGGGGAGCCGGCCACCGTCTGGCCCATGGCCTGGACGGCCGACGGCCAGGGGATCCTCCTCCTGACGGACCACGACCGGGAGTTTATGGGCCTGGCCCTCCACCGGCCCGACGGGCCGCCGGGCAACCTGGAGTGGCTGGAGACACCCCCCTGGGATGTGGAGGCGGTGGAGCTCAGCCGGGATGGGCGGGTGGCCGCCTGGGTGGTGAACGAGAACGGGGTGAGCCGCCTCTTCGTCCGGCGCCTGGCCGCCGGGGCCCTGGACGGGGAGGCCTGGCGGGCCGCCCCGGTGGTGGAGGTGCCCATGCCCGAGGCCGGGGTGATCGCGGCCCTGGCCCTCTCCGCTGACGGCCGGCGGGCGGTCCTCCTGATCAACCGCTCCCGTCGGCCGGCCGAGGTCTACACCGTGGAGCTGGCCGAGGTGGGCCCCTCCCGGCAGATCGCGCCGCCCCGCCAGGTGACCGACGGCTTCATCGGTGCCATCCCCGAAGAGGAGCTGGTGGTGCCGGAGCCGGTGAGCTACGTCACCTGGGACGGGCGGGGCATCTCCGGCTGGCTCTACCGGCCCCGGGAAGCGAGCCCCGAGCATCGGGTGCCCGTGGTCCTCTCCATCCACGGCGGGCCCGAGGCCCAGGAGCGGCCCACCTACTCGGCCTTCTACCAGCTCCTGCTCCACCGGGGGATTGGGATCTTCGCGCCGAACATCCGGGGCTCCACCGGCTACGGCCGCACCTTCCAGCGCCTCATCTACCGGGACTGGGGCGGCGGCGAGCTGAAGGACCTGGGGGAGGCGGCCCGCTTCCTCCGGAGCCTCGACTGGGTGGACCCGGACCGCATCGGTGTCTTCGGCGGCAGCTTCGGCGGCTTCGCCACCCTGTCATGCATCAGCCGGCTGCCTGAGTACTGGGCCGCCGCGGTGGATATCGTAGGCCCCAGCAACCTCATCACCTTCGCCCAAAGCGTGCCCCCCACCTGGCGGGACTTTATGGCCGAGTGGGTGGGGGATCCCGAGCGGGATGCGGAGCTTCTCCGGGAGCGGTCGCCCATCACCTACGTGGACCAGATCCGGGCCCCGCTCTTGGTCATCCAGGGGGCCAAGGACCCCCGGGTCCACCGGAACGAGTCGGAGCAGATGGTGGCCCGGTTGCGGGAGCTGGGCCGGGAGGTGGAGTACCTTCTCTTCGAGGACGAAGGCCACGGCTTTACCAAGCGGGCCAACAACCTGAAAGCCTTCCGGGCCGCGGCCGAGTTCTTCGAGCGGAAGCTCCTGGGGCCCGGGGCGGGCCCCGGCTGAGGCTTCCAGGGAGAGACGAAGAAGCCCCCGGGCCTTGGGTTCCGGGGGCTTCGCCGCGGTTAGTGCGGTTCGTGGCAGCCGAGGCAGTCCATGTTCCCGATGGTGTCGAACATGCCTTCGGGGCCGTGGCAGCTCATGCACTCGGCGACGCTGGCCGGTGCCGTGTAGGCGGGCACGAACTTGCCGGCCGCATGAGCGTTGAGCAGCTCCACCGCCTTGGCGCAGACGTCGCCCGTCAGCCTGGCGCACCGCTCGGCCTGCTCCGGCGTCCCGAAAGCGATGCCCGAGGCGTCGCACCACTTGCTGACGGAGACGTGGCAGAGGGGCGAGCCAGAGACCGACTGGGCCAGCGGCTGGCCGTAGGCGTTGCTCTTCGCGGTGGGCAGGGCCGTCTCGCAGTACCAGCCCATCAGCTCGTTGACCAGGGGGAAGCACGCCTCCTGGGGCGTGACCAGGCTCATGACCGCCGCCGCCCCGTTGAGGGCACCGCAGACCGTCCCCCAGCCCACGATGCCGCCGGCGCCGTAGCGGAACATGTCGGAGGGAATGAGGGTGAAGGGGTGGCCCACCTTCTCCCGCAGCTCGTTCAGGATCCCCTCAGCGCCGCCGTACATGCAGTTGTTGATGCTCTTGCACGCCTCGTACCCCTTCCGCCGGACCGCCTCCGGATCCAGGGGCACGTAGGGCCAGGGCCACTCGGGAACGTCGGCCTGGGCCGGGGCTGCGAGCCCCACCGCGCTGAAGAGCCGGCTGCCCAAGGCCGCGCCCGCGACGAACCCACCCGTCCCCGCGAGAAAGGCGCGCCGTGAGACCTGCTTCGAGGACAGGGATTGATCTGCCTGATTCATGAAGACGCCTCCTTAGTGATGGGAAACCCCCGGACCTCAAGACCGGGGGTTGAACCTTGCAGATGAATGCCATCGGAACTAGTGCGGCTCGTGGCACTGGACACAGTCCATCTTGCCGTGGGTGTCAGCCAAGCCGTCGGGCCCGTGGCAGGTCATGCACTCGCCCACCGACTCGGCCGGCACGTAGGCCGGGACGAACTGGCCCGCATGCCAGGCGTTGAGGAGCTCCACGGCCCGGGCGGCCACGTCGCCCGTCAGCTTCGCGCACCGCTGCTTCCTCTCGGTGACCTTGGTCCCTTCCGCCTCCGCCCAGCGGCTCAAGGAGATGTGGCAGAGGGGGGAGCCGGCGACCGACGGGACGTTGGCCGGGCCGAAGCCGTTGCTCTTCTCGGTGGGTAGGGCCGTGTCACAGTACCAGCCGAACAGCTCGTTGACGAGGGGGGTGCAGTCGGACTGGGGGGTGACCAGGTTGATCATGGCCGCCGCGCCGTTCAAGGCGCCGCACAGGGTGCCCCAGCCCGCGGCCCCGCCGGCGCCGTACCGGAACATGTCGGCCGGCACGCCGGTGAAGGGGTGGCCCACCTTCTCCTGCAGCTCGCTCAAGATGGCCCAAGCCACGCCGTAGCAGCAGCCACCCTCCATGAAACCGTCGTATCCCTTGCGGCGGACCACTTCCGGATCGAGGGGGACGTAGGTCCAAGGCCAGGCGGGAACGTCCGGTTGGGCCGGGGCCGCCAACCCAACCGCGCCCAGAAGGCGGCTGCCCAGAGCGGCGCCAGCCAGAAAACCGCCTGTGCCAGCAAGAAAAGCTCTCCGAGAGACAGGCTGTTGCCAAGCTTCCTGACGCTCCATGCTTCCACCTCCGATGGGCCCGATGGCTCACAGAGCCGTCCCCTTCAATCGTAGGGAACGGCGGCGGGAGCGGTCGAGAGGTGGGCTGGAAGTGGGGAGGAACGTCACCGCAGGTGGTGGCAAAGGTCCGCGGGGGAATAGGGTCGAGAAAGGAGAAAAATCGGGTCGAGACCCGGGGTGGAGGGCGACGCCCCTGCCGTTGGCCCCAGGGCTGCGTCAGCCCCTCAAGGACGGCAGGGGCGGGAGGCGGCGTTCCGGCGGGCTCCCGGGCGCAGGTGGGCGCCCTCCCAGCCCCGCCTCCAACGCCGGCCCTTACCAGCGCTCCAGGTGGAGGAAGACGGGGGTGAGCTCTCCCGGCTCCACAAGGATCCAGCGCCGGGCAGTCCGGTACCCCTCCAGGCGGATCTCCACCCAGTGACCGCCCGCAGGCACCTCCTGCAGGAGGGGGGTGAGGCCCACATACGCCCCATCCAGGTAGACCTGGGCCCAGGGGGGCTCCGAGTTGATCCGGACGGTACCCGTCTCCCGCCGGGGCCCCCGAGCCTGCCGCCCGATCACCTCGAACTGGGTCCAGGCGCTGCTCCAGGAGCGCTCGGGCACCACGTCCAGGAACTGGAGGACCTCCTCCTTCACCGCTAGCGGGTCGCCTCCCAGGAGGGGGAAGGGATCCCGGGCGTTCCAGCGCTCCAGAGGCCGGAGGCGGGTCCGGGTGGCCAGGATCTGGAGGTACTCGGTGCCGGGCGGCCCGTCCACCCGGAAGCGGTACCCGGCGCCGGGGAGCTGGTGCTCGCCGGCCCGCACCCGGTTGTTGGCGTCGAAGCGGTTGGGGAAGATGAGGCGGACCCGCCCGCGGCTGTCCACGTTGTAGATGTAGACGTAAGCGGGCTCGCTCACCCAGAAGCGGATCTGGACGCTCTCGCCCACCCGATAGCGGCTCCGGTCCGTCTGGATGCGGACCCGCACATCGCCCGGCGCGGGCTTGACGATAAGGGCCTCGGGGGCGATGGCTTCAGGCTCCACCTGGGCAGGGGCCACCCCGTCCCCGCCCAGATTGGCCTGCAGAGCGAACGCCGTCCCCACCCGGACCAACCCAAGGAGACCAACCGTACCCAGCAGCCCAAGAAGAAGGAACGCGAGCAGGGGCGTTCGGAGCCTCCGGTTCATCCCTTCCACCTCCGTGGACCTGCTCTTTGCTGCCACCATACGCCATGGATGGGTCCACGTCCTGTGTTTGAGGCAGAGAGGCGTCCCGAGCCGCGGGCAGACAGCCGTCCCGTCGATGGTCTACAATGGCCTCAGAGCATTCCGAAGGAGGGTGGGGCCATGACCCGAGGGACGGTGAAGACGCTGGAGGCGGGAGGCTTCCGGTGGAGCTACCGGGAGGCCGAAGGGCAGGGGACGCCCGTCCTCTTCCTGCACGCCTTCCCCCTCCAGAAGGCCATGTGGGATCCGGTGGTGGACAGGCTGGCGGGCCGGGCTGCTCTGGCGGTGGATCTGCCCGGTTTCGGCGGCAGCCGTCCCGTCCCGGAGCGGCCCTCCATGGACGGGTACGCCGCCGCGATCGCCGCCTTCCTCGACGCCCTGAACGTCGACCGGGTGGTTCTCTGCGGCCTCTCCATGGGCGGCTACCTTGCCTTCGCCTTCTGGCGGCAGCACCGGGAACGGGTGGCGGGCCTCATTCTCGCCGACACCCGGGCTGGGGCGGACACGCCGGAGGCCCGGGAGGGCCGCTTCAACCTCATCGCCCGCCTGAAGGAGGAGGGTTCCCGGGCGGCGACGGGCTCGCTCCCCAACCTGGTGGGGCCCACCACCCGCGAGGCGCAGCCGGGCCTGCTGGCGGAGCTGGAGCGCTGGGTGCTGGCCAACCCGGCTGAGGGGATCGCCGCCGCGTCCCGGGCCATGGCCGGGCGCCCCGACTCCACGCCGCTCCTGCCGGAGATCGAGGTGCCCGCCTTGGTCATCGTGGGCGAGGAGGACACGGTTACCCCGCCCGAGGAGGCCCAGGCCATGGCCGAGGCCCTGCCCCGGGCCGATTTGGTCCGCATCCCTGGCGCCGGCCACCTCGCCGCCCTGGAGCAGCCGGAGGCCTTCGCCCACGCGGTGGCAGGCTTCCTCGAGCGACTCTGAGCCTGCAGGCCCCATGAGGTTCAGGAGGTCGCACGTTTGAGAACAGGAGGTCGCGCGCTTGATGAGCCGTTACCCCTGGCAGCTGGGGGGCAGCTCGTCCGGCCGCCCCACCACCGGTGCCGTGGGCTGGTGGGCCAGCTCGCCCGCCTGCTCCAGGATCTGGTCGAAGATCTGGTCGTACTCCTGAATCGTGGTGGCCTGGACGATCTGGGCCCGGGCGGCCGCGGCGCCGGGGAACCCCTTTAGGTACTGGGAGGCGTGCTCCCGCATCTGGAGGCAGGCCACCTTCTCCCCCTTCAGCTCGGCCAGGAGCCGCAGGTGGCGCCGGGCCATGGCCACCCGGTCGGCCAGGGTGGGCTCCGGGAGGAGCTCCCCGGTCTTCAGGTAGTGGAGTGTGCGGGCAAAGATCCAGGGGTTGCCCAGGGCGCCCCGGGCGATCATCGCCCCGTCGCAGCCCGTCTCCAAGAGCATCCGCTCCACATCCTGGGGCGTGAAGAGCCCCCCGTTGCCGATGACGGGGATGGAGACCGCCTCTTTGACGGCCCGGATCCAGTCCCAGCGGACCTGCCCCGAGCGGCCCTGGGTCCGGGTGCGGCCGTGGACCGCGATGGCGGCCACCCCCACATCTTCCAGCCGTTGGGCCAGCTCCACCACGTTGATGTTCTCCTCATCCCACCCCGCCCGCATCTTGACCGTCACGGGGATGGAGACGGCCCGCACCATGGCGCCCAGGATGGCGGCGGCCCGCTTGGGCTCCCGCATGAGGGCGACGCCCGCCTGGGCCTTCAGCACCTTGGGGACGGGACAGCCCATGTTGAAATCGACCACATCCGCCCCCGCCGCCTCCACCCGGCGGGCCGCCTCCGCCGCCTCCTCCGGGTCCGAGCCGAAGATCTGGATGCTCACCGGGTGCTCCTCGGGGTGGATCCGGAGCATGGCCAGGGTCCGCCGGTTGCCCATCACCAGGGCTTTGGCGCTGACGAACTCAGAGCAGACCATGGCCGCCCCGTGCTCCCGGCAGAGGAGCCGGAAGGCCAGGTTGCCCACGCCCGCCATGGGGGCCAGCACCACAGGGTGGTCCAGGCGAACGGAGCCGATCTGCAAGGGACGGACCAAGGTGTCGGCCTGGCCCGTGAAGGGTCCCGTCGGGGTCTCGCTCCCCTGGTCCTTGATCTCGCTGGTGCTCGCCTGGCGGCTCACTGCCTTCCCTCCCAGACTGGTCTCCGCCCCAGTATAGCATGGCTCCCAGGGCCCGCACGGGGCGGGCGGCTCACGGCTCATGCCACGGGAGGAGCCACCGCTCCAGCTGGCGGAGGAGCCAGGTGGAGAGAATGCCCAGGGCCGACAGGACCACAATCCCCGCCATCAGGCGGGTGGTGAGCATCAGATCCCCCGCATTGAGGATGAGGAAACCCAGCCCGGTGGTGGCGGCCACCATCTCCGCGGAGACCACCAGGAGCAGGGCCATCCCCGTGCCCAGGCGGAGCCCGGAGAAGATCACGGGCAGCGCGCTGGGCAGGACCACCTTGGTGACCACCTGCCGGCGGTTGGCCCCCAGGCTGAGGGCCGCCCGGATGAGGAGGGGGCTGGTCTGGCGGACCCCGGCGATGGTGTTGATGGCCACAGGGAAGAAGACACCTGTGGCGATGATGGCCACCTTGGAGGCCTCCCCGATCCCCAGCCAGAGGACGAAGAGGGGCAGGACGGCAATCTTGGGGATGGGGTAGAGGAGCGAGATCAACGGATCCAAAGCGCCCTCAGCCACCCGGGAGAGCCCGACGGCCATCCCCACCGCCAACCCCGCCGCCGCGCCCAAGAGGAGCCCCCACAGGATCCGGGAGAGGCTGGCGGTGAGGCTCGCGCCCAGGGTGCCGCTGGCCGCCATCCGGACCAGCTCCTGGGCGATGGCCGTGGGGGCTGGGAGGTACAGGGGGGCCACCCAGCCCAGGCGGGCCACCAGTTCCCAGAAGGCCAGGAGCCCGACGATCACCACGGCGCCCAGCCACCCGTATCCAGGCCCCGGCTCATCCAGGGCGGGAAGGGGCTCGGGGAGCACCTCCACCTCACGCGGGAGAGGGCCTGCAGCCTCCCCACGGCGGGCAGGCCCGGCGCCCAGGCCCGCCTCGTGGGCTGCCGCCCGAGCGGTGCTTTCCAGCCGGAAGGGACGGTTGGCCGCCGGGGTGCCGTTCCGCCCCGTCTCCCCGGCCTGGCCCACAGGGAGGTTCATCCGTCTTCACCCGCTTCCATGGCCGCCCGGGCCTCATCCCGCAAGAGTTCCCACAGCTCCTGGCAGAAGGCGGCGAACGCCGGGCTGGCCTGCAACGCTTCCGTTCGCGGCCGAGGGAAGGGGACCTCCACGACCGCCCGCACCCGGCCGGGCCGCCGGGAGAGCAGGAGGATCCGGTCCGCCAGGAAGGCGGCCTCCTGGAGGTTGTGGGTGACGTAGAGGACCGTCTTCTGGCTCTCCTCCCAGAGGCGGAGGAGGTCCAGCTGCATGAGGGAGCGGGTCTGGGCATCCAGCGCCGAGAGGGGCTCATCCATCAGGAGCACCTCAGGGTCGTTGGCCAGCGCCCGGGCGATGCCCACCCGTTGCTTCATGCCGCCGGAAAGCTCCTTCGGGTACTTGTCGGCGAAGGGGGTGAGGCCCACCATCTCCAGGTACCGCTCCACCCGGGCCGCCACCTGATCCCGGGGCAGGCCCCGCACCTCGGGGCCGAAGGCGATGTTCTGCCGGACCGTCCGCCAGGGGAAGAGGGCGAACTCCTGGAAGACCACGGCGGTGAGGGGCCGGCCGTTGGCCGGGGGTGGGCCCCCGGCCGCCTGGAGGAAGCGGACCCGGCCCTCATCAGGTTTGACCAGCCCCGCCACAATGCTGAGCAGGGTAGACTTGCCGCAGCCACTGGGCCCCAGGATGGCCACAAACTCGCCGTCCCGCGTCTCAAAGCTAACGGACCGGAGGGCTTCCACCTCGCCCCGCCGGCCCCGGTACCGCTTGGAGACGCCCTCAATTACCACCCGCATCTCAGAGCCCTGCCACCGCTTCTTGGATGAGGCTCAAATCGACGAACTCCTCCAGCGGCACCACCCGGGTGATCATCCCCTGGGCGTCGTACCACTCTTGCTGGCGGAGGAGATCCTCCACATCGGGGATGCCGTCCCGGTCAATGTAGGAGAGGGACTTGGCGATCACGTCCGGCGTCTGCTCGGTGTACTTGGCCACGATGGCCAGCACCTCGTCGTAGTTGGGCCCGGGCGGGTTGGTCAAGACCGCGTCGTAGTAGTAGCGCACGCCCCGCACGTAGGCCCGCAAGAAACGGACGGCCAGATCCCGGTTCTGCCGGAACCGGTCGGAGACGAAGACGCCCGTCACCTGGTAGGGGATCTCACCGGCCCAGAAGAGCACCCGCCCCCAGCCTTCTTCCTCCGCGTTGGCCCCCCACGGCGGCGAGAGGATGGCCGCATCCACCGTGCCCTCCCGGACCGCGCCGATCATGATGCTCATGTCCCGCAAGGGGATCAGCTGCACGTCGGCCAGGTCCAGCCCCGCGGTGGCCAGGATCTGGGCCGCCTGGTAATGGTAGGTGGAGCCGAGGGTGGTGATGCCGATCCGCTTCCCTTTCAAGTCGGCGACGCTCTGGAGTCCCCTGTCGTAGTTGGCCCGGTTGGTCACCAGGGCGTTCAGCCGGTAGCCCGGATGCTCCGAACCCCGGTCGGCCACCAGCCAGATCCGGCTGCCGCCGGCCACGGAGTTGTACAGGGCCGCCGAAATGCCCGTGGCCCCCACGTCGATGTCACCCGCGGCCACCGCGGTGGCAATGGGCGCCGCGGCGGCGAACCAGCGGACATCGACCTCGATTCCTTCCTCCTCGAAGTAGCCCTTCTCCAGCGCCACGAAGATGGGCGCCCCGCCGATAAGGCGCAAAGTGCCCAAGCGGACCACATCCTGGGCCCCAACGGGCGTGTTCAGAATAAGAACAGCGGCCAGCAGGCTGGCCACCACCATCCAGTGGCTGACTTTCCGCACCGGTATGACCCCCTGTTAGCCGGCTCAAGGCCCTGCGGCGCTCCAAGATGCCCCAGAACTATCTGCAATCTAGCAAACGCTCCCAGAAGCGTCAATGGCGGGGGAGAGGCCTCGGGGAACTGAGCTGGCTTCGAGGCCGAGCGGTGCGTCAGTTTACCGGGGCGGGTGCCTCATACCTCCGGTCGCGTGGATGGTGGAGCAGGGTCTTCCCGCTCCTTCTCGAACGGAAGAACCCAGAGGCGGTCGCGCCGTGTCTTAATGGAACCATGGTGGGATAGAGTCTTAGCTCCCGTTCTACGCTCGGCACGGGCGCGCTGCAACCCGTGCATGGCCACGCGCCAGGGAGGTGGTGGGGTCATCCCACCACCTCCTCTTTCGTGGCAGGCCGTACCGGGCGCGGCTGCGCGCCCTGCTGTGGGGCTTACTTGAGCACCAGTTGGAACCCCTGGCGGAAGTACTTGGAGAAGAGCAGGAAGAGGATGAGGATGGGCAGGGTGAGGATGACGCTGGCCGCGTAGAGCCCGCCGGGGTAGTTGCCGTAGGGCCCGCTCATGGTGGCGATGAGCACGTTCAGGGTCATGAGGCTCTCTTCCTGGATGACGATCAGGTCCCAGAGCAGTTCGCTCCAGCGCTCCATGAAGAGGAACAGGGTGATCACCGCGGTGATGGGCACCGACATGGGCAGGACCACCCGGAAGACGATCCCCAGCTCCGACAGCCCATCGATGCGGGCGGCGTCGATGATCTCCTGCTGGATCGATTTGAAAAACGACGTGTACATGAAAATGGCCCACAGGTTGACCGCTTTGGGCACGATCATCCCCCAGTAGGTGTTGTAGAGCCCCAGTGCCCGCACGATGAGGAAGGTGGGCACCAGAATGATGATGGCCGGATAGAACATCTGGAAGAGGATGACGTTGTAGATGGCCTTCTGCCCCCGAAAGCGGAGCCGGGAAAGGGCGTAGGCCACCACCAGCGCGCTCACCACCATCAGGACGGTGGAGCTGGCGGTCACCAGGGCACTGTTCAAGAGCGCCCGAAACCAGGGCTTGGGCGCCACGGTGCGGGAGCCCTGGAGGAGCCACTCATAGGACCGCAAGGTTAGCTCTGACGGGATCAACCGGCGGTCCACCTCGCTCCACGGCGCGAGGGACTGGACCACCATGTACAGGTAAGGGGTGATGGCGATGAGCACCCCCACCGTGGCCACCACGTACTTGAGCCCTTCTTTGGCGCGACGGCGCCAGACCGCGGGCCGCACCCGGAGAGCGCTGGCAGGCCGCTTGGTGAGTACTGCGGGAGCGTCGTTCATGCGGTCACCTCCTCACTCCACCCAGCCCAGGCTGCGGCCCCACCGCTCCATGCTCCGGCGCACCACCGTCACCATGAGGAAAACGGCCAGCGCGTTCAGGGTGGCGATGGCCGTGGCATAGCCCGAGCGGAGGGCGGAGAAGGCCTGGTAATAGATCTCCAAGTACCAGGTGTGGGTGGCCAGGTCAGGCCCGCCCTTGGTCAGCACATAGGGCTCGGTGAAGATGGTGAACATGAGCCCCACCATCAGGATGAGGACCGAGTACAGGGCGGGGTAGAGCATGGGCAGGGTGATGGACCAGAAGGCGCGCCAGGAGCTGGCCCCGTCGATCTGAGCGGCCTCATACAGCTCCCGGGGGATGGATTGCAGCCCCGCCAGGAAGATGAGCGCGTAGTACCCTGAGAACTTCCAGACGATCATCAGGCTGATCACCAGGATGGCCAGGGTGGGGTGGCCCAGCCAGTCGGGCACGTCGCCGAAGGTGTTCAAGAAGAACCGGCCGACGGGGCTGTTGAAGGCCAACACCCCCCGGACGACGAGCGAGACGGCCACCCCTGAGGCGAGATAGGGCAGGAAGAAGCCCACAGCATAGAGCCCCTGGAAGCGCTTCAGGGAGTTGACCAAGAGGGCGATGGCCAGCGAGATGGTGATCCCCAAGGGCACGATGATCACCATGAAGCGGAAGGGCGACAAGAACGCCTGCTGGACCCGCCGGCTCTGCAGCGCCTCCAGGAAGTTCTGCAGGCCCACCCACCGCCACTCGGGTGAGATCAGGTTCCAGTCGCTCAACATCAAGACGACGCTCCAAAGGAGCGGGATAAAGAAGAAGACGGCAGCAAAGAGGAGGTAAGGGGAGGCCATGAGCCATCCCCTCACCTCCTGAATCCGCTGACTCATGGGCAATCCACCTACCGGTCCAGGATGGCCTGAATGGCTGCCTTCGCGTCCCGCCAGGCCGTTTCAGGGCTCTTCCGCCCGGCAAGGACGGGCAGGAGGCCCTCATCGGACAAGGTCGTCTGGATGTCCGCGAAACGGGAGTTGGTGAAGGGCGGCACCGCGTAGGGCAGTGCCTCGGCGTACGGACGGAGGACCGGGTTCGCCTCGAAGAACTCCTGAAAGACCGGGTTGGCGGCCAGGTCATCCCGCACCGGCGGCAGCCCGGTCACCTCGAGCCACTCCAGGTCGTTGGCCGGGTCGGAGAAGACCCACCGGATGAACTCAAAGAGGGCCTGCTGCTCCTCGGGCGAGCTCTGCGCGTAGATGACCAGCCCCTTGGCGTCCGCGAAGGTCTTCACCGGCTGGTCCGCCGGGACATGGTCGGGAACCGGGGGCGGGGTGAGGGTGAAGTGGACGCCGTACTGGAGCTCGGGGAACCGCTCGGCCCAGTCAGAGAAGGTCCAGGGGCCCAGCTCCTGCCAGATGCTCAACCCGGTGGCAAAGGGGTCGGTGACCGTCCGGGTGAGGAGGAGCTGGTGGTCGTTCAGCTCCTTGTAGAATTGGAGGACACCGATGGCCGCCTCCTCGTCGGCGGTGATGTCCGCGCCGCTGATGAAGGGCTGGCCATCGCTCGCCGCGTTGTAAAGGAGAAGGAAGTCAAACCACCGTTCCCACCAGGTGTTCTGGGCCAGGGCGGGACGGGCCAGAAGGAACATGCTCCGGTCCCGCTCCCGGAGCCGCCGGCCCACCTCGATCACTTCGCTGTAGGTGCGGGGCGGCTCCTGGTACCCCAGCTCCTTGAGGAGATCGATCCGCCAGCCGAAGAGCATGGCGTTGGCATAGATGGGCAGGATGTAGTAGTGCCCGTCGGGGAACTTCCAGGCCTCGATGCTCTGTTCCATGTTCCGGGCCTTGATGAGCTCCTCCCAGCCGGGCAGGGTGTCCAAGGGCACGAGCGCGCCGCTCTCGAAGAGTTGGCTGCCGAAGCCGATGAAGATGTTCTCCGATCCCGTGGGCGCCGTGCCGCCGGCCAGAGCGGTCAGGATGGTCGCCTCTGACGACGGTGATTCGGCCATGGCCCGAACTGTGACCCGGATCTCATCCTGGCTGGCGTTGAACCGCTCCGCCATCTGACGCCAGAAGACTTCCTGGGGCGGGTTGGGAGCGCTCCAGAAGGTCACCTCCGTCGCTGCCAGCGCCGGGCTTGCAAGCACCAGCGCGAGCCCCAGGGCAACAACCGCTGCTCGGATCCGCCTCATCGACCGTACCTCCTCTCACGAATCTGGTGATCCCTCGCGATGGTGGCTGCCCAAGATCCGGTTCCCTTCCGGGCTCGACTTGCCGACAAAGCTGCCTTCGGGCGTGCCAAACCGCTCCGGGTGGGCGCCCGAAGGCAGAAGAAAAGACTCTCGTAGGGCTAAGTTCGCTCTTTTGCAAGATCGTTCCTTCTGAAGTCAGCCCCCTCCGGGCGGGCTTTCGCCTCAGCTTACCGTCGGCTCCAGGCTGGCCAGTACCTCATCCACGGTGGTGACCGCCACCGCGATGGACTCGTCGGCCGCGCCGTAGTAGATCCGCAGGGTGCCGTCCTCTTCAGGCACCGTTCCGCACGTGAAGACGGTGTTGGGGAAGAAGCCCTCGGTTTCGTAGGGAGCTTCGGGCAGGAGGATGGGCTCTTCCGAGCGGCCCCGGACCACGTAGGGTGCCTCCCCATCGAGGAGCAGGCCGCCCAGCCCGTAGCGGGTGCCGTCGCTCCCGTGGTAGATGGAAAGCCACCCGGCCGGGGTACGGAAAGGTACCCCGCTCGCTCCCAACCGCACCCCATCCCAGCGGCCTGGCCGGACGGCCAGCACATGGTGGTGCTCGCCCCAGTGGCGCAGGTCAGGTGAGAAGGCGAGCCACATCTCGGGCTGGCCCAGGGTCAGGTCGCTGGGCCGGTGGAGGGCCACGTAGCGGCCGCCCACCCGCTCGGGGAAGAGGGCCACGTCCTTGTTGGAAGGCGGGAAGATCACCCCCAGGCGCTCAAAGCGGCGGAAGTCTTCGGTCTCCACCAAGGAGACCGTCACGCCCAGGTGGGAGACGGAGGTGTAGGCAATCACATACCGCCCTTCCAGCGGGGTGATGCGCGGGTCCTCCAGGCCGTACCACTCGTAGGGGCCTTCGGGGAGGAGGGTCGGCTCGGGGTCCACCTGGAAGTGGACGCCGTCGGAGCTCCGGGCCACCCGCAGGTGGGAGATGGAGGTGAGGTACATCTGGCCCCGGTAGAAGACGAAACGGGGGTCGGCCAGGTTGAGGTCCGGGTTGTCCCGCCGTACCCGGAGGACCTCCACACCCCGGGCGCCGGGCCGTACCGCCGGGAAGGCGACCCACTCGGGGTCGGGGCAGAGGGGCCGTTCGGCCACCCGGATCAGGAGCACGATCTCCGACCCCACCCGCACCGCGCCCGGGTTGAAGGCGCCGATCACCTCCACGTCGGGCCGGGAGGGCGGGATCTGCTCGGGGGTGATGATGGGCCGGGCCGGGTCGCGTCGTACCATGGAACACCCTCCTCAGCATCTGCCCGCACGCCAGCGGTTCTTTCTTTTATTCTCCAGGAGGGGTCGGGGG
>PIUA01000011.1 GCA_017577405.1 Bacillota bacterium
CCATGTCGGAGAGGTCCGCGCCGAGGATGGGGGATGCAGGAAGAGCGTGGGAGTGGCTGAGACCCGGGGGGAAAGCCAGACGGAGGGGCGAGGTGCCCAGGGCGGCACGCGGCTACGCCAGGCGCGGCAGGTGACCGAGTCGGTGCGGGATCGGGTGACGGCCGACGGGGCCCCCCGCACCATCGCCCGGGAGTGGCCCCGCATCGCGGGGGTGGTGGTGGCCGCCGAAGGGGGCGGCGATCCGTGGGTCCGGCGGGTCCTGGCGGAGGCGGCGGCCACCGTGCTCCACCTGCCCCAGTACCGGGTGCAGGTGGTGCCCGCTCGGTAGACCTTGGGAGCAGGAGGCGAGAGAGGATGGTGAGGTTCATCGTGGTGGGACGGCGGACCTGGCGGTTGACCTTGACCGTGGCCATCCTGTTGGGCTTGGGGAGCTGGGCGTTCCTGGGCGATCTCACCCGGCCTCCCTGGACGGGCGAGGAGATCCGGGCCGCCTGGGAGGGGGTGCGGGCCTGGGTGGCGGAGCGCTGGCCCGGCGGGCCGGAGCCCGCCCCCGCGTTGCCGGCGACGGTGCCGGCGGCGGCCCCGGTGACGGAGGCACGGCCCTCGGGGGCTGGGCCCGGGGAGGTGGGACCCGGGGAGGCGGGATCCGGGGGCGTCACCCGCTCGGTGGCCGAGGAGGCGGTGCCCGTGACCGCCCCGGGACCAGGCGGGCGGGTCGAGCCGGTTTCAGCCTCCCCCCTTCCCGCAGGGAACGGGTACGACCTCTTCCGGCTGGATCGGGCCCGGGTCCGCTCGGAGCGGATGGAGCTCCTCCGGCAGGTGCTGGACGACACGACGGCCAGCGAGGACCGGCGGGCCGAGGCCCAGCTGGTACTCCTCCAGGAGCTGAACCAGCTGGAGCAGGAGCTGGCCATCGAGAACCTCCTCCGGCTCCAGGGGTACGAGGGCGCGGTGGCCATCCTGGGCCCGGACCGGGTGGAGGTGGTCCTCTCCCAGGTCCTGACCGCCGAACAGGCCAGCCGGCTGGGAGGGCTGGTGGCCCAAGTGGCCGGGGTGGGCCTCCAGGCCGTGACCCTCATGGACGGCCTCAGCTCGGTCCAATAGAGCGGGGCCCTCCCTTCGGGGAGGGCCCCCTCGCGCGGTGCGGGAAAGGGGCCGCCGGGAGAGGAGATCGTCCATGGGGAGCGAACTCCTGTGAGCGGACAGGCCTGGGTGGAGAGCCGTTTCCTGGGGAAGCTACCAAGGGGACCCGGGCTGGGAAGGAGCACGCCGTTGGATCTGGAGACGATCAAGGCCCTGGTCGAAGTGTTGGGCCAGAGCGATGTGGAGGAGCTGGAACTGCAGACCGCCGGCACCCACCTGCGGATCCGGCGCGCGGTGGGGCCCCGGCCCGCTCCGGTTAACGGGCTGGTGGCCGAGCCGTCCGTCGAGACCGGCGGAACGCCCGCCGCGGGGGCCCAGCCGGCGGCGGAGGAAAGCCTCGCGCAGCCGGGCGAGATCGTGGTGACCGCGCCCATGGTGGGCACCTTCTACCGGGCCCCGGCGCCCGACGCCCCGCCCTACGTGGAGGTGGGCGATACGGTGGAGCCTGGCCAGCCTCTCTGCATCATCGAGGCCATGAAGCTGATGAACGAGATCGAGGCCGAGCAACGCGGGCGGGTCCGGAAGATCCTCGTGGCCAACGCGCAGCCCGTCGAGTACGGGCAGCCCCTCTTCGTTTTGGAGCCGCTCTGAGCCTTCCCTGAAGAGAAGGAGAGACGCCCTTGGAGTTCCGCAAGGTCTTGGTGGCCAACCGCGGCGAGATCGCGGTCCGGATCATCCGAGCCCTTCACCAGATGAACATCGAGGCGGTGGCCATCTACTCAGAGGCTGACCGGGACGCGCTTCACGTCCGCCTGGCCGACCAGGCGGTCTGCGTGGGGCCGGGCCCCTCCGCCCAGAGCTACCTCAACATCCCCAACATCATCAGCGCCGCGCTCTTGACGGGCGTGGACGCCATCCACCCGGGGTACGGCTACTTGTCGGAGCGGGCCGACTTCGCGGAGATCTGCGAGAGCCACGGCATCGTCTTCATTGGCCCGCCCCCGGCCGCCATCCAGCAGATGGGGGACAAGGCCCAGGCCCGGGAGTTCATGCGCCAGGCGGGTGTGCCCGTCTTGCCCGGCAGCGACGGGCCCGTCACCTCCGAGGCCCAGGCCCTGGCCGTCGCCAAGGAGATCGGCTACCCTGTGTTGATCAAGGCGTCGGCCGGCGGGGGCGGGCGGGGGATGCGGGCGGCCCGCACCCCCGACGAGCTGCAGCGCCTCTACCACCAGGCCCGCCGGGAGGCGGAGGCCGCCTTCGGCTCAGGGGAGGTCTACCTGGAGCGGCTCATCGAGCGGCCCCGGCACGTGGAGATCCAGGTGCTGGCCGACCAGCACGGGACGGCCATCCACCTGGGGGAGCGGGAGTGCTCCCTGCAGCGCCGCCACCAGAAGGTGGTGGAGGAGGCGCCCTCGCCCGCGGTCAGCCCGGAGCTGCGGGCCCGGATGGGGGAGGCGGCCCTGCGGGGGGTTCGGGCCTGCGGGTATGTGAACGCGGGCACCGTCGAGTTCCTCCTGGATGAAGAGGGTAACTTCTACTTCTTGGAGATGAACACCCGGATCCAGGTGGAGCACCCGGTGACGGAAGAGGTGACGGGCATCGACCTGGTCCGGGAGCAGATCCGCATTGCCCAGGGGGAACCCCTGGGGTATGATCAGGCTGACGTGGTCATCCGGGGCCACGCGATCGAGGTCCGCCTGAATGCGGAGGATCCCGCCCGCAACTTCATGCCCTCGCCGGGGGTGATCACCCGGTTCCATCTCCCCGGCGGTCCGGGGGTGCGGGTGGATACGGCTGTCCAGCAGGGCAGCGTCATCTCACCCTTCTACGATTCGATGTTCGCGAAGCTGATCGTGCGCGATGCCGACCGGGCAGGAGCGGTGGCCCGCATGCGCGCCGCGTTGGACGAGCTGGAGATCGAGGGTGTGGCCACCAACGTGGAGCTGCTCCGGCTCATCATGAGCGATCCTCACTTCGAGGCGGGGCGGCTCTCCACCCGGTTCATCGAAGAGCGCATCCTCGACCGCTTGGCGGGCGAAGGAGGTCGTGGCCATGGGTAAGAGTGAGGAGCGGCTGCCCCGCGGGGCTGAGGAGGGCTGGGAGGACCGGCCCGAGACCACCCGCCGGAAGAGCGAGCTGGGCGAGACCCGGATCGCCAACGAGGTGGTGAGCATCATCGCCGGGCTGGCGGCTACCGAGGTGAAGGGGGTGGCCGGCATGAGCGGCGGTGTGGTGGGGGGCATCGCCGAGATGCTCGGCCGCCGCAACCTCACCAAGGGCGTCAAGGTGGAGGTCGGGGAGGAGCAAGCGGCGGTCGACCTGTACGTGATCATGGAGTACGGGGTGCGGATCCCCGACGTGGCCTGGCAGATCCAGGAGAATGTGAAGCGGACCATCGAGACCATGACGGGCCTTGAGGTCCTCGAGGTGAATGTGCACGTTCAGGGCGTCCACTTCCAGGCCCCGGATGAGGAGCCGGAGGAGGAGCCGCCCCGGGTGAGGTGAGCGCGGTGTCGGCCGCGGTACGAGGGATCGTTCTTCTCTTCACGCTCCTCTGCTTGGCTTTGGCGGCTGCCCTCTTCGCCGTGGCGGGCGGCTGGGATCCGTCGGTCACCCTGGCCCGCTGGGTGGCCCTGGGCGCGGGGCATCCCTGGCTGGCGGGAGGGCTGGGCGGCTTGCTGGTCTTCCTGGGAGGCCTGGTCGCGTGGCTGGTCCTGCCCCGGCCGGGCGGGCCCCGGGCCACGGCGGTGACGGAGACCGAGTGGGGTGAGGTGGCCGTCTCCCTGGACGCGGTGCAGGACCTGGTGGTCCGGACCGCCCGGGGGGTGCCGGGGGTGAAGGACGTGGGCGCCCGGATCACGCCCAAGGAGTCGGGGGTGGAGGTCCGCCTGGCCCTGACGGTCCTGCCCGACCAGCCGATCCCCGAGCTGGGCGAGGCGGTGCAGCGCCAGGTGGAGAGCCAGGTGAAGGGCCTGCTCGGCGTCCATGTGACCGCGGTCCGGGTCGCCATCCAGCAGGTGGTCCGGGACGGGCCCCGGACCGAGTAGGGAGGGCGGCTCATGGAGGGACCGCTCATCCGGCTGCTCGAGCTTCTGCTCCCTTACCGGGGGCGGGTGGTGGGAACCCTGGCCGGCCTGGCTCTGGCCTGGCTCTTGGTAACCTATGGGTTCTGGAGGACCCTCGTCATCCTGGCCTTCGGCGTGTTAGGCTACCTGGTGGGCGCTGAGCGGGACCGCCGGGGCAGCGTGCGGCGGGTGATCCGCCGGTTCTGGTGGGGCGACCACCCCTAGGGACCTGAGCCGGAGAACGACGGGAGGAGCACCGCCCCGAGCGCGGGGCGGCCCGATGAGAGGGAGAAACGGGGGAGCAGGGGTTGGAGCGTCGGCGAGCACGGGAGGCGGCCCTGAAGGCCCTTTTCGGCATCGATTTGGGCCACACGCGGCCCGATCTGGCCGTCCAGCACGCCGTGGAGTTGGTGGGCTTGGAGGAGGCCGGGGCCCGCTTCGTGCGGGAGCTGGTTGGGGGCGTCTTGAAGCATCGCCAGGAGATCGATGAGCTCATCCAGAGCTTCTCGCCCGAGTGGCGGCTGGAGCGGATGGCCACCGTCGACCGGAACATCCTCAGGCTCTCGGTCTTTGAGCTCCTCCACCGGCCCGACATCCCCCGCAGCGTCTCCATCAACGAGGCGGTGGAGCTGGCGAAGAAGTACGGCGACAAGGACTCCTCCCGCTTCGTCAACGGCATTCTGGGCCAGATCGCCCGGCACCTGGAGGGCCAGGGCTCCTTCACCTCCCAGCCTTCATAAGCACGGGGAAGGAGGCGGTTCCGTGGAGGGCGCGGGCCCAGGCCGGCTCGCGGCCTGGACAGGCCAGTACTGGACGGTCACCCAGCTGACCCGGACGGTGAAGATCCTCCTGGAGAGTGAGCCGGCCTTGCGCCGGGTGACCGTGCGGGGCGAGCTCTCCAACGTGACGCTCCACACCTCGGGCCACCTCTACTTTACCCTGAAAGACAGCGAAGCCGCCCTCCGCGGCGTCATGTTCCGCAGCCAGGCCCGGCGGCTCACCTTCCAGCCCCGGGATGGGCAGGATGTGCTGGCCCTGGGGTCCATCGGCGTCTACGAGCGGGGGGGCCAGTACCAGCTCTACGCGGAGGCGCTGGTGCCCGCGGGAGAGGGCCAGCTCTACGCCGAGTACCAGCGGCTCAAAGAGCAGCTGGAGCGGGAGGGGCTCTTCGACCCGGCCCGGAAACGGCCGCTGCCCGCCCTGCCCCGCACGGTGGGCTTGGTCACCTCGCCGGTGGGGGCCGCCCTGCGGGATATGGTGACGGTCCTCCGGCGGCGCCTGCCGGGCGTCCGCATCCTCCTCAGCCCCGCCCTGGTCCAGGGGGAGCAGGCGCCCGAGAGCCTGGTGGCCGCCCTCGACCGGCTCATCGCCTTCGGTGGGGTGGATGTGGTGATCATCGGCCGGGGAGGCGGCTCCCTGGAGGACTTGTGGGCCTTCAACGATGAGCGGGTGGTCCGGGCCGTCGCCCGCTGCCCCGTGCCCATCGTCTCCGCGGTCGGCCACGAGACCGACGTCACCCTTTGTGATTTCGCCGCGGACGTGCGGGCCGCCACCCCTTCCGCGGCCGCGGAGCTGGTGGCGCCTGAGGCGGTGGAGCTCCTCCACCGGGTGGAGCTCCTCCGGGCGCGCTTGGTCCGGCGGGCGGTGGAGCAGCTCCGCAGCCGGCGGGAGCGGGTGGAACGGCTGGCCCGCTCCTGGGCCCTCAGCCAGCCCTTGCGGCCGCTGGCGGAGGCCAGCCAACGGGTGGATGAGGCGACGGAGCGGCTGGAGGCGGCCTTCCGGCGGGCCCTCCGGGAACGGGCCATGGCTCTGGCCCACCTGGCGGCCCGGCTGGAGAGCCTGTCGCCCTTGGCCATTCTGGCCCGGGGGTACGCCATCGCCACCCAGCCCGACGGCACGGTGATCCGCCAGGTGGCCCAGGCCCCCGTGGGGAGCCTGATCCAGGTCCGGGTGAGGGATGGGGATTTGGCCTGCCGGGTGGTGGGCCAGCAGGCACGGCCCGACGGGGCTGGAGACCGGGGGCGGGCAGCACAGAGCCCGCCTGCCCAGGGGTGAGGAGGCGAGAGGATGGCGGCTCAGGCGACAGGGGAGGAGCCCGATCGGCAGACCACCGAGGCCACTCCCGAGGAGGAGCTCTCCTTCGAGGAAGCCTACCGGCGCCTGGAGGCGGCGGTGGCCGCCCTGGAAGGCGGTGAGGCCACTTTGGAGGAATCCCTGCGGCTGTTGGAAGAAGGGATCCGGATGAGCCGAATCTGCCAAGCCCGGCTCGATCGAGCCCAGGCCCGGCTGGAGCAGTTGGTGGAGCAGGACGGGGTGGTGACGGCCGAGCCCTTCGATCTGGGGCCGGGCGGAACGGAGGCGGGCATGTGACGGCGGTGGAAGCGTTCGCGCAGTTTGAGGCGACCTGGCGGCCCCAGGTAGAGGCGACCCTGGAGGCGCTCCTGCCCCAGGGCCAGGGGCAGGTGGGCCAGGTGGAGGAGGGCATGCGCTACGCGGTCCTGGGCGGCGGCAAGCGGCTGCGGGCCCTGGCGGTCTTGGCCGCCGCGGCCGCGGTGGGGGGCGAGCCTGCCCAGGCCCTGCCGGCCGCGGCCGCGGTGGAGGTGCTCCACGCCTACTCCCTGGTCCACGACGACCTGCCGGCCATGGACAACGCCGACCAGCGGCGGGGGCAGCCCAGCGTCCACAAGGCTTTCGGTGAGGCGACGGCCATCCTGGTGGGGGATGCCCTCCTCACCTTCGCTTTTGAGCTCCTGGGCCGCCTCCCGGCCCTGGCGGGGGTCTCGGAGGCGGTGAGTCTGGCGTGCGTGCGGGACCTGGCCGTCGCCGCGGGCAGCCAGGGGTTGGTGGGCGGCCAGGAGGCGGACATCCGCGCCGAGGAGCTGGAGCCCAGCGAGAGCCTGCTCCAGGCCATCCACGACGGCAAGACGGGCGCCCTCTTCGGGGCGTGCTTCCGCTTGGGCGCCCGGATCGGGGGCGGCACCGAAGAGCAGGTGGAGGCCTTGGGCCGGTTCGGCCAGGAGCTGGGCCATGTCTTCCAGATCGTCGACGACCTGCTGGACGTGGTGGGGGACCCCGCGCTCCTGGGCAAGGCGGTCCAGGCCGATGCGGCCCAGCAGAAGCTGACCTATCCGCGCCTCTACGGGGTGGAGGCGGCCCGGCAGATGGCCCGGGACCGGCTGGACCAGGCCCTCACCCTTCTGGAAGGGCTGGACGCGGCGGTCTTGCGGGGGCTGGCCGAGCGGGTGATCCACCGGGTCCGCTGACGGGGGCTCGGGCTCCTGGCAGAACCGCCCTCGGGGGCGCCATTGACCCGCCCGTCGGCAAGATGCTAGAATACTCTAGGATTGAAATGTGCATCGACGGGTGGCGCAGTATCCTAGTCGGGCACGGAGCATCTGAAGACGGGCCTAAAAATCCGTCAAAGGGCACATCGATGAAGTCCCTGGTGGTGGCCTTGGACGCCCAGTCCGGGGTTGCGGCTGGGGGTTAAGGAGGCGGGGCAGCCTGCAAGGGCATGCAGGTCCTGACCCTGGCTCCGCGGAGACCCAAGATCGTGGGGAACCGGAAGCCTGTGCAGATGGGGAACTACGGCTTGGGAGATGAACCTGCATCGTCGGTACGAGGGGCCGGGAGGCACCGAGTGCTGGGTGCAGTGTAGCCTGCCTTGAGCGGGTGGAGAGGGAGAGCGGGTTCAGGCGGGTCTCCGAAGGCCAAGGAGGCCCGACCGGTGCCGCTTGAAACTCCACTTGCAAGAGAGGCTAGGATGTTCCGGAACCGTCGGGGAAAACCTCTAGGCTGTTCCGTTCGGAGGCACGCCGAGGATTGCGGTGTGGACTAAGTGGTAATCCAGCCCTGCTGGTGGCGACACGGCAGAGCGGTCGCAAAGGGGAAACCGCCGTGGCGGCGACGCTGCGGAGGACCGTTGGGAAAACCTGCTGGACCTAAGCCACAATGTTTACTCGGCGTGCTGCCACCCGTCGAGCTTTTTTTATGACGTCTGTTCGGGTCGGTGATCACTTGCCTCCTGCCTTACGCCGCTTCTTAACCGTTGGAGCGGGTGCCTTCTTCCTCTCTTTGGTTCTCAGCTCGGTCAGCGATGAGGTTCTGCAGCGGGTCGACCTGACCTTGGCTGTGGTCCTCCTCCTGGTGGTGATCGCCCTGGGCGTGCTCTTCGACATGCTCGGGGTGGCCGCGTCCGCCTCCCGGGAGGCGCCCCTGCACGCCATGGCCGCCGATCGGGTGCCCGGCGCGGCGGAGGCCATCAGCCTCGTCCGGAACGCCGCCAAGGTCTCTTCCTTCTCCCAGGACGTGGTGGGCGATGTGGCCGGGACCCTCTCGGGCGCCATCGCCACCACCATCGTCTACGGGGTGGCCCAGCGGTACCCAGAGCTCGCCCGGCTGCCCCTCACCCCGCTCCTGGTGGCCCTGGTGGCCGCCCTCACCATCGGTGGCAAGGCGGCGGAGAAAGAGTTCGCCCTCAGGCGCTGGGAGCGGATTCTCCTCCTGGCCGGGCGCCTGATCCGGTTCAGCCGCCGGCTGACGGGCTGGAGCCGGGGCTCCCAGCGTGTGGCCTCCTCATCGCGGAGGAACGGTAGGAAGAAGAGGGTGACGCGTCAAAGCCGGCAAGGCAGAAAGTGAGGGAGACGCGTGGGCCGCATCTTGGAGACCATCGACGGACCGGCGGACTTGAAGAAGCTGTCCTTGAGCCAGTTGTACCAGCTGGCGGCGGAGATTCGGGAGGAGCTGGTGGAGACCGTCTCCCAGACGGGAGGCCACCTGGGCCCCAACCTGGGCGTGGTGGAGCTCACCTTGGCCCTCCACACCGTCCTGGAGAGCCCCCGGGACCGGATCGTCTGGGATGTGGGCCACCAGGCCTACGTGCACAAGCTGGTGACGGGCCGCCGGGAGCGCTTCCGCACCCTCCGGCAGGAGGGGGGCCTGAGCGGCTTCACCCGGCGGAGTGAGAGCCCCCACGATCCCTTCGGGGCGGGGCACGCCAGCACCGCCGTCTCCGCCGCGCTGGGGATGGCCCTGGCCCGGGACGCCCTGGGGGAGACCTACGCGGTGGTGGCCGTGGTGGGGGATGGGGCCCTCACGGGCGGCATGGCGTACGAAGCCCTCAACAACGCCGGGACCCTGGGGACCGACCTGGTGGTGGTCCTGAACGACAACGAGATGTCCATCGCGCCCAACGTGGGGGCCATCGCCCGCTACCTCACCCGCTTGCGGCTGGCGCCCACCACCCGCCGGGCCAAGGAGGACGTGGAGCGGCTGCTGGCCCAGATCCCCGCCGTGGGCGAGACCATGCTCCGCATGGGTGGGCGCATGAAGGAGAGCCTGAAGCACCTCCTCTTGCCCGGGACCCTCTTCGAGGAGCTGGGCTTCAGCTACTACGGGCCCCTGGACGGCCACGACATCGCCACCCTCCAGACCACCCTGCGGGATGCCATCGCCCACGGGGGCCCCGTGCTCATCCACGTGGTCACCCAGAAGGGGAAGGGCTACCGCCCGGCGGAGGAGAACCCCGCGGCCTACCACGGCCTGGGGCCCTTCACCCCCTACTGGAAGGCGGAGAAGGTGGAGCCGGCGGCCACCGTCGAGCGGCCCAAACCCCCCTCCTTCTCCAAGGTCTTCGCTTCCAGCCTGGTTGCCCTCGCCCGGCGGGACCCCCGGGTGGTGGCCATCACCGCCGCCATGCCCGACGGCACGGGCTTGAGCGCGTTCCAGAAGGCCTTCCCCGACCGGTTCTTTGACGTGGGCATCGCGGAGCAGCACGCGGTCACCATGGCCGCCGGCATGAGCACCGCGGGCCTCCGGCCGGTGGTGGCCATCTACTCCACCTTCCTCCAGCGGGCGTACGATCAGGTGATCCACGACGTCTGCATCCAAAACCTGCCCGTCACCTTCGCCCTGGACCGGGCGGGCCTGGTGGGGGAGGACGGGCCGACCCACCACGGCGTCTTCGATGTGGCCTTCCTGCGCTGCATCCCCAACCTGACGGTGATGGCCCCCAAGGACGGCCCGGAGCTCCAGGCCATGCTGGCCACCGCCCTCCAGCTCGAGGGCCCCGCCGCTATCCGCTACCCCAAGGGGAGCTGCCCCCTGCCCCAGGGGAGGGTGCTCGATCTGGAACGGGTGGCCGAGCCGCTGCCCGTGGGCAAGGCGGAGCTGCTCCGGCCGGGGGCGGACGTGGCCATCCTCGCCCTGGGGCCTCTGGTTTGGCCGGCCCTGGAGGCGGCCGAGGCCCTGGCGGCCGAAGGGGTGCAGGCGGCCGTTCTCAACGTGCGGTTCGTCAAGCCCTTGGATGAGGAGCAGATCCTGGCCCTGGCCCGCCGGACGGGGCGGGTGGTCACCGTGGAGGATGGGGTCCGCATGGGCGGCCTGGGGAGCGCGGTGCTGGAGCTCCTGGCCGATCACCAGGTGCCCGCCCGGGTGGCCCGCCTGGGGGTGGCCGACCGCTTCGTGGAGCACGGCACCCAGGAGCGCCTCCGGGAGCAGCAGGGGCTGTCGGCGGAGGGGATCGCCGCGGCGGCCCGGCAACTGGTCAAGGTGGTCAGCCCTCCGGCCTGGCGGCGGGAGGCCGGGCAGACCCCCTCGTGAAGGGCGGGCAGCGGCTGGATCTCCGCCTGGTGGAGGCGGGCCTCTTTCCCTCCCGGGAGCAGGCTCGGAGGGCGATCCTGGCCGGGGAGATCCAGGTTGATGGGCGGACGGTGAGCGTGCCCGGCTACCGGGTTCCCGACGGGGCCCAGCTGGTCTGGGCGGGTCGGCCGCCCCGGTTTGTCAGCCGGGGCGGCGAAAAGCTGGACCATGCCCTGGAGGTCTTCGGCATCGGGGTGGACGGGCTGACCTGCCTCGACGTGGGGGCCTCCACCGGCGGGTTCACCGACTGCCTCCTCCAGCGGGGGGCCCGCCGGGTGTACGCGGTGGACGTGGGCTACGGCCAGCTGGCCTGGAAGCTCCGGCAGGATTCCCGGGTGGTGGTGCTGGAGCGGACCAACATCCGCCACCTGGAGCGGGAGGCCATCCCCGAGGCCGTCGACCTGGTGACGGTGGATGTCTCCTTCATCTCCGTCACCCTCTTCCTCGACCGGCTCCTCACCTTCCTGAGCCCTGAGGGCCACCTGGTCATCCTGGTCAAACCCCAGTTTGAGGCGGGGCGGGAGGCGGTGGGAAAGGGGGGCGTGGTCCGCTCCCCCCAGGTCCACCGCCAGGTGATCGAGAAGGTGTGGGAGGCGGCCCGGACGGTGGGTCTGGCCGTCCACGGGCTCACCCCGTCGCCCCTTCTGGGACCGGCGGGGAATCGGGAGTTCTTCCTCTGGCTGCGGCCGGCGGCCGGCTCAGCCTGCCCCCCGCCCGATGAGGCCCTGATCCGGGCGGCGGTCCAGCCTCCGGCTGAAGGAGGGGGCCGCCTCCGCCCCGAACTGTAATTCGTACCTGGCGGAGGTGGGACGGTGTGAAACGGAGGCGCCAGGCAGCGATCCTCCAGATTGTCCGCGAACGGGACGTCCGCACCCAGGAGGAGCTGGCTGAGCTCCTCCGGCAGCAGGGCATCGAGGTCACCCAGGCGACCATCTCCCGGGACATCAAGGAGCTGGGCCTGGTGAAGGAGCCGGTGCCGGGCGGCGGCTACCGGTACGTCTTTGCCCGCCAGGAGCCGTCCGCCGATCGGGTGGAGCGGGCCCGGCTGGCCTTCCGCGAGTTTGTCCTCTCCACCCATGTGAGCGGCAACCTGGTGCTGGTCAAAACCACCGCCGGCGCGGCCCAGAGCGTGGCGGCCGCCCTCGACGCCCTGGAGTGGCCCGAGCTTCTGGGGAGCATCGCCGGCGACGACACCGTCCTCCTGGTGGCCGCCGAACGTCCAACCTCATCGGAACCCGCCTCCTCCCCGGACGGGCGGCCGGCTCCCTGGTCTCAGGCGGCGGCCCTGCTGGAGAAGCTGGAAGCCCTCCGGACCGGCTAGCCCCTGGCCCTGGCTCCCCGTTATGGTCCACTGAGCAAAGGAGGGGCGGTGGCGTGCTCCTGGAACTCCACCTGCGGAACGTCGCCCTCATCGAGCGGCTTGACCTGACCTTCGAGCGGGGCTTGAGCGCCCTGACCGGTGAGACGGGGGCGGGCAAGTCCATCCTCATCGACAGCATCACCCTCCTTCTGGGCGAGCGGGCCCAGGCCGACCTGATCCGGGAGGGGGCTGACGAGGCGGTCCTGGAGGCGGCCTTCGACCTCTCGGACCTGCCCCACGTGCGGGCCCTCCTGGCCGAGGAAGGGCTCTTGGAGGATGAGGACCTGCTGGTCATCCGGCGGGACCTGAGCCGCCGCTCCAGCAACCGCTGCCGGATCAACGGCCACCTGGTCCCCCTGGCCTCCCTCCAACGGGTGGCCCCCCTCCTGGTGGAGCTCCAAACCCAGAACAGCCAGCACTCCCTGGCCAGCCCCGCCCGCCAGCTGGAGCTTCTGGACCAGTTCGGCGGCCCGCAGCTCCTGGCCGCCCGGCGAGCGTATGAGGCGGCCTACCAGGCCTGGCTGGAGACCACGGAGCGCTTGGAGCGCCTCCGCCAGTCGGAGCGGGACCGGGTGCGGGAGATGGAGATGCTCGCCTTCCAGCTCGAGGAGATTGAGGCGGCCGGGCTGCAGGCGGGGGAGGAAGAGGAGCTGGAGGAGGAACGGCGTCGCCTGGCCCATGCGGAGCAGCTCCGGGAGGCGGTGGCCACCGCTTACAGCCTCCTCTACGCGGGGGGCGAGCAGGCCGCCGCTTCGGACCAGCTGGCCCTCGCAGCCCGGGAGCTGACCCAGGCCAGCCAGATGGACGCCACCCTGAAGGAGCCCCTGGCTCTGGTGGAGTCGGCGGCGGCCCAGGCGAGCGAGGCGGCCCACGCCCTCCGGGCCTACCTGGAGACCCTGCGGGCCGACCCTGAGCGGCTCAACCAGGTGGAGAGCCGCCTCCACCTCATCCGCACCCTGAGCCGCAAGTACGGCGACGGCACTCGGGAGATCCTGGCCTACGCCGCCCAGGCGCGAGAGCGCCTGGAGCAGCTGCAGAACTTCGAGAGCAGCCTGGTGGAGCTGGCGGCGGAGGTGGAGGAGCGGGCCCAGGAGGTGGCCCGGCGGGGCCAGGAGCTGGGCGAGCGGCGCCGGGAGGCGGCCCGGCGGTTGGAGGAGCAGATCATGGCCGAGCTGAGCCAGCTGGCCATGGAGCGGTGCCGCTTCCACGTGGAGCTCACCCGGGAGGAGGCGGCGGACGGGGTGGAGGTGGAAGGCCAGCGGGTCCGGGCCTTCCCCCACGGCTTGGAGCGGGCCCTCTTCCTCATCGAGCCCAACCCCGGCGAGGGGATGCGGCCCCTGCACCGGATTGCCTCGGGCGGCGAGCTGTCGCGGATCCTCCTGGGGCTGAAGACCGCCCTGGCCGAAGCCGACCAGACCCCCACCCTCATCTTCGACGAGGCCGACGCGGGCATCGGCGGCCGGACCGCCCTCGCCGTGGGCCAGCGGCTCCAAGAGCTGGCCGAGAGCCGGCAGGTCCTTTGCGTCACCCACCTGCCCCAGATCGCCGCCCGGGCCCAAATCCATTACCGGGTCGCCAAAGCCGTGGAAGGCGAGCGGACCCGGGTCCGGGTGGAGCGGCTGGAGGGCGACGCCCGGGTGGACGAGCTGGTCCGGATGCTGGGCAGCGCGCCCGGAGAGGCGGCCCGGGCCCACGCCCGCCAGATGCTGGCAGAGGCCCAGGCAACCAAGAGCGCCAGCGAGTCGCCAGCAGGTTGAGCCCACCGCGGGGAGAGGCTAGCGGGTGTTCCCGCACCTGCGCAAGCTGGGAGGCCGCCCGCGAGGGGGATCCCCGTGGCGTTCCGTCGGCTGGGGCGGAGCCTGTCTGTGGCCCTGGTGGTGCTCCTGCTCCTCACCCTTCCTGGTCTCCTCCGTCTGGCCATGGCGCCGCCGCACCTGCGGCTCTTTCCTGGTCAAGCCTACCTGCTCCGGGAGGGCTTCTTCTACCGTTGGGTCGATCCTGAGGCCCGGGGCTGGCTGGCCTCCACGGCCAGCGGCCTTCGGCTCCAGAGTGACGCGTTGGGTCATGGCCGGCTGGAGCTCCGTCTCCTGGGCTGGCTTCCCCTGGGGACCATGGAGGTCTCGGTGGTTCCGCGGGTGCAGGTGGTCCCCGGAGGCCAGTCCATCGGCGTTCTGGCCGCCATGGACGGGCTCGTCATCGAGCGGACGGTGGACCTGCCCGCCCGGCCGGGGGAGGGGTCCGTCCGGAGCCCCGCCGCCGAGGCGGGGGTGCGGGCGGGCGACCGGCTCCTGAGCATCGACGGCCACCCCGTCCAGCGCCCGGCGGACGTGGAGCGGTGGACCCAGCTGGCGGGGCGCCAGGGCCGGCCCGTGCGGCTGGAGGTGGAGCGGGGCTCCGAGCGGCTCTCGGTGCGGGTCCGGCCCCTGCGGGTGGAGGAGGGGGGCCAGGAACGGTTCCTCCTCGGCATCCTCCTGCGTGAGACGACCGCGGGGGTGGGCACCCTCACCTTCTACCACCCGGGCGAGCAGGTCTTCGCCGCCCTGGGCCACCAGGTGACCGACTCCCGCAACCGGCCCGTCACCCTCCACCAGGGGCGGATCGTCCTGGCGCCCGTGGAGGGGCTTCGCCGGAGCCTGAGCGGCGACCCGGGCGAGAAGGTGGGGGTGCTGGACGGCAGCGGTCCCCTGGGGATCATCGAGAAGAACACCCCCTTCGGCATTTACGGCCGGCTCCTCCGGGAGCCGCCCCACGGGCTCTTTGACCACCCCATCCCCGTCGCGTTGGCCCACGAGGTGCGGCCGGGTCCCGCGCAGATGCTGACCGTCTTGGAGGGCCAGTCGGTCCAGGCCTTCGAGGTGGAGATCCTGGAGGTGAGAAGCCAGCGGGCGCCCAGCGATCGGGGCCTGGTATTGGAGATCACCGACCCCCGGCTCCTGGCCCGGACCGACGGGATCATCCAGGGCATGTCGGGGAGCCCCATCATCCAGAACGATCGCCTGGTGGGGGCGGTCACCCACGTCTTTGTCAACCAGCCCCGGCGGGGCTTCGGGATTCTGGCCGAGTGGATGGTCTATGAGACGGGCCTGGATCAGGCCCTCCCCTGGGCCGAGGGGGAGCCCCAGGCCCGGGAAGCCCAGGAGAGGAAGAGGGTGGCGTGAGGGCGAACTTGGCCGGGGATCGTCCGAACATGGCGACCTGAGAGGTCCCAGGGGAAGGGAGGCCCTGCGGTGGCGATCCGGGTGATGGTGGCCGACGACAACCCTCAGTTCATCCGCCTGCTCCACCAGGCCGTGGACCGGGAGCCGGGCATGGAGTGGGTGGGGGCCGTCGGCGACGGGCGGACCGCCCTGACGCGGATCCCAGAGTGGCTCCCCGACGTCTTGATCCTCGACCTGGTGATGCCCCATCTGGACGGTTTCGGTGTTCTGGAGGCCCTCCGGAAGAATCCGCCGGCCCACCGGGTGCGGGTGTTGGTGGTGAGCGCTTTCGGCCAGGAGGAGCTGATCGTGCGGGCCATGACCCTGGGCGCTCGCTACTACTGCATGAAACCTTTGGAGATGGCCGTCCTCCTCCAGCGGGTGCGGGAGGTGGTCCACGCCCCCACCGACCCGCCCAGGTCCCTGCGGGATCCCCGCCTGGAAGAGGAGGTGGCCCGCATGATGAACGAGCTGGGCGTGCCCGCCCACTACAAGGGCTACGCCTACCTGCGGGAGGCGATCCTCCTGGTGAACGAGCGGCCTGAGCTCCTCTCCCGGATCACCAAGGGGCTCTACCCGGCCGTCGCGCGGCGCTTCGGCAGCACGCCGGGCAAGGTGGAGCGGGCCATCCGCCATGCCATCGAAGCCACCTGGACCCGGGGCAACCTGCCCCGGCTGAACGCCCTCTTCACCTATGGCGTCGACAGCCGGACGGGGAAGCCAACCAACTCCACCTTCATCGCCCGCATGGCCGACGAGCTGGCTTTGGCCAGCCGGCGCCGCCGGGGGCTGGGCGCCTGATGCCATCCCGGGGAGGCGGCCCGCTGCGGACCGGGGTGGAGGGGGTGGCCCGGGCCGACCCGGTGACCAAGCGGCTGGTGGAGCGGCTCCAGCCGGGGGAGATCGCCGCGGTGGACCACCCCGACATGGACCGCCTGGCCGCGGAGAGCCTGGTGGAGCGCCGGCCCGCGGCGGTGCTGAACGCCAGCCCCTTCCTCACCGGGCGCTTCCCCGCGCAAGGCCCCTGGCTCCTCTGGGAGGCGGGGATCCCCATGGTGGAGCAGATCCCGGGGCTCCTGGCCCACCTCCGGGAGGGGGATGCCATCCGGGTGGAGGGGGCCACCGTCTTGGGGCCCGGCTGGCAGCTCCAAGGGGTCCCCGTCACCCGGGAGGCTTTGGAGGCCCGGTGGCATGAGGGGCAGGCCCGCTTGGACGAAGAGTTGCACAAATTTATTGAAAATACCTTACAGTATGCCCTCCGGGAGCGGGATCAGGTCCTCCGGCCGCTGGCCCACCCGCCCTTGCGGACCCGCCTGAAAGGGCGCCACGTGCTGGTGGTGGTCCGGGGAAGCGGCTTCCGGGAGGACCTCCGGGCCATCCGCCCCTACCTGGGGGAGGTCCGCCCGGTGACGGTGGCCGTCGACGGCGGGGCCGACGCGCTCCTGGAGGAGGGGATCACGCCCGATCTCATCGTGGGCGACTTCGACTCCATCTCCGATCGGGCCCTCCGCTGCGGCGCGGAGCTGGTGGTCCACGCCTATGCCGACGGCCGGGCCCCCGGGCTGGAGCGGGTGCTGGCCGCGGGCCGGACGGCCCACGTGGTCCCCATGGTGGGCACCAGCGAAGATCTGGCCATGCTGCTGGCGTATCAGGAAGGGGCGGAGCTGATCGTCGTCGTGGGCTCCCACTCCAACCTGATCGACTTCCTGGAGAAGGGCCGGAGCGGTATGGCCAGCACCCTGCTGGTCCGGACCAAGGTGGGGCCCATCCTGGTGGACGCCCGGGGGGTGAGCCGGCTTTACCGGTCCCGGCCCCGGGCATCTTACTGGGTGGGGCTTCTGGCCGCGAGCCTCCTCCCCCTGGGGGTGGTGGCCCTCCTCGCGCCCCCGGTGCGGGAGGCGGCCCGGCTGGTCTGGCTCCAGCTCCGCCTGTGGGCGGGATGGTGAGGATGGGGGACGGTCGCCGTGGTGGAGTGGCGGACCCACCTGGCCTCGCTGGGAGCCATCTTCCTGGCGCTGGCCTTGGGGATGGTGATCGGGCTGGGCTTGGGGGCCGATGAGGGCTGGACCCAGCGCCAGCAGGCGGCCCTGGATCGGATCGAGCAGGAGTTGACCGCCAGCCGGCGGGCGGAACAGGCCCTCTTGGCCCGCCAGCGGGAGTTGGTGCGGGAGATGGAGCACTGGCGGGCCCTGGTGGAGCGGGGTCTGCCCCTCCTGGCCGAAGGCCGGTTGGCCCACCAGCGGGTGGCTCTCTTCGCCCCGGGCGGCCGGCCGCCCCAGGAGCTGGCCGATCTCCTCCGCTGGGCCGGGGCCGAGGTGATGGCCGTGGGGGAGGGGGGCCGGGTGGAGGAGCCCGTCCAGGCGGTGGTGGTCCTGGCCCGGCCGGGCCTCGCCGCGGAAGCCCTGGCCGGTGAGCTTCTGCCCCCCCGGGTCCCCGAGGCCGCCTACCGGCTCCTTCTCCTTCCCGACCGGTTCCCCGACCGGGAGCTCACCTTGCCCGACGGGTGGGCGGCCGTCGGGCCCACCGAGCATCCCGCGGGCCTGGCCCTCGTCCTCGTGGGCTTGATTGCCCAGCTTCCGGGCCGCTTCGGCTGGTCCCCGGAGGGGCCCCAACTCCGGTGAGGGCGGCATCCGGCCCGGCCCCCAGCCGCCCCCGGGTGGCCGCGGTCATCCCCGCCCGGAACGAGAGTGCCCGGATCAGCGCCACCCTGGCCGCGCTGGCCCGCCTGCCCTTGGATGAGATGGTGGTGGTGGACGACGCGTCCCACGATGGGACGGGCCATGTGGCCCGAGCCGCCCGGGCCCGGGTCATCGTCTTCGCCGAGCACCGGGGGAAGGGGGCGGCCATGGAAGCGGGATGGCAGGCGACGGACGCGGAGGTGATCCTCTTCGCCGACGCGGACCTGGGGTCCACCGCGGAGCGGCTCTGGCCTCTGGTGGAGACGGTCCTGGCGGGGGAGGCGGACCTGGCCATCGCCGCCTTCCGGGCGGGGGGCGGGGGCTTGGGGCTGGCCACCCGGACGGCCCGCTGGGGCATCCAGAAGCTGACCGGCTTTCGCGCTCAGGCGCCCCTCTCGGGCCAGCGGGCCATCCGGCGGGCGGTGCTCGAGGCCATCGGCCCCCTGGAGGAGGGGTTCGGGGCGGAGGTGGGCATGACCATCGACTGCCTGCGGGCGGGGGGCCGGGTGGTGGAGCTTCCCATCCCCCTCCACCACCGGGTGACGGGCCGGGACCTGGCTGGCTTCCTCCACCGGGGCCGCCAGTGGATGGCCATCACCCGGGCCCTGGCCCGCCGCTGGAGGGGAGGGCGCTGAGCCTGGGAGCGGGCGGGCTCGGGTGGGGACTCTGGATCGTTCTGGCCGGGGGCGCGTGGGTGTTGGCCCGGGTCCTGGCCCGCCCCCTCCTCCTCTGGTGCCGGCGGCGCCACATCGGGGTGACCAACTACCGGGGCGCCTGGGTGCCGTGGGGGTTGGGTCTGGCCTGGATTCTGGCCGCCGGCGGCGGGGTGGCCGCGGGGGCCGCCCTAGCGGCGGCCGCCGCCAGGGCAGCCCGCGGGGTGGGGGAGGCGGGGCTGGGTGAGCCGGGGAGGCTGGCCGTCCTCGCCGCATGGCTTTTCTGGGCGGGTCTGGTGGGCTGGGTGGATGATCTCCTGGGCGACGGGAGCCGCCGGGGCCTGCGGGGCCATGGCGGCGCGCTCCTCCAGGGAGAGCTGACCACCGGGGCCCTGAAGCTTCTCCTCCTGGGGAGCGGCGCTCTGCTGGTGGGGCTCGCGGCCCCGCCCAAGGGGCTGCCCCAGGGGTGGGGGTGGCTCGCGGGCGCCACCCTCGTCGCCCTCACGGTGAACACCGTCAACCTCCTGGACCTGCGGCCCGGCCGGGCCTTCAAGGGGAGCCTGGTCCTGTTGGGCGTCGCCTTCCTGGCCGATGGAGGGGCGAGCCTGCCGGCCCTCCCCGGCCTGGCCGCAGCTCTGGCCCTGATGGGGTGGGATCTGAGGGAGGAGGGGGTTCTGGGGGATGCGGGGGCCAACGCCCTGGGGGCCCTGGCCGGCTGGAGTCTGGTGGCCGCCCTGCCGCCCGCCGGGATCCTCGGCGCCCTGGTCGGGCTGGCCTGGCTCCACCTGGAGGCGGAGCACCGGTCCCTCTCCCGCCGGATCGCTGGGAGCTCCTTCCTCAACTGGTTGGATCATCTGGGCCGGCTGGAGCCCGAGCCAAGAGGGGAGGGAGGCAGTACGGCGAATTGAACGGGGGAGGAGAACCGAGGAGGGCGGCCGGTGGGGTGGGTACGGGAGGTTGAAGGGTTTTTCCGGGCCAATGGCCCCCTGGCCCGCGCCCTCCCCCACTACGAGTGGCGCCCCGAGCAGGCCCGCATGGCCGCCCAAGTGGCCGCCGTGCTCGACGGGGCGGCGGAGCCCCCGGCCGCCGTCGCCCTCATCGAGGCGGGGACGGGGACAGGCAAGTCCTTCGCCTACCTGGTGCCCGCCCTCTTCTACGCCCACGCCACCGGGGAGCGGGTGGTCGTCTCCACCCAGACCATCCCCCTCCAGGAGCAGCTGGTCCGGCAGGACCTGCCCTTTCTCGCCCAGGTGCTCCCCTTTCCCTTCCGCTACGCCCTGGTGAAGGGCTGGGCCAACTACCTTTGCCTCTTGCGTTTGGAGCGCCTCCGCCACCTGCCCGGCGAAGGGGATGAGAGCATCCGGGAGGCGCTGGAGGCTCTGGCCCGCTGGGCCGATGAGACGGCTGAGGGGAGCCGGTCAGACCTGCCCTTTGAGCCCTCCGCGGAGGTGTGGGAGGAGGTGGCGGCCGACCCCGACGGGTGCCTCCGGGCCGATTGCCCCTTCTTCCAGCGCTGCTTCTTTTTCCAGGCCCGGCGGCAGATGGAGGGGGCCCAGCTTCTGGTGGTCAACCACCACCTGCTCCTGGCCGACGCGGTGGTCCGGCAGGCGGTGGGCTGGGGGTCGGACCGGGCGGTCCTCCTCCCCTACCGGGTGGTCATCCTGGATGAAGCCCACCACCTGGAGGAGACGGCGACGGACCACCTGGGCCGCCAGCTGACCCGCCGGGGGGTGGAGCGGCTCCTCCGCCGGCTCTACCGGCGCCGGGGGAAGGAGGGCGGGCTCCTGGTGGCCGCCCGGGCCCTCGCCGGCGAGGCCGACGAGCAGGCCCCGGCCCTCCTGGAGCTGGTGGACTGGCACGTCCTGCCGGCGGTGCGCCAGGCCGGGGAGCGGGCGGCGGCCTTCTTCGACGGGCTGGGCCGGTGGGCGCCCCCGGAGGGGCCCCGGATCCTGGCGCCAGGCACCCTCCCCGAGGCCATTGAACAGCTGGCCGGAGAGGCGGCCCTGGCCTGGACCCGTCTGGCGGACTTGCTCGACCGGCTGCGGGCGGAGCTGAAGGGGACGGCCGTGGGTCGGGAGGAGCGGGGCCGGGCGGTGCTGGCCGAGCTGGAGGGGGTCGACCTGGCCCTGCGCCGGCGGGCGGAGGAGCTGGAGGCCATCGTCAGCGCCGAGGGGCCCCAGGAGGTCTTCTGGGTGGAAGGCTCTCGAGGCGGTGTGCAGCTTCGCTCCGCGCCCGTGCAGGTGGGGCCCATCCTCCAGCAGGTCCTCTTCGACCAGGTGAGCGGGGTGGTGGCCACCTCCGCCACCCTCACCGTGGGCGGCGCCTTCCAGTATCTGGTGGAGCGGTTGGGCTTGGAAGAGTGCCGTCAGGACGGGCGGCTCCTGGAGAGCATCCTGGATTCGCCCTTCGACTACGGGCGCCAAGCCCTCCTGGCGGTGGTGGAGGACCTGCCCGAGCCGGACGGGCCCGCCTTCCCCGAAGCGGCCGCGGAGAGCCTGGAGTTGGTGGTGCCGGCGGTGACGGGGGGCACCCTGGTCCTCTTCACCAGCTACCAGATGCTGGAGGCGGTGGCGCAGGCGTTGGAGGGACGGCTCCCCGCCGACCGGCCGGTGATGCGGCAGGGGGAGCTTCCCCGGACCCAGCTGCTGGAGCGGCTCCGCTCCGAGCCGGGGGCGGTCGCCTTGGCTACCGCCAGCTTCTGGGAGGGGGTGGACCTGCCCGGACAAGCCCTGGAGCTGGTGGTGATCGCCCGCCTCCCCTTCGCGGTGCCCACCGAGCCGGTGGTGGCCGCCCGCCTGGAGCGGCTCCGCCAGGAGGGCCGGGACCCTTTCCTGGCCTTCCAGCTGCCCGAGATGGTCCTCCGCCTGAAGCAGGGATTCGGCCGCCTCATCCGCCACCGGAACGACCGGGGGGCCGTCGTCCTCCTGGACGGGCGGGTGACCCGGCGCCGGTACGGGCGCCTCGTGCTGGACTCCCTCCCTCCCGCGGCCTTCTTCCGGGGGGACCGGTGGCAGGTGGCCCAGGCCGTCCGGCGGCACCTGGCCACCGAGCAGGGATCGGGTGAGGGCTGAATGGAGGCGTGTTCCGATGAAGTTGGACCAGCTGTGGTGGGTGGTGCTCGCCCTCATCCTCTTCCAGGCCGTCACCGGCGGTGGCGGTGAGGCCTCGGTCCGCATCGAAGTGGGACGGCCCTCCCAGGGCGCCTACCGGGCGACCCCGGCCGAGCGGCACCTCTTGGGCTGGATCACCTACTGGGAAGCCCGGGGCGAGCCCTTTGAGGGCCAGGTGGCAGTGGCCGCGGTGGTCCTCAACCGGGTGCGCCACCCCGACTTCCCCAACACCATCCGGGAGGTCATCTTCCAGCGGGGGCAGTTCCAGCCCGTCGCCGAGCGGGCCTACGATCCCACCATGCCCATTCCGGAGAACATCCAGCGGGCGGTGGACCTGGCCCTGGCGGGCCACGACCCCAGCATGGGCGCGCTCTTTTTCTACAACCCCCGCCTCACCCGGAACCCCTCCTTCTGGGCCAGCCGGCCCGTGGTGCGCCAGATCGGCAACCACGTCTTCACCCGGTAGAGGCACCCGCTTCTAGGGCCGCCAGCCCCCGAATAGGTTCCACGCGAGAGCCGGACGGGGGGGGAGGCCCATGGTGGTCATCGTGCGGGGGCGGTGGCTTCTCTTGGGGCTGGTGGTCCTGGTGGTGGCCGTCTCCACCCTGGTCCACTGGACGGCGGAGCCGGTCTGGACCGCCACCAGCCGGCTCCTGCTGGCCCGCCGGGTGCCCATCTACAAGGTGGAGCGGCAGGAGCCCTGGATCGCCTTCTCTTTCGACGCCACCTGGGGCACGGAGAACACCGACCGCCTGCTGGAGATCCTGGCCCGCTACGGGGTGAAGACCACCTTCTTCCTGGCCGGCAACTGGGTGGAGGAGTACCCCGAATACGTGCGCAAGATCGCGGAGGCCGGCCACGAGATCGGCAACCACAGCTACGCCCACGGCCACATGGCCTCCATGAGCGAGTACCAGATCCGCCAGGACCTGGAGCGGAACGGCCAGCTGATCCAGCGGCTGATCGGCACCAAGCCCACCCTCTTCCGGCCGCCCTTCGGGGAGTACAACGATCGCCTGATCCAGGTGGCTGAGGAGATGGGGCTCTACACCGTCCAGTGGTCCATCGACTCGCTGGACTGGAAGGACCTCTCCGCGGACGCGATGGTGGAGCGGGTCTTGAAAGGCCTGGGGCCGGGGGAAATCGTCCTCTTCCACAATGCCGGCAAGCACACCCCCGAAGCGGTGGAGCGGCTGATCCCCGAGATCCAGGGGCGGGGCTACCGGATCGTGCCCGTGGGCGAGCTGATCCACCGGCAGAACTACACCATCGACAGCCACTCGGGGGTCCAACGGCCGCTTCCAGCGGGATCTGACCCAGCCCGTCCCAAAGATGCGGGGGAGGCGGGGACCCCATGAGGGGGCGGTGGGTTCCCATCTGGGTGATCCGCCTGGATCGGCTGGTGGACGGGGTCCTCCTCGCGGCGGCCCTCCTGGTGGTGGCGGCCGCCTGGTACGGGGCGGCGCAGGCGCCCGGCAGCCTCCGGGTGCTGGCCCCGGCCGACGCCTTACGCCGGGAGGCGCCCGTCTACCGGGTCCCCACCCAGAAGCCTTGGGTCGCCTTCGCGGTCAACGTGGACTGGGGCGATGAGGTCTTGCCGGCCATGCTGGCCCTCTTCGAGCGGGAGGGCATCCAGGTCACCTTCTTCCCCACGGGCCGGTGGGCCAACCGGGCGCCGGAGCTGGTCCGGGCCATGGCGGCCCAGGGCCACGAGGTGGGCAACCACGGCTTCACCCACGATCACCCTAAGGCCCTCTCGGACCAGGCCTTGCGCCAGATGATCCAGCGGAACGAGGAACTCCTCTTCGCCCTGGTGGGTGAGCAGCCTCGGCTCTTCGCCCCCCCCTACGGGGAGGTGGACGGGCGCATCGCCCGGGTGGCGAGCGAGTTGGGCTACTGGACCGTCATGTGGACCATCGACACCATCGACTGGCAACGGCCCAGCCCCAGCCGGATCGTGGAGCGGGTGGTGCCCCGGCTGGCGCCGGGCGCCATCATCCTCATGCACCCCACCCAACCCACCCTGGAGGCCCTCCCCCCGATTCTGGAGGCGATCCGGGCCAAAGGGATGGATGTGGTCCCTGTGGGCCGGCTGATCGAGGCGGGCCTGGCCGGCCAGGAGCTCCCGGAAGCCTGAGCCCCTGCATGGTCCAGGCCCGGAAAGGGTGAAGCCCGGGCCCGCACAGGGCCTGTACGGCACTGGGCTTCCGCGGCAACCGGGCGTCTGGGGGCTACCCGTCAGCCAGCAGGGTCCAGCTGTCCGGGTCCTCCTGGCCCAGCCGCCAGAGGGCGACGCCCGCCAGGCCGTACCGGCTCGCGATCTGGAGCTTGGCCCCGTGGCTCTCCCGGTTCTCGAACCAGACCTGGTTGCCCGAGCCATAGTGGAAGTAGGGGCTCTTGGCCGTCCCGTCCCAGCGGAGGGTGAGCCCAGGGGTGAGGCGCCGCTGCTCCTCAAAGAGGGCCATCACCTGGGGGTGGGTGAGGGAGCGGGCCGTCCCCTCCCGGGGCCAGTCGTACCCGTACCCGGCCAGACCCAGGAGGACCCGCTCGGGGCTGAAGCCTGACGCCAACGCGTACTGGACCACCGCCTCCACCCAGGGCGCGGCCGCGATGGGGCCGGGGGAGCCCGTGCGGGAGTGCTGGTCGTAGGTCATGAGCACCACCCAGTCCAGGTGGGGCGCCAGGGCCGGGTAGTCGAAGGCGCCGGACCAGGCGTGGCTCGGCCGGTCCGCGGTCTTGCCCGGCAGGGCCATGGAGAGCTCCAGGCCCTCCTGGTGAAGGCGGGCGGCCAGCTCCTGGACGAAGGTGGTGAGGGCCCCCCGGTCTTCCGGCGGGACGTTTTCCAAGTCGAGGTGGATGCCGGCCGCGCCCCAGTTCCGGGCCTGCTGGACCAGCCCGTCGGCCGCCCGGCGGCGGGCTTGGGGGTCGTTGAGGAGCCGATGCACCGCCGTGCGATCGAAGGCACCGTCCCGGAAGTTCTGAACCAGCAGGTGGGTCTTGAGGCCCGCAGCGCCCGCGTGCTGGAGGACCTGGGCCAGCTGGGCCCCGCTCAGCTGGTCGGCCAGGCGGATGTTCCCGCTGCCGTCCAGGGAGAAGGCCCAGGGCACCACCCCGGTCAGCCGGTCGGCGTTGGCCGCGAAGGAGGACCAGGATGAGAGGGCCCAGTCCTCCACGTAGTACCCCCACACCTGGCTGCCGGTGGTGAGCCTCTGGGAGGGGGCGCCCACCACCAGGCTGGAGACCCACCCCTCCCGGCCATCGCCCAGGCGGACCTGGACCCAGGGGCCGGCCTGGCCGATCTGGGTTACCCGGCTCCCCTGGGAGAGGGTGGCCACCCGGCCGGTGCCGCCTGGGGCCTCCCGGACCCAGGCCTCCTCGGTGCGGATCTCCAGGAGGGTCTCGCCCGCTGCGGGCCCCTCCCCCTGGGGGGCGGGGGCCGTCACCCCGGGGGTGGGCCCGTCCGGCGAGGGGGTGGGGCCGCCCAGCAGGCCGCCCAAGGCGAGGATTCCGATGATGGCCATGGAGAGGGTGTTGGTCGACATGGCAGCCTCCTGGGTCGCTGGGATGGGCGGATCGATCGCCGAGGTCTGCCCACCCCTTCGCTGCCTGCTGGTCCGGGCCTCCCGGAAAGGCCCGGCTGGCCTGGGTTCCCCTGCCAACGGCACCAAGCTGGGCCAGCCTCCCCCAGGCCACCGGCAGCGGATCCTGTCAGGAGCCGGTTCAGGTTGATGGGTGGCAGGGGAGGCCGTATAATGAAGGCACTTGCCGGCGAAAGGGGCTTGGCATGAGCGTTCAGCGGACGGTCCTCCCTTCAGGGCTGCGGGTGGTGAGCCAGACCCTGCCTGGTGCCCGCTCGGCAGCCATCGGCGTGTGGGTGGGCACCGGGTCCCGCCACGAGCGGCCCAGTGAAGCCGGGATCAGCCACCTGCTGGAGCACCTCCTCTTCAAGGGGACGGAGCGCTTCAGCGCGCAAGCCATCGCGGAACGGATCGAAGCCACCGGTGGTGAGATCAACGCCTTCACCACCCGGGAGGAGACCTGCTACCACGCGCTGGTCCCCGCCGACCGGCTGGAGGTGGCCCTGGAGATCCTGGCCCAGATGATCACCGCGCCCCTTCTCGATCCCGAGCACATCGAGATGGAGAAGCAGGTGATCCTGGACGAGATCAGCATGTACGAGGACGACGCGGAGGAGCTGGTCCAGGATCTGATCCTGGAGGCCACCCTGGGGGCCAACAGCCTGACCCGGAGCGTCTTGGGTCGGCCCGCAAGCCTCCGGCAGATCACCCGGGAGGCGCTGGCCCGGTACCTCGCGGAACGCTACACCAAGGACAACCTGGTGGTCGCCGCGGCGGGCCAGGTGGATCATGGGTGGCTCTGCCGCCAGGTGGAGGCCCGCTTTGCCAGCCTGCCGCCCACCTGCCGGACCTTGCCTGAGCCGGTCCAGGTGGCGCCCGAGCCGACCACCGTCATCCGGCGCCGGGAGACGGAGCAGGTCCACCTCTGCCTGGGGGTGCCCGGCCTCCCCCGGGAGCATGACGACCAGTACGCCTTAGCCATCCTGGAGACCCTGGTGGGCGGCGGGACCAGCTCCCGCCTCTTCCAGGAGCTGCGGGAACGGCGGGGCTTGGTCTACGCCACCTACGCCTACCACGCCAGCTTCCGGGAGACGGGGGTCTTCGTCCTCTACGCCGGCTGCCGCCCGCCCAACTTGGAGGCGGTCCAAGGCCTTCTGGAGGCGGAAGTGCTCCGCCTCGCCCGGGGCGAGGTGGACCGGGCGGAGGTGGAGCGGGCCCGGGAGCAGCTCCGGGGCGCGTACCTCTTGGGCTCCGAGGGCAGCGTCAACCGCATGTTCCAGCTGGGCCAGGGAGAGCTCCTCCTGGGCCGGGTGATCGATCAGGAGGAGTACCTGGAGGAGCTCCAGCGGGTCACCCTGGACCAGGTCCGGCGCCTGGCCCGGGAGCTGTTCCGGCCCGAGCGGGTGGGCGTGGCCGTGGCGGGGGCGCCGCCCCGGGGCTGGGCCCTGCGGGTGGCGGGCAGCGGTCAGGGCCGGCAGCGGCGCCGCCGGCGCCGCTGAGCCGATCCTGGCGCGCCCCATGGGAGGAGGAATCCTTTGGATCGGTTGGACGAGCTTTTCCGCATGCAGGCCGCCTTCGACGAGGAGGTGGCCCGGCGGCGGCAGCTCACCTACGACCCGGCCACCTGGGTTCAGAAGGAAGTGCTGGCCATGGTGAGCGAGCTGGCCGAGATTCTCGATGAGGTCAACTTCAAGTGGTGGAAGGATCCCAAGCCCGTGGACAAGGGCCGGCTCACCGAGGAGCTGGTCGACCTGCTCCACTTCTTCCTCTCCACCTGCCTGAAGGTGGGCATCGGGCCGGACGAGCTCTTTGAGGCGTACCGGGCCAAGAACCTGGAGAACTTCCGGCGCATCTGCGGGGAGTCGGACCGGCCCGGGTACTACGCGCCCCCCTCTTGACGGGGAGGCTGCCCTTCCGTATCTTGAAGCTAAGCCCCTGGCCTCCGGGCCAGGGGCCTTCCAGTCGCCTCCCCCGGGCGCCAGCCCGGATGGCCGGAGGCGACGTTCTGTGTTCCAGCGGCCTCTGATCCTTCCGCGCCGCCTCACCTTCGTTCCGTGGAGCGTGACCGTTCCGTTCCTGTTCCTCCTCGGGTGCCTCGCGGGGTCTCCCTGGCCCGGGGCGGCCGCGTCCTGGGAGGGCCAGGCCGCCTGGGAGGGGGAGTGGGATGGGCCTGGGCCGCCCCTCCACCGCCTCCTCTGGGAGGCCGCGGGTCCGCTGGCGCCGCCCGGCTGGGGGGCGGCCGCCCGCCTGGTGGTGGAGCGGCCGGGCCCGGCGGAGGAAGACCGCCTCGCGGAAGGCCGGCTCGCCCTCACCGCCCCGGCCCTCCAGCTCCAACTCCTCTACGACCAAGCCCATCTGGCCAGCGGGGATCCCCTGGCCTTGATCTCAGGAGGCCGGCGGAACCCCCAGCAACCCGCGCTCACCCTGGAGGTGGCCAGCCGGCACTGGGACCTCACCCTGCAAGGGGTCCGCCAGATCGACAACCCCGGCCCCGACGGCGATTTGGCCGCTGCCCGCCTCCAGGGGTGGTGGTCCGGGGGCCGCACCGCCCTCACCCTCTTCCGCCTGGAGACGGGGCTCTTGGGCGGGGTCCAGCCTCCGAACCCGGCCAACCGGGGCCTCCTGCAGGAGCTGGCCTCCGTTGAAGGGTACGTGGAGGTGGGGCCCGTCGAGGTGGGGCTCCAGCTGGTCCACACCCGGACCGCGGGCTGGGAGCAACGGCCCTTGGGCCCCGTCCAGGCCCGGGGGGCGCGACTGGTCCGCCTCCGCAGCCTGCCCTGGCGCCCCTCCGAGCGGCTCCGGCTGGAAGGGGGCCTCTTCCAAACCGACGGGGGCTTCCGCTCCCTTGCGGCCCGGGAGCAGCGGTTGCCCCCGGACGCCGCCGGCTTCTGGACCGACCTCCGCCTCCGCAGCGGCCCCTGGCGCTGGGAGAACCGGTTCCTCCACGCCCGCTTGGGCGGCGGGGGGCATCACTGGGAAGGGGAGCTGCGCAGCCGGCTCACCTGGGGCGGGCTCACCTGGTCCGCCGGCCTGGAGGGGAAGCGGGTCGCCAGTGGGGCCGGTTTGGAGGCGACCCAGCAGCTGGAGCTGGGGGTGGGCCGGTCCGGCCGCTGGGAGGTGACCTGGCGGGGTGGGCCTGAGACGGCCCGGCTGGTGGTCTGGAGCCGCCTGGGCCGGACGGGGGTGGAGGGACGGATCGGGTGGGACCGGGTCTATGGCGGGACCCTCCGCCTGGAGCTCCGCCGGCGGGAGACCCCCTGGTGGCGGGTTGTCTGGAAGGCGCGGGTCGAGCGGGAGCCGGACCGCGCCCTCTTCGTGGAGGCGGGCGCCGATCTGGCCCAGGGGTGGTTCGCCTCCCTCGCGGTGGGCCGGTGGGACCGGGGCCGGTACGACGCCCTCTGGGGCTGGCCCGAACGGCTCACCCTCACCATCGGCCGCCGGTTCTAGAGGGAGAGTGGGCCGCATACCCATCACCGGCGGGGGTGGTCCGATGCGGTACAGCGAGCTGGCCGGGAAGGAGATCATCGACATCGACCAGGGGATCCGCCTGGGGGTGGTGAGTGAGTCGGATGTGATCATCGACACGGAGACGGGCCGGGTGGAGTCCATCCTCGTCCCCTACCGCCAGGGCCTCTTCCAGCGGAAGGAGCTCCGCATCCCCTGGCGGGGCATCCGCAAGATCGGGGTGGATCTGATGGTGGTGGACCTGGCCACCGCGGAGGAGCCGGCCACGCCCGTGCGGTGGGTCCTGCGGTAGCCGCATACGCCTCCCCCTCCGGGAGAGACTACGGGGCGAAGATCGATGGAGGGGGAGAGACGGTGGCCAGAACGGTGATCGGCGTGTTCGACGAGAAGGAGCAGGCGGAGCAGGCGGTCCGCCAGCTCAAGGCGGAGGGGTACACCGAGCAGGAGATCTCCATCGTCGCCAAGGGCGACCAGGAGCAGGGCGGGGACGGCATGGGCTTGAACATGGACGTCTCCGAAGGGATGACCTGGGGCGGCACCTTAGGTGGGATCGCGGGCCTCCTGGCCGGGGTGGGCGCCTTGGCCATCCCGGGTATCGGGCCCCTGGTGGCGGCTGGGCCTTTGGCCGCGACCCTATCGGGGGTGGCCGCCGGCGGTGTGGCAGGGGGCCTCTTGGATATGGGGATCCCTGAAGAGCGGGGGAATGTGTACGAGAACGAGGTCCGCCAGGGTGGGATCCTGTGCACCGTCGAAGTGGAAGACGGTGAGGAGCAGCAGGTGGAGGAGCTCCTGCGCGGCCAGGGCGCGCGCGAGGTGGAGAGCCACCCCCGCTGAGACTCCGGCAGGACGCCCCCGGCGGGTGTCGAAGTACGGCCCCGCGGGCACCCTGGCGGGGATCCGGCGGGTTCCGGCGGCTGGCCCTCGGGCGCCAGCCGCTTCCGTTTGGCGAGGGCCGGGGGCGCCGCACGCTGGAGGTGAGCGGGTGACCATCCGAGTGGTGGTGGCCGGGGTCACCGGCCGGATGGGACAGGCGTTGGTCCGGGCGGCCAGCGAGACCCAGGATGTGGCGGTGGTGGGCGGGGTGGGCCGGCGCCGGGTGGGGGAGGATGTGGGGCTGGTGGCCGGGTGCGGGCCCCTGGGGGTGCCGGTGATGGGGAGCCTGGAAGAGGCCCTGGATCAGACCAACCCCCACGTCTTGGTGGAGCTCTCCACCGCCGAGGCGGCGCCGGAGCACGTGGAGGCCGCCCTCCGGCGGGGCCTGCCTGCGGTGGTGGGAACGACGGGGATCGAGCCCCGGCGCCTGGAAGAACTGGCCGGCTTGGCCCGGGAGCGGGGCCTGGGGCTGGTGGTGGCGCCCAATTTTGCCATCGGGGCCGTCCTCCTCATGCGCTTTGCCGAAGAAGCCGCCCGCTACTTCCCGGCCGTGGAGATCATTGAGCTCCACCACGGCCAGAAGCGGGACGCCCCCTCGGGGACTGCCCTGGAGACGGCCCGGCGGGTGGCGGCCGCCCGGGGGCCGGGCGGGGCGGAGGCGGCGGCCAGCGGCGAGCAGGCCCTGGCCCGGGGCCTTTCGGTCCAGGGGGTGCCCGTCCACAGCGTCCGGCTGCCCGGCCTGGTGGCCCACCAGGAAGTGATCTTCGGCCTGGACGGCCAGACCCTCACCCTGCGCCACGATGCCACCACCCGGGATGCCTTCATGCCGGGCCTCCTTCTGGCCATCCGGCGGGTCCAGAGCCTCCAGGGACCCGTCTTCGGCTTGGATCCCCTCCTTTTCCCGACCGAGCCGTCCTCCTCGGGGCAAGGGCCCGTCCCGGGCCAGTGACCGGCCTCTCCCAGGCGACATATACTGCACCGACCTGGCTGAGACAACCATTCGCATCCTCGCAAGGAGGCCGGCACGATGCCCGAGCTGGACGGTGTGCGGGTCACCCTGCTGGGTGGGGATCGGCGGGAGGTGGAGCTGGCCCGGATCCTCTACCGCTTGGGGGCCTCCCTCACCCTCTTCGGCCTGCCCCGCCCCGGCGAGCTGACCCGAGCCCGGGCGGTGGCCGACGGCCCCAGCGCCCTGGTGGGCGCCCAGGTGGTGATCGCCCCCATGCGGGGGCTGGACCGGGAAGGGCGGATCCCCACCATCCTGGTCCCCGACCTGCCTCCCGTCGCCTTTGACCAGCGCCTCGTCGATGAGCTGAAGCCCAACACCCTCTTTCTGGTCGGGCAGCTCCGCCCGCCCCTGCGGGAGCGTCTGGAAAAGCGGGGGCTGAAGGTGGTGGAGCTGGCCCACCTGGACGAGGTGGCCATCCTCAACTCGGTGCCCACGGCGGAGGGCGCCATCCAGCTGGCCATGGAGGAGCTGCCCATCACCCTCCACGGAGCCCAGGCGGTGGTGCTGGGGGCAGGCCGCTGCGGCCTCACCCTGGCCCAGAAGCTGGCCGCCCTCTCCGCGTCGGTGACGGTGGTGGAGCCCCGGCCCGAGCGGCAGGCCCGGGCCGCGGCCCTGGGCTGCCGGGCCGTGCCGCCCGAGCAGATGGTGGAGGTGTGCGCCGCCGCGCCGGTGATCTTCAACACCGTCCCGGCCCCGGTGCTGGACCGGGCCCTCTTGGAACGGCTCCAGCCGGAGACACTCATCATCGACATCGCCTCCGAGCCGGGCGGCACCGACTTCGAGGCGGCCCGCCGCCTGGGGTTGAAGGCGATCCTGGCGGTGGGCTTGCCGGGCAAGGTGGCCCCCACCAGCGCCGGACGGATCCTCGGCCAGGTGATTCCCCGGCTCATCCGCGACCACCTGGCGGGCCAGGTGGCGCAGCCGGCTGAGGAGGTCCACCCATGAGGCTGGCAGGGAGGTCCATCGGCTTTGGCATCTCCGCCTCCCACTGCAGTTTCGAGGAGGTCTTGCCCCACATCCAGCGCCTGCAGGAGGAAGGGGCGACGGTGACGGCGGTCCGCTCCTTCAACGCGGCCAGCACCGACACCCGGTTCGGCACGGCGGAGGAGTGGCGGGCCCGCTTGCGGGAGCTGACGGGCCGGGATCCGGTGGAGACCATCGTGGAGGCGGAGCCCCTGGGGCAGCAGAAGGCCTTCGACGCCTTCGTCATCGCGCCGTGTACGGGGAACACCCTGGCCAAGCTGGCCGGCGCCCTTACCGACACGCCGGTGCTGATGGCCGCGAAAGGGACCTTGCGCAACCTCCGGCCCGTGGTCCTGGCCATCTCCACCAACGACGCCCTGGGGAACAACGCCCGGAACATAGGGATCCTCCTCAACACGAAGAACATCTACTTCGTGCCCTTCGGGCAGGACAACCCCGAGGCGAAGCCAACCTCGTGCGTGGCCGACTTCGACCGGATCGTGGACACGGTGGTGGCGGCGCTGGAGGGCCGGCAGCTGCAGCCCGTTCTCATCGAGCGGCGCCGGCGGGCGGTGCGGTAGCCCAGGGGCCAATCGAGAGCAGGAAGCGGGGGACGTGCCATGGCAGGCGTGCGGGTAGCCATCGTGGGGGCGACGGGGGCCGTCGGGCAGGAGCTGATCCGGATTCTGGAGGAGCGGTCCTTTCCGGTGGCCTCCCTGAAGCTCTTGGCCTCGCCCCGGAGTGCGGGGAGCACCCTAACCTTCCAGGGAGAGGCCCTGCCCGTGGAGGCGCTGACGGCCCAGGCCTTCCAGGGGACGGACTTGGTCTTCTTCAGCGCGGGGGCTTCGGTGAGCCAGGAGTACGCGCCCGCGGCCCTGGCCGCGGGGGCGACGGTCATCGACAACTCCAGCGCCTTCCGGATGGATGAGGAGGTCCCGCTGGTGGTTCCCGAGGTGAACGGCCACCTCCTGGACGAGGGGCCCCAGCTGGTGGCCAACCCCAACTGCTCCACCACCATCCTGGTCATGGCCCTCGCGCCCCTGCGGCGGGCCGCCGGGCTCCGTCGGGTGATCGTCTCCACCTACCAGGCCGTCTCCGGCGCAGGGGCTCGGGCAGTGGAGGAGCTGAAGGCTCAGGTGCGGGCCTGGCTGGAGGGCCGGCCCCTGGAGGCCTCCATCCTCCCCTACCGGGACGGGAAGCGGCACCGGCCCATCGCCTTCAACCTGCTGCCCCAGTGCGACCGCTTCGATGAGCTGGGGTACACCAAGGAAGAGTGGAAGCTGGTCCACGAGACCCGGAAGATTCTCGGGGACCCCGACCTTCCCGTGACGGCCACCACGGTGCGGGTCCCGGTGCTGCGGAGCCACTCCGAGTCGGTCTACCTGGAGACCGAGCGCCCGCTGGCGGTGGAGGAGGCCCGCAGGCTTCTGGGGGAGACGCCGGGAGTGCAGGTGCTGGACGATCCCGAGGAGCAACTCTACCCGACGCCCTTGGAGACCAGCGGGCAGGATCCGGTCTTCGTCGGGCGGATTCGGAAGGATCCTTTTGAGGAGCGAGCGCTTACCCTGTGGGTGGTGGGAGACCAGATCCGGAAGGGCGCGGCCCTCAATGCGGTCCAGATCGCGGAACGGCTGGCCGCGCCGCGAGGGTGGCGAGGGTGAATGGGCATCGTCGTCCAGAAGTTCGGCGGCACCTCCGTCGCCACGCCCCAGCTCCGGGAGCGGGTGGTGGAGCACGTGGCCCGAACCCTGCGGGAGGAGCACCAGGTGGTGGTGGTGGTCTCGGCCATGGGACGGGCCGGGGACCCCTATGCCACCGACACCCTCCTGGGGCTGGCCCGTCAGGTGGGGGCCTGGCCGGCCGGGGGCGCCTCCCGGGAGCTCGACCTGCTTCTCTCCTGCGGTGAGGTGATCGCCAGCGGCATCATGGCCCTCACCCTGCAGGCCCGAGGCTTGCCCGCCCAGGCCCTCACCGGCGGCCAGGCGGGCATCATCACCGACGGGACCTTCGGCAGCGCCCGGATTGAGGAGGTCCGGCCCGACCGGCTGCTGGCCTTGCTGGCCGAGGGCATCATCCCGGTGGTGGCCGGATTCCAAGGGGTGACGGCCGACGGGGAGGTGACCACCCTGGGCCGGGGCGGCAGCGACACCACCGCGGCCGCGCTGGGCGTGGCCCTGCAGGCGGAGCGGGTGGAGATCTACACCGACGTGGACGGTATGAAGGCGGCCGATCCCCGGCTCCTGCCTGAGGCGCCCACCCTCCAGCGGGTGACCTACCGGGAGGCGATGGAGATGGCCTATCTGGGGGCCCGGGTGGTCCACCCCCGGGCGGTGGAGATCGCCATGGAGGGGCGGGTGCCCTTGCAGATCCGGTCCACGGTGGGCAGCGCGCCGGGCACCCTGGTGACGGACGGGCTGAACGGTCCCGGCGAGGCGCTGCCCCGGGAGGCGCCGGCCCGGGCCGACCGGCCGGTGCGGGCCATCGCCCACGTGGGGCCCCGGAGCCGGGTCTGGGCCGTCCCGGCCCGGGGCGAGTTCGACGGCGAGGAGATCCACCAGCTCTTCCAGAGTGTGGCCGAGGCGGGGGTGAGCGTGGATATGATCTACGTTGCTCCCGACCGGCTGAGCTTCGTCGTCGACGAGGAGCTGGGCGACCAGGTGCGGGAGGTCCTCACCCGCCGGGGGGCCCGGTTCGAGGTGACCAGCGGGTTTGCCAAGGTCTCCTGCGTGGGGGCCGGCATGCACGGCCTCCCCGGGGTGATGGCCCGCATCGCCCGGGCCCTGGCCGAGGCAGGGGTGCGGATCTACCATACGGTCGACTCCCATGCCAACATCTCCTGCTTGGTCCGCCAGGAAGAGGTGGGCACCGCCGTGCGGGCCCTCTCCCGGGAGTTCGGTCTCTTGGAGAGCGGGTCCGGCGGTCTTCGGTAAGCTCGCGAGGGAGGTTGGGGAGCATGGCCAAGACGTGGGATCTGGGGCGGGTGCTGACCGCCATGGTGACGCCCATGACCCCCGAAGGGGTCATCGACCTGGACGGGGCGGTCCGCTTGGCGGTCCGCCTCAGTGAGAGCGGTTCGGACGGGCTGGTGATCCTGGGAACCACCGGGGAGGCGCCCACCCTCTCCCATGCGGAGAAGGTGGAGGTGATCCGGGCCGTGGTGGGGGCCGTCGGCGGCGCGGTGACGGTGATCGCCGGCACCGGCTCCTACGACACCGCGGCCAGCGTGGAGCTGACCCGGGAAGCGGAGAAGCTGGGGGTGGACGGCATCATGGCCGTCGTCCCCTACTACAACCGGCCACCCCAGGAGGGCCTGTACCGCCACTTTGAAGCGATCCTCCAGGCGACCTCCCTGCCCGTCATGCTCTACAACATCCCTGGCCGGACCGGGGCCAACCTGGCCCCCGAGACCGTCGCCCGGCTGGCCGAGGCGCCCAACCTGGCCGCCGTCAAGGAGGCGTCGGGGGATCTGGATCAGGTCTCCCGCCTCGTCCAGGCGGTTCCTGAGCACGTGCGGATCTATGCGGGCGACGACAGCCTGACCCTGCCCATCCTGGCCGTCGGCGGTTACGGGGTGGTGAGTGTGGCCTCCCACCTGGTGGGCCCCCAGATCCAGGAGATGATCGGGGCCTTCGTCGCCGGGCGGGTGGAGGAGGCGATCCGGATCCACCACCACCTCTACCCCCTCTTCCGGGGCCTCTTCGTCACCACCAACCCCATCCCGGTGAAGGCGGCCCTGGAGATGGCCGGCTTCCCGGCGGGGCCGCCCCGGCTCCCCCTGCCCCCCGCGACGGAAGCGGAGCGGGAGGCCATCCAGCAGGCGATGAAGCAGGTGGGCTTGCTCGACTGAGACGCCTGCGGTCTGGCAGGGCTTTTCTGGCCCCCTTCGGCGCACCTTAGGGGAAGAGCCGGCAGGGCCAGGAGGGGTTGGGTGGACCAGGGGCTGAGGCCACACCAGATCGGAGGCCTGGTCTTCAACGCCGTGCTGGGGGTGGGGGTGCTCACCATCGCCCGGGGTACCACCGCGGCCGCTGGGACCGCAGCGTGGCTCTCCGTCCTCCTCGCGGGCGGGCTGGCCATGGCCGCGGCGTGGCTGGCGGGCCGGACGGCCGCCCTCTGGCCCGGGTTCAACCCGGTGGTGGGGGCGGCCACCCTCTGGGGCCCCTGGGCCGGCCGGCTCCTGGGGATGGCCTATAGCCTCTACTTCCTGGTCCTGACGAGCATCGCCCTCCGGCTCTTCGGTGAGTTCGCCGCCGTCTTCCTCCTCCCCCGGACCCCCATGGCCGTCACCGTTGCCGCCCTGGCGGCGGTGGTCGCCTGGGCGGGGCGGCTGCGGGTGGCCGCCTTGGCCGGCCTGAGCGATGTCATAGCCTTCATCGTTCTCTTTACCACCCTGCTCTTTCTCCTCATCGCCGCCTACGGGGCCACCACCGAGAACCTGACGCTCCATCTGAGCCGCGGCTGGTCCGGCCTGGTGGCCGGTGTGGGCCAGGGGCTCTTCTCCCTCTTGGGCTTTGAGGTGGTCCTCTTCTTGGGGGCCCACGCGGCCTACCCCCCCAGTCTGGGCCGGTGGACCGCGGCGGGCGTGGCCGGGGCCGTCCTCTTCTACGCGGCCTCGGTGCTGGCCTGCCTGGGCCATTTCAGCCCCACCTTCATCGCCCAGCAGACCTGGCCGCTCCTCAATGTGGCCCGGGCCCAGCGCCTCCCCCTGCGGGTGGTGGAGCAACCCGAGGTGCTCCTGGCCGCGCTGTGGCTTTGGGCGGTCTTCTCCACCGCGGCCATCGCCTACGGGGCCGGATTGCTGGCCCTCGCCCAGGCCACCCGATGGGAGCGGCGGCCCCTGCTCGCGCTCCTTCTCATCGTGCCCGTCTGGGGGCTGAGCCTGCTCCCGCCCAACCTCCAGGCCGTCGAGGGATGGAGCCATGCCCTTGCCGGGCCGGGGGTGCTCCTGGCGGTGGGGGTGCCGGTCCTTTTTCTGGCCAGCCACCGGCTCCGGCAGCGCCGGAAGGACGGGGGAGCGGTCCGTTGATCGCCTCAGGAAGGCTGGGTTATAATGGAGCACAGTGCCGGCCCGGCCAGCGGTTTTCCGGCCCCCAAGGCGACCTGTGGACGGTTGGTGAGCTGGGAAGAGAACGAGGAGGGACGTTCTTGGGCGTACCCAAAGTTTCCGTCATCCCGCTGGGCGGGCTGGGCGAGATCGGCAAGAACATGACCGCCATCGAAAGCCAGGGGGAGATCCTGGTGATCGACGCGGGGGTCATGTTCCCCGAGGACGAGATGCCCGGGGTGGATCTGGTCATCCCCGACATCACCTACCTGGTGGAGCGTAAAGACCGGGTTCGGGGCATCGTCCTCACCCACGGGCACGAGGATCACATCGGGGCCCTGCCGTACGTGCTGCCCCAACTGCCAGTGCCCGTCTACGGGACCCGGCTGACCCTGGGCCTGGTGGAGGCCAAGCTGGAAGAGCACGGCCTCCTGAGCGAGGCCCGGCTCCGGGAAGTCCGGGCCGGCGAGTCCCGGACCATCGGCCGGTTCGAGGTGGAGTTCATCCACGTCAACCACTCCATCGCCGATGACGTCGCCCTGGCCATCCACACGCCCGCGGGCACCATCCTCTACATGACCGACTTCAAGTTCGACCAGACGCCCATCGACGGCAAGGTGACCGACCTGCAGAAGCTGGCGGAGTTGGGGAGGAAAGGGGTCCTCCTCCTGATGGCCGACAGCACCAACGCGGAACGCCCCGGCTACACCTTGTCGGAGCGGGTGGTGGGCGAGACGTTGATGGACGTCTTCAGCCGGACCCGGGGCCGGATCCTGGTGGCCACCTTCGCTTCCAACATCCACCGGATCCAGCAGGTGGTCGACGCGGCCCACCACCACCGCCGGAAGCTGGCGGTGGTCGGCCGGAGCATGGTGAACGTGGTGGGCATCGCGACCCGCCTGGGCTACCTCAACATCCCCGACGGGATGCTGGTCCCCGTGGAGGAGATCGGCCGCTACAAGCCCCACCAGATGACCATCCTCACCACCGGCTCCCAGGGCGAGCCCATGTCGGCCCTGAGCCGGATGGCGGCCCAGGAGCACCGGAATGTGTCCATCCTCCCGGGCGATACGGTCATCATCTCCGCCAACCCCATCCCCGGCAACGAGCGGGTGGTGGGCCGGGTGATCGACCGGCTCCTCAAGCTGGGGGCCGAGGTGATCCACTCGCCCTTCTCCGGCATCCACGCCTCGGGCCACGCCTCCCAGGAGGAGTTGAAGTTCCTTCTCAACCTGGTCCGGCCCAAGTTCTTCGTCCCCATCCACGGGGAGTACCGGATGCTGGTCACCCACAAGCGCTTGGCCATGGCCGTGGGGATCCCCGAGGAGAACATCCAGCTGGCCGAGAACGGCGACCGCCTCGAGTTGACCCCGGACAGCCTCCGGGTGGCCGAGCGGGTCCCCTCGGGCCAGGTGCTGGTCGACGGGCTGGGCGTGGGCGACGTGGGCCAGGTGGTCCTCCGGGACCGGCGGGTCCTCTCCCAGGACGGGATCATGGTGGTGGTGGTCACCGTCGACAAGCGGACGGGCCAGCTGGTGGCCGGCCCCGAGGTGGTCTCCCGGGGCTTCGTCTACGTCCGGGAGGCGGAGGACCTGATGGAGGAGGCCCGCCTCCAGGTGCGGCGGGCTCTGGAACGCCGGGTGCCCGACGGCCTCACCGATTGGCAGTCCATCAAGTCCGAAGTGCGGGAGACCCTCTCCCGGTTCCTCTTCGAGCGGACCCACCGCCGTCCCATGATCCTGCCCATCGTCGTCGAGGTGTGAGCCTCCCGTTCCCAGGAACCTCTTCCCGGGGCGGCCCATACCATGGGTGGGCCGAACCCTTCCGGCGCCTCGGGCGCACGCCTGGGGAAGAGGGATCGAACCATGGCTGATGGCGGGCATGGGATAATGGGGCCGGCGACCCAGGTGGCCGTCACGCATCCCTACACGCCGCCCCCTGACGGCATGCTGGTGGTAGAGACCATCTTGCCGGTGGTCTCCGGCCGGGCTTCCCAGCGGCTCGAGATTCTCTGCAACCTCTCCCTGGACCGGCGGGCCCGGTACCCCGAGCGGGTCTTGGGCACCCACGCCACCGCGGCCCGGCTGGCAGGGGCCAGCCTGGTCACCGACAGCACGGGCCAGCGGCGGATCATGGTGGAGGGCGAGTTGCAGGTCTTTGCCTGGTGTCTGGGGCGGGACGGCACCTTCGTGCTGGAAGAGACCGTCCCCATCCAGCGGGAAGTCCCCCTGCCTCCCGGGGACGGGGAGACCCGCAATGAGCGGGTGACGGTGGAGCTGGTGGGCGAGCCCAGCTGCGGGCCGGGAACCATCGTCAGGAACGGGGAGGAACTCTCGGTCCGGGTCCCCGTCTTCATCCAGGTGGAGGGCGAGGTGGTGGGCGAGCGCCGGGTCTTCGCCTACGCCCAGAGCAACCCCAACACCCTGCAGCCGGCCAGCTGGCACGGGGAGGACGACCCCGATTATGACTGAAAGCGACACCCCTCCCGGCGTTGGTAAGGGCGTGCCTTCCCGTGCATGCTAGCCGGGAGGGGGTGGCCCAACCATGCCCAAGGGGCAGGCAATGGGGGAAGACCAGCGGCCCAAGGACCAACCCGCGGAACCGGCCAGCCCCGGCCAGGTGACCGCCAGCGGGACCGAGCCCCCACCCTCGGGACGGGATGCCTCGGCCCTCCTGGCCAGCCTGGGCCAGGCCACCGGGCCGGCACGGGGGACGAGCCCCATCCACGTGCTGACCATCATCGGCCAGATCGAGGGCCACCTGGTCTTACCCGCCAAGAACAAGACGACCAAGTACGAGCACGTCATTCCCCAGCTGGTGGCCATTGAGCAGAACCCGGCGGTGAAGGGCGTGCTCATCATCCTCAACACCGTGGGCGGGGACATCGAGGCGGGTCTGGCCCTGGCCGAGATGATCCGCACCCTTTCCAAGCCCACCGTCTCCTTGGTCCTGGGGGGCGGCCACTCCATCGGGGCGCCCATCGCGGTGGCGGCCGACTACTCCCTCATCGCCAGCACCGCCAGCATCACCCTCCATCCCATCCGCCTCAACGGGATGGTGATCGGCGTCCCCCAGACCTATGAGTACCTGGACAAGATGCAGGACCGGGTGATCCGGTTCATCGTCGAGAACTCCCGGATCCCCGAGGGGAAGCTGCGGGAGCTCATGTTCCGGACCGGGGAGCTGGTCCGGGATGTGGGCACGGTGCTGGTGGGCCGGGAGGCGGTGGAGGTCAACCTGATTGACGAGGTGGGGGGCGTGGCCCGGGCCTTGGAGATCCTGCGGGAGCGCATCGGGCTGGGGCCGGAGCTCACCAACGGCCAGGCCGAGGGGTGAGGGCATGTTCTACACCATCTACCCGCTGGAGCTGGTCTGGGAGGAGGCGGCGGCCGACGCCCCCCGGGTGGAGCTGCAGGTGGAGGGGCGGTCCCTGGTGGCCGTCCCCGGAGCAGGGGGCCAGCTGATGGTGGAGCGCCTTCTCTCCACCGATCCCAACGACTACTTGGATCCCCACCTGCAGCCGGGGGCAGCCCTGCCCTATTGGCTCAGCTCCGGGCCGGGCCCGTGAGACCGGAAAGGTCGGGCGGACATAGCCTGAAGGGGTGAGACTCGGAACAGAGGAGGGTGTCCCATGTCCCAACGGACTGGCACCGTGCCACCGGGCTGGAGCCCCTTCGTCACCCCCACCTTCCACCGCCGCCGGCGCCAAGCAGGCCCGGTGGAGGTGATCGTCTTCGGATCCCGGAACCTGCGGGCCTGCTACGGGTGCCACCACGGCCGCTCCCAGGCTGACGTGGCCCTCTCCTTCGGGCGAGGGCTCGCCCGCCGGTTCGGCGACCGGGTTCGCTTCCAGTATGTGGACGTCAACGACGAGGCGTACCGCCAGTACCCCGAGGTGGACGCCTTCCTGCGCCAGGGCCGGGGGCGGTTGCCGGTGGTGATGATCGACGGCGAGATCCGCTTCTCCTCCGTCTTTACGCCCACCTTCATCCAGCGGGAGATCGCCAGCAGGCTCAGCCGCTGAGCCTACTCGTCCGGGAAGGGCTTCCAGACGATGACCCCATCGTCGACCGCCGGCGCCTCGGGCGATGGTTGGGCACCGGAGAAGGGGGCGCCGCCGCCCGTGGCGGACGGTGCCGCATGGGCGGCCACCAAGGGCGCCTCCGCCGGCGCTTCCGCCGGCTCGAGGCGGGGCGGGAGGGCCGGGGTTGGGTGGTCGGCCCCCTCCTTGCCGGCCTCGGGGACCGAGGGGGCTAGTTCTTCCGCTTCCCTGGATGGCGGCCCGGAGGGTTCGCTCTGGGCCGCCGGAAGGGGTGCTTCGGGGGCGGGGACCGCCTCGGCGTCCGGCTCGGCGGCGTGGACCTCGGAAGCCCGGGCGACGGGGACCGCCACCTCGGCCTCCTCCTGTGGAGCGGCCACCTCGGGGGCCGGCGAAGGCTGGGCCGGCTTCAGGGGCTCCTCCGTGGGTGGCTCCGGAACGCCCGGTTCCCCGGGGGCCGGTTCAACGGCGTCCGGTTCCTCTGGGGCAGGTTCCGCCACCAGGAAGAGGTGGATGCTCTGGCTGAAGGACCGGTCCTGGGGGTCAAACTGGTGCTCTTCCCGAACCTCCTCCAGGCGGACGCGCACCGCCTGGGCCGCGCTGGCCGGCGGCAGGACCACGCCGTGGAAGGGGATCTCCACCCCCTCCCCCTCGATGGTGCCGTCTTCCTTTTGGTAGTAGATGTAGGTGCGGACGGCCCCTTCGGCCACCAAGCCTTGGCTTTCCCAGTTCCAGAGGAGGTCGACGACCTCCAGCCGGACGTCCACCAGCTCTTGGGCCTCTTCCAGCCGGCCGACCCCGTCCAGGATCACCTCAGCCCGCCCCAACTCGGCCATATCGGTCGCCTCCCCGCCTGCTTCACCGCAAACGTATGACCTTTTTCCCGCCCATACCACCAACTGGAGGCCTTTCCCTAGGCTTCTTGGCGAGGAAGGGCCTGTCGCCGTGTCTAACTCCCCGGTACCTGGTGCTCCTTGCACCCTGGAGGAGGCATGCTCTTGCAGAACCTGAGACGCGGAACCATCATTGCACTCTTGGCGGCTTTGCTCGTGGTGGCCGGCGCCCAGGAGGCCCTGGCCCAGAGCTGGTCGTGGAACGGCTCCTGGAACGGGAGCGGCGGTTGGGGAAGCTGGCAGTCGTCGTCGGGAAGCGGCGGGTGGTCCGGCTCCAACACGGGTGGCAACGGTTCCTGGGGCTGGTCGTGGACGCCCGGCACGGGCTCCAGCGGCTCGAGCGGGTCCAACACCGGAGGTTCGAGCGGCTCGGGTGGCACTTCCAGTGGCAGCTGGTCCTGGTCGGGCAGCATCGGCTGGGGTTGGTCCGTCACCCCCTCCCGGCCCGCACCCAGCCCCCAGCCGGCGCCCCAGCCCGCGCCCGACCCGGTGACGCCCCCGACGCCCCCCACGACGGGGACGCCGGGCGCCAGCCCGTCGGAGGAGCAGTACCTGGTGGATGCGGCCAACGCCGAGCGGGCGGCCCACGGCCGGGCGCCGCTGGCGACCCACAGCACCCTGACCAGCCTGGCCCGGACCAAGGCGCGGGATATGGCGGTCAACGGCTACTTTGACCACGTCTCGCCCACCTTGGGCACCGCGCGGGACCAGATGCTGGCCGCCGGCCTCAACCCCAAGTACTGGGGAGAGAACATCGGCATGGGCGGTTCGGTCCAGACCATCCACCGGGCCTTCATGGAGAGCCCCGGTCACCGGGCCAACATCCTGAGCGCCGGCTTCACCCACATGGGCGCCGGGGTGGTCCGCCAGGGCGGGCGGATTTGGGTGGCCGAGATGTTCATGCAGCCCCGGTAAACGGCCGGGAGCCTGTCGCCGTCAGGAGAGCCGCGCCGCAGGCGGCTCTCCCGACGGCCCGGCAGCGCCCGCCCTCCGACGAGGGCGGGCGCTTCGTGCTCACTGGGCCTCGGTCACCAGGGTGAGGTGGCCGAAGACCGACGGATCCTGCCACCCGTTCCCGGTCAGGTCGTTCCAGGTGGCGATGCTCTGCCGGACGCCGTCCCGGGCGTCATTGATCTGGACATCGAAGCCGATGGTGGTCCCTTCCTCGGGCCGGATGGTCCGGAAGGGGATCTGCACCTCGACGGTGTAGGCCGTCCCCTCCACCCGGGCCGAGGAGGCGAAGCCCGCCCCGATCCCCGCCGGGTTGAAGGTCGGCTCGTTGACATAATTCACCCGGTACTGGCCGTCGTCGGCCTCGTAGGAGGTGGTCTTGGCGTTGTTCTCGTCGATGAAGACCTCGATGGAGTCCTGCTCCCACGGGCTGGAGGCGCTCCGGTCCAGCTGCTCGTCGGTCACCTGCACCAGCACGTAGAGGTGCTCGTGATCCCAGAGGACCCGGGCCGTGCCCGACGCCCCGTGCCAGGCCGTCTGGTACCGGTCCAGAGGCAGGGCGGGCGTCTGGTGCCAGATGGGGTCCACCTCGCCGTCGATGACCGGGGTGCCGAAGGTGGCTGTGCCGTGGCGGGCCTCGGGTTTGGGCGGCGGTTCATAGGCGGCCAGGAAGAGCTCCGGATCCCGCACCGCGTGGAAGGCCAACTTGGGCTGGAGGGCCCGGTCGAAGAGGAGGGGGTTCCGATCGGCCCGCCAGCTGGAGCCGTCATCCAGGCCCCAGAAGGTGACCCGGGCGATGGTTGGGGCGTGCTCCTTGAAGATCTGGAAGAGCTGGGCGTAGAGGACCGCCTGGGCTAAGGCCTCCTCCTCCGTCAGCTGGAAGGCGTCGCCGGCGGTCACGTCCAGCTCGGTGATGCTCACCTCCACGCCCAAGGCGGCGAACCGTTCCAGGGAGAGGCGGACGTTGGCCGGGTTGGTGGTGATGCTGTAGTGGCCCTGCATGCCGATGCCGTCGATCAGCCGCCGGCCGCCCGTCTCCGCGGCGTACGTCCTGTTCAGCTCCTCCACCATGCGGGCCACGGCCCGGGCCTTGGCCTGGTTGTCCAGGTTGTAGTCGTTGTAGTAGAGGGCGATCGCCCACTCGGGGTGCTCATCCAGCACCTCCCGGGCCGCCCGGAAGGCCTGCTCCACCCAGTCGGGGCCGATGGCCTGGTACCAGCCCGAGGGCCGGAGGGCGCCCCGCCAGTCGTCGGGATCGGGCGGGTTGTCGACGATCGCTTCGTTGACCACATCCCAGGAGATGACCCGGTCGCCGAAGTGCTCCATCACCGTCCGGATGTGGGCCCGCAAGTTGGCCAGGGCCTCGTCCCGGGGGAGGGGCCGGCCCGTCTCCGGGTCGGTGTGCATCCAGACGGGCGTCTGCTGGTGCCAGGCCAGGGTGTGGCCGTGCATCTTCAGACCCGCGGCCAGCACCGCATCCACCATCCGGTCGGCCGTGTCGAAGGTGAACTCGCCCTTCACCTCCTGGAGGGCTTCGGGCTTCATGGCGTTTTCGGCGGTGGCCACGTGGTAGTGGTGGGTCAAGAAGTCGAACTTGATGGTCCCCAGGTCCGCGGGTGAGACCACGTTCCCGATGAGGAAGAGGTCCCCGTAGACCTCCTTGAGGGGGGTGAGGTTCCGGTCGAAGGTGATGGGGCCCGAGCCGGTGGGCTCCAGGTGGATGTCGTCGATGTAAAAGGAGGCGGTGGGGCTGTCGGGGCTTTCGACGTACAGGGTGACGTAGCCATCGCCCAGGCTTGTGTACCGGTAGGGCGCCTCCAGGAGGACCCAGCCGTCGTCGGGGGTGACCACCAGGCTCGTCAGGTTGACGTAGCTGGCCGCGCTCCCCTGGCCGATCTGGGTGGAGAGCTGGAGCCGGGCCTGGGCGGGCTCAATGAGCCGCACCCAGACCGAGGCCAGGTACTCCTGGCCCGGCTCCAGGTACGGCTCCACCCGGAGGGAGGGGCCGTGCCAGCCCTGGGAGCGGCCCTCCACCTTGAGGGCGTACCGGCCGCCTTCGGTCCGGTTGGCTTCATCGGTGACCGTCAGCCGTTCCACCTCGCCCCGACCTTCCACCCCGCTGAGGGTCCCATCCTCGAAGGTGACGGTGGTGAACTCCAGGTGAGGCGCGCTCTGCCCGACCGCGGGCGAGGAGAGCCCCAGGAGCGGGAGGATCAGGGCCAGGGCCAGGAGAGAGGCGAGGCCTGTCCGAGCCGTTCTCGTCATCCCGATCCGAACCTCCTTGAGGGGTGTTGGTTGATCACTCAGGCCAGTCGCACGCGACGCATAGAAGCGTCAATCACAGAAAAGCGCGTCACTCGCTCCTGGGTATTGTAGCACAGAAGGGAAAGAAGTTGGTTGGGAAGACGAACAAACTCGGGCGGGTGACGGGACGGGCTCGGGGCTGGGCCCGCTTCGGCCGGTGGCCCCCGAGGAGGGGACCGGTGACGAGGGAGCCGCCGAGGGCGTGCTCCCTCGTTGCGGTCAGTGGTGGTCCAGCTGGGGCGGGAAGGGTGGCCAGAGCTGCCCCGATTCCACCAGGTCGGCCCATTCGGGACACCCGATGGGGGAGATCTGGACACACTCGGGTGGCTGCGGGCAGAACCGGGCCCGCTCCACCTCGAGCTGGACCATGAAGGTCGCCTTCACCACCACGAAGATGCCGACCTCGCACTCGATGTAGACCGCATCGTTGCTCGTGACGGGCCGGCAGTTGAGGCACTGGACCAGGTGGAAGGTCCTGACGGACATGCCCACCCGGGCGCCGGGGAGGCGGACCCGCTTGGTCAGGGCGAAGGTCTCGACGACGGTGCGGGTCTGGTTTTCGACGGAGTAGACGACCTCCATCTTCCACTTGATGGTGAACTCGACGGTGCCGTCGCTGGGGATGGAGGTGTCGCGGATCTCCGAGTCGATCACCCGGCAGTCCACCACCCCGGTGGGGATGCCGGCGAGGCGGGTGAAGGTGACGGTGGGGCACTCGCTCACGGTGCACTCATCGTACACCTTCTCCACCATGACGCACTCCCGCTTGAAGGGTTCCTCACCCCCGGCCATGGGTGCGATGGGGGCCATCACCTGCTCGGTCTGGCGCTGCCAGTAGGAGAGGGTGGCGCCCTTGACACGCTGAGCCATGAACGTTTCCCCCCTTTCCATCTGCCAGGAGCTCAGGAGGACGGCTCCGCTTGGCCAGTACATCCTATTGGGCCGGTGCTGGGGTGGTGCTACCTCGGCGCGGGTTGCCCGGGGCCTGGTCCGCCGGGACCAGGCCCCGCTGGATGCCGAGGGCCGTCGATCCCGAGGGCATAAGGGGCCTGGGGCCGGGGAAAGCCTACGGCTGGAAAGGGCGGGTGACGTGGCATGCAGACGGTTCCTCTCCGGGGTGGCACGCCCCGGCGGTGGGTTCCCACCGGGATCCTCACCTTGGTCCTCCTGGCCGTTCTGGCCGCGGCGGCGCCGGCCGCGCTGGCCCAACGGCCCACCCTCTACTGGGGCTCCCGGGGGCAGCAAGTCCGGGTCCTCCAGTGGCGCCTGCAGGAGTGGGGCTACTACCGGGGGCCCATCGACGGCATCTTCGGCAACAGCACCTCCCAGGCGGTCCGCCGCTTCCAAGCCCGCAACGGCCTCCGGGTGGACGGGATCGTCGGCCCGGCCACCTGGTCGGCCCTGGGTCTGGGCTGGCGGGCCCAAGCCCAGCGGGCGGCCACGCCGGTGGCGGCCCGAAGCGACGACCTGACCCTCCTGGCCCGCCTCATCGAGGCGGAAGGGCAGGGCGAGCCCTACGAGGGGATGGTGGCCATCGCCGCGGTGGTGCTCAACCGGGTGAAGAGCCCCAAGTTCCCCAACACCATCGCCGGGGTCATCTTCCAGCCCCATGCCTTCGAGTCGGTGACCAACGGGCTCATCTGGCGGCGGACGCCCTCGGCCCTGGCTTGGCAGGCGGCCCGGGACGCGCTGAACGGCTGGGATCCCACGTACGGGTCCCTCTTCTTCTGGAACCCGTCCAAGCCCGTCAGCGCGTGGATCTGGTCCCGGCCCGTGGTCCGCCAGGTGGGGGCCCACGTCTTTGCCCTGTAAGGAGGCATCCGTGGGGGGAACGGCTGAAGGGGAAGGGGAGCGACGGTGGAGAACGGGGAGAAGCGGTTTCGCAGCCTCTCGGCACTGCTGATGATCGCCCTCCTGGGGGTGGGCGCCTGGGCCCTGAGCCTCCGCGCCGAGCGGGACCAGCTGGCCTTGGCGGTGGGAACCCGGTACCAGCAGGCCTTCCAGTTCCTCCTGGACGGCGTGGACAACATGGAGGCCAACCTGGCCAAGGTGGCGGTGGCCAGCGGTCCGGGCGATCAGATCCCGCTCCTGACGGAGATTTGGCGGGATGCGGGCATGGCCCAAACGAGCATCGGCCAGCTGCCCCTGCCCGTGGGCCGGATGATGCGGACCAGCACCTTCCTGGCCCAGGCAGGGGATTACGCCTACAGCCTGGTCCGCCAGATCGCGCGGGGGACCGTGCCCGACGATGAGGCCCGGCGGCAGCTGGCCGAGCTGAGCCAGGAGGCGGGGAAGCTGGCCAGCGAGCTGCACGGCGTCTTCGAACGGGCCCAGGCCGATGGCCCCTCGGGCTGGATGGAGCTCCAACGGGCCGCGGCCCGGGGGCTGACCGCCTCGGTGGGCGGGGCCCTGGGTGACGGTCTGGGCCGGGTGGAGACCCACCTCGAGGAGGTCCCCACCCTGACTTACGACGGGCCCTTCTCGGACCACATCACCGAGCGGAAGCCCCGGGGGCTTTCGGGGGATGAGGTGAGCGAGGCCGAGGCCGAGGCCATCGTGCGGCGCTTCCTCCCGGCCGCCGACCGGGAGGGCTACCGGGTGGAGGTGACCGACCGGGTTCAGGGGCGGATCCCCGGCTACCATGTGGCCGTCCGGCGGGAGGGGGAGGCAGGGGCCGTCTACACCCTGGACGTGGCCCGCCAGGGCGGGGCCGTCGTCTGGATGAACTCCTCCCGGCGGGTGGAGGAGAACCGGCTGGATCGGGAGGCTATGCGGGAGAAGGCCGAGGCCTTCGCCCGGGAGCGGATGGAGGATACGGACCTGGTGGCCGTGGACTCCATCGGTTCCCAGGGCCGAACCACCTTCACCCTGGTCCCCAAGGTGGACGGGGTGCTCATCTACCCCGACATGATCAAGGTGACGGTGGCCGCGGACAACGGGGAGATCCTCCAGTACGATGCCCAGAGCTACCTGATGAACCACACGGAACGGAAGCTGGAGAAGCCGGAGCTGGAGGAGGAAGAGGCCCGCCGCCGGTTGCCGCCCGACTTTGAGCCCCGGGGGGAGGGGCGGCTGGCCTTGATCCCCACCGAAGGCCTCCGGGAAGTGCTCACCTACGAGTACCGGGGGACCGTGGACGAGACGGAGTTCATCATCTTCGTCAACGCCTCCTCGGGGCAGATCGAGGAGATTCTCCAGGTGGTGCCCACCTCCGAGGGTGAGGTGGCCCGCTAGGCGCCAGGCCCAGCAGGGGAGGGCGGCCTCCGGGGGGAAGTGGTGGGGCGTACGCCACCTTCCCTCCCGGAGGCGATCGCGCGATGAGCTTGCTGGACGCGTTGATCCTGGGCGTGGTCCAGGGCCTGACCGAGTTCCTCCCCGTCTCCAGCTCGGGTCACCTGGTTCTGGTCCAGGCCCTGCTGGGCGTCCAGCCGGATGGGATCACCTTTGAAGTCTTTGCCCATGTGGGGACCCTGCTCGCCCTCCTGGTGGCCTACCGGTCCACCGTCCTGCGGCTGATCCGGGGAGTCTGGGCCCTTCCCCAGCTCTCGCGGGGCGGGCCCAGGGACCGGGAGACGGCCGACGACCTGAGGCTCTTGGGCCTGCTCCTCCTGGCCTCGGTCCCGGCCGGTCTGGCCGGCATTCTGCTCAAGCCCCAGATCGACCGGCTCTTCGGCTCGGTGGAGCTGGTGGGCTGGATGCTCCTCCTCACCGGCGGGCTCCTTTTGGTGGCCGAGCGGCGGGCCCGGCCGGCGGCCGCTCCCGTCGATCCCCAGCAGGCGGCCCGCCTTTCCGCGGGCCAGGCCCTCCTCATGGGGATCGGCCAGGCCTTGGCCATCCTCCCCGGCCTCTCCCGGTCGGGGACCACCTTGAGCTTCGGTCTGCTGGCCCGGCTGGACCGGGCTGATGCGGCCAACTTCGCCTTCCTCATGGCCATCCCCGCCATCGGGGGGGCCTTCCTCTTGACCCTGGTGGACCTGGCCCAGACGGGCAGCCCCTTGGAGGGGACCCTCCTGGTGGGTGCCGCCGCGGCCGCGGTCTCGGGCTACGGGGCCATCCACGCCCTCCTGCGGCTGGTCCAGCGGGGGCGGCTCTGGTGGTTCACCCTCTACACGTGGGCCGTGGGGGCCTGGGTGCTTCTGACATGAGGCGGCGGCCCCTGCGGGTCCAGGCCCTGGTCCTGGCCGGCCTGCTGGGAGCCCTCCTTCTCTGGGCGGGACAGGCGGGCTGGCGGCTGGTCCGGGAGGCCCTGGTCCGAACGGTGCCCGTCCAGGCCTCGGTCGTGGAGCGGAGGCTGCCGGTGGAGGCCTGGGTCCTCCGCCGGGAGTGGGTCCTCACCGCGGGCGCCAGCGGCTACCTGGTGCCCCTGGCCCAAGGCGGCCAGCATGTGCCCAAGGGCGCGGTGGTGGCCGAGGTGGTGGACCGGGTGGAACGGGCGGCCTTGAGCCAGGAGCTGGAGGTTCTGGCCCAGGAGCTGGCCCGGACAGATGAGGCCCTCCGGGCCCAGAGCCAGGCGGAGGCCGCCTTCCGGCGGGAGCGGGAGGAGCAGGAGGCGGCTCTGGAGAGCCAGATCGCGTTCGCCGCCAGTTTCGGCCGGCAGGCAGAGCTGGAGTCCCTCCTCCAGCTCCGCTCCCGGCTCCAAGCCTGGGCGGCTGAGCAGGAGGAGGCGCTGGCCGCCCAGCGGGTCGCCCTGGAGGCGGAGAAGGAGCGGCTGGAGGAGCGGCAGCGGGCCGTGCTCCGCCGGCTCCAGTCGGCGACGGATGTCATCCAGGCGCCCGAGGCGGGCCGGTTTGACCTCTGGGTGGACGGGCTGGAGGAGCGGCTCCAGCCGGGCCGGGTGGAGGAGCTCACCCCCCGGGCGGTGCGGGCCCTGGACAGCCGTACCCGCCGCTTCGCCGCGGGGGACCGGGTGGTGGCGGGCCAGCCCGTGGGGCGGCTGGTCGACAGCCACCAGGTCTGGCTCTACCTCTTCCTGCCCAGCGGCCACGGCCTGGCCGAAGGCCGACGGCTCCTCTTCCAGCCCGAGGGCGGCCCGCCGGTGGCTGGCCGGGTCGGGCGGGTGGTCTTCTTCGGTGAGGAGACCGGCCTCCTCATCGAGCTGGAGGCGGTGCCGGAGGCCGCCCTCACCCAGCGAAAGGTGCGGGGGGCCCTGATCCTGGACCGGTGGGAGGGGGCGGTCGTCCCGGTGAGCGCCCTGGTGGCCCGGGAGGGCGCGACGGGGGGGCTGGTGGAGGTGGCCCGCCGCCTGGGGGTGGGCGTCGTCGCCACCAACAACGTGCACTATCACGTGCGGGAGCGCCACCGGCTGCAGGACGTGCTGGTGGCCATCAAGCACCGGACGACCCTGGACGCGTCGCACCGGCTGCGCCGCCCCAACTCGGAGTACTATCTCAAGTCCCCGCAGGAGATGGCCCGGGCGTTCGGGCACATCGACGGGGCCCTGGCCAACACGGTGGCCATCGCGGAAAGGTGCCAGGTGGTTCTCGAGAGGCAGGGGTACCAGATTCCCCGCTTCGCGGAAGGAGAGGACGCCGGCCGCCGCCTGCGGGAGGAGGCGCTGCGAGGCGCGACGGAACGGTTCGGCGACCCCCTGCCGGAGCCGGTGCGGGAGAGACTCGAGCACGAGCTGGACATCATCCAACGGATGGGCTTTGCGGACTATTTCCTCATCGTGTGGGACTTGGTCCGCTTCGCCCGGTCCCGGGGGATCGCGGTGGGGCCGGGGAGAGGCTCCGCCGCGTCGAGCCTGGTCGCGTACGCCCTGCGGATCACGGACGTCGACCCGCTGGCCCACGGCCTTCTGTTTGAGCGGTTTCTCAATCCCGAGCGCGTCACGATGCCCGACATCGACATCGACTTTTGCTTCGTCCGGCGGCCGGAGGTGCTGGAGTACGCGGCCCGGCGCTTCGGGGAGGACCGGGTGGCGCAGATCGGAACCTTCGGCACTCTGGCTGCCAGGGCCGCCGTCCGGGACGTGGGCCGCGTCCTGGGCCTGCCTTACGGTGACGTCGACCGCGTGGCCAAGCTGATCCCGCCGGGGCTCTCCCTGGGCGAAGCAGTGGAGCGGGAGCCTGCCCTGGCCCGGCTCATGGAGGAGGATCCCCAGGCCAAAGCCTTGATCGACGCGGGGCTCAAAGTGGAAGGAAAGCCCCGCCATCTCTCGGTGCACGCGGCGGGCATCGTCATCGCCCCGGTGCCGCTCGCGGACGGCGTCCCGCTCTGCCGGCCGCCGGACGGCCCGGTGATCCCCCAGTACTCGGGCGAGGACCTGGAGGCCCCGGGGTGCCTCACGATGGGACTGGCGGGTTCGCGGCGGCTGCCGGG
>PIUA01000010.1 GCA_017577405.1 Bacillota bacterium
GGTGATGCCTGGCGACAACGTGCGGTTGACGTGCGAGCTGATCACGCCCGTCGCCATGGAGGAAGGCATGCGCTTCGCCATCCGGGAGGGTGGCCGCACCGTCGGTGCGGGGGTCGTCACCAAGATCCTGGGGTGAGGCTCCGGCCCCGCCGCCTCGGCGGGGCCGGGCATGCCGGGAGCTAGCTCCCGGGGAGGTGGAAAGATGGCCAAGCAACGGATCCGGATCCGGCTGAAGGCCTTCGACCACAGGCTGCTTGACGGCTCGGCCGAGCAGATTGTGGAGACGGCTCGACGGACCGGGGCCCTGGTGTCTGGGCCGGTGCCCTTGCCGACCGAGCGGACGGTCTTCACCGTGCTGCGCTCGCCGCACGTTCACAAGGATTCGCGCGAGCAGTTCGAGATGCGGACCCATAAGCGGCTGATCGACATTTTGGAGCCAACCTCCAAGACCGTCGACGCGCTCATGCGGCTCGACCTGCCGGCGGGGGTCGACATCGAGATCAAGGTCTGACCGGCAGGGCGTTGAGCTGGAAAGGAAGGAGGGCGCGAGATGTCTCGGGGCATTCTGGGGCGGAAACTGGGCATGACCCAGATGTTCGACGAAGCAGGCAGGGCGGTGGCCGTCACCGTCATCCAGGCCGGCCCCTGCTGGGTTGTGGCCAAGCGGACCCCAGAGAAGCACCAGTACCGCGCCGTGCAGTTGGGCTTTGAGGAGGCCCGGCCCAACCGGGTGACCAAGGCCGAGGCGGGGCATGCCCAGAAGGCCGGCGTCCCCGTGCCGAGGGTGCTGCGGGAGTTCCGGACGGAGGAAGGGAAGGGTCTGGACACCCTGGAGGTCGGCGCGGAGGTTCGGGCGGACATTTTCCAGGTGGGTGACCGGGTGGATGTCACCGGGATCACCAAGGGGAAGGGGTTTGCCGGCGTTATCAAGCGCTGGAACTTCGCCAGGGGTCCCATGAGCCATGGCTCCATGTACCACCGGCGGGTCGGGGCGCTGAACGCGACGGGGCCGGCCCGGGTCTTCAAGGGCCGGAAGATGCCCGGGCGCATGGGGGGCAAGCGGCGGACCGTCCAGTCGCTCCAGGTCATGCAGGTGGACCCCGAGCGCAACCTGCTGGTGGTCAAGGGCGCGGTGCCTGGGCCGCGTCGGGGCCTCTTGCTCATCAGGGAGTCGGTGCGGGCTCGCTGAGGCGCGCGGGTCCCAGCACTGAGGAGGATGGACGATGCCGAAGGTCGACGTATACGACGTGAACGGCCAGGTGGTGGGCGAGGCAGACCTGTTGGACGACGTCTTCGGCGCGCCCGTCAACCACGCCCTTATGCACCAGGCGGTGCGGGTCTACCTGGCCAACCGCCGGGCAGGGACCGCGTCCACCAAGACCCGTGGCGAGGTTCGGGGCGGGGGCCGGAAGCCCTGGCGGCAGAAGGGTTTGGGGCGGGCCAGGCACGGGAGTATCCGGTCGCCCCTCTGGCGGGGCGGTGGCGTGGTCTTCGGGCCCAAGCCCCGGGACTGGCGGCTGCGGATGCCCAAGAAGGCCAGAAGGCAGGCGCTCCGGAGTGCTCTTTCGGCCAAGCTGCGGGACGGCGAGCTGCTGGTGGTGGACCGGCTGGAGCTGCCTGAGTACAAGACGAAGGTGGTCGCCCAGGTGCTGGAGCGGCTCCAGGCAGGGCGGAAGCCCCTGCTGGTCACCGCCGAGCCCGATCCAGAGTTGCGGCGGGCGGCCCGGAACCTGCCGGGTGTGCGCACCGTGGTCGCGTCCTGCTTGAACACCTACGAGGTGTTGGACTGCACCCGCATCGTCATCACCCAGGATGCGGTGAAGAAGGTGGAGGAGGTGTTCGGGCCCGATGGATCCGCACGACGTCATCAAACGGCCAGTGGTGACTGAGAAGACCACCGGCGCCATGGAAGCCAACCAATACACCTTCGAGGTCGACCTCCGGGCCACCAAGACGCAGATCAAGCAGGCCATTGAGCAGATCTTCAACGTCAAAGTGGTGAAGGTGAACACCAGCAGGGTCCCGGGGAAGGTCCGCCGGCGGGGCCGGACCGAAGGCCGCACGCCCGAGTGGAAGAAGGCGGTTGTCACCCTACGGGAGGGCGACCGGATCCCCATCATCGAGGGTCTGTAAGGTTCCAAGGCGCGTGAGGCCTGAGGAGGAGGAGGGGGCGCTGCCATGCCGGTCAAGAAGTACAAGCCGATCACACCCGGGCGGCGGCAGATGATCGGGCAAAACTTCGACGAGATTACCAAGAGCCGCCCCGAGCGCTCTTTGGTCCGGGGGAAGTCGTCCTCCGGCGGCCGGAACGCGACAGGCCGGATCACCCTGCGCTTCCGGGGGGGCGGCCACAAGCGGCGGTACCGCTTTATTGACTTCCGCCGGGATAAGGACGGCGTGCCCGCCAAGGTGGTCGCCATCGAGTACGATCCCAACCGGTCCGCCCGGATCGCGCTGCTCCACTACGCGGATGGGGAGAAGCGGTACATCCTCGCGCCCCTGGGCCTGGAGGTGGGCCAGACGGTCATGTCGGGCCCCAACGCGGACATCCGCGTGGGGAACGCGCTGCCCCTCCGGTACATTCCCGTGGGGGCCGTGGTCCACAATGTGGAGCTCCACATCGGCAAGGGCGGCCAGCTGGCCCGGGCGGCCGGGACCAGCGCGCAGCTGGTGGCCAAGGAGGAGCCCTACGCGACCCTCCGTCTCCCCTCGGGCGAGATGCGGATGGTCCACTGGGAGTGCCGGGCCACCATCGGTCAGGTCGGCAATGTGGAGCATGAGAACGAGGTCATTGGGAAGGCCGGTCGGAAGCGGTGGCTGGGCCGGCGGCCACGCCAGCGCGGCCTCTCCATGAACCCCGTCGATCACCCGCACGGCGGTGGCGAGGGCAAGGCGCCCATCGGGATGCCGACGCCCAAGACGCCCTGGGGCAAGCCCGCCCTCGGGGTGAAGACGCGGAAGCGCAACAAGCCGTCGGATCGCCTGATCATCCGCCGGCGGAAGCGCTGAGAGCATGAGAGGAGGGGAGCCTGAATGGGCCGGTCGCTGAAGAAGGGGCCATACGCTCACCCGAGCCTCCTGAAGAAGATTCAGCAGATGAACGAGACGGGCAAGAAGCAGGTCATCAAGACCTGGTCCCGGGATTCCACCATCTTCCCGGAGATGGTCGGCCACACCATCGCCGTCCACGACGGGCGGCGGCACGTGCCGGTTTACATCACCGAGGACATGGTGGGCCACAAGTTGGGCGAGTTCGCGCCGACCCGGACCTTCCGGGGGCACGCTGGGTCTGAGCGCTCGGCGAGGATGCGGTAGGCTCCCCGCGTCGAGGAGGGGATGAGGGTGGAAGCACGGGCAACGGCACGGTATCAGCGGATTTCGCCCTATAAGGCGCGCTTGGCCGCGAACCTGATCCGGGGCCGTTCGGTTCAGGAGGCGGAGGCCATCTTGCGCTTCACGCCCAAGAAGGCGGCTGCCCTCTTCGCAAAGGTCTTGCGTTCGGCCGTGGCCAACGCCGAGAACAACCTGAACTTGGACCGCCGCCGCCTCGTGGTCAGCCAGGCCTATGTCGATGAGGGTCCAACCCTCAAGCGGATCCGGCCGCGGGCCCGGGGGATGGCGCACCGGATTCGGAAGCGGACCAGCCACATCACGGTGGTGGTCTCGGAGAAGCGGTGAGGGGGTTTTGCCGTGGGTCAGAAGGTGCACCCGTACGGCCTTCGCCTGGGCATCATCAAGGATTGGCAGAGCAACTGGTACGCCGATAAGCGCTCCTTTGCGGACACGCTCCACGAGGATCTCTTCATCCGGAAGCTGATCAAGGAGCGGTTCTATCGGGCGGGTGTGTCCCGGATCGACATCGAGCGCGCGGCCAACCGGGTGAAGGTCACCATCCGCACGGCCCGGCCTGGCATGGTCATCGGCAAGGGCGGCGCGGAGGTCGAAAGGCTTCGCACCATGCTGGAAGCCCAGACGGGCAAGCAGATGCAGATCAACATTGTGGAGATCAAGATCCCTGAGCTGGACGCCCAGCTCGTCGCCGAGAACGTGGCCTTCCAGCTGGAGCGCCGGGTGGCGTTCCGGCGGGCGATCCGTCAGGCCCAGCAGCGCACCATGCGCATGGGGGCCCTGGGGATCCGGGTGATGGTCGCGGGCCGCTTGGGCGGCGCGGAGATCGCCCGGACCGAGTGGAGCGCCGAGGGGTCCATCCCCCTGCACACGCTCCGGGCCGACGTGGACTACGGGTTCGCCGAGGCTCAGACCACCTACGGGCGGATCGGCGTGAAGGTCTGGATCTACAAGGGCGAGGTTCTTCCTGAACGGCCGGCCCGCCAGGAGGCGCACGCGGCCGAAGGGGGCGAGTAACGGTGTTGATGCCCAAGCGGGTGAAGTACCGGAAGGTGCAGCGTGGCCGCATGAGGGGCATGGCGCGGCGGGGCAACACGGTGACCATGGGCGATTACGGCCTGCAGGCCCTGGAGCCCGCCTGGATCACCAACACCCAGATTGAGGCGGCCCGTGTCGCCATGACCCGGCACATGCGGCGGGGCGGGAAGATCTGGATCAAGATCTTCCCCGACAAGCCAGTGACCAAGAAGCCCGCCGAGGTCCGCATGGGCAGCGGGAAGGGCAATCCCGAGTACTGGGTGGCCGTGGTTCGCCCGGGCCGGGTGCTCTTTGAGGTGGCCGGGGTGTCGGAGGACGTGGCCCGGGAGGCCCTGCGCCTGGCGGCCCACAAGCTCCCCATCAAGACCCAGGTGGTCGCCCGGCCGGGACTGGGTGGTGAGGCGCGGTGAAGGCTGAGGAGCTGCGGGATCTGACGTCGGAGGAGCTGGCTCAGAAGGTGGCCGACCTGAAGGAGGAGCTTTTCAACCTCCGGTTCCAGATGGCCACCGGGCAGCTCGACAACCCCATGCGCCTGCGGGCCGTCCGGCGGGATATCGCCCGGGTGCGGACGGTCATGCGGGAGCGGGAGCTGGCGGAGCAGCCGACAAGCCGGACGAAGCGGGCGTCCCGGCGGAGGAGGGGGTGACTCCGATGGCGGAGCAGACCCGAGGGCGGCGGAAGGTCCGGGAGGGCATCGTCGTCTCGGACAAGATGGACAAGACGGTGGTTGTGCTGGTGGAGCGGGAGGTGCGCCATCCCCTCTACGGGAAGCGGATGCGCCTCAGCAAGCGCTTCAAGGCCCACGATGAGACCAATGCCTGCCGCGAAGGGGATCGCGTCCGGATCATGGAGACCCGCCCGCTGAGCAAGGAGAAGCGGTGGCGCGTGGTTGAGATCCTGGAGCGGGCGCGGTAAGGCCGAGTCTAGGGCCCGGGAGGTAGGGCGGCATGGTGCAGCAGGAGACGGTGTTGAACGTTGCGGACAACTCGGGCGCGAAGAAACTCCTGTGCATTCGCGTCCTGGGGGGTTCCCGTCGGAGGTACGCGGGCGTCGGCGATGTGATCGTGGCCTCGGTGAAGGAGGCGACGCCGGGAGGGCTCGTCAAGAAGGGCGATGTGGTGAAGGCCGTGGTCGTGCGGACCAAGCACGCCATCCGGCGCCCGGACGGCTCCACCCTGCGCTTCGACGAGAATGCTGCGGTGATCATCGACAACCAGCAGATGCCCCGGGGCACGCGAATCTTTGGGCCGGTGGCCCGGGAGCTTCGGGAACGGAACTTCATGCGGATCGTCTCCCTGGCGCCTGAGGTGCTCTGAGGGTCGGTCGCGACAGGACCTGGGAGGTGAAGCGCATGACGACCAAGGCACGGGCCAAAGTCCACGTGCGGAAAGGCGACCTGGTTGAGGTTCGGAAGGGCGCCGACCGGGGCAAGCGCGGCAAGGTTTTGCAGGTTTATCCCCGCGAGGGGCGGGTGGTGGTGGAAGGCGTGCGTCTCATCAAGCGGCACACCCGCCCCAGCCGGACCAACCCCCAGGGCGGGGTGGTGGAGAGCCCGGCCCCCATCCAGGCGGCCAACGTGATGCTGGTCTGCCCCAGCTGCAACCAGGCGGTCCGGTATGGGAAGGACCGGTCGGGGAAGCAGGTGGTCCGGGTCTGCAAGAACTGCGGCAAGACCATTGACTAGCGGGCGCGAGCGGGGAGGTGTGAGGCCATGTCCCGGTTGCGGGAGTTGTACCAGGAGCAAGTGGTCCCGGCGATGATGGAACGCTTTGGGTACACGAGCGTCATGCAGGTGCCCCGCCTGTACAAAGTGGTGCTCAACATGGGCGTGGGCGAGGCGGCCCACGACTCCAAGGCGTTGGAAGGCGCCATCCGTGACCTGACCATGATTTCGGGCCAGAAGCCCGCCATCACCCGGGCGAAGAAGTCCGTCTCCAACTTTCGGATCCGTGCGGGGATGCCCATCGGGTGCAAGGTGACCCTGCGGGGCCAGCGCATGTACGACTTTGTCGACAAGCTGATCCATATCGCGCTGCCCCGGATTCGGGACTTCTCGGGCCTGTCGCCCAACGGCTTCGACGGGCGGGGCAACTACTCCCTGGGCGTCAACGAGCAGCTGATCTTCCCGGAGATCCGGTATGACGACATCGATCGGATCCGGGGTCTGGACATCACGGTGGTGACCACGGCCGAGACCGATGAGGAGGCCCTGGAGCTCTTCAAGCTGCTGGGCTTCCCCATGCGGGACCGGGCCGCGTAGCGGAAACCGGGGGCAGGAAGGAGGTTGACGTGTGGCCAGAAAGGCGCTCATTATCAGAGCCCAACGCGAACCCAAGTACTCCACTCGCAAAGTGAACAGGTGCCGGCGCTGTGGGCGGCCTCGCGGGTACATGCGGCGCTTCGGCCTCTGCCGCATCTGCTTCCGGGAGCTAGCCCACCGGGGTCAGATCCCGGGCGTGGTTAAGGCGAGCTGGTAGGGCCGGAGGGTGGTAGAGAGATGGTCATGACCGATCCGATTGCCGACATGCTGACCCGGATCCGCAATGCGAGCCACGCGCGCCACGACTCGGTGGACATTCCGAGCTCGCGGTTGAAGAAGGAGTTGGCCCGGGTGCTCAAGGAAGAGGGGTACATCCGCGACGTGCGGATCCTCCAGGACGGCCCCTTCGAGACCATCCGGGTCTACCTCAAGTATGGTCCCCAGAAGCGGGAGAGCATCAGGGGCATCCGGCGCATCAGCAAGCCGGGGCGGCGGGTCTACGCCACCAAAGATCAGGTTCCCAAGGTGCTTGGTGGGCTGGGCATCGCCGTGCTGTCGACCTCCCGCGGCGTGATGACCGACCGGCAGGCTCGCAAGGAGCGGGTGGGCGGCGAGGTCATCTGTTATGTCTGGTAAGGCGCCGGGCCCCAGGCCCTGGCGGCCGTCAAGGGTCGCGGGAGGTGAGCGCGCGTGTCACGGATTGGCAAGAAGCCGATCCCCATTCCCAGCGGGGTGAAGGTAGAAACCACCGACCACCAGGTGAAGGTGAGCGGTCCCAAGGGTGAGCTGGTCCAGCAGGTCCACCCCCGGATGCGGGTGGTGGTGGAGGGGCAGGAGATCCGGGTGGAGCGGGCGAGCGACGCCCGGCAGGACCGGGCCCTCCATGGGCTCACCCGGACCTTGATCGCCAACATGGTTGAAGGGGTTACCAACGGTTTTGAGAAGGTTCTCCTCCTCTCCGGCGTCGGCTACCGGGCCGCCAAGCAGGGAAACAAGCTGGTGCTCAGCCTGGGTTTCAGCCACCCCGTGGAGATCGATCCCCCACCGGGCATCGAGATTGAGGTACCCGAGCCCACCCGAATCGTGGTCCGGGGGATCGACAAGCAGGCCGTCGGCCAGATCGCGGCCGATATCCGGAGCCTGCGCAAGGTGGAGCCCTACCTGGGCAAGGGGATCCGCTACGAGAACGAGCGGGTCCGCCGGAAGGCCGGGAAGGCGGGCAAGGTGAGCAAGGCGTAAGGGGTGAAGGCTTGTGGCTGAGAGGAGTCGTCATGTCGGGCGCGAGCGGCGCCACCGGCGGGTGCGCAAGCGCATCAGCGGGACCCCTGAACGCCCGAGATTGGCAGTCTTCCGGAGCCTGCGCCACATCTACGCGCAGGTGATCGACGACACCCAGGGGCGGACCCTCGCCCACGCGTCCACCCTCGACCCGGAGCTGCGGGGGCAGCTCACCTCCACGAAGAACGTGGAGGCGGCCCGGAAGGTGGGCGAGCTGGTGGCGGAGCGGGCGAAGGCCGTGGGGATCGAACGGGTCGTCTTCGATCGCGGGGGTCACAAGTATCACGGCCGGGTGGCCGCTCTGGCCGATGGGGCCCGGTCTCGGGGACTGGACTTCTAAGAAGAGGCCGGGTACACTGGAGAGCGTTCTGCGTTCGGAAGTGGAAGGGGCGAGAGCGTGGCAGAGCGACGGCGCGTGGGTGGCCGGCGGCGGGATGACCGGCGCCGGGACCGTCCCGAAAGCGAGTTTGAAGAGCGGGTCGTCCACATCAACCCTGTCTCCAAGACGGTGAAGGGTGGCCGCAGCCGGTCCTTCAATGCCCTGGTCGTGGTGGGCGATCGCCAGGGCCGGGTGGGGGCTGGCCTGGGCAAGGCCAAGGAGGTTGCGGACGCCATCCGCAAGGCCGTGGATGAGGGGAAGAAGAACCTGATCGAGGTTCCCCTGGTGGGCACGACAATCCCGCACGAGGTGACGGTGCGCTACAGCGGGGCCCGGGTGCTCCTCAAGCCGGCCTCCCGCGGGACGGGCGTCATCGCCGGAGGGCCTGTCCGGGCGGTGTTGGAGCTGGCAGGGGTGCAGGACGTGCTGAGCAAGTCCCTCGGGTCATCCAACCCCATCAACGTGGTTCGGGCCACCTTGAAGGCCCTCTCCGAGCTGCGGACGGCCGCCGAGGTGGCTGAGATCCGGGGCAAGCGCGTCGAGGAGATCATCGGCTGATCGTCGGCCGATGAACCCTAGGGATGGAGGGGGCGAGAGCGTGGCCAAGCGGTTGCGTATCACGTACCGGCGGAGCGTGATCGGCCGCCCCGAGGACCAGAAGAAGACCATCCGGTCGCTGGGCCTCCGCAAGCTGAACAGCACCGTCGAACAGCCAGATACGCCCACCATTCGGGGCATGATTGCCAAGGTGCGTCACCTCGTGGACGTGGAAGAGGTCGACGCCTGACGGCCGAGGGCACAAGGGGGTTACCGGGGTGAGGATTCACGATCTGACACCGCCGGAAGGGAGCCGCCACCGTCGCAAGCGGGTCGGGCGGGGGATCGGTTCCGGGCACGGGAAGACGTCCGGGCGGGGCCAGAAGGGGCAAGGGGCCCGGAGCGGGGGCGGAAAGGGCCCCTACTTCGAGGGCGGTCAGATGCCCCTGGTCCGCCGCATCCCCAAGCGGGGCTTTACCAACCCGTTCCGCAAGGAGTATGAAGAGGTGAAGCTCCAGGACCTGAACCGGTTCCCGGCAGGGACGCGGGTGACGCCGGAGCTGCTCCGGGAGGTCGGGTTGGTTCGCAAGCAGCGGGATGGCATCAAGATCTTGGGGAACGGTGAGCTGCACGTCGCGCTGGAGGTGAGCGCGCACCGCTTCACCGAGTCGGCTCGGCAGAAGATCGAGGCGGCTGGCGGGAAGGTCGAGGTGATCGGCTGAGATGCTGGAAGCCCTCATCAACGCGTTTCGCATCTCGGACCTCCGGCGGAAGATCCTGTACACCCTGGGGCTTCTGGTGGTCTTCCGCATCGGCTCCTATATCCCCGTGCCCGGTGTCGACGCGGCCACCTTGCGGGAGATGCTCGACATCGGCGGCGGGAACGTCTTTGCCTTCCTCGACCTGTTCGCCGGCGGGGCGTTGGGGAACTTCGCCCTCTTTGCCATGGGCGTCAACCCCTACATCACCGCCTCGATCATCATGCAGCTGCTCCAGGTGGTCATTCCCCGGTTGGAGGAGCTGGCCAAAGAGGGGATCGAGGGTCGGAAGCAGATCGCCCAGTACACCCGCTACGGCACCGTCATCCTGGCCATCGTGCAGGCCATCGGTTTGACGGCCCTGGCGCGCAGCTACGGTGTGATCGCCAGCCCGACCTTCTTCACTCTGGCCGTCATCGTCGTCAATTTGACGGCGGGCTCCCTCTTCCTCACCTGGATCGGTGAGAAGATCAGCGAGAAGGGTATTGGCAACGGCGTCTCCCTGATCATCTTCACGGGGATTGTGGCCCGCTTCCCCTCCCAGATCGGCTTCGCCATCCGGGCGGTGGGAGAGGGCGGGGTGAGCATCTTCAGCCTGCTCCTCTACCTGGTGCTGGCGGTGGTCGTCATCGCCGGCGTGGTCATGGTACAGGAAGGGCAGCGGAGGATCCCGGTCCAGTACGCCCGGCGGGTGGTGGGCCGGCGGGTGATGGGCGGCCAGAGCACCCACATCCCCCTACGGGTCAACCAGGCGGGGGTCATCCCCGTCATCTTCGCCAGCTCCATCCTGACCTTCCCCTTGACCCTGGGGCAGTTCGTCCCCTCGCTGGCGCGGTTTACCGACTGGCTGGCCTTGGGCGGGGTTGGGTATAATATCGTGTACGCGCTGCTGGTGGTCTTCTTCACGTACTTTTACACGGCCGTCACCTTTAACCCCCGGGATGTGGCGGACAACATGCGGAAGTACGGCGGGTTCATCCCCGGCTTGCGCCCCGGGCGGCCGACGGCCGAGTACTTGGACCGGGTGCTCACCCGCATCACCCTGCTGGGGGCACTCTTCCTGGCGTTCATTGCGGTGCTGCCTTACCTGATGGCAGGCATCACCCGGTTGCCCATGCAGATTATGTCCTTCGGCGGCACCAGCCTCTTGATCATGGTGGGCGTCGCCCTGGACACGATGAAGCAGGTGGAGGCGCAGCTCTTGATGCGCCACTACGAAGGCTTCATCCGCTAGGGAAGGCGGCGACGGGAGGGTGATCATTCTCAAGTCGTCCGAAGAGATCCGCCGGCTTCGCCGGGCCGGGAAGCTGGTGGCCGACGCGCATGCGCTGGTGGCCGAGATGATCCGTCCCGGCGTGACCACCGCCGAGCTGGATGAGGCGGTGGAGCAACTGATCCGGAAGGCGGGCGGCATCCCGACCTTCAAGGGGTACCAAGGGTTCCCGGCAAGCATCTGCACCTCCGTGGACGATGAGGTGATCCATGGGATTCCGGGCTCCCGGCGGCTGGAGGAAGGCCAGATTGTCTCGGTGGACATCGGGGTGACCTTAGACGGTTTTGTGGGCGACAGCGCCTGGACCTACCCCGTCGGCGCCATCGCGCCCGACGTCCAGCGGCTTCTCCAGACCACGGAGGAGGCCCTGTACCGCGGAATCGAAGCCGCCCGCCCAGGGAACCGCATCTCCGATATCGGGCACGCGATCCAGACCTGGGTTGAGCGCCGCGGCTTCTCTGTGGTGCGTGACTTTGTCGGCCACGGGGTGGGGCGCGAGATGCATGAAGAACCTCAGGTGCCCAACTTCGGCCCCCCGGGGCGGGGCCCCCGGATCAAACCTGGCATGTGCCTGGCCATCGAACCGATGGTCACCATGGGGAAGCATCATGTGCGGATCTTGGACGACCAGTGGACGGCGGTGACGGTGGATGGGTCCCTCGCGGCCCACTTTGAGCACACCATCATCGTCACCCCCGATGGGCCCGAGATCCTGACCCGGCGGGAGTGAGCCGGGTCGGGAGCGGGATGGTGAGGTGTTATGGCCAGGAAGCCGGAGCTCGGCGGACGGGTGACATCCCGAGCCGGGCGGGACGCAGGTCGGTGCTACATGGTGGTCGGCTTGGCCGATGAGCGGATGGTGCTGGTGAGCGACGGCGACCGCCACCCGCTCAGCAAGCCCAAGCGGAAGAACCTGAAGCACCTGTGGCTTCATGCGGAGGTCGATCGGGATCTGGGCCAGCGGCTGATGCGGGGGGAGCCGGTGAGCGACCGGGAAATTCGGGCTCGCATCGAAGCGTGGCTGGCCGAGGAGGCCAGCGCCGGAGAGCGATCGGAGCCGGCAGGCGTCGCGGAATAGGAGGTGATGGCACGGGTGGGTAAGGAAGACGTGATCGAGATGGAAGGGACCGTGATTGAGCCGCTGCCGAACGCCATGTTCCGCGTCGAGCTTGAGAATGGCCACCGGGTTCTGGCGCACATTTCCGGGAAGATGCGGATGCACTACATCCGAATCATCCCAGGCGATAAGGTGACCGTTGAGCTTTCGCCGTACGATTTGAGCCGGGGCCGGATTGTCTACCGGAAGCGGTGACGGCCCGGCCCAGTGGGGAGGTGGGTGCAGATGAAGGTGCGGCCCTCGGTGAAGCCCAGGTGCGAGAAGTGTAAGGTGATCCGGCGCCACGGCCGGGTCATGGTTATCTGCGAGAACCCGAAGCACAAGCAGGTGCAGGGTTAGTCAGGAGGGTGTGACGATGGCGCGGATCGCCGGCGTCGACATCCCGCGAGAGAAGCGTGTGGAGGCGGCGCTTACCTACATTTACGGCATTGGCTTGTCGACGTCCCGCAAGATCCTGGCGAAGACGGGCGTCAACCCCGACACGCGCGTGCGGGATCTCACCGAGGACGAGGTGACCCGCCTCCGGGAGGTCATCGAGAAGGAGCACGTGGTGGAGGGTGACCTCCGGCGGGAGGTCCAGGCCAACATTAAGCGGTTGATCGACATCGGTTGCTACCGGGGCCTCCGCCACCGCCGGGGCCTGCCGGTCCGGGGCCAGCGGACGCGCACCAACGCTCGGACGCGCAAGGGCCCGCGGCGGACGGTCGGCATCCGGAAGAAGAAGAAGTGAGGCCAGGCCAGGGGGCCGTTCAGCCCAGCAGTCAGCTCGGGTTCCATGAGGGGTGAAGGCGCATGTCCAGACAGCAGGGCACCACCCGGGTGAAGCGCCGGGAACGGAAGAACGTGGCGTACGGGGTGGCCCACATCAAGTCAACCTTTAACAACACGCTGGTCACCATTACCGACCGTCAGGGGAATGTGATCGCTTGGGCCAGCGCCGGGACCGTTGGCTTCAAGGGTGCCCGTAAGGGGACGCCGTACGCGGCCGGCCTGGCGGCGGAGCGGGCGGCGCGGATGGCCATGGAGCATGGCATGCGGGAGATCGACGTCTACGTCAAGGGACCGGGTTCAGGCCGGGAGGCCGCCATCCGTTCCTTGCAGGCGGCCGGCTTGGAAGTGAACGCCATCAAGGACGTCACCCCCGTGCCCCACAACGGCTGCCGTCCTCCCAAGCGGCGCCGTGTCTAACGTGAGGAGGTGAAGGGATCCAGCATGGCACGATACACCGGCCCCGTTTGCCGTCTCTGCCGGCGGGCGGGCGAGAAGCTTTACCTCAAAGGTGACAAGTGCTACAGCGACAAGTGCCCCGTGGCCCGGCGGACCTACCCGCCCGGTCAGCACGGGCAGCGGCGGCGGAAGGCGTCGGATTACGCCCTGCACCTGCAGGAGAAGCAGAAGCTGCGCCGCATCTACGGCGTGCTGGAGCGCCAGTTTAGGCGGTACTACGAGATGGCGGCCAAGGCCAAGGGTGTTACGGGCGAGACTTTGCTGCAGATCTTGGAGCGGCGCCTGGACAACGTGGTTTACCGCCTCGGGTTCGGCGTCTCCCGTCCTCAGGCCCGTCAGCTGGTCATGCACGGCCACGTGGCGGTCAACGGGCGGAAGGTGGACATTCCGTCCTATCTGGTCAAGCCCGGCGACGTCATCAGCATCCGGGAGCGGAGCCGGGACCTGGACCTGATCAAGGCCAACGTGGAAGCGGCCCAGCAGCGCGGTGTGCCTGAGTGGCTCAGCTTCAGCCCCGAGACCTACTCGGGTGAGGTCTTGGAGTTGCCGCGCCGGGAGCAGATCGACCTCGATGTGGAAGAGCATCTGGTCGTCGAGTACTACTCCCGGTAGGGGCGCCCGGTTGAGGGCCTGGTCTGAAGGGGGGCAACGGTGCGCATGATCGAGATCGAACGGCCGCGGATCGTCAGCGAGGTCTTGGAGCCGACCTACGGCCGGTTCGTGGTGGAACCGCTGGAACGCGGCTACGGCACCACGCTGGGGAACAGCCTCCGGCGGATCCTGCTCTCGTCCCTTCCCGGTGCGGCCCCTACGGCGGTGCGGATCGACGGGGTGCTCCACGAATTCTCGACGATCCCGGGCGTGGTCGAGGACACGACGGACATCGTCCTCAACCTGAAGCAGCTCTTGGTGAAGCTGCACGTCGACGAGCCGGTGCAGGTGCGGGTGGAGGCCCAGGGCCCCGCCGAGGTAACGGCCGGGGACATCATCGCCGGCCCCGAGGTGGAGATCCTGAACCCTGACCTCCACATCGCCACCCTGGACGAGGGCGGCAGGCTCTACATGGAGATTACCCTTGAGAAGGGCCGGGGATACGTCTCCGCCGAGCGGAACAAGAAGGATGAGATGCCTATTGGCCTCATCCCTCTCGACGCCATCTTCACCCCCGTGCCGCGGGTGAACTTTGAGGTGGAGAACACCCGGGTGGGTCAGGTGACGGACTATGACCGCCTGATCCTCGATGTGTGGACCGATGGGAGCATTGCTCCCGACGAGGCAGTCAGCCTGGCGGCCCGCATCATGTCGGAGCACCTGAAGCTCTTCATCGCTCTGACCGACACCTCCGCCGACGTGGAGATCATGGTCGAGAAGGAAGAGGAGGAGAAGGACCGGCTCCTGGAGCTGCCCATCGAGGAGCTGGATCTGTCGGTCCGCTCCTACAACTGCCTGAAGCGGGCCGGCATCAACACCATCGAGGATCTCGTCCGGAAGACCGAAGAGGACATGCTGAAGATCCGGAACCTGGGCAAGAAGTCGCTCGCGGAGATCAAGGAGAAGCTGGGCAACTTCGGGCTCTCCTTGCGGTCGGCGGACGAGTAGTGACCACGGCGAGGTGAATGGCGTTGAAGCGACACAAGCTGGGCCGGAATGCAGCCAGCCGGCGCGCGTTGCTCCGCAACCAGGTGAGCGCCCTCATCGTCCACGGGCGCATCCAGACCACCGAGGCGAAGGCCAAGGCCATCCGGCCGTTGGCTGAGCGGATGATCCATTTGGGCAAGGAGGGCACCCTGCACGCCCGCCGTCAGGCCGCCCGGTACTTAGTGGGGAAGGAGCCCGTCCGGAAGCTCTTCGAAGAGGTGGCTCCCCGGTACCAGGACCGGAACGGCGGCTACGTGCGGATCGTCAAGGTGGGGCCCCGCCGCGGGGATGCCGCGCCCATGTCCATCATCGAACTGGTGTGATCGATGCGCCCCCAACGGCGCGTGGTCCTCGTCGTCGAGTACGACGGGACGGGTTTTGCGGGATTTCAATCCCAACGGGGGCGTCCCGGCGGCCGGGTCACCGTTCAGGACGCCCTGAGGGCGGCGGTCCAGCGGGCGACGGGCGAATCGCCCAGGCTCTTGGCGGCCGGCCGGACCGATGCCGGTGTCCATGCCCTGGGCCAGGTGGTCGCTTTTGACACGACCAGCTCCATTCCCGGCGACCGGTTCGCCCCGGCGTTGAACCGCCACCTGCCGGACGGGGTGGTGGTCCGCCGGTCCTGGGAGGCGGAGGCCTCCTTCCACCCCCAGTACGGGGCGGTCTCCAAAGAGTACCGGTACCTGCTCCTAACCCGGAAAGAGCCGACCGCCCTGGCCCGGCACCGGGCCTGGTGGGTGCCCCGCGAGTTGGATCTGGAGGCGATGCGGGAGGCGGCGGCGGGGCTCACCGGACGGCATGATTTCGCCGCCTTTGCCAGCACCGGCTCTTCGGCCCGCTCCACCGTCCGGACCGTGTACCGTTTGGATCTTCTTCCCCAGCCCCCGTGGCTGGTCGTTGCGGTGGAAGGGGACGGCTTCCTGTACCGGATGGTCCGCCGCCTGGTGGCTGGGCTGGTCGAGGTGGGGCGGGGCCGGATGGCCCCGGCAGACCTGACCCGGCGCCTGAAAGAACCCCACCTGAAGCCTCCGGTGGGAACCGCGCCCCCGTGGGGCTTGTACCTGGTCCGGGTCCGCTACCCGCCCGAGCAACCGGGCGGGGTCGAAGGGCCTGGGGACCCGATCGGCGAGCTGATTGACCCGCTTGCCTCGATGTGGTAGCATCATACCGCCCCATTTGGAGGGCGGGTGCCGTAGGTGAGGAGGAGCTCGACCATGCAGGGCGTGACCCAGCGGACGGTGGTTCCCAAGAAGGACGAGATTGAGCGGAAGTGGTACGTGGTCGACGCGCGCGGGCAAGTCTTGGGCCGCCTGGCCAGCCGCATCGCCGCCATCCTTCGGGGGAAGCACAAGCCCTATTACACCCCCCACCTGGACACGGGGGATTACGTGATTGTGATCAACGCTGCGGACGTGGTGCTGACCGGCAAGAAGTGGGACAAGAAGAAGTACTTTTGGCACACCGGGTACCCCGGCGGCCTGAAGCAGCTGACCGCTCGCCAGATGCGGGAGCGGCATCCTGAGGCGCCCATCCGGCGGGCCGTGTGGGGGATGCTGCCCCACAACCGCCTGGGCCGCCAGATGATCAAGAAGCTGAAGGTCTACCCCGGGCCGGACCATCCGCACCAGGCTCAAAACCCCGAGCCGCTGCAGCTTTCCTAAAGGAGTGGGGTTGGTATGGCAGTCGAAGTGAGCGAGCGCACGTACGCCACCGGGCGGCGCAAGACCGCGGTGGCCAAGGTCTGGCTCATGCCGGGCACGGGCGAGATCCGGGTCAACGGGCAGACCGTCAGCCAGTACTTCGGGCGGGTGACCCTGGAGCGGGAGATCCTCCGTCCCTTCCAGGTGACCGAGACCGAGGGGAAGTTTGATGTCCAGGCCCGGCTCCTCGGCGGGGGCGTGGCTGCCCAGGCCATCGCCCTGAGGCACGGCATCGCCCGGGCGCTGAGCAGCCTGAACCCCGAGTTCCACACGCCGTTGAAGCGGGCGGGCTTGCTCACCCGGGACCCGCGCATGAAGGAGCGGCGCAAGTACGGCCTCAAGAAGGCCCGGAAGGCGCCCCAGTTCTCCAAGCGCTGAACCTGGGCCCTGCTGGCTTGCTCTCATCCTTTGGCCGTCCGTTTTCGTGGCCGTCCGTCGCCGCGGCGGTCCGGTGGCGCGCTGGTGGATCCGCGGGCTGTTCCTCAGGGTGTCTCGGGGGAAGCCTCCGCCTCCGGCCCCTCCTCCGGGAGAAGGAGGCGGCGCAGGAGGTCGGAAAGGCTCCCGGGGCGCCGGGGCAGCCCGTCATCGCGCTCGGACGCCGCCCCAGGGGCCTGGGGGCGGGGGGCCTGGGGAAGGAGAAGGGGGAAGAGGGAGCCGGAGCGGGGCCGGCCAGGCTCCGCGGCGACGGTCACCTCGCCCCGTTCGAAGGCCGCGCGGCTGGCCGGCAGCCCCTCCCCTTGGGGCGCGCCCCAGGTGCAGGGCGCGTACCGGCTGGGCACCTGGCCCCGGAGGAGGGCGTGAGGTTGGGCCCGGGGGCAGCGCTCGCTCGCCCGCAGGCCGGTGAAGGGATCGATGAGCACGTCGGGGACCACCCCCGGGGGCGGGGTGAAGGCCTGGACCGGCCGGTGGGCCAAAGCCCGGGTGATGAACCGGCCCCACAAGGGGGCGGCCAGGGTTCCCCCGCCGCCGGCGATGGGCGAGCCGTCGTCGTTGCCCAGGTAGACGGCCGCCACCAGCTCCGGCGTGTACCCCACAAACCAGGCATTGACCAGATCGTCGCTGGTCCCCGTCTTCCCCGCGGCCGGCCGACCGGGCCACGCCGCGGTCCCCGTGCCCGTCTCCACCACGCCCCGGAGCATGTCGGTGATCAGGTAGGCGATCTGTGGGCTGAGGACCAGGCGGGGGTCCGGCTCCTCCTCGATCCAGACCCGGCCTTGAGCATCTTGGACTCGGATGATGCCGTGGGGTTCCACCCGGTAGCCGCCGTTGGCGAAGACCGCATAGGCGGCGGCCAGCTCCAGCGGCGTGACGCCCTCGGCCAAGGCGCCCAGCACCAGGCCCAGGTGGCGGTCGGCGTCGCCGATCCGGGAGAGACCGAGCCGCCGGGCCATCTCGATCCCCGCCTCCACCCCGATCTGACTCAAAAGCCACACGGAGCCGTTGTTGAGCGAATCGACCAGGGCCTGGCGAAGGGTGACCGGGCCCCAGTACTCATCCTTGTAGTTCTCCGGGGCGTACTCGCCGAACCGGTGGGGCCGGTCGTCCACCAGCCAGTTGGGCTGCCAGCCCTGTTCCAGGGCGGCGGCGTAGATGATCGGCTTCAGCGCGGACCCGGGCTGGCGGACGGCCAGGGTCGCCCGGTTCCACTGGCTCTCCCGGTAGCTGCGGCCGCCCACCAGGCCCAGGACTCCTCCTGTCTGGGGGTCCAGGGCCACGATGGCGCCCTGGTGCTCGCCCAGGATCCCCTCCATGGCCGCTTGCACCTGGGGATCGATGGTGGTCTGGACCACCAGCCCGCCGTACCGGACCAGGTTGGAGCCCAGCCGCCGGACGAGTTCAGACCGGATCCAGTCGGTAACGTACCGCTCGCCCCCGGAGGGCCGTTGGGCCAACTGGAGGGGGGCTTCCCGGGCGGCGGCCGCCTCCTCCCGGGTGACGTAGCCGTCCTCCACCATGCGGTCCAACACGTAGGCCTGCCGGGCTAAGGCACCGTCCAAGTTGCGGAAGGGTGAGTACAGGTAAGGCCCCTGGAGGATACCGGCCAAGAGCGCGCTCTGGCCCAGGTGAAGCTGTTCGGGCGGGCGCCCGAAGTAGGTCCGGCTGGCCGCGTCGACGCCCACCGCCCCCTCGCCGAACTCGTACCGGTTGAGGTACATCTCCAGGATCTCCTCTTTGGAGAAGCGCTGCTCCAGGAAGAGGGCCAGGACCATCTCCTGGACCTTTCGGCTGAGGGTCTGCTCGGTGGTGAGGAAGAGGGTGCGGGCCAGCTGCTGGGTGATGGTGCTGGCCCCCTGGACGATGGACCCGGCCCGCAGGTTGGCCCAGATGGCCCGCCCGATGGCGATCAGGTCCACCCCGCGGTGCTGGTAGAAGCGCTTGTCCTCCGCGGCCACCACCGCCTGCTGGAGGTGTAGGGGCACCTCATCCAACGAGACCCGTCGGACGGCGCCCCAGCCAGCGTACGCAAAAAACTGCCCCTCCCGGTCCAGAAGGACGGCCGCCTGGGGCGGCGCGTCCGGGTCCAAGCCAGCCACCAGACGGTAGCTGTTGACCACCACCAGCACCAGGACCAGAAGGAGCAGGATCAAAACCCCGAGTCCGATGCGTCGGAACCAACGGATCATGGCAGTGGCGGGCCTCGAACGGCCTCGCCCCTACCTTGCGACAGGGAACGGGAGCCTATACGAAGCTCACGTGTTCCGGCGCCCTTGGGTCAGCCTTCCATCCCCGCCCGGTGGGCCTGAGGGGCGAAGCCCAGCTCCACCGTGCGCCGGATGGCTGCCGGGCCCAGACCCGCCAAGCCCAGACTCTCCACCGTACGGCCGGTGGCGCTGTACTCCACCCGGTGGAGGCACTCAGCCATCCGGACCAGGGACTCCATGACGGCCATGGGCAGGCCCAGGGCCTTCCCCAGGGAGACCATGGGGACCAGCCCCGTGGGCACATCCTCCGTCAGGTAGCGGTGCCGGTCGGTTTGGGGGGCCTTCAGGCCCCGGTAGGACCGGTTGGCCTGAATGGACTCGTAGAGGTTCCGGCCGTCGACACCGTACGCCTTCCGCAGCCACTGGCGGGCCGACAGGACCTCCACCCCCAACCGGGCGGCCAGGTCGGTCCGCTCCCGGTCGGCCTCTTCCATCACCGCCGCCACCCCGGGGGTGATCCCTTCATGGTAGTGGTCGAAGGGGAGGCCTGCCTGAACCCGGCCCAAGTTGAGCAGGAGGGGCGCGGGGTGGAAGATGGCGCCGATATTCTGCAGGCTCGTCTCCAACACGTTCCGGGCGGGCACGAAGGCCGGGTGGATCTTCTGCAGCAGCTCGACGACCCGCCGCGTCTGGTGGGCCGGCACCGCCGCCACCCGGACCCGCTGCTTGATCTGGTAGATCCGCGCGGTCCCCGGCGCCTCGACACGACTGGCCATGAGGAAGGTCTCCGCCTCCGCCACCACGTTGGGAAGGCCGGCAGCCGCCAGAATCCGGGCCACCTCCAGGGCCCCGCCCGTCCGGCCGGGGTGGAGGAGGACCACCTGCTCGGGCGAGAGGTGAGGAACCATCCGGTAGGCCAGGGGCCGGTGGGCCGTGGCCGGTGTCACCACCATCACCAGGTCGGCCCCGTCCAGGGCCTCATCGATGTGGGTGGTCACCTGCAGCCGCACGTGGCCCGAGACCACACCCTCGAGGGTCAGCCCAGAGCGGAGGGGCATCAGAGCCTCGGCCGAGCGGTTGAAGAGCCGGACCTGGTGCCCTTGCCAAGCCATCCAACCGGCCATCGCCTGACCGCCATGGCCGGCGCCCAGCACGGCGACGCGCAGAAAGTCCCGGTGAGGCATGCCACAACCTCCTCACATCACAGGATGGGCCCCGGTTGACCACGCAGGGAGTTGGCTGAGAGACCTCCGTGCAGGTGCCGCCACGCGGCAGGTGACGACCAACCAGCCGCACTCCCTTGCAACGCTTGCGGGGTTAGCTGACGGGTTCGGGCGGCAAGAGTTCGCCCTTCCCCGGCCCAGGCCGGAGATTCACCCCGAAGAGGTTGGGTCCCCCGCTCGCACCCGTGGGGCGCGATTCAGCGATTCAGCTGGTCTCGAGGCGGGTTATGCACACCCAATTATACGGAAACCCCTCCAGGAGATGCAACCCGGCCTCACTCCCCGGGCCAAGATCGGTCCCGGCGCGGGTGCGCCCGGCGGGTTTCAGGCTGCAGGCCCCCGGCCGCCCGGCGCGGAACCAGAGGACAGAAGACGGCGAAAGGGCTGGCACCCCGGCGGCGCCGGGGAAGGGAGAGGAGTGCGTGCATGCTCGACCCGCGGGTTGTGGATGAGCTTCGGGCCATCGTCGGCCCCGCCTGGGTCTTGGACAGCGAGGCGGACCGGGCGGCCTACGCCTACGACGGGGCCCCTGGGTACCGGTCCCTGCCCGATGCGGTGGTCTTCCCTGGGGCGACGGAGCAGGTCCAGGCGGTGGTCCGGCTGGCCGCCCGGGAGGGGATCCCCCTCCTCCCCCGGGGCCAGGCGACCAACCTCTCGGGCGGGACGGTCCCTGTGGAGGGCGGCATCGTCTTGGTCATGACCCGGATGAACCGGATCCTGGAGCTGGACCGGGAGAACCTGACGGTGACGGTGGAGCCAGGGGTGATCACGGCCCAGCTCCAACGGCAGGTGGAGGCGGAGGGTCTCTTTTACCCGCCCGATCCGGGGAGTGTGGCCGTCTCCACCATCGGCGGGAACGTGGCGGAGAACGCCGGGGGCCTGCGGGGGTTGAAGTACGGTGTCACCGGCGATTACGTCATGGGCTTGGAGGCGGTGCTGGCCAACGGTGAGCGGATCACCACCGGGGGCAAGAACGTCAAGGATGTGGCCGGCTACGACCTGACCCGGCTCCTGGTTGGCTCGGAGGGGACCTTGGCCATCATCACCCGGATCATCCTCCGGCTGATTCCCCTGCCGCCGGCCCGCCAGGTGGCCCTGGCTGTCTACACCCGCCTGGAGGAGGCGGCTCGGAGCGTGGAGCGGATCATCGCCGCCCGCATGCTCCCCGCCACCCTAGAGTTCCTCGATCAGGGCACCATCCAGGCGGTGGAGGCCTTCGCCCGGGTGGGTCTTCCCACTGACGCGCAGGCCGTCCTCCTCATCGGCCAGGACGGTCCGGAAGAGCAGGTGGCCAACGACATCGCCGCGGCGGCGGCCATCTGCCGGGAGGCGGGGGCGGTCCGGGTGGAGGTGGGCGCCAGCCCTGAGGAGGGCGACCGCCTGATGGCGGCCCGCAGGGCAGCCCTTTCCGCCCTGGCTCGGATCCGCCCCACCACCATCCTGGAGGACGCCACCGTGCCCCGGGCCCGCCTGGTGGAGATGCTCCAGGCCATCCAGGAGGCGGCGGCCCGGCACCGGGTGACCATCTGCACCTTCGGCCACGCGGGCGACGGCAACCTCCACCCCACCTGCCTCACCGACGAGCGGGACCGGGAGGAGATGGCCCGGGTGGAGGCTGCCTTCGAGGACATTTTCCGGGCGGCCATCCAACTGGGCGGGACCATCACCGGTGAGCACGGGGTGGGCCTGGCCAAGCAGAACTACCTGGAGTGGAAGGTCGGCCCCGCGGGGATGGCGGCCATGCGGGCGATCAAGGAGGCTCTGGACCCCCAGAACCTGCTCAACCCGGGGAAGATCTTGCCCCGCCAGCGCCCCCGTCGCCTGGTGGTGAGGCAGGGATGAGCGGGCCGCTCAAGCTGCGGGATCCCGAGACCCTCCGGCTCCCCCTGGAGGCGGCGGTCCAGTGCATGCGGTGCGGCTTCTGCCTGGCCGCCTGCCCGACCTACCAGGTGACAGGCTTGGAGACCCAAAGCCCCCGGGGGCGGATCCACCTGGTCCGCTCGGCCGCGGAAGGGTGGCTGGATCCGGCGGCCATCCTCCCCGCGTTGGACCTGTGCATCGGCTGCCGGGCCTGTGAGCCTGCCTGCCCGGCCGGGGTCCCCTACGGCCAGATCCTGGAGGCGAGCCGGGCGGAGCTGGAGCCCCGGCGGCCCCGCCCCTGGCTGGAAGGGGTTGCCTGGCGGGTTGTTCTCCGGGGCCTCTTGGGCCGCCCCTGGGGGCTCCGCCTGAGCCGGTGGCTCTACCGCCTCTACCGCGCCCTGGGGCTCCAGGGCCTGATCCGTCGGACGGGGGTCTTGGAACGGCTCCTGCCGCCCTTGGGTGAGCTGGAGGCCTCCCTGCCCAGCCCGGAGCGGGCGGACGGGCCCGCCAGGGGGAAGGCCCCCTTGGGGAACGGTCCACGGGTCGCCTTCTTCTCCGGGTGTGTGCAGGCCATCGCTCTGGACCACGTCAACCAGGCGGCCATCCGGGTTCTGGAGGCGGCGGGCTGCCAGGTCCTCATCCCGCCCGGCCAGGGGTGCTGCGGGGCGGTCCACGCCCACCTGGGGGACCGGGAGGCCGCCTTGGCTCAGGCCCGGCGGAACATCGAGGTCTTCGAGCAGGTGGAGGCCGACTGGATCGTGAACGTGGCGGGTGGTTGCGGCGCGGCCCTCAAGGAGTACCCCGACTGGCTGGCCGGCGATCCCCAGTGGGCTGAGCGGGCCCAGGCCTTCGCCAGCCGATGCCGGGACTTCACCGAGCTGGTGGACCAGCTGCCCCTTCCCGAGCTGGGGCCCTTCGAGGCGGCGGTCACCTACCAGGACTCGTGCCACCTGCGGAATGTGCAAGGGGTGGTCGATCCGCCCCGGCGCCTCCTCCGGCGGGTGCCCGGCCTCCGGTACGTGGAGCTGCCTGGCGCGGCCCAGTGCTGTGGCGCAGGCGGCGTCTACACCCTCACCCAGCCGGCTATGAGCCGGGAGCTTTTGGATGCTAAGATGGCCCAGGTGGCCCAGGTGGGGGCTTCGGTCCTGGCGGTGGCCAACACCCCCTGCCACCTCCAGCTCTTGATGGGGGCCCGGCGGCTCGCTCAAGGGCGGGTGGGCGGCGCGCCGGCGACGGCGCCCGTTCAGGTGCTCCACATCGCCGAGATCCTCGACCGGGCCATCCAGGCCGGGGCCCGGGGAGCCGGTTAGAGGAGCCCGCCGTGCTCCCGGACCACCAGCTCCGCCCGGTCCAGCTCCCGGGCGGGGGCGACGATGGTGAGCAGGTAGCCCTTCTCGGGGGCGTCGGTTTCCAGGCCGGAGCTACCGGCCCCAGGGACGGGCCCCATCAGGGGAGCGCCCGCCTCTTCGGGGCCGTCTCCGCCCCCGGGGGCCAGGCTGGTGAAGCTGCCCGTCAGGGGGTTGGTCAGAATGGAGGCGTCTCCCCTGGCGTGGCGGCTCACCCGGTCGATGTGGAGCTGGTGGAAGCCCGCTGCCCCGAGGGCCGCCTTCGCCGCCTCGGCCTGGGCCCGGGAGGGGAAGAAGGCAAGGAGTATCTGCCGGTCCGGCTCCTGGCTCACGGCCATCCCTCCCGGGGGCTAGTATCTCCTGGGAGGCGAGGTGCCCGACTCACGGGCTCGCGGCGCTCTCGCCGTCGAAGACGTAGACCCGCTCCCGCCCCTGTTCCACGGTGGCCAGGTGGACGGGCTTCCCCCAGAGGCGGTAGAGGTGTTCCAAGGTCTTCAGGGCATACCGCCGGTCCAGATCCCACCCCTCATGGCGGTGGCGGAGGAGAAGCTCGCCCCGGCCCCGGTAGTCGCCATCCTCCACCACGATGTAGGGGATGCCGCAGTGGGTCAGCCTCTGGACCAGGTGATCCCGCACCCGCTCCCAGTCCTTCTCCACCACCTGCCAGTGGCCGTCCACCTGAGCGTAGAGGTAAAGGTCCAGCTCCTCCACCAGCTCCTTGGTCAGGTAGTTGCGGATGAAGGAGAGGTCCGTCTCCGTCTCCCGGACCTCGAAGATCTTGGCCCGCCCCTCGCCCCCCTGTCGGCCCCACCGCTCCCGCTCCTCGGGGGTGGGGTGGTCCCACCGCCGCTCGATGGACTCGAAGAGCTTCAGGCCCAGAAGGTAGGGGTTGATCTGGTGGGGGGAGGGCTGGATGACGCCCGCGTGCATCTGAGCGAACTCCAAGGCCTCCGCGTCGGAGAGGTCCAGGGCCCGCATGATCCTTGTGTGGAAGTAGGTGGCCCACCCCTCGTTCATGATCTTGGTCTCCAACTGGGGCCAGAAGTAGAGCATCTCCTGGCGGATCATGAGGAGCACGTCCCGCTCCCAAGGCTCCAGGATGGGGGACGCCTCCGCGATGAACCGGACCAGGTCTTTGACGGGCCGCCGGGGGAAGGCCCGCCGGGTGGGCTGGGCGGGTGGGCTCTCTTGGCGCTCCTCACCGGTGCCGCCGGGCAGCCACCGGTCCAGGGCCCACAGATCGGCGTAGGGGTCCTGGGCTGCACCGTCAGCCGGGCTCCGCTCCGGCAGGTTCGGTTCCTCCTCGGGCTCGCGGGCCCAGGGGTCGGTGTAGGGATCCACCTGATCCTGGATGGCCAGAGCCGCGTCCAGGACGCGCTCCACCGCCTCCCGGCCGTACTTGAACTCATAGGCCCGGATCCGCTCCGCGTGGACCGCCATGGTCTCCACCATATCCCGGGCGGTCCGCCGGAAGCGGGCGTTGTTCTTGAAGAAGTCCACGTGCGCCAGGACGTGGGCGGCCACCACCAGGTTCTGGAGGAGGCTGTTCCCCTCGAGCAGGAAGGCGTAAGCCGGGTTGGCGTTGATCACCAGCTCGTAGATCCGGCTCAGGTTGAAGTCGTACTCGGTCTTCATCCGGTGGTAGGCCTTCCCAAAGCTCCAGTGGCTGAACCGGCGGGGCATGCCGTAGGCCCCGAAGGTGTACATCACCTGGGCCGGCACCACCTCGAAGCGGACCGGGTAGTAGTCCAGGCCCAGGGACCGGGCGATCCGGTCGATCTCCTCCAACCGCCGTTCGAAGAGGGCCAGCTCCGCCGGGGTCATCCCACGAGCCCCCCCGGGACCGGCTCAGTCCGCCGGAAGAAGCGCTTCAAGGCGGGGTAAACCTCCTCCTTGGAGCGGATCTGGACGCAGGTGAAACGGGGATCCTGGAGCCGTTCAAAGGCGGCCATCAGGGTGCTCTCCCGGTAATACCGGGAACTGGTGATCTCGCCGTAGCCCACCGCGCTGGACCGCTCCAGAAGCTCGCTCAGCAGCTTCACGCAGCGGACGTTGTCCGACGGGAAGTTGTCACCGTCGGAGAAGTGGAAGGGGTAGATGTTGTATTCCGCGGGCGGAAAGCGCTGGTCGATGATCTCCAAGGCCTTCTCGTACGCGGCGGAGCACTTGGTGCCGCCCGACTCGCCCTTGGTGAAGAACTCCTCCTCCGTCACCTCCCGGGCCCGGGTGTCGTGGGCGATGAAGACGATCTGGACATCCCGGTAGCAGGTCCGGAGAAAGCGGACCATCCAGAAGTAGAAGCTGCGGGCGATGTACTTCTCGAAGGTGCCCATGGAGCCCGAAGTGTCCATCATGGCCAGGACCACCGCGGAGGCGATGGGCCGGTGGTGCTCCTCCCACGTCTTGTAACGGAGGTCCTCCCGGCGGATGCCGTCCAAGCCCCGGCGGCCCTGGCGGGCCGAGCGCCGCAGGGCTTCCAAGAGGGTGCGCCGCTTGTCGAGGTTGGCCTGCAGGCCCTGCTTCCGCACATCGGTGAACTCCACGCTGGGGTTCTCCAGGTGGGCCCGCCGCTTCTGCTGCAGGTTGGGCAGCCCCAGGTCGGCGAAGATCAGCTCGGCCAGCTCGTCGACGGTCACCTCCGCTTCGTAGTAATCCACCCCCGGCTGATCCCCCGCCCCCGGACCCGCCCCTGGGCCGGCCTCGCCCCGATCCGGGCGGGCGGGCCCCAGGATGTGCCCCACCTCCGTCCCCCCGGGGCCCGAGCCCGCGTGCTCGCCCTGGTAGGGATCAAAGCGAAACCGGTACTCTTCCAGCGAGCGGATGGGGACCTTCACCACCTTCCGCCCGTCGGAGAGGATGATGCTCTCCTCACTGACCAGCTCCGCCAGGTTCTCCCGGATCGCTTCCCGGACCTTCTCCTGGTGCCGCTGTTGATCCAGCTCCCCCTGGCGGTGGAGGGACCAGTCCTCCCTGGAGACGACCAAGAGCCGGTCGGCCATGGCGCTCCCCCCTCACGGTGCTCCCGCGCGTTGTGGCGCGCCTAACGGTTCAGGAGGCTGCCCGCGTAGCGGAGGAGCTCGTTGGCGCAGATGGGGCAGTAGCCGTGCTCCTCCATGAGGCGGGCGCTCACCTCGTTCAGCTTCTTCATTTGTTCAGGGTCGGGGGTCTTGGTGGAGGTGGTGATCCGGATGACGTCCTTCAGGTCCGCGAAGAGTTTCCGCTCGATGGCCTCCCGCAGCCGCTCGTGGGAGGTGTAGTCGAACCGGCGGCCCCGCCGGGCGTAGCTGGACATCCGGATCAGGATCTCTTCCCGGAAGCTCTTCTTGGCGTTTTCGGAGACGCCGATCTGCTCCTCGATGGAGCGCATCAGCTTCTCGTCGGGGTCGATCTCCTCGCCGGTGATGGGGTCCTTCACCTTCTGGGTGTTGCAGTAGGCCTCCACGTTGTCCAGGTAGTTCTCGAAGAGGGTCCGGGCCGACTCTTCAAAGGAGTAGACGAAGGCCTTCTGCACTTCCTTCTTGGCCAGCTCGTCGTACTCCTGACGGGCGATGGCCACCAGGCCAAGGAGCCGCTCCTTCTCCTCCTCGGTGATGGAGGGGTGCTGATCCAAGCCGTCCTTGAGGGCCCGGAGCACGTCCAGGGGGCCGATGCAGGGCCGCGACCGGGTGACAAAGGCGCTGGAGATCCGGTTGATGACGTAGCGGGGGTCGACCCCGTCCATCCCTTCGTTGGGAAATTCAGCCCGGAGCTCCTCCACGTCCGCCGGCTTGAAGCCCTCCACCTCCTCGCCGTCGTAGAGCTTCATCTTCTTGACCAGGTCCATTCCCTGCTTCTTGGAGGGCTTGAGACGGGAGAGGATGGAGAAGATGGCCGCCACCCTCAGGGCGTGGGGGGCCATGTGCACCTCCCGCAGATCCGACTGGCGGACCAGCTTCTCGTAGATGCGGACCTCATCGGAGACCCGGAGGTTGTAGGGAATGGGCATGACGATGATCCGGGAGTGGAGGGCCTCGTTCTTCTTGTTGGCCACAAAGGCGCGGTACTCTTCCTCGTTGGTGTGGGCGATGATGCACTCGTCCGCGGAGATGAGGGCGAAGCGGCCGGCTTTGAAGTTCCCCTCCTGAGAGAGGGAGAGGAGGTTCCAAAGGAACTTCTCGTCGGCCTTCAGCATCTCTTGGAACTCCATGATGCCGCGGTTGGCGATGTTCAGCTCGCCGTCGAACCGGTAGGCCCGGGGATCGGACTCAGAGCCGTACTCGGTCACCGTGGAGAAGTCGATGCTCCCCGTCAGGTCGGCGATGTCCTGGCTCTTGGGGTCCGAGGGCTGGAAGGTGCCGATGCCGATCCGCTGCTCTTCCGAGAAGACGATCCGGTGGACCAGGACCTCCTCGATCTGGTCCCGGTAGTGCTCCCGGACCATGAGCTGGCACGAGGGGCAGAGGGAGCCCTCGATCTTGATGCCGAAGTCCCGCTCCACCTCGGGGCGGAGCTCGTGGGGGATCAGGTGGAGAGGGTCTTCGTGCATGGGGCAGCCCTTGATGGCGTAGACCGCCCCCTCGTCGGTGCGGGTGTACTGGACCAGTCCCCGCTTGAGCATGTTGACGATGGTGGACTTACCGCCCGAGACAGGACCCATCAAGAGCAGGATCCGGCGGCGGACGTCCAGCCGTCGGGCGGCCGCATGGAAGTACTCCTCCACCAGGCGCTCCAAAGGCCGTTCCAGGCCAAACAGCTCCTGTTCGAAGAAGCGGTACCGGCGGTGGCCATCCACCTCTTCCACACCGTGGGAGATGATCATATCGTAGATGCGGGCATGGGCGTGGCGGGCCAGCTTGGGGTTGCGGGTGACCATCTCGAAGTACTCGGCGAAGGTCCCTTCCCAGGAGAGGTGCTGTTCCTGTTGGCGGTAGGCCTCCAGCCGCTTGGCAAGATCCAAGGCGTCTCACCCTCCCTCACGTAGGGTCCCAGTTCGTCAGAGCGGACCGTGGGGCCGATCGGGGAGAGGCAGGCCGGTCAGCATGCTGCTCGTGGACGGGGCGGGATACCCGGATGGTCGGTGCGGACGTGGGGCCCTGGGGACCCATGGGTCCGGGCCGCGGTGGCAACGGGTTGGGGCAGTGCTGGCCAAGGTGGGGGCAGGAGGGATGGTGGGGCTGCTGCTGCCAAGGGAGACGAGCGAGGCGTGACAGGCTTCTCGAGGCTGTGTTCCGCGTCTTTCACCGCGGCGCGTTCCATTCCTCCTATCAGAACCGTCCAAATTGCACCGTTCTGACCGGTCCGACCGGCACCCTGGCCGGGGCTCCGTTGCTAGGATGTTCCCTGGGTTGGCAGATATACGGAGTCCAGGAGGTTCCTGGCATCCGGGCCGGCTGGGGAACGGCGCTCTGCAAGCATTGTACGGGCCAACCCGTCCCAGCGCTCCTCTCGACGGTGGGAGCCCGCTCCTGCCCGCCTAGGGTGGGGTCTCCGACTCGGGCTGGAGCTCGGGGGGCGGGTCTTCCAGGAGGAGCCGGGCCAGGCGCTCCCGTGTGTTCAAGGTGGGATCCTCCAGGACCCGGTCCAGGAGGTAGGCGAGCGCGCGGCCGACGGCGGGCCCGGGGCCGATCTGGAGGAGGGCCATCACATCGTGGCCGTCTAGGGCCAGGTCCCGGACGGTGAAGGCGGAATCCTCGGCCACCACCTCCGCCAGCAACGCCTCCAGGTGGTCGGCGAAGGGGTTCTCGGGGCCGTGGCCGCTGGCGATGTGGTCCGCCCGGCGGAGCGCGATGAGCCGCCGGATCCAGGCCTCGCCCGTCTCTTCCCCCTCCAGACGAGGGGCTTGGGTCATCCAGCGGCGGATCGCCTTCTTCCCCACGTCAGGCCCCGAGACCATGTGCCAGCGGACGAGGCTGGCCACCACCTCCCGGCGGCGGCGGTCCAGCTTGAGCCGCTGGCCGATCTGGGCGGCCACCTCCCCGCCCGCCACGTCGTGGCCGTGGAAGACCAGCCGGCCGTCGGCCAGCCGCTGGGCCGTTTGGGGCTTGGCCACGTCGTGGAGGAGCGCGGCCAGGCGGAGGACGGGGTCGGGGGGGCAGGCGGCCACCGTCTGGATCAGGTGGTCCAGAAGGGTGGGCGCGTTGGGCTTCCCCTGGGGGAAGGTCCGGGCGGGGGCCAGTTCGGGCAGGATGGTCTCCAAGAGCCCCAGGTGGCTCGCCTCCCAGAGGGCCTGGGCCACGTGGGGACCGGCCAGGATGCGGAGGAGTTCGTCCCGGATCCGCTCGGCGCTGAGCAGGGTGAGCCGGTGGGCCAGGGCTTGGGCTGCCTGACGGGTCGCCTCTTCGATCTGGAAGCCCAGCTGGGCCACCAGGCGGATGGCCCGGAGGCTCCGCAGAGGGTCCTCCCGGAGGCGGGCCAGGGGCTCGCCCACGGCCCGGATCCGCCCCTGGGCCAGATCCTCCCGGCCCTCCCACAAGTCGACCAGCTCTCCTGTCAGGGGGTCGTAGGCCAGGGCGTTGATGGTGAAGTCCCGGCGGGCCAGGTCCGTCGTCAAATCCCCGGTGAACGCGACGCGGGTGGGCCGGTGGGCGTCCCGGTACTCCAGGTCGGCCCGGAAGGTGGTCACCTCCACCTCATGGGGCGGCTCCTCGGAGGCCAGGGGAACGGTTACGGTTCCGAAGGCGACCCCCGTGGGCCGGGCGTCGGGGAAGAGGGCCAGCACCTGGTCGGGCCGGGCATCGGTGGCCAAGTCCCAGTCGTGGGGCTGGCGGCCCAAGAGGCGGTCCCGGATGGAGCCCCCCACCACGTAGGCCTGGAAGCCCGCCTCCCGCAACCGCCCGCAGACCTGGCGGATGGGGTGGGGGACCTCCACCGGGTGTTGGCTTCGCGGCTGGCTCTGCGCCATACCACTCCCCCCAACCAACTTCCCCTTCAGCATAGCCCCCGAAAGGGCCCAGCGGAAGCCCTGGCGGCCTGGGCCCAGCCCCCGGAGCAGGCGCGGGCCTCCAGGGGGTCGAATGTTCCCCTGCAGGGGCAGCCATGCCCCGGCCCGGCCCCAAGGGAGGAGAGAGTCGGTGCTCTACCCAAGCATCGTCGCCCTGGTCGCGTTGGTCTTCACCGTCGCCTTGGTGGGCCAGTACCGGGCTCGCCGGAAGGCGCACCAGCTCCTCTGGGCCATCGCCCTGGCCCTGGGTTTCTTGGGCGCCGCGGGGTATCTGGCCGCCCTCCGGGGGAGTGCCGCCGGTTTCCGTCTCTACTACCTGGCGGGGGCCCTCTGGATGGCCCCGGTCATGGGGCTGGGCAGCGTCTACCTCCACTACGGGCCCGACCGGTCCCGCTGGGTGGCGGCCCTGGTGGTCTTGACCGGGGTGGTGGCCAGCGTGGGGGTGATGGGCGCGCCCTTGGATGGGGAAGCCCTGGCCCGCCTGGACGGTGGTCCCGGGCAGGATGTCCTCGACCTGGCAGGCCTGCCCCTGGCGGCGTTGATCCTCTCCAACACCTTCGGGGTGGTGGCCGTCGCCGCCCTGGCCATCCGCTCGGCCCTGCGCAGCCGTTACACACCTGACGGAAAGGGCTTCGCGGTGGGCAACCTCCTCCTGGCCCTGGGCGTGATCCTCCTGGGGATGGCGGGGAGCCTGGCCCGGCTGGGCGTGCCGGGAACCTTCTGGATCATGATGGCCCTGGGCTTCCTGATCCTCTACGGGGGCTTCGCCACCATCAACCGGGCGGCCGCTCGGGCCCGCGAGGCCCAGCCCGGCGGCCAGGCGGGGGCCCGGGTCTAGGTTGGGGGAGGCATGGCCATGAGCCGCAGGTTGGGGGTGCAGGTGGGCCCCCTGACCGCCGAGGTGGACCTGGTCCTGGAGGTAGGCCCCGGCGGCGGGACGGTGGTGCATGCCCTGGGGCACCCGGGCTTCATCCACCGGGCCTCGGCGGAAGACCAGGCCCTGCGGGAAGCGCCCGTGGCCCTGTGGAAATTCGGGCGGTGGCTCTGGACCCACGGGGAGCGGCCCTTCCGCGGCGGACCGCCCCGGGTCCGGGTGGTGGAGCGGGTGGCCGTTCCCCACGATCTGGAAGCGCCGCACGCCTGGGCCCTCTTCGAGGCGGAACAGGCCCCGCTCGACGATGCCGCCCTCGAGTCCTTCCGAACCCGCTGGGCGTGGGCTGAGGAGGACCTGGCGGACCTCGTCACGCCCCTCCCGCCGGAGGTGATGGGCCGGCCCGCTCGCCCGGGGGCCCCGGCGCCCAACCAGATCTTGGACCGGCTTCTCACCCTCCAGCGGGCGGACGCGGCCGTCTTTGGCCTGAACCCGCCGCCCGGAGAGGGGGAGGAGCCCCTGGAGGCCCTCCGAAACCTCAGGCAGGCGGTTCTGGCCGGCCTGGAGCGCCAGTCCCCGGACGCCTGGACCCAGGTGACCCTTCACCAGCGGGAGGGCCAGGCGGTGCCGGAGCCTTGGACCTTGGCCAAGCTCCTCCGTCGCCTCCTCCAGGTCCAGCGGGAGCAGCTGGCCGCGCTCCGACGGGCCCTCTGACCGGGCCGCCCGGGGCCGCGGGAGGAGGATTTCCGCCGGCCGCTGCCGCAATACGGGAAGGGCGCCGGGGCCAAGCCTGGCACCGCCGGGGAGGGGGAGCCATGCATCCAGGACCGACCAACACCCTGACGGACGTGGCGGGCCTGCGGGTGGGCCATGCCACCCACCGGGACCGGCTGACGGGCACGACCGTCATCCTGTGTGAGGAGGGCGCGGTGGCCGGGGTGGACGTCCGGGGGTCCGCGCCCGGCACCCGGGAGACGGCCCTTCTCGATCCTGTTCATTTGGTGGAGCGGGTCCACGCTGTCGTCCTCAGCGGGGGCAGTGCCTTCGGCCTGGATGCGGCCGGCGGGGTGATGGAGATCCTGGCCGGGCGCCAGGTGGGGTTCCCGGTGGGGGGCGGCCGGGTGGTGCCCATTGTCCCCGCCGCCATCCTCTTCGATCTGGGCCGGGGGGCTGTTGACCAGCCCCCGGGCCGGGAAGACGGGGCGGCGGCGGTTCAGGCGGCCCTGGCTCCTCCTGGACGGGGCCCCGTTCCCCAGGGGAACGTGGGGGCGGGCACGGGCGCGGTGGCCGGGGGTCTGAAGGGCGGCGTGGGCAGTGCCAGTGTCGTCCTGGAAGGGATCGGTACCGTGGCCGCGTTGGTGGCCGTCAACGCGCTGGGCCTGCCTTGCGATCCCCGCACCGGCCGGCTCTACGCCCGCTCTCTGGAACTGGGGGAGGAGTTCGGCGGTCTGGCCGATCCCCGGCCCGACGATCCGGGGCTCCCCTTGCCCGACCCCCTCGAGGGGCCCGCGGTCCTGGGCCAGCAGACCACCATCGGCGTGGTGGCCACCGACCTGCCCCTGACCAAAGCCCAGGCCACCAAGGTGGCCCAGATGGCCCACGACGGCCTGGCCCGGGCCCTGTGGCCGGTCCACACGCCCTTTGACGGCGATGTCCTCTTTGCCCTGGCCACCGGCCGCGGGGATCCCCCTGTCGCCCCCATCCTCACCCGCGTCGGCGCGGCGGCCGCGGACGCGGTCAGCCGGGCGGTGATCCACGCCATCCTCCACGCGGAGAGCGTCGGCCCCTATCCCAGTTACCTGGACCGCTTGCCCACGGCCCGCCGCCGGGGCGGCCGGTAGGGAGCCATGGAGCGGTGCACGGGTACCTCCTCCGCCGGAGCCTCACCTTTCTGATCACCCTGGGCCTGGCCGCGGCCTTGAGCTACCTGGTCCTTCTGGTCCTGCCGGGGGATCCGGCCCAGGTGATGCTGGGTTTGGACCCATCCCCGGAAGCCTTGGCCGCCTGGCGCCGCCAGCTGGGGCTGGACCGGCCGCCCCTGAGCCGGTTCGCCGCCTGGCTGGCCAGGGCGGTCCAGGGGGATCTGGGCACCTCCCTCATCTACCGGGTTCCCGTCCGGGAGCTGATCGGGGCCGGGCTGGCCGTCACCCTGCCCCTGGTTGCCGGCAGCATGCTCCTGGCCTGCCTCATCGCCGTGCCCCTGGGCACCTGGGCCGCGGTGCGGCGGGACGGCCTCGCAGGCTGGGTGGTGAGCGGTGCCACCGCGTTGGGGCAAGCCATCCCGTCCTTCGCCTTGGGGCTCCTGCTCATGAGCGGCTTCGCCGTTCGCCTGGGCTGGTTCCCCGCGGGCGGCTTCCCGCCGTGGTCCCAAGGGCTGCTCCCGGCGGGGCGCGCCTTGATCCTCCCCATGGTGGCCCTGGCCGCGGGGCGGGCCGCCTCCCTGGCCCGGATGATCCGGGCCGGCCTGGTGGAGGTGCTCCGGGCGGAGTACGTCCGGACGGCCCGGGGGAAGGGCTTGCCCGCCCTGCGGGTGCTGACCCGCCACGCCCTGCGGAACAGCCTCATCCCCGTCCTGACCCTGGCGGGCACCGAGTTCACCCAGCTTCTGGCAGGCAGTGTGGTGGTGGAGAACCTCTTTGCCCTGCCCGGCCTGGGGAGCCTGGCCTTCCAGGCCATCGGCGCCCGGGACCTCCCCCTCCTCCAAGGGATCGTCCTGGTCATGGCGGCCGCGGTGCTCCTGACCAGCCTCCTCCTCGATATCCTCTACGCCGTGGTCGACCCGCGGGTGCGGTACCCGTGAGGCGGCGCCCCCCGTGGAACCTGGTGGCGGGGGGGCTCCTCCTGGCCCTGGTGGCCGGGGCGGCCCTTCTGAGCCTGGTCTGGGTGCCCCACGACCCCAACCAGATGGCGGTGACCGAGCGGCTCGCGCCCCCCAGCCGGGCTCACCCCTTGGGGACCGATCCCTTCGGCAGGGACCTCCTCAGCCGGGTGATGGTGGGCGCCCGGACCACCCTGGGCGTCGGCCTGGCGGTGGTTCTCATCGGAGCTGGGGCGGGCGTCGCTTTGGGGACCCTGGCCGGACTGGGGCGGGGCTGGACCGACGAGGTCCTGATGCGCCTCATCGATGCCCTGGCCGCCTTTCCCTCCGTCTTGCTGGCCTTGATGCTGGTGGCGGTGATGGGGCCGGGAGCGGTGAGCACCACCCTGGCCCTGGGGCTGGCGGCGGTGCCCGCCTTCGCCCGGCTGACCCGGTCGGGCCTCCTCTCCCTGCGGGAGAGCCCTCTGGTGGAGGCGGCCCGGGCGGTGGGCGCAGGGCCCGGGCGGCTCTTCCGCCATCACCTCCTCCCCAACCTGGAGCCCCTCCTCTTGGTGGAGGCCAGCCTCACCTTCGCCCGGGCGGTGGTGGCAGAGGCGGGCTTGAGCTACCTGGGGCTGGGCATCCAGCCGCCCTGGCCCAGCTGGGGGCGGATGCTCCGGGAGGCCCAGAGCTTCATCGCCCTCTCGCCCTATCCAGCCCTGGCTCCGGGCCTCGCCATGGTGTTGACGGTCCTGGGCCTGCACCTGGTGGGCGATGGGCTGCGGGACCGGTGGACCCGCCGCTGACCGGGGACCCCGAAGGGCCGCGGGAGGGGGAAGGCTTTAGCGGGAGACGAAGGGATTGCCGTCGATCCAGAACCGCCAGGGCTTCTGGCTCCACGCCCCCGCGTACTCCACCCCGATGCGGGGCCCCGAGCGGATGGGCCAGGGCCCGGGGTGGGGCGGCGGGTCGAGGCGTAAGGGCGAGGTGCGGAAAGACCACCCGTACTGGGCCTGGGAGACAGCCAAGGCCTGGGTGAGCCGGGCAGGGCCGGAGGTGAGGAGCCGGACGGGCTGGGGCGGCCGGGCGGGGATGCCGGTCCAGGGCCGGAGCACAGCAGGCCCCATCGCCGCCTCCCACGCAGCCACCTGCGCCCGCGCGTCGGCCTTCAGCCCGCGCCGGCGGGCCATCAGCTCCAATCCCCGGACGGGCTGGAGGGCTCGGAGCAAGACCGCGTGGGGCACCCCTACCGGGCCGGCCACCACGTTGACGCACTGGTGGATCCCATAGATGGTGAAGACATACGCATGCCCCGCCGGCCCGTACATGGCCCGGACTCGGGGGGTACGCCGCCCGTTCCGGGAGTGGGCCGCCTGGTCCTCGGGACCCCGGTACGCCTCGGTTTCGACGATGATGCCTGCGGTGACACCCTCGGGGGTCTGGTGGGTCAGCACCCAGCCCAAGAGGCGCTGGGCCAGCTCCACCACCGGGAGCCGGAGGAGCTGATCCAGCGCCCGGTCCCGGTCGGGGGTGGTGGGCACGGCCTTCCCTCCTCACCGAGCAGCCATCTGCCAGAAAAAGACAGAGAAGCAGGAAGAAGAACCTCAAATGCGTACTCTTCCCTCGGGAGGGAGGCGTCCATGGAGATCGGCGCCTTGGCGGACCGCCTCCGCCGGGGGGGTCCCGAGCGGTACCACCAGCGGCTCCGGGACCAGGGGAAGCTTTTCGTCAGGAAGCGCTTGGAACTCCTCCTCGACCCCGGCAGTTGGGTGGAGGACGGCCTCTTCGCCAACGCCCAGGCGGAAGAGCTGGCGGCCGACGGGGTGGTGACGGGGCTGGGGCGGATCGGCGGCCGCCCCGTCGCGGTGATGGCCAACGATCCCACGGTGAAGGCGGGCTCCTGGGGCGCCCGGACGGTGGAGAAGATCCTCCGGATCCAGGAGACGGCCCTGCGGCACCGGCTGCCCCTCTTCTACCTGGTCGACTCGGCCGGAGCCCGGATCACCGAGCAGGTGGCCATGTTCCCGGGGCGGCGGGGGGCGGGCCGGATCTTTTACAATCAGGTCCAGCTTTCGGGCTTGGTGCCCCAGATCTGCGTGCTCCTGGGGCCGTCGGCCGCGGGGGGCGCCTACATTCCCGCCTTCTGTGACGTGGTCATCATGGTGGACGGTCAGGCCTCCATGTACCTGGGCTCACCTCGGATGGCGGAGATGGTCATCGGGGAGCGGGTCAGCCTGGAGGAGATGGGCGGCGCCCGCATGCACTGCACCCTTTCGGGCTGCGGCGATCTCCTGGCGTCCAGCGAGGAGGAGGCCCTCGCCCTGGCCCGGGCCTACTTCAGCTACATGCCCCAGCATGCGGGCGAAGCCCCTCCGGTGGGGCCCGCCGCGCCGCCCCAGCGGGACCCCGCCTCCCTGGCGGGGCTGATTCCCGCCGACCAGAACCAGCCCTTCGACATGCGGGCCCTCATCGCCGGGGTGGTGGACGGGGGCTCCTTCTTCGAGCTGAAGCCACTCTTCGCCCCGGAGCTGATCATTGGTCTCGCCCGCCTGGAGGGCCAGCCGATCGGGGTGGTGGCCAACCAGCCCTTGGTGAAAGGTGGCGTCCTCTTCGTCGACTCGGCCGACAAGGCCGCCCGCTTCATCTGGCTCTGCGACGCCTTTAACCTGCCGCTCCTCTTCCTCGCGGACGTGCCCGGGTTCATGATCGGCTCCCAGGTGGAGCGCCAGGGGATCATCCGCCACGGGGCCAAGATGATCGCGGCCGTGGCCGAGGCCCAGGTGCCCACCATCTCCGTCATCGTCCGGAAAGCCTACGGCGCCGGGCTCTACGCGATGGCGGGGCCTGGCTTCGGCCCCGACGCCACCTTGGCCCTGCCGGGGGCCGCCATCGCTGTCATGGGCCCTGAAGCGGCTGTCAACGCGGTCTACGCCCGCCACATCGAAGAGCTCCCCCCCGAGGAACGGCCTGCCTTCATCCAAGCCCAGCGGGAAGCGTACGCCCGGGACATCGACCTGCTCCGCCTCGCCTCGGAGCTGGTGGTGGATGAGATCGTCCCACCCCAACGGCTGCGGGAGGAGCTGGTCCGCCGTTTCGCCTTCTACGGGCAACGCCGGCGGGAGCGCCTCCCCAAGCACCATGGCGTCCATCCGGTCTAAACGGAAGAAGGGGGGAGACGGGGTGGCTGAGACCGTCCGGTTGGCGGTGGAGCAGGGGGTGGCCCGGATCACCCTCGCCCGGCCCCGGCACCGGAACGCGCTCGACCGGGCCACGTGCCAGGCCCTGGTGCACGCCCTGGTCCAGGCGGGAGAGGACCCGACGGTTCGGGTGATCCTCCTTTCGGGTGAAGGGGGCCACTTCTCCGCCGGGGCCGACCTGGGGGAGGTGGCCGCCGCCCAGGCTCAGGGCGCCGACGCCGTCCGGCAGGTCTTCCAGGGGGTGGCCGATGGGATCCTGGCCGTGGAGCGGAGCCCGGTCCCCGTGGTGGGCATGGTGGCCGGGGCTGCGCTGGGCGGGGGGTTGGGCCTCGCGGCCGCCTGCGACATCCTGTACGTGGCCGACGACGCCCGCCTGGGCCTGCCCGAGCTTCAGATCGGCCTCTTCCCCATGGTGGTCCTGGCCCCCATCCTCCGGTCCCTGGGCCGGAAGAAAGCCCTGGAGCTCATCTTCAGCGCCGGGATCCTGGACGGGGCCGAGGCGGCCCGGCTCGGCTTGGCCACCCGATCCTTCCCCCGCCAGGAGCTGGAAAGGGCCACCGAGGCCCTCCTCCGCCGCATCGCCCAGTTCCCGCCCCGGATCCTTCGCCTGGGCCGGCGGGCGGTGGTCCAGGCCGACGGGCTCGGCCTCGCCCAGGCGGTCCCCTGGCTGGTGGAGGCCATCACCGTCGCTGCCCTCACGGAAGAGGCTCGGCAGGGGGTGGCGGCCGCCCGGGCCCCGAGGGCTGCTGGCTCACCGCCCGGGGGAGGGGAGGGCGCAGGATGAGACGGGTCCGCATCGGGGCCGGGATGGGCTTCTACGGTGACAGCATCCTCCCCGCGCTGGAGACCTTGCGGCGGGGTCAGGTCCAGTACCTGGCCATGGATCATCTGGCCGAGTTGACCCTGGCCATCCTCCAGAAAGACCGCCAGCGGGACCCCACCCTGGGCTATACCCGGGACATGGGGGAGGTGATGGGGCGCCTCCTCCCTGAGGCGGTCCCCCGGGGCGTCCGGCTCATCACCAACGGGGGCGGGATCAACCCGCCGGGGGCGGCCCGGGAGGTCCTGCGGGTTGCCCGGGAGCTGGGGTTGGAGGGTCTCCGGGTGGCGGTGGTGACGGGTGATGGGATCGGGGACCGCTTGGAGGAGCTGGAGGCCGCGGGCGTCCGGTTCGCCGATCCCGAGAGGGGTCGCACCCTGGCGGAGGTCCGGGACCGGGTCCTCTTTGCGTCGGTCTACCTGGGGGCCGGGCCCATCGTCCGGGCCCTCCAGATGGGGGCGGACGTGGTGGTGACGGGGCGGACCACCGACACCGCCCCCTTCGCCGCGCCCCTCATCCACAAGTTCGGGTGGGCGCCTGATGATTGGGACCGGCTGGCCGTCGGGATCGTGGCCGGCCACCTCCTGGAATGTTCGGGCCAGGCGACGGGGGGCAACTTCAGCGGCCGGTGGTGGGAGGTGGAGGGCCTGGACCGGATCGGCTACCCCATCGCCGAGGTGGACGAGGGGGGCGGGTTGGTCATCACCAAGGCTGAGGGGACGGGCGGCCTGGTCACGGTGGATACGGTCAAAGAACAGCTCCTTTACGAGATCCACGACCCCGCTCAGTACCTGACCCCCGATGTGACCGTCGACCTCTCCCAGGTCCGCCTCCAGCCCGCGGGGCCCGATCGGGTCCGAGTGAGCGGGATCCGAGGCCGTCCCGCACCCCCCACCCTGAAGGCCCTGGTGGGGTACGAGGCCGGTTGGGCGGGGGAGGGGATGATGGGCTTCTCCTGGCCCGATGCCCTGCCTAAGGCCCGGCGGGCCGCGGCCATCCTTCAGGCCCAGATGGCTCGGCTGGGCATCGAGGCGGAGGAGGTGCACGTGGCCTACCTGGGCTACGATTCCCTCCACGGGCCCACGGCCCCCGAGCCAGACCCCGACCAGGTGAACGAGGTCTTCCTCCGGATGGCCATCCGGACCCAGCGGGCAGAAGACGCGGCCCGGTTTGCCCGGCTCTTCCCGCCCCTGGCCTTGAGCGGCCCGCCCTTCATTGGCGGCCTGGGCGGCGTGAGCCGGCCCCGCCAGCTCTTGGGTTTCCTCACTGGGCTCGTCCCCCGGGACCTGATCGAACCCCACGTGCGGGTGGAGCTGTGGGAGGTGGGCTGATGCGGATTCGGCTCGCGGAGGTGGCCCAGGCCCGCTCCGGGGACAAAGGGGACACGGCGGACATCAGCCTCTTCGCCCCTACGGACGCCCTGTACCAGCTTTTCTGCCAGCAGGTGACGGCCGAGCGGGTGAAGGCCCACTTCGGCTCCTGGTGCCGGGGAAGGGTGCGGCGCTATGAACTCCCCACCCTCCGGGCCCTGAAGTTCGTCCTGGAGGGGGCGTTGGGCGGCGGCGCGCCGGCCTCTCTCCGTTTGGATAACCTGGGCAAGTCCCTGGCCTCGGCCCTCCTCCGCCTGGAGGTCGATGTGCCCGAGGAGCTCCTCCTGGGGGTCCCCCGCCTCCGCTATCCAGGGTGATGAACGGGATGGGGCTCTGGGTGACGGGGCGAGTGGGCGGGGAAGGGGGCCTCAGAGATTGGGGAGCGACAGGAGCGGTGAGCGGGTCTGCACGGGGTCCACGTACTCCCCCGAGATCCAGCCCGAGGGGCCGCCGGAGACGATCCGGTACCAGCCGCCCCAGTAATCCCGGACGAGCACCTGGTCGCCCTGCACCACCTGGCCGATGACCGTCGCCCCCAGGGCGGGTGCCTCCCGCACGTTCACCCGGGTGCCCGTCACCACCATGGGGATGGTCCCCGGCTCGGGCAGGGGGCCTTGGAGGACGATGGACGGATCGCCGAACTGGAGGAAGATGAGCCAGCCGGTGAAGAGGAGGACGGCCGCCCAGCCGAGGAGGTCCATCCAGGGGATGGCCCGCCGGGCGCGCCGCTGCCGCCTCCGCCGCAGCCGCTCCCGGGCGACCACGGTGGCCGGCGGCAAGGGATCCCCGTAGGGATGGTTGGGGCGCGCCGGAAGCATGGAACGGGAACCTCCTCAGATGGTGTACCGAGGAGTTCGCACGTTTCCCGGGAAACTCCTGCATGCTCCTGGGAAGTTCAGGGGGAAAGCCCTTGCAGGAAGGGGTTCGCTCGCCGTTCCTCCCCGATGGTGCTCTCGGGCCCGTGGCCGGGGAGGATCACCGTCTCGTCGGGGAGGGTGAGGAGGGAGCGGCGAATCCCTTCCAGGAGCTGCGTCAGGTTCCCGCCGGGCAGATCCGTCCGGCCGATGCTTTGCTTGAAAAGGGCGTCTCCGGTGAAGACCCAGCCGGCGTCGGGGAGCCAGTAAGAGAGCCCGCCCGGGGTGTGGCCCGGGGTGGGGAGAACCCGGATGGCCTGGCCTGCCAGGGTGAGGACCTCGCCGCCCACGAGGGTCCGGTGGGGGTGGGGTCCCCGGATGGGCTCGGAGAGGAGGCCTTCCAGCCCCGCCGACAGGTTGAGGGTAGGGTCTCCCAGCCAGCCGGCCTCCGCCTCGTGGACCAGGATGGGTGCGCCGGTGGCTTGGTGCACCGGCTCCAGCGCGCCGATGTGATCGAAGTGGGTGTGGGTGAGGAGGATGGCCTTCACCTGCAGTTCCTTCGCCGTGAGGGCCTCCAGGATCCGGTGCCCGTCGGCTCCGGGATCGATGACCATCGCCTCCCCGCCGGGCCGGTCGTAGAGCAGGTAGCAGTTGGCCTCGATGGGACCCACCACAAGCCGTTCCCAGTGCACCGTCGCCACCTCCGCGGTTGCCATTCTGTTCGACACCCGTCCCGACACCGCCTTCCAGGAATCTCTCGCAAGGGGAGCGAAGCCATTCCCGGCGGGATGGCATCCCGCCGAGGGAGGAGGGAGGCGCCATGGCCCCAGCGCGTCGCTGGCGGGTGGGCGTGGCCGGCTTGGCCCGGGCCGGTATCTGGCGACGGGTGCGGGCCTGGCTGGCGGATCCTCGGGTGGAGCTGGTCGCCGCGGGCGACGGGGACGGGGGGCGCCGCCGCCGGGCCCTCGCCTTGGGGGTGCCCCGGGTCTACAGGTCCCCCCGGGAGCTCCTGTCTCGGGAGAGCCTGGATCTGGTCCACATCGCCGCCAACCCCGGCCGCCAAGGGGCCTTGATCCGGTCGGCCCTGATGCGGGGCCTGGATGTGGTGGTGGAGCTGCCGGTCACCGCCGACCTGGCGGAATTGGCCAAGGTGGTGGCGGCCAGCAAGACCTACGGCGGCCTCCTCATCCCCCTGTGGCCGTCCGTCTTCGACCCGCCCTGGTTGGGCGCCCCGGGTCAGCTCGCCCGGATCGGCCGGCCCCACCACCTGGAGGTGGTCCAGGTGGCCGGCCTCGATCCCTGGTGGGAGGAGCTGGCCTACGAGCTGGCCGACGATCCCCAGCTGCCGGTGCCCACCCTCACCCGCCTGGCCGCCTTCCCGGGAGTCGCCCTGGCGCTGGAGCTGTTCGGCACCCCGGAAGCGGTGGCCGCCCAGGAGGCCCCACCTGGGCCCGGGGCCCTGTGGGGCGACGGGGCCACTCTGATCCTCACTTTCCCCCAGGCGACCGCCCGGGTGCGGGTGGTGTGGGCCGGCCAGAGGCAAGGGCCGACCTTCATCCTCTACGGGACCGAGGGGCGGCTGGAGGGCCGGGGCTTGCGCCTCATCCTGGAAGGGCCCGGGGGCCGGTCCACCCTGGGGCTGGCCCCACCGTCATCCCCCTGGGAGCCCGTCCTGCAGGCCGTGGTGGATCCCGCGTCCCTGCCCAGAAGCCTTAGCCTGGCCCACCTCCAGGTGGTCGCCCAGGTGCTGGCCGGCTTGGACGCGTCGGCGGCTGCGGCGGGGAGGCTCCAGCCTCTCGCCCACCGCAGCCGCCCGGCAGCCAGCGGCCGTCAGTGATGACCGCAGCCGCAGCCGCCGCCTCCGGCCACCTGGATGTGGAAGCCCGAGTCAAAGGGATCCGAATGGTAGTCGATGATGGCGTGATCCAGGTGAGGGGCGCTGACGGGATCGATGAGGAGCTGCAGCTCGCCGTACTCCAGGTGGATGTCGTCCGGCCGCCGCTCCCGATCCCAGGCCAGGCCGAAGTGGAGGTTGCCGCACCCGCACTGGCCGGTGACGGCCACCCGCAGGGCCGGCGTGGGCTCGGCCTGCTCTTTGAGCAGCCGGAGCAGCTGCCGGTTGGCTTCCTCGGTGATGGTGAGGTTCATGGCCACACCCCCTGCCGTTAGTCTAATCCCCAGGCGGGGGATCGACCAGGCAGGGGGTGGTGAGGGGTTAGAGCCAGCCGAAGGCGTGCCGCCCGATCTGGCCCGTCACGTGGACCCGCCAGATCCAGCTGGACCGGCTCACTTTGGCCGGGTTGTAGAAGTAGAGCGCGCCGCCCGTCGGATCCCATCCGTCCAGGGCCGCCTTGGCCGCCCGCCAGGAGGCGGCGTCCGGCTCCTCCCAGATCCGACCGTTGGCCACCGGCTCGAACGCGCCGGGTTGGAAGATGACCCCCGCGATGGTGTCCGGGAAGCGGCTGTGGCGGACCCGGTTGAGGACGACGGCCGCCACGCCGACCCGCCCGGCGAAGGGTTCCCCCTCCGCTTCCGCATGGACCAGGCGGGCCAGAAGCTCCAGCTCCCGCTGGGTGTACCACGGCTGGGGGGTGGCCTCGCTGGACGGGGAGGTCGGCGCCTCGTGGCTGGAAGCGGGGTCTTGAACCGGTGAGGCGTCCGCTTCCGGCGACGACCCCTCGGCCCCGGCCTCGTCCCGAGGAGCCCTGTCCTGAGCGGCCCCTTCGGTCTGAGAGGCCGCCTCCTGTGACCCGGACCGACCCGCCGTCCCATCCTCCTGGGCCCGCTCGGCGACAGCGGGGTCCCCGAGGGACTGGGCCAGGGCCACCCCGCCCAGGGGCGCCACCACCGTCAACACGGCCAGTGCCAGGGCGGCCAGCCGGATGGCTGGATGGGGGCGGCCGTCGCGGTGCTGCACTGGCATCCGTTCCAACCTCCTTTCGTCCAGACGTCGGCCCGGTCGACCCCGAGCCGCACACGCAACTCATTATAGGGAGAAAGGTCAGACAGAGCAAAGGGAAGAGGTGCCAGGCTGGAAGAGCGGCCTCCCTGGCAAACTGGACCTGGGCATTCTGGATCCCGTAAGGAGGGACGGTGTTGGCCCAGGCCAACTTGACCACCATTGAAATCCACCGGGTGCACGAGCGGTTGATGGAACACGTGGTGGGGATCGAAAACGCCAGTCTCTGGCTCCGGCAGGCCCAAGATGGGGACCTGCGGCGAACCCTGCAATCCCACCTGAACATGTTCCAGAACCACTTCCAGAAGCTCTTCAGCTTCCTGGGCGGCCAGCCGGCGTGGGGAGGGGCCCCCGGCGCTTCCGGCCCCCAACCGGGGACCATGGGCGGGCCCTGGTCCCAGCCGGGCGGCTCGCCCCCGGGGAACGGGGGCGGCTGGGCGTGGACGCCCCAGACCAGCGGCTTCGCCGGCCAGTACGGCTACCGGCCCACTGAGCCGACCCAAGCCTTCCAGGCCGATCCCAGCGATACCCGGATCACCGATCCGGTGCTGGCCGCCAGCTGCCTGGTCTTCTGCAAGTTTGAGAGCCTGGCCTGCGCCCAAGGGGCTGTGGAGGTGGGGCACCTGCCCCTGCGGCAGGCCCTGCTTGAGATGAGCCGGGATCACTCCCAGATGGCCCTGGAGCTCTACCAGCTCATGGAGCGGAAAGGATGGTACCCGGTGCGGATCGGCCCAGACAGTGCCTTGATGGACCAGGCCCGCGCCGCCTACCAGGGAGCCCTCCGCCGGACGCCCACCTTCGTGGGGTAAGGGCCGGGCGGTTGGGGGAAGGGAGGCCCGGAGCGGGGAGGCCCTCCCCCGTTCCGGGCCTTCGTGGTATACTCAAAATGTGGACCACCCAACCCCGCCAGACGTGGAACGGGATGACGCCTCCTGGATGGGCCTGGCCCTGGCCGAGGCGAAGAAGGCTTGGGCTCTGGGCGAGGTGCCCATCGGCGCGGTGGTGGTGCGGGACGGCGAGGTCCTGGCCCGGGCCCACAACCTCCGGGAGACCTGGGGCGATCCCACCGCCCATGCGGAGCTTATCGCGATCCGGGAGGCGGCCCGGCGGGTGGGTGGGTGGCGATTGACGGGAGCGACCGTCTATGCTACAATCGAGCCCTGCCCGATGTGTGCCGGTGCCCTTCTGCTGGCCCGGGTCGACCGGCTGGTCTACGGGGCGCCGGATCCCAAGGGCGGGGCGGTTGACTCGCTGGTCCGGCTCCTGGACGATCCCCGGTTCAACCACCAGGTCCGGGTGACCTCAGGGGTCCGGGCTGAGGAGGGAGCCGACCTCCTGCGACGCTTCTTCCGGCAGTTGCGGGAGGGCTCGGGCGGAACCGTGTGGAGAGGTTGCTGAGCGGACGAAAGCGGCGGTCTCGAAAACCGTTAGGCGCCTTGCGGCGCCTCGTGGGTTCGAATCCCACCCTCTCCGCCAGACAGGTTCCCGCCCGGAGGGATGCGAGAGCGGACGAATCGGCATGCCTGGAGAGCATGTGAGGGGCTTGTCCCCTCCGTGGGTTCGAATCCCACTCCCTCCGCCAGGCCCACCCATCCGGTGCAGGATGGGTGGGCCTCACTCTTTGGGCCCTCCGTCCCGGTCCCCTTCGTCCCCCAGCGCCCACGGGGGCGGAGGGCAGCCTCCGGGCCCGCCCGCCGGGGTGTGGGGCCGGAGAAGCGATCCCGACGAACGGGAGGTCCGTTTGACACGTCCGAAAACGGGCGGTAGAATGGGCGTGATCCCCGGGTTCGAACCGAGGGTTCGAACATCCCTTTTGCCGTGCTAGACGGGGAGGTAGCGGTGCCCTGTACCCGCAATCCGCTATAGCGGGGTCGAATTCCCGTCCGAGGCAGGGCCTTGTGGGGCCTGGGCCCGGCAAGTGGCGTTGACGGTTGGGTCTTGCGCAACAGGATCCCACCAACCCCGTCAGGTCCGGAAGGAAGCAGCGGTACGTGGGGCGCCCTGTGTGCCGCAAGGGTGCCTGATCCGAGCCAACTACCGGGATTCCGCCTGGAAGGCCCCAGTCGACGACGGGTGCACGGCAACTTTAGGGCGGCCGCCATGGCGGCCGCCTTGTCGCGAGCGGGGAGGGTTGGAGGGACCAAGGTGGCGCACCTCTCCCTGTACCGGAAGTGGCGGCCCCAGACCTTTGACGAGGTGGTGGGCCAGGAGGCCGTCGTCCGTACCCTGAGGCAGGGCTTGCGTCTGGGACGCTTCGCCCATGCCTACCTCTTTTCCGGGCCCCGGGGCACAGGGAAGACAACCCTGGCCCGCCTGGTGAGCAAGGGGCTCAACTGCGAGCAGGGGCCCACCGATCAACCCTGCGGCGTCTGCGTCCCCTGCCAGCGTATCAGCGAGGCCCGCTCCCTGGATGTCATCGAGATCGACGGCGCGTCCAACCGGGGCATCGACGAGGTTCGGGAACTCCGGGAGAATGCCCGTTTCGCGCCGGCCGAGTCCCGCTTCAAGGTCTACATCATCGACGAAGTCCACATGCTGACCAACGAGGCCTTCAACGCCTTGTTGAAGCTCTTGGAGGAGCCGCCGGCGCACGTCATCTTCATCTTTGCCACCACCGAGCCCCACCGGTTGCCGGCCACCATCATCTCCCGCTGCCAGCGTTTCGACCTCCACCGGCTGTCCGATCAGGATCTGGCAGCCCGCCTCCGGCAGGTGGCCGAGGCCGAGGGCATCCCCCTGGAGGAGGGCGCCTTGCACCTCCTGGTCCGGATGAGCCAGGGCGCGCTCCGGGACGGGCTGAGCCTTCTGGACCAGCTGGCGGCCTTGGGGGCCGATGGGCCCATCGGGGCGGACCTGGTGCGGGAGCTCTTGGGGCTGGTGCCCGAAGAGCGGGTGGACGGCCTGTTGGAGGCGCTCATTGCCCGGGAGGCCGGCCGGATCTTCGACTGGCTGGCCCAGCTGGAGCGGGAGGGGGTCGACTTCCGCCAGCTGGCCCGGGCGCTGGTGGACCGGGTGCGGGATCTCCTCATCCTCCTGGCTGTGCCCAACCCCGAAGGCTTGGTCGACATGGCCGGGGAGCGGCTGGAAGCGAGCCGGCGGCTGGCCCAGCGGGCAGGATGGGAGCAGCTGGAGCGGATGGCCCGGCTGTTCAGCCAGGCGGAAGGCGAGATCCGCCGGGGTGAAGGGCCCCGTCTCACCCTGGAGCTGGCCTGCCTGGAAGCCCTGCGGGCGGGCAGTTGGGAGGAGCGCCTCGGCCGGCTGGAGGCCCAGGTGGAGCAGCTGGCCCAAAGCCTGGCGGCTGGTCAGGCCCGGCCGGGTCCGCCGCCCCCTCCGCCCTCCCCGGCGCCGACGGCCCTGCCCGAGGAGGAGCGCCGTCCGTCGCCGCCCACCGCCGCCGAAGCCGCGCCCACGCGGGAAGAGCGCGCCCCCAGCGGGAGCCGGCCCATTCCCCCAGCCGCCCAGGAGGCTGGGGCGGGTTCGCCCCCCACGGGCGGGGAGGGACGGCCCGCGACCGGCGAGGCAGCCGATCTGGCGAGCCTCTGGGAGCGGGTGCTGGCCGAGTTGAACCGCTCCGCCGCCGGCCGGTCGACCCACGCCTTCGCCCGGGAGGCCCGGCTGGCCGCCCTCCAGGGGGACGATGCTTATCTGGTCTTCCCCGAGGGCTACGAGTTTCACCGGTCCAACCTGAGCCAGAAGGCCCACCAGGACCGGGTCCGGCGCGTGCTCAGCCGGCAGGTGGGCCGCCCGGTCCGGCTCCACATCGCCTCGGAGCAGGATCTGCCCGAGGAGGTGGGGGCGGCCCGAGGGCAGGGGCCGGCCTCTGGCGAGCCCGGGCAGGGGGGGCCGGGCCGGCCGCCTGAGGGCGAGGAGGCGGCGCCGGTCGACGTCGAGGCTCTGCAGGATCCGCTGGTCCGCAAGGCCGTGGAGTTCTTCGGGGGCCATGTGATCCGGGTGGAGCGCAAGGACTCCGGTAACGGAGCCGAATAAGGAACCCTCTGGGGAGGGAGCTGGAGTGGCCAACTTCAACAAGATGATGAAGCAGGTCCAGCGGATGCAGGCCGAGATGGCCCGCCTGCAGGAGGAACTGGCCAACCGGCGGGTGGAGGGCTCGGCCGGCGGGGGGGCCGTCCGGGTGGTGGCCAACGGCCACCAGGAGCTGGTGGAGGTGGTCATCGACCCGGCGGCCGTCGACCCTGAGGACGTCGAGATCCTGCAAGATCTGGTCTTGACCGCGGTCAACGACGCCCTCACCCAGGCACGGGAGCTGGCGGCCCAGGAGATGGCCAAGGTGACGGGAGGCCTTAAGGTGCCCGGGCTGCCGGGGCTGTTCTGATGGTGCTGCCCGGACCCCTGGCCCGCCTGGTGGAGGAGCTGAGCCGGCTGCCGGGGATCGGGCCCAAGACGGCCCAACGGCTCGCCTTCCATATTGTTGAGCAGCCCCAAGAGCGGGTAACGGCTCTGGCGAACGCGCTGGTGGAGGCGCGGGAGCAGATCCGGACCTGCTCTGTCTGCTGCAACCTGACGGACGTCGACCCGTGCCGGCTCTGCAGTGATCCCCAACGGGATGATGCCCTCCTCTGCGTGGTCGAAGGCCCCCGGGACGTGATGGCCCTCGAGCGGACCCGGGAGTACCGGGGCCGGTACCATGTCCTGCGGGGCGCCATCTCCCCCTTGGACGGCATCGGGCCTGGTGAGCTCCGGATCCGGGAGCTCCTGGACCGGCTCCAGAGCGGTGAGGTGCGCGAGGTGATCCTGGCCACCGACCCCGATCCCGAGGGCGAGGCGACGGCCATGTACTTGAGCCGCCTCCTCAAGCCCCTGGGCGTCAAGGTGACCCGGATGGCCCGGGGAATGCCCGTGGGCGGCAGCGTAGAGTACATGGACGAGGTGACCCTGGCCAAGGCCATGGAAGGCCGGCGGGAGATCACGTAAGGGCGGGCCCTTCCCCCTGGCATACGCCGCCCTCCCGGAACATAGCCTCCAGTGAGACAGGACGTGGGGGGCTGGCCAGTGCATCTCCGGTGGGGCAAGCGCGGGTCGGACGGGGCCCACCAGGATCTGATCGACCAGCTGGAGGCCGCGCGTCAGGAGTGGCGGGCGGCCCGAGCCTACTTCGACTCCGTCTCCGATTCGGACCTGGTCTTGGAGGCGGTCCACCGCCTCGAGGCGAGCCAGCGGAAGTACATCCACCTGTGGAAGACCGCCCGGGCCCAGGGCCTGCGGGTGGACCGGGAGCGGATGGCCCGGTTCCTCCTCGATCAGCAGTCAGGAATTTCCTCTTGATGAACTCGAGGCTCTCTGCTATGATCTGTGACTGCAGCGAGGCGGTCAGTCCTGGCGACGGCCGCCCCGGCGACCAACAAGTCCAGGAACAACCAGTTGCATTCCAGCAGGACTTGTGGTAGCATACGGAATTGCCGCCGGGCGATACACCGGGCGGCGGGGACCTTGAAAACGGAACAGCGAGTCGAGAGCGGGCCAGAGGTCAAAGGTGTGTAACCTCACGACCTGGAGGCCTTGGCTGGGCTGGCTTTGGCTGGTCTGGTTGGGGTCGTTGAAGGGTTGTGAGTTG
>PIUA01000008.1 GCA_017577405.1 Bacillota bacterium
AATCTGGGCCGCGCCTGAGTTGGGCGTCTCGATGAAGAGGCTCTCGCCCAGCCGCTCCAGTCCGCCGGGGTTGGCGAAGAGCGCCAGGGCTACCTGACCCAGCACCTGCCGGAGCCCGTTGGAGTAGTAGCCCGTAATCACCCCGTTGCTGTCGAACGCGAACCGCTCCAGGGTGCCCATGGGGAACCCGTCCTGCGAGGCGATTTTGACTGTAGTTTCGCCGGCGAGCTGGGTGAGTCCGGAGAGGTCCACGGTGACGCTCAGAGGCGTGGTGGCTCCGCCTCCTACATTCAGGTTTGCTGTGAGGGGGCCACCCGACGAAAACTGGCCGTTTTCGTTGAATTCAACTTGCACCCAGCCCACCGGCGTGTCCGGGGGATCGCTCATTGGATTGTTCCAGTACGCGGTGACGTTCCACACATTCGGGGTGCCGGACGGCACAAAGTGGAAGTAGATCTCATGCGCATTCCCCAACGAATCGTAGATCACCCGCGCTGGCGTGCGCGAATCTCCTTGCGAGGGATCAAGGTTACCGGACAGGACAACCTCCGTCGTCGCCCTTGCGTGGATCACCGACCCCTTCTCAATCCGGAGCTCCCCAATGGGGGCGAAGGTGTCGATCTGCCCCGTCTGGGGATCGGCCCTCCATCCCATTACCTTGTACCCGCCCGGCGTCACCAGCGTTCCATCGGAGTCGGGATAGAAATTCCCCGCCCGGGTGTAGTAGAACCGCTCGCCGTCGGAGACGACAAAGAGTCCCTCACCCTGGATCATCAGGTCGGTCTCCACGCCGGTGGACTGGGGGTTGCCTGAGGTGAAGAGGGTGTCGATGCTCCCCACCTGCACGCCCAAGCCGACCTGCATGGGGTTGGTGCCGCCCCGGTTGTTCTGGGGCGCGCCGGCCCCCCGGAGGGTGTTGTAGAGGACGTCTTGGAAGGTGGCCCGGGCGGCCTTGAAGCCCACGGTGTTGACATTGGCCACGTTGTTGCCGATGACGTCCATCCGCCGCTGGTGGCTCCGCAGGCCCGACACGCCTGCAAAGAGCGACTGCATCATGGCCCTTCAGAACCTCCTATCGGCCGGTCGCAGGACGGCGGCAGTCACCCGCCGTCAGGGCCCCCGCCTCCCCCCGGGAGGTCGGTCCAGCCACGCACGCGACCGGAATGGTGTTCATGTGATCACCGCGCTGTCGATGTTGGTGAAGACGCTCTGCTTCGCCTGGGTCCGATCCATCACCGTGATCACCGTCCGGTGCGGCACGCTCACCAGCAGGGCCAGCTCGTCCACCAGGATGAGGCTCTCCCGGGCGCCCTTCTCCGCCGCCCGGTCCACCGCCTGGCGGAGCCGCTCCATCCGGTCGGGCGTGAACACCAGGTTCCGGCTCTGGACCCGGCTCCGGGCATGGGCCGAGAACCGGATGCCCCACCGCTGCTCGTCCAGCGCCTGGGTGAAGAGCTCCTGGAAGCTCTCCTTCCCCCCAGTCTTGGGCTGGGACGGCGCTGGGGCCGGCCGCCCGACAGGGGTCGGCGGCTGCAGCGGGTGCACGGGACGGTGATAGATGCCCTCGGTCATGCCGTTACGTCCTTTCGTTCAGCCGCACCTCGGTGACGTTCAGCACCGGATGCTCCTCGGTCTTGCCGTCCACCAGGATCCGCAGGTAGGGGATCCCGTCCTTGACCAGGACGCCCTGGACCGTGCCCTCCAGGTACCCGCCCCGGTCAGGGTCGTAGACCTCCACCTCCCGGCCCAAGAGGCTGCTGGCCTGGGAGAGGAGCGCCATGCCCTCCTGCAGCGCGATCAGCTGCATGACGGCCACGTTCAGATTCTGCATCTGTTCCAAGGCGGAGAACTGGGCCAGCTGGGCGGCGAACTCCTCGTTCTTCACCGGCTCGGTGGGGTCCTGATACTGCAGCTGGGTGAGCAGCAGCTTCAGGAAGTCATCCTTTCCCATCACCTGCCGGGAAGCCTGGGTCACCTCACCCGTTGTCTGGGTCCCAGCGTAGGTGGTCGCGCTGATCTGCACCCTCCTCACCTCCTTCACTCCTGATGGGCCACCGGGGTCAGACCCGGATGTCGATCCGGCCCGTTCCCAGCCAGGGCGTCCAGGTCGGCGGAGCCACCTCAGCCCCCCCGGCCTCGACCGCCCCTCCCTCGAGCCCTCGGGCCCGGCCCTGGCCACGGCCCCGGTCGCCCAAGGGCTCCCGGCCCTCCCGGCCGTCCTCGCCCTGGAGGGCGACGCTCAGCTCCTCCACCTGGTACCCTTGGTCCACCAGGCTCTGCCTGAGCTCGGCCATGGCCCGGTCGAGCATGGCCTGGACCACGGGCCGTTCCACCACGAAGTGGGCCTTCACCCCATCGCCCCGGAGCTCCAGCCGGATCTTGAGGGAGCCCAGCTCCTTGGGCTCCAGCTCCAAGTGGAGCTCCTCCGATCCGGGGCTGCGGAGCTCGTGGAGCCGCTTGAGCACCAGGTCGTTCACCTGGGTCAAGGGCGTCGAGGCAGCCCCAGCCGCCGCCCGGGGCTCGCTGGCCGCGCTCGCCGCCTCCGAGACGATCTCGGCGAAGGGGGCATCACCTGGGCTTCCCACCACGGCCGATCCCTGGGTGGTGGTCCCCGCCGGCGTCGAGTTGGCTCCTGGCTCTAAGTCGAAACCGGGTCCTGGCTCCGCCGGGTGTCCAGCCTCGGCCGTGGCCGGGCGGCCAGGAGCGGATGCCTCCTCCACACGGAAGCCCGTCGCCTCCAGGAGCTCCCTCAGGGAGCGACCGGCCTCCTCGGAGACGCCCTCACCCGCGCCGTGGGGAAGGTCCGCGGCGGACTGGCTGGAGCTCGCCCCTTGCCCTTGGAGCGCCTGGTGGGCGGTAGCTCCTGTCCGGTTGTCCAGGCCGGTTCCCTCCGCTCCCGGCCGGGGCGTGTTGGCTGCCTCCGTCCTGGTCCGGGGGGCCTGTCCGCTCGGGGCCGGCCTGCCGTGTGCGGCCCGGGCCTCCACCTGGGCGGCGAGCCCCTCCTCCAGACCGGGGTTCGGTCCCCGTCCGCCCCTGGAGCCATCGAGCCGGGTGACCCCTTCTCCTGCAGCCTCCAGGTCCGCCACCGGCAGGCCTTCCTCGGGCCCCGGTACGGACTGGCCTTCCAGGATGGTCGAGGGGGGCTGGGTCCCGTCCGTCACGGGAGCTTCGCCCAGCATCCCTTCCGGCCCGCCAGCGGGCTCGGACGGGGTGAGGCCTGCCAGCGCCGGATCGGCCGCCGCGGCAGGGGAACCGCTCAGCGGGACGGTTGCGGGCAGAAGACCCTCCAGCTCACCCGTCCCGGCTGACGACACCGCCCCCCCGCCGGGATGGCCCCCGACGCCCAGGGCCTCGGTCGAAGCAGGGGCTGCACCCGCGAGCAGGGCGGCACCGACCCCGGGCGGCAAACCCGCCTCAAGAGACGTCTCAGCCTCACGGGCCGGCATCTCCCCGTCCCCGTCAGGCTCATCACCGGGGGCCTGAGGCCCCTGGGCCCGGCCCGTGGCAGGCTCCCCCTTGGCCCCACTCCGCGGTCGGGATCCCTCCGCCCTAGGCGAACCACCCCGGCCCTTGGCCACCGGCTGGCCGGCTCGGTCCAGCTCCCGCAGTACGTCCTCGAATGAGCCTGCGCTCGCCCCCTGCCGGCCGCCGGCGCGCGGCCTGGTGGGGGTCTTCGTCGGGCTGGGCCGGGCCACCAGGTCGAGCACCACTGCCTCCATGGCCTCCACCTCCTTTCCTCGGGTGATGGGAGGCTCTGCCCCTTCCGGGTTAGAGCCCCACAAGGAGCCGGCTGAGCTGGGCCGCCCGTTCGGTCTCCATCTCAGCCAAAATGGCCGCGGCGTCCCGCTCGGACAGGGTCAGGAGCATCCGGGCTGCCTCCTCGGGGGGAAGCTCCGCCGCCAGCCGGGCCGCATCCCGGGGCCGCATGGCCCCGAAGATGGCGTACAGCCGCTCGCTCCTGGCCGCCTGCACCACCTGGGCCCCCAGCTGGGCCGCCTGGTCCTGGAGGGCTTCCTCCCGGCGGGCCAACTCCTGGGCCTGGCGCTCCAATGCCGCCGCCTCCTCGGCCAGCCTCGCCCGCTCGGCCTCCAGCACCTCCGCCTGCCGGGCCAGTTCCGCCTCCCACGCCGCCAGCTCCGCGGCCCGTTGCATGAAGGCCTCGCTCCGCTCCTCGCCCAGCCGGTAGGTGGCCACCTCATCCTCCAGGCCCGGAATCCGGGCGGCCAGCCGGAGGACCAAATCCCCGACGGGATAGACGTGGGTCTGCTCCAAGACCACACCCGTCACCACCAGGGCCACCAAGAGGATCGCGATCACCGTCGGCCAACGGAGTGGGAGTCTCACCCCATCGCCCCCTCAACCCATCCGACCGGGCTCTCCTCCGGCCCGGCCTCCCGCCCCCGCATCCGCTCCCGGGCGGCTCGAACCACGGCCAGCTCGTCCTGCTCCCGCTGCTCCTGGCGCTCCCGTTCCCGGATGTAGCGCATCCAGGCCTTCTCCCGGAGGCGCTCAAAGAGCCGCCGCTCTTGGGAGGCATGGACCAGCCGGTCCCGGGCCTCCTCGGCCACGCTCTCGGCCCGGCTGACCTCCTCCTGCTGGCGGGCCGCCTCCTCCCGGGTGCGGGCGGCGTACTGGGCCCACGCCTGCAAGGTGCTCCCGTCGATGACGCCACCGGGCAGCCGCTCCCCCAGGGCCCCCAGCTCGCTCTCCAGGAGGAGGAGCTCGGCCCGGGCCTGGTTCAGCCGGCGGTGGGCCTGCACCCACTGGTCGCGGGCCGCCTCTTCCTGCCACTGCTTCCACCGGTAGACCGTCTCCAGCCGAAAGGTGAACCGAGCCACGGGAGCACCTCCTTACGCTGCCAGGGCTTCCAGCCGGCGCAGGGTCTCCTCGAACTCGCTCCGCTCCTCCACTCCCTGGCGGAGGAAGGCATCGATCGCGTCCATCCGGGCGATGGCCGCGTCCACCTCGGGATTGCTGCCGTGGGCGTAGGCGCCCACCTGGATCAAGTCCTCCGCGTCCCGGTAGGCGGCGAGCAGCGACCGGATGCGGGAGGCGGCCCGCTGGTGGGCGGGGCTGGTCACATCCCGCATCACCCGGCTGACGCTGGCCAGCACGTCGATGGCCGGGTAGTGATCCCGCTCGGCCAGCCGCCGGGAAAGGACCACGTGGCCGTCCAAGATGCTCCGCACCGAGTCGGCGATGGGGTCCGTCATGTCATCGCCGTCGACCAGCACCGTGTAAAGGCCGGTGATGGTCCCCCGCTCGCCTGAGCCGCTCCGCTCCAAGAGCCTGGGAAGCTCGGCGAAGACCGACGGGGTGTACCCCTTGGTGGCGGGCGGCTCCCCGACGGCCAGCCCCACCTCCCGCTGGGCGGCGGCAAAGCGGGTGACCGAATCCATCAAGAGCAGCACGTCTTTCCCCTGATCCCGGAAGAACTCGGCGATGGCCGTCGCCAAATACGCCCCCTTGGTCCGGACCAGGGCCGGCTGGTCTGAGGTGGCCACCACCACCACCGAGCGGGCCAACCCTTCGGGCCCCAGGTCTTCCTCCAAGAAGTCCCGCACTTCCCGCCCCCGCTCGCCGATGAGGGCGATGACGTTCACATCGGCCGCCGTGTTCCGGGCGATCATCCCCAAGAGGGTGGACTTGCCCACCCCGGACCCGGCGAAGATCCCCAGCCGCTGCCCCCGGCCGCAGGTGATCAGCCCGTCGATGGCCCGGATGCCCAGGGGGAGGGGGGTGGTCACCCGCTGGCGGGAGAGCGGGTCCGGCGGGGTGCTGTGGACGGGGTAGCGCCCCTCCACCTGGAGGGGGCCCAGCCCGTCGATGGGGCGGCCTAAGCCGTCCAGCACCCGGCCCAAAAGCTTCCACCCCACGGGGGCGGTGAGCCCCCGGCGCTCGGCCACCACCGTGTTGCCGGGGCCGATGCCGTGCATCTCGCCCAGAGGCATGAGCAGGGTCTTCCGGTCCCGGAAGCCCACCACTTCCGCCAGGATGGGCGCCCGGTCCCCGGCCGGGTGAATGGTGCAAAGCTGGCCCAAGGTGGCCCGGGGGCCGGAGGATTCGATGGTGAGGCCCACCACCTGGCTCACCCAACCCCGCTGCCGGTACCCCTCCACCCGGGCCAGCCGGTCCAGGTACCGGTCCAGGTTGATGGCAACGGGGGGCTGCTCTGCCGCCATCGGTTGGGCCACGCCTGCCTCAGGCCTCACCCCGGAGCACCTCCATCAAGGCCTCGCCCACCTCACGGAACCGGCTTTCGATCCCGCTGTCGATGGCGCCGAACTCCGTCTCCACCAGGGCATCCCCGGGAGCGATCCGGTCGTCGCCCACGATGGCCAAGGTCCGGGTCCCCTCGAAGAGGCGCTTCCACGTCTCCTGGTGGGCCTCCACCTGGGGGAGATCATCGGGGTGGACCCGGATGCGGATCTCCCGCGCCCCCGAAACCTGGTTCAGGAGGTGGCGGACCGTCCGGACGGCCAGCTCGTGATCCTCCTCCTTCACCCTCCCGATCACCTTTTCGGCCACAGCCAGAGCCAGCTTGACCACATCCTCCTCGTGGAGGCGGAGGAGGTCCTCCCGCAGGCGGACCAGCTGCTCGGCCAGACGCTCCAGCCGGTCCACCACCGCCTGGGCCTGCTGGAGCCCCTCCTCCCGGCCACGCCGGAGCCCCTCCTGGTACCCCGCCTCCTCCGCCTCCCGGCGGGCTGCCTCCAGCCGCTCGGAGGCCCGGCGCTCCACCTCTTCCACCAGCTCCACCGCCCGCGCCCGGGCCCGCTCCATCAGGCGGCTCGCCTGGGCCTCGGCCACCTCCAGCACCCGGGCAGCGTCCACCAGGTAATCGGAGAGGGAGGCGGAGGCGCCGAGGTCTTCGGGCCTCGGTTCAGGCTGGGGCTGGGCGACCGTCTCCACCTGGGCCGCCTTGATGATCCTAGACAATCAGCTGATCCTCCCCACCCCGGGAGACCACGATCTCGCCCGCCTCTTCCAGCTGGCGTACCACGGCGACGATCCGCTGCTGGGCCTCCTCCACGTCCCGCAGGCGGACCGGACCCAGGTACTCCATCTCCTCCCGGAGCATCTCGCCGGCCCGCTTGGACATGTTGCGGAAGACCCGCTGGGAGACTTCCTCGCTGGCCGTCTTGAGGGCCAGGGCCCAGTCGGAGGACTGGACGTCCCGGATGACCCGCTGCATGGACCGGTCGTCCAGGAGGATGAGGTCCTCGAAGACGAACATCTTGCTCCGGATCTCCTCGGCCAGATCGGGGTCGCTCTGCTCCAAGGCCTCCAAGATCCGCTTCTCCGTGGAGCGGTCCACCCGGTTGAGCACAGCGACGGCCGCGTCGATGCCACCGGCCGCGGTCATCTCGTCGCCCACCAGGCCGGAGAGGCGCTCTTCCAGGGCGTGCTCGATCTCCCGCAAAACCTCGGGGCTGATCCGGTCCAGGGTGGCCAGCCGCTGGGCCACATCCACCTGCTGCTCAGGCGGCAGGGCTGACAGGATGGTCCCCGCCTGCTCGGGCGTCAGGTAGGCCATGATCACCGCGATGGTCTGGGGGTGTTCTTTGCGGATAAAGTCGAACAGCTGGGAGGGGTTGGCCCGGCGGGCGAAGTCGAAGGGCCGGACCCGCAAAGAAGCCGTCAGCCGCTCGATGACGATCCGGGCCCGCTCGGGGCCGAAGGCGTTCTCCAGCAGGGTCCGGGCGTACTCGATGCCGCCCCGGGAGATGTAATCCTGGGCCAGGGCCAGCTGGGCGAACTCCTGGATGACCTGGTCGCGGGTCTCCGCGTCCACGTTCCGGGTGTTGGCAATCTCGTAGGTGAGCTGCTCCACCTCGTCCTCTTCCAGGTGCTGGAAGAGCCGGGAGGAGTGCTCCTCGCCCATGGCGATGAGGAGGACCGCCGCCTTCTGCCGCCCGGTCAGGCGCCTGGCACCCGTGCTTGGCGTGGACACCGACATGGTCATTCCTCCGTCAGCCAGGAGCGCAGAAGCTCCACGAAGTTCTTGGGATTGCGCAGGGCCAGCTCCCGGATCCGCATGAGGGTCCGGTCCGCCTCCTCGGTGGTGAGGGCGGGCACCTCCTCCTCTTCCGCCTCCGCGGCGGCAGCCGCCTCAGCCTCCGCCTCCCGCACCCGCCGGCGGTAGAGGCTCCAGCCCACCAGACCGCCCACCACCGCTGCCAGGAGCACGCCCATCAGGATCAACCAGACCAGGGGCAGGGCCGGCTCGGCGGCCACCTGGACCACCTCAGGCCGGCTAAACTCGAAGGCCTGGACGGTGACCGTGTCGCCCCGGTTCAGGTCCGCACCCACCGCGGAGGCGACGGCTGCCTCGATGGCCGCCTGCTGGGCCGGGGTGAGGCTCCCGTCGACCCAGACGGCCACCGACAATCCCGTCACCCGCCCGGGCGGGACCGTCCGCTGGACCTGGCGCCGGCTGAACTCGTAGTTGGTGATGGTGTCGATCCGCTCGTAGCTGGAGGGGCCGGCCGTGGTGGCCACGTAGCCGGGCACGTTGGCCTCCACCCCGGCCACGCCGCCCGGCATCAGGCTCCCTTCACCCTCGTACCGCTCCTCCACCCGCTGCTCGCTCCGAATGCCCCCGCCCTGGACGGGGAGAAACTCATCGGCCACCTCTTCGGAGGAGGAGAAGTCCATTTGGGTCTTGACCCGGACGACGGCCCGGCCGTAGCCGAAGACCTGCTCCAGCATGGTCTGAACGCTGGCCTGGAGCTGCATCTCGTAGTTCCGCTGCAGCTCCAGATGGGTCATGGCCACCGCGTCCAGGGTGTTCTCCCGCACCATGTCCGACAGGGTGCGACCCCGGGTGTCCACCAGGGTGACGTTCTCGGTGGTGAGCCCTTCAACGCTGGCGGCGACCAAGTTGACAATGGCCCGGACCTGCTGCCGGTCCAGATCCTGGCCGGGCCGCAGATCCACCAAGACCGACGCGGTGGCGGGCCGTCGTTCGGAAACAAAGACAGACGGCTGGGGCTGAACGATGTGGACCCGGGCCTCCCGCACCGGCGCTAGGGCCTCAATGGTCCTGGCCAGCTCCCCCTGGAGGGCGAGCACGTACCGGACCCGGCGCTCGTACTCGGTCATGCCCAAGCTGTTTTGGTTGAGGAGCTCGTACCCCAGGGTGCCGCCCGAGGGGATCCCTTGGGCGGCCAGCTGGATCCGGGTCTGATAGACCACGTTCTCGGGCACCAGAATGGTCCGCCCGCCATCGGCCAGCTGGTAGGGGATGGCCTGTTCCTGGAGGACCTGGGCGACCTCCCCGGCCGCCCGGGGGCTCAGATCGGCGAAGAGGGGCACATAGGCAGGCTGGCTGGAGGCAAGGATCAGCCCGTAAATGAGGAGGGCAAGCACGACGACGGCAGCGCCCAGCACACCCCAACGGGCCGTGGGGCTCAGCCGCTCCCACGTCTGGGCCACCCGCTCACGGACGGCTTGCCATGGTGGTTGGGCGGAAAGCGCCGAACTGCTGGCCATGGACCCGGATCACCCTCCCGATACCTTGAACCCGGTTAGAGCTGCATCCGGGAGATCTCCTGATACGCTTCCAGGACCTTGTTCCGGAGGGCGACGGTCAGGTCCAGAGCGAGCTGGGCCTTGGCAGCCGCGATCATCACCTCATGGAGGCTCTCCGCCTCACCCCGGGCGAGCCGCTGGGCCTGCACCTCCGCCTCAATCTGCAGCTGGTTGACCGCCTCCAGCTGCTGGTAGAACAGCTCCTTGAAGCTCGCCGCCTTCCCGGCCGTCTCCCGCTCCTTCGGCAAAGAAGCGGGCGGCTGAAGCGTCACCGGTCGCGTCGCAAGCGAGACTCGATCGATCATGACCGCTCTCCCTCACCCATCCCCAAACCGGTCAGATCCCAGCAGAACTCGACGGAAGACGACACTTCCCTGGAGACCCGCACCTCGAGACGGCCCGGGCCTTACGCCCGGCCGATCTCGAGCGCCTTGGTGGCCATGCCCTTGGCAGCGTTGAAGGCCGTTACGTTGGCTTCGTAGGCTCGGGTGGCGGTGATCAGGTCCACCATCTCCGTGACGGGGTTGACGTTGGGGTAGGCCACATACCCTTCGGCGTCCGCATCCGGGTGATCCGGCTGGTAGACCAGGCGCGGCGGGTTGGGATCCTGGATGATCGCCTGAACCCGAACACCTCCACCCACCCGCTTCATGGGATGGCCCGCCGACCGGACCGCCTCGGGGACCAGCACCGCCATCAACCGGCGGTAGGGCCCGCCCTCAGGGGTCCGGGTGGTGTTGGCGTTGGCCAGGTTGGAGGCGATCAGATCCATCCGCAAGCGCTCAGCCGTCAATCCCGACGCGCTCACGTCCATGGCGCCAAAGAGGCTCATGATCACGCCCTCCCTTCCCGCACCGCGGTGCGGAGCCTCTGGTAGCCCCTGTTGAACTGCTCCACCAGCGCGTTGTAGAGGATTTGGGCTTGGGCCAGGCTGGCCATCTCCCGATCCAGATCCACGTTGTTCAGATCGTTGCGCATGGTGGTGGCCGTGTCGACCACGACCTGTGGGCTGCCGGGTGCGGTCGGTCGGGGCAGGTGCTGCGGGTGGGTGGTGCGGAGGGGCAGCCGGCGTTCAGCCTGGCGGAGGATGGCGGGGAAGGTCACATCCCGGCGCTTGTAGCCGGGCGTGTTGACGTTGGCGATGTTCTCCGCCACAACTCGCTGCTTGAGCAGCATCGTATCCATCCCCGCCCGGAGCAAGCGCTGGGTGACCTGCCAATCGCCTGCCACCGCAACCCCCTCCTTCTTCCGACACATCCCCACAGAAAGAAAGAGACCCAAGCCAGGGGCTTGGGCATGCGGAAGAACCCGCACGAATGGCAGCCCGGCGACCGTGAACCCAGGGGGTTCCGTAGGCCCGTGGCTTTGCGTCACTGCCTTTCGACAGTTTTGCCCCTGCATTCGTCACGGAAGGTATTCAGTTCACGATCTCGATGAGGGTCATTCGATGATTTCCCTGAATTTCCTCCTCGCGTCCAGAGAATCTTCACCCGGTGCCCCGCCTTCTGGAACCAAAGGTGAACCTCGAAGCCCTTACAAGATGTATCGGCTCAAATCCCGATCCTCCATAATGGGCGCGAGACGTTGGTGGACATAGGCCGCGTTGATCACCACCCGCTGGCCCGAAAGCTCGGGCGCGGCGAAGGAGAGCTCCTCCAGGACCCGTTCCATGATGGTGTGCAACCGGCGCGCGCCGATGTCCTCCGTGGCTTCGTTCACCTGACGGGCAAGGCGGGCGATGGCGTCGATGGCATCGTCGGTGAACTCCACGGTCACGCCCTCGGTGGCCAGAAGCTGGGTGTACTGGGTGATGAGGGCGTTCTCCGGCTCGGTGAGGATGCGGCGGAAGTCGTCCTCGGTGAGGGAGCGGAGCTCCACCCGGATGGGGAACCGCCCCTGCAGCTCTGGGATCAGGTCCGAAGGCTTGGAGACGTGGAAGGCACCCGCCGCGATGAAGAGGATGTGGTCTGTCCGCACAGGACCGTACTTCGTCATCACCGTGGAGCCTTCCACGATGGGCAGGATGTCCCGCTGGACGCCCTCCCGGGAGACGTCGGGACCGTGGCCTTGGCCAGAGGAGGCGATTTTGTCGATCTCGTCCAGGAAGATGATGCCGTTCTCCTCCGCCCGCCGGATCGCCTCCGCCTGGACCTCATCCATATCGATGAGCTTCTGAGCCTCTTCTTGGGCCAACACCTTCCGGGCCTCCCGGATGGGGAGCTTCCGGCGCCGGGTCCGGCGGGGGAGGAAGGGCCCCAGCATATCCTGGAGGTTGATGCCCATCTCCTCCACCCCGGCTCCGGTGAAGATCTCCAGGGTACGGGGAGTGGTGTCCTCCACTTCCACCTCCACCAGCTGGTCCTCCAGCTCCCCCCGGCGCAGCCGCTGCCGGAGCTCCTCCCGCTCAGCCCGGATGGTCGCCTCGTCCTCAGGCGGGTCGGGGGCCTGCTGGGGCCCCCCCATGCCAAAGAGGGCCTGCAGGGGGTGGAAGCCCCGGCCCCGGCCCCAGCGCCCGCCGGGCCCTGGCCGGAGGATCTCGAGGAGCCGCTCCTCGGCCAGCTCGTTGGCCCGGTCTTGGACCGCCTCCATCTTCTCCCCCTTCACCATGCGGATGGCGGTCTCCACCAGGTCCCGGACCATGGAGTCCACGTCCCGGCCCACATAGCCCACCTCGGTGAACTTGGTCGCCTCCACCTTGACAAAGGGGGCGCCGGCCAGCTTGGCCAGCCGCCGGGCGATCTCCGTCTTGCCCACCCCCGTCGGGCCGATCATGAGGATGTTCTTGGGGCTCACCTCATCCCGCAGCTCTTCCGGCAGCAGGCGGCGCCGGTAGCGGTTCCGCAGGGCGATGGCGACGGCCCGCTTGGCCTCCGTCTGCCCGATGATGTACTTGTCAAGCTCCTCCACCACCTGGCGAGGGGTCAGACCTTCAACCACGACCATCCCGTCCTTTCCAACGGCACCTTGAGCCAGGGGCAGTCGGGATCAGATCTCAGGGGGTAGGCCCCTTCTCGGGAAGCTCTTCGACGATGATCTGATCGTTGGTGTAGACACAGATACCTGAGGCGATGAGCAGGCTCTCCCGGGCGATCTCCGCGGCGGAGAGCTGGCTGTGGGCCAGAAGGGCCCGGGCCGCGGCCAGGGCGAAGGGACCGCCCGACCCCACCGCCGCCACCCCGTCGTCGGGCTCAATCACCTCGCCCGTCCCCGAGAGGATCAAGAGGTTGTTCAGGTCCATCACGATCAAGAGCGCGTCCAGGCGCCGGAGGGCCCGGTCGGTGCGCCACTCCTTGGCCAGCTCCACAGCCGCCCGGGGCAGGTTACCGTGGTACGCCTCGAGCCGGGTCTCGAACCGCTCGAAGAGGGCGAGGGCGTCGGCGACGGAGCCGGCGAAGCCGGCCAGCACCCGGCCGTGGTAGAGCCGGCGGACCTTCCGGGCTGTGCGCTTCATGATGGTCTGCTGGCCCAGGGTGACCTGGCCGTCGCCTGCCAGGGCCGCCCGTCCATCCCGCAAGACACCCACGATGGTGGTGCCATGGAGTGCTGCCGCTGCCACACGCCTCGCCTCCTTGCTCCTGGGGCCACGTGGTTGGGATCAGGCTTGGGCTTGGATGGCTTCCGCCTCTTTGGGGTCGGCGGCCGGCTGCCGGTGGCCGCACCCTTTGGTGGGGCAGACCCACTCGGCCTTCCGGCCTCGCCCGCCCTGGGCTTCCACCAGGAGGCTGCCGCACTTGGGGCAGCGAGCAGGGACAGGCTTCTGCCACATGACGAAGCGGCAGTCGGGGTAGTTGGAGCAGCCGTAGAAGGTCTTGCCCCGCCGGGACCGGCGCTTCACCAAGGGGTGCCCGCACTCGGGGCAGTCCACCCCGATCTTCTCCAAGAGGGGCCGGGTGTTCCGGCACTCGGGGAAGCCCGAGCAGGCGAGGAAGCGACCGTAGCGGCCGTGCTTGATCACCATCTTACGCCCGCACTTGTCGCAGACCTCGTCCGTCTCCTCGTCGGCCACCTTCACCCGCTCGGCCGTCGCCTCCGCGTGGCGGAGCTGCTCCTGGAAGGGGTCGTAGAACTTCCGGACGAGGGAGACCCAGTCCTGCTTCCCCTCCTCCACCTCGTCCAAGGCCGCCTCCATGCGGGCGGTGAACTCCACATCGACAATGTTGGGAAAGTACTCCTTGAGGAGATCGACCACCACCCGCCCCAGCTCCGTGGGCCGGAACTTCCGGTCGACCAGCTCCACGTAGCCCCGCTTCTGGATGGTCTCCAAGATGGGCGCGTAGGTGCTGGGGCGGCCAATCCCCAGCTCCTCCAGGGCCTTCACCAGGGAAGCCTCGGTGTAGGCCGGGGGCGGCTGGGTGAAGTGCTGTTCTGGCTTCCGCTCCAACTGCTCCAGGAGCTGCCCCTCCACCAGCGGCGGCAGCATCTTGCTGGTCTCGGTCTCATCGGCCCGGTAGACCTGCAGGAAGCCAGGGAAGACAAGCCGGGAGCCCGTGGCTCGGAGCTCGTAAGGCCCCGCCGCCACCCGGACGCTCATGGTCTGGTAGCGGGCAGGGCTCATCTGGCTGGCTACGAACCGCTCCCAGATCAACCGGTAGAGCCGGAGCTGGTCCCGGCTCAGGTAGGGGGCGACCTTCTCCGGCGTCCGGTAGACCGAGGTGGGCCGGATCGCCTCGTGGGCCGCCTGGGCCCCCTTGCGGTTCTTGTACTGGGGCGGCCGGGCCGGGCGGAACTCAGGGCCGTAGGTCTCTTCAATAAAGGCCCGGGCCTCGGCCTGGGCTTGGGCGGCGATGTGGGTGGAGTCGGTCCGCATGTAGGTGATGAGCCCCATGTGTCCCTCGGGCCCCAGAGGCAATCCTTCGTACAGTTCCTGGGCCAGGCGCATGGTCTTGGAGGCCGAGAAGCGCAGGCGGTGGGAGGCATCCTGCTGGAGGGTGCTGGTGGTGTAGGGGGCGTACGGCGAGCGCCGCCGCTCCTTCTCCTCCACCGAGGCCACTCGGGCTTCCAGCCCGGCCAGCTCCTCCACCACCCGCTGGGCCTCCGCCTCGTTGGCCAGCTCCAGCTTCTTCCCATCCCGGCGCTCCACCCGGGCCACGAAGACCGCCGGGGGCCGGTCCTGCCCCGCTTCCCCTTCGGGGGCCGGCTCCGTCTGGCCGTTGACGGGCACCGGGCGGAAGGTGACGTCGACGGTCCAGTACTCTTCGGGCTCGAAGGCGTCGATCTCATCCTGCCGGTCGCAGATCAACCGGACCGCCACCGACTGGACCCGTCCCGCGCTCAGGCCCCGGCGGACCTTGTTCCAGAGGAGGGGGCTCAGCTGGTAGCCAACCACCCGGTCCAAGACCCGGCGGGCCTGCTGCGCGTCGACCAGGCGCTGGTCAATGCCTCGCGGGTTTTTCACCGCGTTCCGGACCGCCTCGGCCGTCACCTCATGGAAGACGATGCGCCGGACCCGTTCCTCATCGAGCCCCAGGGCGGTCATCAGGTGCCAGGAGATGGCCTCCCCTTCCCGGTCCGGGTCGGTGGCCAGGTAGACGGTCTCCGCCTTCTTGGCCGCCTCCCGCAGCTCCTGGAGCACCTTCCCCTTGCCCCGGATGGTGATGTAATGGGGTTCGAAGTTGTTCTCCACATCAACCCCGAACTGGCTCTTGGGCAGATCCCGGACATGGCCCATGGAGGCCTTCACCTGGTAGGAGCGCCCGAGGAACTTGCCGATGGTCCTCGCCTTGGCCGGCGACTCAACGATGACCAGTGACTTGGCCACACCGTCCCCTCCCTCAACTCGCCCTACATTATATTGGGGCCTCTCGGGGCTGTAAACCGAAGGGGCTTCCCGGGCCGCCTACCAGCCTCTCCGCCAGAACCGGCCGCCGACCCGGATGGCCAGACCCCGAAGCTCCAACAGGGTGAGGCCGGCCTGAACGGCGCCCAGCTCCGCGCCCGTTCGCCGGGCCAGCTCTTCCGCCGTCCGGGGCTCCCGGTCCAAGTGATGAAGGAGCCACCCCTGGGGATCGCCGGCCCCGGGACCATCGGGACCCAGCCCCGGGAGCGGGCTGGGCGCCGCCACCGGGCGCTGGGCCCGGACCGCCTCCACCAGCTCCTCCACCGTGGCAAGCAGCAGCGCGCCGTCCTGGATGAGCCGGTGACACCCCAGACTCTGGGGGCGTCCCAAGGGCCCGGGCACCGCGTAGACGGGCCGGCTCAGCTCATCGGCCAGACGGGCGGTGATGAGGGCGCCGCTCCGGGCCCCCGCCTCCACCACCACCGTGACCGTGCCTAAGGCAGCGATGATCCGGTTCCGGTGGGGGAAGGCGTAGGGCGCGGGGGCCATCCCCGGCGGGTACTCGGTCACGAGCGCCCCCTGCCGCTCAATCGCCCGGGCCAGCTCCCGGTGTTCCGGGGGGTAGATCCGGTCGGGGCCCGTGCCCATCACGGCCACCGTCCGCCCGCCCGCGGCCAGGGCCGCCCGGTGGGCCACCCCATCGATCCCTCGGGCCAGGCCGCTCACCACCGTCACCCCCGCCTGGGCCAGGGCCCGGGCCAGGTCGGCGGCCACCCCCTCTCCGTAGGGGGTGGGCCGTCGGGTCCCCACAATGCTGACCGCCCCTTCGTCCATCGGTGTCCACCGGCCCCGGATGAAGAGGAGCGGCGGCGGCTGGTCAATGGCAGCCAGGGCTCGGGGGTAGCCGGCCATGCTGGGGGTGAGGACCTGGGTGCCCGCAGAACGGAGTTGGGTCAGGCTGGCGGCCGCCCAGCTCCGGGTGAAGGTCTGGGCGGCGGACCAGACCGAGGGCTCTACCCCCAGCTCAGGCCACTGGGGATACCGGCGCCAGGCCTGGGAGGCGGTGGCGTAGATCTTGAGAAGCTTGCGGGCTTGGTGGAAGGGCAGGGCGCCGTAGAGACGCAGCAGGTCGAGGCGTTCCCGGCGGTCGTCAGAGGACACGGCTCCTCTCCTCCCGCCCCCTGGGGCAAGCCGGGACGGCCCCTCCTATTCGCCCTCGTCCCCTCCCCTTCCTTCCCCGCGGGCGCTCAGGTGATCCAAGATCTCCCGGAGCTCCGACTCCCAGCGGTGCGGGTAGAGGAAGAGCTCACCTTGATCCACCAGGCTGCCGTTCTCACAGTTGGTGCACCGCAGGGCGATCCGGCCGGCCTTCTGGGCCAGGACAGCATGGGGCGTCTCCACGTGGCAAACCGGGCAGCGGTAGATCCGGGTGGTGCCAGGTTCAGGCTCCAACGGGCTCGCCTTCCTTCGTCCGTTCCGCTTCGCCGTACGCTCCTGTAGCATGGCGACCCGCCCCCGCCTTTATCCCGCCGGATCCGCCCCCGTGCCCATCCCTCACCACGGCGGCCGCCGGTACTGGAGGGCCTCCGCCGCATGCTCTTCCTGGAGGGTGTCGCTCCCATCCAGGTCCGCCAGGGTCCGGGCCACCCGGAGGAGGCGGACCGCGCCCCGGGCCGAGATAAGCCGCGCCTCCATGGCCCGCTCCACCAGCCGCCGGACCGCCGGTTGGGCCGCGAGCTGGTGGAGGTCCACCGCCGCGGTGGCGTTGAGGCCTCCGGGGCCGTACCGCTGGGCCTGGCGCTCCCGGGCCGCCCGGATCCGCGCCAGCACCCGCTCCGTCTCCCCAGCCGGCTCCTGGAAGAGGGCCTTTCCGGAGGGCGGCTCCACGGGCACCCAGAGATCGACCCGGTCCTTGATGGGGCCCGACAGGCGCCGCCGGTAGCGAGCCAGCTGCCCGTCGGAGCAGCGGCACTCGCCGAAGCCCCACTGGCCGCAGGGGCAGGGGTTGCCCGCGGCCACCAGGAGGAAACGGGCGGGAAAGCGAACGTGGTAGCGGGCCCGGCTCACCTCGATCCAGCCCGTCTCCAAGGGCTGGCGGAGGCCGTCCAAGACCTGGGCGGGAAACTCGGGCAGCTCATCCAGGAAGAGGACGCCCCGGTGGGCCAGGGTGACCTCGCCCGGCCTGGGCGGCACCCCGCCCCCCAGGAGGGCCGCCGCCCCCACCGAAGGATGGACCGCCCGGACAGGGGGGCGCCGGATCAAGCCCCCGTGGGGCGGCAGGAGGCCGGCGATGCTGTGGATCTTGGTCACCTCGTAGGCCTCCTCGGGGGCGAGATCGGGCAGGAGCTCGCCCAAGCGGCTGGCCAGAAGGGTCTTCCCCACCCCCGGAGGGCCGATCATGACCAGAGCATGCCCACCGGCCGCGGCCACCTCCAGCGCCCGCTTGGCCCCTTCCTGGCCGGCCACCCGCTCGAGGGCGGGCCCGAGGGGTTGGCTGGGGCTGGCCAGGGCTCGAGCGGGCGGGGGCGCGGGCCCGCCCCGGAGGAAGGTAGCCACCTCCTTCAGGTGGCGAAAGGCCAGGGCCGGCAGCCCGGCCAGGGCCGCCTCGGGGCCGTTGGCCTCCGGCACCACCACCGCCTGGACGTGCCCCTTGAGGGCTTCGGCCGCGGCCAGGACCCCGCTCACGGGCCGCAGGGTCCCGTCCAGCCCCAGCTCGCCCAGGAAGCCGTGGCCCCGGGCCCGCTCGGGCGAGCCGACGCCCATGGCCACCAGGATGCCGGCGGCCATGGGGAGGTCGAAGAGGGGGCCCTCTTTGCGGAGGCCGGCGGGCGCCAGGTTGATGGTCACCCGCCCCAGGGGCATCTCGAAGCCGCTGTTCCGCAAGGCGGCCCGCACCCGGTTCCGGCTCTCCAAGACCGCGGTTCCCGGCAGACCGACCACGTCGAAGGCAGGGAGGCCCGGCCGGAGATCCACTTCCACCTGGACCGGCTGGCCCTCCACGCCGGCCAGGGCCGCGCTCCACAGACGGGCAAGCACGCGCAAGACCCCCTTGCCCCGGCGGGCAAGAGGGCCTGGGTGCCTCTTCCTTTCGCCGCCGCCCAGCCCCTTCCTGCCGGCGTCAGACCCGGCCGCCCAGGTAAGCCTCCCGAACTTGGGGATCCCCCTGGAGCTCGTGGGCCATCCCCTCCAGCACCAGCCGGCCCGTCTCCAGCACATAGCCTCGCTGGGCCACATGGAGGGCCAGGCGGGCGTTCTGCTCCACCAGGAGGACGGCCACCCCCTGCCGGTTGATGGCCTTGATGGTGCGGAAGATCTCCACCACCAGCTTGGGAGCGAGGCCGAGGGATGGCTCGTCCAGGAGCAGGAGCCGGGGCGAGGCCATGAGTCCCCGGCCGATGGCCAGCATTTGCTGCTCTCCGCCCGAGAGGGTGCCGGCCAGCTGGTGCCGCCGCTCCTTCAGCCGGGGGAAGAGCTGGTACACCCGGTCCCGCCCCTCGGCGACGGCGTGGCGGTGCCGCCGCCGGGTGTAGCCGCCCAGGTTCAGGTTCTCCTCGACGGTGAGGGTGGGGAAGACCTTCCGTCCTTCGGGCACGTGAGCCACCCCCCGCTCCACCAGGGCGTGGGCGGGGAGCCGGGTCACCTCCTCTCCGTCCAGCCGGATCTGGCCCCCGGCCGGAGGGACCAGCCCCGAGATGGCCCGGAGGGTGGTGCTCTTCCCCGCCCCATTGGCCCCCAGCAGGGTGACGATCTCGCCCGCCTCGACCTGGAGGCTGAGGCGGTGGAGCGCGACCACGCCGCCGTAGCGGACCGTCAGGTCCTTCACCTCCAGGAGTGCCATCAGATCAGCGCCTCCTCGCCCGGCCGGCCCAGGTACGCCTCGATCACCTGGGGCGCGTTCTGCACGTCCGAAGGCGTTCCCCGGGCAATGATCCGGCCCTGGTCCAAGACGGCCACCTCGTCGGAGATGCCCATCACCACCCGCATGTCGTGCTCGATCAGGAGCACGGTGACGCCCGAAGCCCGGATCTGGAGGATCAGCTCCATCAAGGCGTGGCTTTCGCTCTCGTTGAGGCCGCCCGCGGGCTCGTCCAGGATCAGGAGGGTGGGCTGGGTGGCCAGGGCCCGGGCGATCTCCAAGCGCTTCCGGTCGCCGTAGGGGAGGCTGGCCGCCAGCTCGTGGGCCGCCGCCTCCAAGCCCACCAGCTCCAGGCAGGCCTGGGCCACCTCCCGGACCCGGGCTTCCTCCGCCCGCTGGCGCCCAGTTCGGAGGATGGAGGCCCACAGCCCCGCCTGGCTCCGGCAGTGCTGCCCCGCCAGCACATTCTCCAGGCAGGTGAGGTTGGTGAAGAGCCGGACCGTCTGGAAGGTGCGGGCGATGCCCCGCTGGACCACCTGGTGGGGGCGAAGCCCCACCAGCTCCTCACCCTGAAACCGGATGGAGCCGACATCGGGCCGGTAGATGCCGGTGATGAGATTGAACAGGGTGGTCTTCCCAGCCCCATTGGGTCCGATGAGGCTGGTGATGGTCCCCCGCCGCACCTCCAGGGTCACGTCCCGGACCGCCTGGAGGCCCCCGAAGCGCTTCCGGACCCCCCGCAACTCCAGCAGATTCATGGCTCCCGCTCCCCCGTCAGCTGCCGGCTCCACCGGCGGCTCGGCCAGAGGCCCTGGGGCCGGAAGACCATCATCAGAGCCATGGCCGCCCCGAAGAAGAGCATCCGGTACTGGGCGAAATCCCGGAGGACCTCGGGCAGGACCATCATGGCCGCGGAGCCGACGAGGACGCCGGGGATGGAGCCCAGACCGCCCAGGACGACGATGGCGAAGAGGATGACCGCTTCCATGAAGGTGAAGCTCTCCGGTGAGACCACCACCATCTTGGCCGCATACAGGGTGCCGGCCGCCCCCGCCAGCCCCGCGCCCAGGACAAAGGCGAGCAGCTTGGCCTGGCGGACATCGATCCCCATCGCCTCCGCCGCCACCTCATCCTCCCGGACGCAGTTCCATGCCCGCCCGATCCGGGAGTGCTGAAGCCGCAGGAGGGCCCAGACCACCAAGCCCACCACACCCCAGACCAGGTAGTAAAAGGCGGCGGGATCGTCGAGACGGCGGCCCAGCACGGTGAACTGGTCCAGCAGGATCAGGCCGTTGGGCCCCCCCGTCAACCCCCAGGGGTTGTTGACCAGGGTCACCCGCAGGATCTCGTTGAGGCCGATGGTGGCCACCAGCAGGTAGTCGCCCCGCAGGTGGATGATGGGGCGGCTCAGCCCATACCCGGCGGCCGCGGCCAGCAGGCCGGAGAGGGGCATGAGGAGCCACAGGGAGAGTCCCCAGGCCTGATTGAGGAGGACCGTCCCGTAGGCCCCGATGGCAAAGAAGGCGGTGTGGCCCATGTTGAAGAGCCCCACCTCGCCCACGATCAGGTTGAGGCTGAGGCCCAGTAGGGCGTAGATCCCCCAGAAGATGGCCACATCCAGCCAGTAGTCACTGAGCACCAGGGGCAAGGCCCCACCCGCGGCCACCAGGGCCGCCATCAGAAGGGCTCGGGCCGGGCCCTCCACCTGGGATCCCGCCCCGGCCAGCCGTGCATCGGAGGCCAGCCGTCCATCGGAAACGCCCATCTCCCTTGATCTGCTCCTGGCCACGGTCACACCTTCTCCGCCACCCGCTCACCGAGCAGCCCCGTGGGCCGGAGGATCAGGAGCAGGATCAGGATCATGAAGACGAAGGCATCCTTCCAGGCCGCCGAAAGGTACCCGGCGCCCAGCATCTCCAAGATGCCCAGCAGGAGCCCCCCGATCATGGCCCCCGGGATGTTCCCGATGCCCCCTAAGATGGCCGCGGTGAAGGCCTTGAGGCCGTAGATCCAGCCCATGGTGAAGTGGACCTGACGGTAGTAGAGCCCCAGCAAGACCCCCGCCGCGGCGCCGAGAGCGGGTCCGATGAAAAAGATGAACTGGATGATCCGATCGACGTTGATCCCCATCAGGCGGGCGGTGTCGTGGTCGATGGCCGTTGCCCGGATGGCCGTGCCCAGCATGGTCTTCTGGATCAGGAGGTAGAGGCCCACCATCAGGACCAAGGCCACCGCCAGGATCACCACCTGCATGAGGGAAAGGTGGAGGCCGGCCACGGTCCAGCGCACCTCGGGCAGCGCCCAGGCAGGGTAGGCCCGGTACCGGGGGCCCCAGAGGAGCATGGCCCCGTTCTGGAGGAAGATGGAGACCCCCAGGGCCGAGACCACCGCGGTGAGCCGGTTGGCCCGCCGCAAGGGGCGGTACGCCACCCGCTCAATGACCAATCCCAGGAGGGCTACCGCCCCCATCACGACCAGCAGCAGAAGGAGGAGAGCAAGGCCCAAGGGCAGGGCGCCCCCCAGGCCCGTCGCGACCAGCAGGGTGAACCCCAGGTAGGCGCCCAGCATGAAGAGCTCGCCGTGGGCGAAATTGATCAGCCGCAGCACCCCGTAGACCATGGTGTAGCCCAAGGCGACCACGGCATAGACCGACCCCACCGTCAGCCCGTTGAGCAGCTGTTCCAGAAAGAGGGCCACCCCGTCACCTCCCGCGACGGCCGGCGGCCCGGGCGGAGCGGCCCGCCCGGGCCCCCATCATCCCGCTGGTCTTACGGCTCGTACGGCTGCAGGCCGCCGTCCGGCCCGACCTGGTAGGCCAGGTAGATGGCCCCCTCCCGGTCGCCCCGGCTGTCGAAGGCGATGGGGCCCGTGATCCCCTGGATGGCGAGCGGCCCCCGGATGAACTCGGCCAGGATCTCACTCTCGGTGGAGCCCGTCGCCTCGATGGCTGCCGCCAAAACCAGGAGCGCGTCGGCCGCGTAGACCGGCCAGGGGCTGCTGGGCGGCTGGCCATGGCGCCGGACGTACTCCTCCAGGAAGGCCTGGGCCTCGGGGTAAGGCAGGTCGGTGGGCAGCGGCTCCTGGGTCATGAGAGCCCCGCTGGCCACCTCCAGCCCGGCGATCTCCACGAACTCGTCGTTGATGGCCGCATTCCCGCCCACAAAGAGGGCGTCGATGCCCAGATCCCGCATCTGCCGGGCAATGAGGGCCGCCTCGGGGTAGTAGCCCGTGTAGTAGACCACCTCCGGCGCCCGAGCTCGCATGCGGCTCAGGATGGGGGTGAAGTCCCGCTCGCCGGGGGTCACCGCGTCGTAGAAGACCAGCTCCGCCAGGCCTTCGGCCGCCAAGGAGGCCCGGGCCGCCTCGGCCAGCCCCCGGGCAAAGGTGGTGTTGTCGTGGAGGATGGCCACCCGGCTCGCCCCCAGCATCTCGTTGACGAGCTGGGCGAAGAAGGCTCCCTGCCGGTCATCCCGGAAGCAGGTGCGGAAGAAGTAACGCCAGCCGCGTTCAGTCAGCTGGACGGCGGTGGCCCCGTAGGCGATGTTGACCACCCCCGCCCGCTCATAGATGGTGGAGGCCGCTTCGTTGATGGAGGAGCCATACGTGCCGATGACCGCCACCACGCCCGCAGCCACCATCCGCTGGGCCACCAGCGCGCTCTGGCGCGGGTTGCCCTGATCGTCTCCCAGGACGATCTCGATGGGCCGGCCCAACACCCCGCCCCGGGCGTTGATCTGATCCTTCACGATCTCCACGGAGTTCCGGGCCATCTCGCCCTCGTAGGCCCAGGGACCGGTGATGGGCGCCTGCAACCCGATCCGGATCGGCTCTTGGGCGCCAACAGCCCCCGCCAGAAGGACAGCCAGCAACCAGGTCACGACCCAAGCGGCAGCGAAGGCTCCCGCTCCACGCGGACGCATCGGTGCACCCCCTGTTGCCTTCCCCGGTCAGGACCGCGCCCTGACCAGTCTGGAGCCCCCGACGCCCTCACGAGCCTCCCATTCGCCGCGATCTGTCCGTCCCCTTCAAATAAGGGCGAATTCTTCGTGTCTTGTGGGATAACAGTGATGAGCATGGTCAGCGTTCAGCCGGTCACGTTGCGCAGGTGGCGGAGGGTGAGCCCCTCCCGGTGAAGGCGGAGGGCGATCACATCGATCCGGGCGGGCCGGCTCCGGTGGAGGGGGTGGCGGGCTCGGAAGGCGGAAGCCAGCCGCTGGAGCCGGGCCTGCTTGGCCCGGTCCACCGACTCCTCGGGCGTCCCGGCGGGCCCGCCCCGCCGGGTGCGGACTTCGACGAAGACCAGGATCTCACCGTCGAGGGCCACCAGGTCCAGCTCGCCCAGCCGGTTCCGGAGGTTCCGGGCGAGGATTTGGTATCCCAGTCCCTGGAGATAGAGGGCGGCGAGGGCCTCGCCCCACCTGCCCAATTGGAGGCGGCCGCCCGGCCCGTCTAGCCGCTGGCCGCGGGTTCCGGTTGGGGCGGCTCGGGGCGTTCCAGGGTGAGGCGGCCCAAGCGGCCCCGGCGGAACTGCTGGAGGAGACGGAGGGCCGTCTGCTCGGCGTGGATCCCGCCCCCCTTGGCGACCAGTCCCCAGCGGCGCCCCATCCGCTCCAAGGCCTCTTCCGCCTCGTCCCGTTCGGGGCCGGCCAGACCCAGGCGCGTGACGAGCCACACGGCCACCTCCCAGACGGGAAAGCTTCGGTCGGAGACGAGTCCCAAAGCCGCCAAGAGGTAGGCCCGTTCGCCCCGGATCCCCGCCGGGGCCAGAATGCCCGGGGTATCCAGGATCTCCAACCCCTCGCTCACCCGGATCCACTGGGGCCCCCGGGTGGTACCCGCGCGCGCTTCGGTCCTGGCCCGGGTCCGGCGGGCCAGGACGTTGATGAGGGTTGACTTCCCCACATTGGGCAGGCCGACCACCACCGCCCGCTGGACGGTCACGTGGGCGCCCAAGCGGATCCCCCGGAGGGCGGCATCCTGCCGGGGCCGGGGCGGCGTCAGGCGGCGCCGAATCCCCTGGTAGCTGGTCGGGCGGTCCAGCCGGACCACCTGGACCTGCTCGCCCTGGGCCCGGAAGTGGTCCACCCAGCGCCGGGTGAGGGCGGGATCGGCCAGATCCCCGTGGCTCAGCACCAGGATCCGCCGTTCCGGCGGAACCAACTCAGCCAGCCGCCGCTCCCGGCTGGCCTGCGGGGCCCGGGCGTCGCAGACCTCCAGAACCCACTGGGCCTGGGAGAGCAAGAGCCGCAGTTCCCGCCGGGCCCGCACCAGGTGTCCGGGTTGCCAGCGGATCTCCACGGCTTACCGACGTTCCTTCAGGCGCGCCTTCTTGCCCTTCAGGTTGCGCAGGTAGTAGAGCTTGGCCCGGCGGACCCGGCCGTGGCGGACCACCTCGATCTGCTCGATGCTCGGCGAGTGGATGGGAAAGACCCGCTCCACCCCCACGCCGCCGCTCACCTTCCGGACGGTGATGGTCTCGCTCAGCCCCGAACCATCCCGGGCCAGGACCACGCCCTCAAAGATCTGGATCCGCCGCCGGTCGCCCTCGACCACCCGGAGGTGCACCTTGACCGTGTCGCCGGGCACGATCTCCGGCAGGTCGTCTCGCATTTGGGCCTTCTCAATCTCACGAATCCGGTCCATCATCTCCACCTCACCCTTCCGAACCGTTCCCCTTCTCCTGGCTGGGCCCCTGGGCCTCGCGCCAGCGTTCCACCAAAGCCCTCTCCTCCGGCGTCAGGGAGGCTTGGGCCAGCAGGTCTGGACGCCGTTGCCACGTGCGGTACAGCGCCTGCCGGCGCCGCCAGCGCGCGATCTCCTGGTGGTTGCCCGTGGTGAGCACCTGGGGCACTTCCATGCCCCGGAAGACCGGCGGGCGGGTGTACTGGGGGTACTCCAGGAGCCCGTCGCTGAACGACTCTTCCACCGGCGATGCGCTGCTGCCCAAGACCCCCGGCACCAGCCGCGTCACCGCATCAATGACGATCAAGGCTGCGTACTCCCCGCCGGTGAGGACGTAATCACCCACCGACAGCTCCTCATCGACAAAGGCCCGGACCCGCTCGTCCACCCCTTCGTACCGGCCGCAGAGGAGGATGAGGCGCTCTTCCTTGGCCCGCTCCTGGGCCCAGGCCTGATCCATCACCCGCCCCTGGGGGGTGAGGAGGATGGCCCGGCCCGGCGGCCCCTGAGCCCGCACCGCCTCCAAAGCCTCCACCAGCGGCTCAGGCTTCATCACCATCCCCGCCCCGCCCCCATAGGGGGTGTCGTCCACCGTCCGGTGCCGGTCCCGGGTGAAGTCCCGGAGTTGCCAGAGGCGGACCTGGAGCAGCCCCTTCTCCCGGGCCCGCTGCATCATGCCCACGTCCAGGGGGCCCTGGAAGAATTCAGGAAAGATGGTGATGACGTCAATCAGCATACGTGCGTCCGGTCGCCTCCTCCAGCCCTGGCAGCAGGGCCACCTCCATCCGCCGCTGGGGAAGGTCCACCCGGCGGATCACCTGGCGCAGGGTGGGGAGCAGGATCTCCCACCCCTCCCCCCGGACCACCAGGACGTCGTTGGCCCCCGTCTCCAGCACATCCACCACCCGGCCCAGATGGCGGCCCTCCTCGGTCCACACCTCCAGGCCCAGGAACTGGAAGCGGTAGAACTCGCCCTCGGGTAGGGGAAGGACCTCCTCCGGGGGGATCTGCAGGAGGCTATTGGCCAGAAGCTTGGCCGCCTCCCGGGTCTCCACCCCTTCAAACCGGAGCCGGACCTGACCGCCCTGCACCCGCACCCCTTGGATGGTCATCCAGCGGGGCGGGCCGTGACGGGGCACCAGCCGCACCCGGGTGAGCTTCCGGAACCGAAGGGGATCGTCGGTCTCGGGCTCCACCCGGACCCAGCCCGAAACACCCCAGGCCGTCATCACCCGGCCCACCGTCACCCACTGGGGCGGCTCACCTACTCCAGAATCTCCAGGCGAACCGCTTCGCCTCCCCGTCCCGAGGCTGCCTTGAGGAGGGTCCGGATCGCGTTGGCCACCCGGCCCTGCTTTCCGATCACCTGGCCCATGTCGTCGGGATGGACCCGGAGCTCCAGGACGGTGGGGGTCTTCTTGCCCGCCTCGCCCCGCACCAGGCTCACTTTGACGTCGTCGGGATGGTCCACCAGGTGAACGGCGATCCATCGAACCAGCTCCACAAGCCCAGTCTCGTCCACGGCTACGCCTCTTTCTGCTTCTTGCTCGCCTCGAACTTCTGCCAAACCCCGGCCCGCTCCAGCACCTGGCGCGCGCTCTCGGACGGCTGGGCGCCCCGGGAGAGCCAGAGCAAGGCCCGCTCCTCATCCACCTTGATCTCGTCCGCCTCCGTCTTGGCGATGGGGTTGTACGTGCCGACGGTCTCAATGAACCGCCCATCCCGGGCGGCCCGGGAGTCGGCCACCACCAGCCGGTAGAAGGGCTGGTGCTTGGCCCCCATGCGCTTGAGACGGATCCGTACTGCCACCTCAAACCACCTCCTGAACCTACCGCCGACCCCGGAAGAGGCCGCCCCAACCCTTGCGGCCCTTCCCGCCCCGGATCCGGCGTCCCGCCTGCCCCATCTGCCGGATGAGGGCCCGGGTCTGCTCGAACTGTTTCAGCAAGCGATTCACATCCTGCACCTGGGTGCCGCTCCCGGCGGCAATCCGCCGCCGGCGGGAGCCGTCGATGATCTGCGGGTTCCGCCGTTCCTGGGGCGTCATTGACTGGATCATGGCCTCCACCCGCTTCAGCTCCCGCTCGTCCACCTGGAGCCCCTTCAGGCTGCCCGCGCCCGCCGGCAGCCCGGGCAACATCTGGAGGAGCTCGTCCAGAGGCCCCATCTTCCGCACCTGCCGGAGCTGCTCCAGAAAGTCCTCCAGGGTGAAGTCCGCCTCTCGGATCCGCTCCGCGAGCCGCTGGGCATCCTCCTGATCCATGGCCGCTTCGGCCCGCTCGATGAGGCTGAGCACGTCCCCCATCCCCAGGATGCGGGAGGCCATCCGGTCCGGGTGGAAGGGCTCCAGCTGCTCGATCCGCTCCCCCACCCCGACAAACTTGATGGGCTTGCCCGTCACCGCCAGGGCCGAGAGGGCGGCCCCGCCCCGGGCATCACCGTCGGTCTTGGTGAGGACCAGACCCGTCAGCTCCATCTGCTCCTGGAAGGTGCGGGCCACGTTGAGGGCCTCTTGGCCCGTCATGGCATCGAGGACCAGGAGGACCTCATGGGGCTGGATCCGATCCCGGGTCCGGCGGAGCTCCTCCATCATCTCGCTGTCAATCTGGAGCCGCCCGGCCGTGTCCACCAAGACCACGTCCGCCCCTGCCTGGGCAGCCGCCTCCACCCCCTGGGCCGCCACCTCCACCGGATCCCCCTGCCCCTCGTGGCAGGGCACCCCCACCTGCTTGGCCAGCACCCGGAGCTGGTCCACGGCCGCCGGGCGGTACAGGTCCCCGGCCACCAGATGGGGCCGGCGACCCTGCTGCTTGAGGCGGAAGGCCAGCTTGGCCGCGGTGGTGGTCTTCCCCGAGCCTTGGAGGCCGCAGAGGAGGATCACCGTCGGCGGCCGGGAGGCGAACTGGATCCCGGCGTGCTCGCCGCCCATCAGGGCCGTCAGCTCGTCCCGGACAATACGGATCACCTGCTGGGCAGGCGTGAGGCTCTTCAAGACCTCCTCGCCCACCGCCCGGGCCCGGATCCGCTCCAGGAGGTCTTTCACCACCCGGAAGTTGACGTCCGCCTCCAGGAGGGCCCGCCGCACCTCTTTGAGGGCCTCATCTACATCCGCGGGCGAGAGCTTGCCCCGGCCCGAGAGGCGGCGGAAGGCCTCCTGCAACCGCTCGGTCAGCCGTTCAAAGGCCATGACTCCCCTCCTTTGGGCGCCGGGTCCGCCAGCTGCACCAGACCCTGCCGGAGCTCGGCGGCCAGCCTCCGGGCCTCCGCCCGGTCACCGGCGGGATCGGCAAGGAGCGCCTCCACCCGCTGGGCCGTCTCGATGAGCCGGCCCAGATGCTCGGCCTGGGCCCGCCGGGCGGCCACCAGCCCTAAGATGCGCTCCATCTTCTCCAAGGTCCGTTGGGACCGGCGGAGGATGTCGTAGACCGCCTGCCGGCTGACCCCGTACTGGTCGCTGATCTCGCCCAGGGAGAGGTCGTCCAGGAAGTAGAGCTCGAAGAACCGGCGCTGCCGCTCGGTCAGGAGCTCCCCGTACCGATCGTAAAGCAGGGCCATCTCCACCGTCTTTTGCAGCCGCTCTTCCAGCCGGTTCTCCCCGTGGCCCGGGCGCCGCGCCATCCCAACCTCCGACCCTGTCAACCTTCTGGCCTTTACAGTTCCAGAGTATACTGGCGCGCGGGAGGTGCGTCAAGGAACTTCCCTTGACCCATCCCCGGCGAAGAGCGCGTCCACGAAGGCTTGCGGATCGAAGGGCTGGAGGTCCTCCAGGCCCTCGCCCACGCCGATCCACTTGACCGGCAGCCCCAGCTCCCGGGTGATGGCCCAGAGGATGCCGCCCCGGGCGGTGCCGTCCATCTTGGTCACCACCAGTCCGGTGAGGGGCACCGTCTCATGGAAGAGCCGGGCCTGGGAGAGGCCGTTCTGGCCCACGGTGGCGTCCAGCACCAGAAGCCGCTCGTCCGCCGGCCGGCCCAGGGCCCGCTCCACCACCCGGTGGATCTTCTCCAGCTCCTTCATCAGGTTGGTCCGGGTCTGGAGACGCCCGGCCGTATCCAGGATGGCCCACGCCATCCCCCGGGCCCGGGCCGCCTGGACGGTGTCGAAGGCGACCGCGGCCGGATCGCTCCCCGGCTCCTGGCGGACCACATCCACCCCGATCCGGTGGCCCCACTCGGCCAGCTGGTCGCTGGCCGCGGCCCGGAAGGTGTCACACGCCCCCAGGATCACCTTTCCCCGCCCGCCCAGCTGGGCGGCCAGCTTGGCGGCGGTGGTTGTCTTGCCGGAGCCGTTCACCCCCAGAAGGAGGATGACCCCAGGCGGCTCGGGCGGCTGGTGCAGCTCCCGGCGGTGCTCGCTCAGCTGGTCCGTCATCAGGCGGCGGATGAGGGATAAGACCTCGTCGGCCGTGCTGGGGCGCTCTTTGGCCGCCGCCTCCCGCAGGGCGTCCAGGATGGCCTCCGCCCCGTCCAGCCCCACGTCCGCCTCCAGCAGGCTCTCCTCCAGCTCCAGGAGGAGCTCCTCATCGATCCGGCCCCGGCCGCCGGCCACCGCCTTCTTCAACTGGCTGACCCAGCCCGAGCGGCTCCGGGCCAGGCCTTGGCGCAACCGATCCCAAAGACTCATGGGGTTTCCTCCTCCGGTTCCGGCACCTTCAAGGAGATCAGGCGGGAGGTTCCGTCGCCGTCGAGGGTGGCCCCGTAGAGCACCCGGGCCGCCTCCACCGTCTCCGGCCGGTGTGAGATGAGCACAAACTGGGTGCGTTCCGAGAACTCCTCCAGCACCGAGACGAAGCGGGCCAGGTTCCGCTGGTCCAGGGCCGCGTCCACCTCATCCAAGAGGGCGAAGGCGCTGGGGCGGACCTTCTGCATGGCGAAGAGGAGGGCCACCAGGCAAAGGGAGCGCTCCCCGCCCGAGAGGGCGACCAGCGGCTGCCACCGCTTCCCCGGCGGGCGGACGTTCAGCTCCACCCCCGAGTGGAGGGGGTCGTCGGGGTCGGTCAGGTCCAGCCGGGCCTCGCCCCCGTCGAAGAGCTGCTGGAAGAGGTCCTGCAACGCCTCCTGGAGGGCGGCGAAGGCGGTGCGGAACCGCTCGGTGCTGGTCCGGTCGATGGTCTCCACCATCTCGGCCAGCTCCCGGCGGGCCGTGATCAGATCGTCCCGCTGGGCCTCCAGGGTCCGGTAGCGCTGGTCGATCTCCTGGAAGGCCTCCTCCGCGGCGGGGTTGACCGGCCCCAAACGGGCGAGCCCCGCCCGGAGGGAGCGGACCTGAGCCCGCAGCGCCTCCAGATCCCCCGGCAGCTCCGCGGCGGCCGCCGCCTCCCCCTGGGGGCCCTGCACCTCCTCAGGGGGCACGGGCGCGTCGTTGAGGAGGTGGTCCAGCTCGGAGCGCTCTCGCACCAGGTCCAGCTCCGCCCGGTGGCGCGCCTCCCGGAGGGCTTCCAGGCGGCCCGCGAGGGCCTGGGCCTGCTCTTCCCCTTGGGCCAGGGCCCGGCGGGCCTCCGCGTAGGCCCCCCGCCGCGCCTCAGCCTCGGCCCGCAAGGCGGCCAGGGCGGCCTCCAGCTCCCGCCGGGCCGCCCGCAGGGCCTGGCGGCGCTGGGCCAGGGCCTGGCGCTCCGGCTCCTGGGCCTGGCGGGCCTGGTCCAGCGCTCGGAGCGCCTCACGCCAGGCGGCCCAGCCGGCCCGCTCCTCGGCAAGCCGCCGGCTCGCCTCCTGGTACCGGTGGGCGGCGGCCTGGTGGGTCAGCCGGGCCTCGCCCACCGCCCGCAGGGCCGCCTCCACCCGGTCCCGGGCCGCCTGCCAGGCCTCCTCCCGCTGCGCGGCCTCCCCTTCCGCGCGGGCCAGCTCCGCCTCCACCGCGGCCAACCCGTGGGCCGTCGCCTGCGCCTCGGCCTGCAACCGGGCCTGCTCCGCTTCTTCCGCTGCCACGTGGCTCTTCAACCGGTCCCGTTCCGCCTCCAGCGCCGCCTGGTCCCGCTGGAGGCGGGCCACCTCCTGCTCCCCCCCCCGGCATCCCCCGGCCAGCACCCTCCCCCCCCCTTCCGCCTCTGCCCCTGCCCCGCCCCCCCCCCTCCCGGCCAAGCGTGCCTGGCAGCTCCCGCCCCCCGCCCCGTCCGTGGCCCAGACA